>JACRIX010000094.1 GCA_016215645.1 Rhodocyclales bacterium
CTCTGCGACGACGCATCAATGCCAATGTCGCCGAGCGCAACGCCAAGCACCAGCCCATCAACTGGCGTTTCACGATTCGCGATGCTCGCAGCAAGCTTCATCGGCTTTATCCATCAACGGCAGCATGACTGACTACTAGCTGGCTGATGCGGAAATAATCGAAGTTGCGAGTGCGCAGGTAGAGCAGCATGTTGCCGGCGAGCAACAACTGGAATACCAAAGGCATGGAGGCTGAAAACACCGGCCCGAGCGTCCAGTAGATCGCCACCCATAATACGATGGCGATGCTGGCGAGGCCCGTGGTGAGCATCAGCAGCGATTTGTTGAGCCTGACTTCTGCGCTGTCGCTCGGCTCGATACCCGCAGTTCGCAAGCGCTCCATGAAGCTGGAGTTCGCGGGGCTGGATTCGGTGATACTCATCGGATGGTTCTGCGCTGGGGCGCCAGCAGCCAATAAATTTGCATGGGCGAAGTGTCGCGGAATCGATGGCAATGGTCAAGAATCACGATTGCATCGTATTCTGTGTCTGGCGACGGGATGAGCCGGCCCGCGGGAGACTTTGAGCGGCTTTCTTGCCCGAGTCCGCGAATTGGTGTTGAATGCCGCCCTTATGGCCGAATCAAAAAAATACGAAGTCAAGGTAAAGGTGACGACACATTACGTTGCTGAGCAGTCGGACCCCGCGATCAACCGACATGTCTTCGCGTATACGGTCGAAATTCAGAACACCGGCAATGTCAGCGCACAACTGATTTCCCGCCACTGGGTGATTTCCGACGCAGAGGGCCAGGTGCAGGAAGTGCGCGGGCTGGGCGTGGTCGGCCACCAGCCCTTGTTGGCGCCAGGTCAGAGTTTTGAATACACCAGTGGTTGCCAACTGGCGACAGCGGTCGGGACCATGAAGGGCAGTTACCAGATGACCGCCGAAGACGGCGTGCAGTTCGAGGCGCCGATCGACGATTTTGTTCTGTCCATGCCGCGCGTTTTGCATTGACGCTTGGCTTCGGCTTTCCCCGAATCCCGCTTGACCGGCACCAACGGCAGCAACTACAATATCTCGACTTATTTACTCAACTATTTTTGGATTGAGCCATGGACATCAAGCAAAAGATTCACGAAACTGTTACGGGCAGCCCGGTCGTACTATTCATGAAGGGAAACAAACAGGCTCCTCAGTGCGGCTTCTCCGCCCGCGCGGTGCAGATCCTGCAAGCCTGTGGCGTCAATGAGTTCGTCACCGTCGATGTGCTGGCCGATGCCGATGTGCGTCAGGGCATCAAGGACTACGCCAACTGGCCGACCATCCCCCAGCTTTACGTCAATGGCGAGTTTGTCGGCGGCAGCGACATCATGATGGAAATGTACCAAGCCGGGGAGCTGCAAAAGCAACTCGAGCCCTTGAAGACGGCCTAGGGCCTGTTGGCAATCATCCACCGTCGCATGATTGCCAACAGACCCTAGCGCCTCACGTCCCCGAGCAGCCGGTCGATCATGCGTTGCGCCTGCCCCAGGTAGGCGCCGCCGAACAGGTTGTAGTGGTTCAGCACGTGGTACAGGTTGTAGAGCGGCTTGCGTCGTTCATAGTCGCGATCGAGCGGCCATGCCGCTCGATAGGCGGCGAAGAAGCTGGTGGGAAAGCCGCCAAAGAGTTCCGCCATGGCGATGTCGGTCTCGCGATCGCCCCGGTAGCAGGCTGGATCGAATAGCGCCGGCGTGCCATCGGCGAGGGCGCCGGCATTCCCTGACCACAGGTCGCCGTGCACCAGGCTGGACAGTGGTCGATATTCCAGGAAAAGTCCTCCCAGCCGCTCGACGATGCCGATGCCCTTGGCTACCAGCGCTTTGTCCATGCCGTTTGCCAGGGCGCGTTGAAGTTGCGGCCGCAGCCGGCGATCACCGAAGAAGTGTGGCCAACTCGGATGCGTTGTGTTGATTTGCGGTGTGGTGCCGATGAAGTTGTCGCCGGTCCAGCCATAGCTGTCGCCGGTGACGCGATGCATGCTCGCCAGGGCTTCGCCGAGTCGGGCGCCCGCCTTCTGATCGAGCGGCACCAGGTCGAGGGCTTCGAGCACCAGAAACGCTGTCGAGTCGCTCGCTCCGCCGGCTATCACGGCTGGCGTGCGCACCCGGCCGGTGGCTTTCAGCGCCTGAAGTCCGGCCGCTTCGGCGATGAACATGGGATTGATCCGCGGTTCGCCGGTCTTGACGAAGAATTCGCGCCGACCATCACCAACGCGCCAGCTCGCATGAATTGATCCGCCACCGACGGCCTGGACCGAAACGGCGCGGAATGGCTCCTGCGTCGCCCTGCCTATGGCGTTCGCGATGCCCGACCAGTCGGGGCTCACAGTGATGCCAGGCGCTGGTTGGCGTCGGCCAGGCGGCCGGCAATGACGTCGAGGAATCCCTGGTAGAAGTGCATGCGGCAGGCATCCGAAGCGTGCTGCAAGGCTTGCGCCGAGATGGTGACGACCCGGGCGGCGGTTTGCGCCACGACGTCGGCGCCGCGCGTATGTTCGCCGCGGCGGATGATCGCCATTTCGCCGAAGCATTCGCCGGATGCGAGAAGACCCAGCGCATGGTTGCTCTTGGATACCACCAGTTCACCTTCGAGCAGGAAAGCAAAAAAGTCGCCGCGCTCCCCATCCCGCATGATCCTGGTGCCGGCGGCGACTTGGTCCCATCGCGAAAAGCGCACCACTTCCCAAAGGTCCACATCGGAGAATTCGCCAAAGAAGGGCAGGCAGCGCAGCGACTCGAATTTCTCGCTGTCGGGGAAGGCCTGGCGTTGCGCCGAAAGCTGCTTGTTGCGGAAGGACTGAGCCAGGTCATGGGAGAACTCTTCCCAACTCTGGTAGCGCGCCTCGGTTTCCTTTTGCATGGCGCGGGCGACCACAGAATCGAGACTCGCCGGCAGGTCGGTACGAAAGGTCGAGGGCGGCGGCGGGTCCGTGTTGCAGATCTGGTAGATCATGCCGTAGTTGGAAGTCGATTGGAACGGTAGGCGGCCGCTAAGCAGCTGGTACATCACCACGCCCAGCGAGTAGATGTCGGTCTGGTGGTTGAGCGGCATGTCGCGCACTTGTTGCGGCGACATGTAGGCCGGCGAGCCGACGCCGGACACCTGGGTGCGGGTTTGCTCGTTGCCGCTCAGCATGGCGGCGCCGAAGTCGGAAATCTTGATGTCGCCGCCGACGTGGTCTGGGCTGTCGGCGGGGTTCACCAGCAGGATGTTGGCCGGCTTGATGTCGCGATGGGTGATGCCGGCACGGAAGGCGTACTCGAGCGCCCGGGTGCATTTGAAGACCATTTCCACCAAGCGGTCGACGGGCAGCAGCGTACTGGGCGAGCAGAAGGGTTCGAGCGTGCCGCCCTTGACGTATTCCATGACAATATAGCTCTGGTCCTCGGCGAGCACGGCGTCGAAAATCTGCACGATGTGCGGATGATTGAGCTTGCCGGCCAGCGAGGCTTCGGTCATCAGCAGGTTGCGGTAGAGCTTGCCGCGCTCCTTGTCGCGCAGCACTTCGGGGAAGATCGCCTTGACCGCGACTTCGCGCTTGGCGAACGAGTCGTAACCCAGATAGACGATGGACGTGGCGCCCTCGCCCAGCCTGGAGCGGATTTCGTACTTGCCAATGCGCTCCGGCATCACCATATCTTAGAGGCGCTTGCGGGCCCGTTCGATGGCGGCACGCACTTGCGATGGAGCTGTGCCACCCGGATGGTCGCGCGCCGCCAGGGAGCCAGCGACCGTGAGCACGCCGAAAACGTCGTCGTCGATCAGGGGCGAGAACGCCTTCAGCTCCTCCAGCGTCAGATCCGGAAGGTCGCAGGCCTTGCGTTCGCAGGCACGCACGGCGCGGGCCACGGCTTCGTGCGCATCGCGGAACGGCAGGCCCTTCTTCACCAGGTAGTCGGCGAGGTCGGTGGCTGTCGCATAGCCCTGACGCAGTGCCGCCGCCATGGCTTCCGCCTTGACCCGTATGCCCGGAACCATGTCGGCAAAGATGCGAAGGGTGTCGACCAGCGTATCGGCCGTGTCGAACAGGGGTTCCTTGTCCTCCTGGTTGTCCTTGTTGTAGGCCAATGGCTGGCCCTTCATCAGGGTGAGCAGGCCCATCAGGTGGCCGAAGACGCGTCCGGTCTTGCCGCGCGCCAATTCGGGAACGTCGGGGTTCTTCTTCTGCGGCATGATCGACGAGCCGGTGCAGAATCGGTCGGCGAGATCGATGAACCCGATGCGCGGGCTCATCCAGAGGACGAGTTCCTCCGAGAGGCGCGAAACGTGCGTCATCACCAGCGAGGCCGCCGCGCAGAACTCGATGGCGAAGTCGCGATCGGAAACGGCATCCAGCGAGTTCTCGCAGATGCCGTCGAAGCCGAGTTCGCGGGCGACAAATTCGCGGTCGATCGGGAAGGTGGTTCCGGCCAGCGCGGCGGCACCCAGGGGCAGGCGGTTGAGTCGTCCGCGGCAATCGGCGAAACGGCCGCGGTCGCGGCCCAGCATTTCGACATAGGCCAGCAAGTGATGACCGAAGGTCACCGGTTGCGCCACCTGCAAATGGGTAAAGCCGGGCATCGGCGTATCCGAATGGATCTCCGCCGTTGCCAGCAGGGCTTCCTGAAGGTCGCGCAACAAGCGGTCGATGTCGTCGATGGTGTCGCGCAACCAGAGCCGGATGTCGGTGGCAACCTGGTCGTTGCGTGAACGGCCCGTATGCAAGCGCTTGCCGGCATCGCCCACCAGTTCAGTCAGACGTTTTTCAATGTTCAGGTGGACGTCTTCATCGTCGAGCTTCCAGTTGAAGTTTCCCGCCTCGATCTCGGCGGCAATCGCTGTCATGCCACGCTCGATTTCCGTCAGGTCGGATGCTGCGATGATTCCCTGTCGCGCCAGCATGCGGGCGTGCGCGAGCGATCCGCGTATGTCCTGGCGCCACATGCGCTGGTCGAAGAAAACCGAGGCCGTATAACGTTTGACGAGGTCGGAGACGGGTTCGGAGAAGCGGCCCGACCAGGCGGATTGCGCCTCGGGGGAAGGGGATGATTGCGGATCAGTCATTGGAATGTGGACTGCGCGTCGGGCGTGGAGGAAGTGGCATGCGATAGTCGTTGCGTAGGCAAAAGCACTGGAAAATCAAAAGGCAAGTGACATTGAAGGGGAATGGGCAGTATACGGGAAAACCCTCGGCATACCCCCTGCCAGGACGTGTCAGTCACATGCGCCCCGGGGCGATTGCGCAACATTTGCACAGCGGATTTTCACTTCTTGGCCTGCGTTGACGGCGCTTGATGCGCCGCCTAACATCGCGCCTTTGCCTCGCCGACAACGCACGCCGTGAATATTGCCAGTCTGTATGCCCCGATTGCCGCCGACATGAATGCCGTCGATGCGGTGGTTCGCGCTCGCCTTCACTCGGATGTCGTGCTGGTGCGCCAGGTGGCGGAGTACATCATTTCCGCCGGCGGAAAGCGCATGCGGCCGGCGCTGGTGCTGCTGTCGGCCGGCGCCTGCGGTTATTCCGGAACGCGTCACCACGAGTTGGCGGCGGTGGTCGAGTTCATCCATACCGCGACACTGCTGCACGACGATGTGGTCGACGAGTCTTCCCTGCGCCGCGGGCGCGATACGGCGAACGCGGTGTTCGGCAATCCCGCCAGCGTGCTGGTCGGCGATTTCCTCTACTCCCGCGCTTTCCAGATCATGGTCGGCGTGGGCAGCATGCGGGTGATGCAAGTGCTTGCCGATGCTACCAACATCATCGCCGAAGGCGAGGTGCTGCAGTTGATGAATTGCCGAAATGCCGACATCGGCGTGGATGCCTACCTGCAGGTGATCCGCTACAAGACGGCCAAGTTGTTCGAGGCAGCCGGGCGCCTGGGAGCGATACTCGGCGGCGCCAGTCCCGAGGTCGAGGAAGCGCTGGCCTCCTATGGCACCCACATCGGTACGGCCTTCCAGTTGATCGACGATGTGCTCGATTATTCGGGGCAGGAAGCGGAAACCGGCAAGCACCTGGGCGACGATCTTGCCGAGGGGAAGCCAACCTTGCCGTTGATCCACGTCATCCAGCATGGCACCGCGGACCAGGCGGCATTGGTGCGCGGGGCGATCGAGCAGGCCAGCGGTGACAGGTTCGCCGAAGTGCTCGCGGCGGTACGCGGCAGCGGCGCACTTGATGCCGCGCGCCGGCATGGCGAGGCCGAGGCAACTGTCGCCAAGACTGCCTTGGCGGTGCTGCCGGATTCAAAGTTCCGCGAAACGCTGCTACAATTGGCGGACTTTGCTGTGCAACGGAGTTTTTGATTGCCGCAATGTTCGCAAGGATGACTCTTCGGACCAAATTCACCGGCCCGTTCCCGCAATGTCAATCCTTGCCACCAACCTGCCATCGGGGCGTAGCTCAGCCTGGTAGAGTACTGCGTTCGGGACGCAGGAGTCGGAGGTTCGAATCCTCTCGCCCCGACCAGCTTTCCAACGGGAGCTGAGACAGTGGCCAAGTTCCTGCTTTTTGTTGCGGTCATCGCGGTTATCTATTTCTTCGTCCGTGCCGCCAATCGCCGCGGCAAGCCGCCGGCTGCCGGTGCAAATGCCGAATCGATGGTGCGTTGTGCGCATTGTGGCGTGCATTTCCCAAGCGCCGAGGCTATGAGCATGGATGGCCAAGACTATTGCAGTGAGGAGCATCGTCGCCTGGGAGCCGGACCTTGACCGTGTCTTCCGACGCACCGCGGCAGCCGGATGCGATAGAGTCCTTTTGGCGTTCCCTCTGGTTCTTCTCGATCTATCGGCTGGCGATTGCCCTTCTTTTTCTCGCTGCCGCGCTGATACTCGGCGACACGATCAGCCTCGGTACCCAGGACGCCCGCTTGTTCGGCCGTACCGCGGCGATCTATGTTCTGGCGGCCTTTGCCTTTCTCGTGAGCCTGCTGCTCCGACCACGGTATTTCAACCTGCAGCTAACGATTCAGGTCGCGGTGGATATCCTTGCGCTGACCGTGATGATGTTTGCCAGCGGCGGCCAGAAAAGCGGCATTGCCGTATTGCTGCTGGTGGTGGTCGCCGGCGCCGGTCTGGTCGGGCAGGGCCGCATGACTCTGTTCTATGCCGCGCTGGCCTCGGTGGCGATGCTGCTGGAGGAAAGCTGGCGTGCGCTGACGCGGGAAGCCGATCCGGCTGATTTTGTGCGCACCGGCATGATCTGCGTCGCCTTCTTCGGCACGGCCATCATTGCCCGCCTGTTGGCCCGTCGCGTGGTTGCCAACGAAAACCTGGCGCGGGAACGCGGCCGGCAGTTGGACGATCAGTTGCGCATCAGCGAACGGATCATCCGCGACATGGACGACGGGGTTCTGGTGGTCGATGGCGAAGGCCGTGTTCGCCTGCAGAACCCTCGTGCCGGAGAACTGCTGGATGCCAGGGCGGCGATCGATGCCGGCCTCGGCGTACTTTCGGAGGCGCTATCGGCGCGTTTCCTCCAATGGCAGCAGCAGTCCGCCGAAACGGTCGAGATGGTGCGCCAGCCCGGCCGTCCTCCCTTGCGTGTGCGCTACCTGCCGGCGGCCGAAGTGGGCGGGCATTCGCTGATATATCTCGAAGACATGGAGCGGGTTCAGGCGCAGGCACAGCAGATGAAGCTTGCGGCATTGGGGCGCCTGACGGCCAACATGGCACACGAAATCCGCAATCCGCTGGCGGCGATCAGCCATGCCGCCGAACTGCTGGCGGAGGAAGATCGTGATCCCCTGCACCAGCGCCTCGGCCGGATCATCCATGACAACACCCAACGCCTGAATCGGCTCGTCACGGAAGTGCTTGAGCTTGGGCGTCGCGATCGCGCCCAGCCGGAAACATTGCGGTGGTCCGTCTTTCTCGCCGGGTTCCTCGACGAACTCGCTTTGCATGATCCCTCGTCGGCGCGGCGGGTAGTCGTCGGTACGGACGACATCGAATTGCAGTTCGATCGCGGACATTTGTACCGCGTGCTGTGGAATTTGCTGGCCAACGCCTTGCGCCATGCCAGCGCCGCCGACGGCGCGGTTCGGCTCGAGGCGCGGGCGGCACCGGCCGACGGCAAGGTCGAATTGCGTGTCATCGACGACGGGCCCGGCGTGGACGATGTGTCCCGCGGGCAGGTGTTCGAGCCTTTCTTCACCACCCACGGTGCCGGTACCGGCCTGGGGTTGTATATTGCGCGCGAGCTCTGCGAGGCAAGCGGCGCGAGCCTGGAGTTGCTCGACTTGGGTCCCGGCGCTCATTTCCGCATTCGCGCCGAGGGGCGGATATGTCATTGAAAGCCGAGAAGCGGTCGCGCGGCCGCGGCGAAATTCCGCGCGTACTGGTCGTGGATGACGAAGCCGACATCCGCGAGTTGCTGGACCTGACGCTCGCAAGAATGGGCCTACAGACAGCATGCGCGGGCTCGCTTGCCGAGGCGCGCGCACTTCTCGCCAGCCAGCGGTTCCAGCTTTGCCTGACCGACATGCGCTTGCCGGACGGCCTGGGTCTGGAACTGGTGCGCCACATCGCCGACACGGTCCCGGACCTTCCGGTAGCGGTCATCACCGCGCACGGCAGTGCGGAAAATGCCGTTTCGGCGCTCAAGGCGGGCGCCTTCGATTACATCGCCAAGCCGGTTTCCCTTGATCAGCTACGCGGCATCGTCAAGTCGGCGCTGGATCTTCCCGGCGCGGACCCGATTACCGAGCGAAGTGTCGAGTCAGGCCTGCTCGGCGAGTCCCCGGCGATTGTCCAGGTTCGCGGATTGATCGAACGCGTTTCGCGCAGCCAGGCGCCGGTGCATATCGCCGGGGAATCGGGCAGCGGCAAGGAGCTTGCCGCCCGATTGATACACAAGCTGGGTGCGCAGCGCGACCACGCGTTCGTGGCGGTGAATTGTGGTGCGATTCCCGAAAATCTCATGGAGAGCGAGTTCTTCGGCTATCGCAAGGGCGCCTTCACCGGCGCCGGCGATGACCGGCACGGATTCTTCCAGGCCGCCGATGGCGGCACCCTGTTCCTCGACGAGGTCGCCGAGCTTCCGCTGTCGATGCAGGTGAAACTGCTGCGCGCGATACAGGAAAAGCGCGTGCGCCAGGTCGGAGCAACGGCGGAGGAGGCCGTTGAGGTGAGGCTGATCTGCGCTACGCACCAGGACTTGAAGTTGCTGGTGGAGCAGGGCCGGTTTCGCCAGGATCTCTTTTATCGCCTGAACGTCATCGAACTCAGAATGCCGGCGCTGCGTGAATGCCGCGAGGACATACCCAGCCTGGCGCGTCATATCCTGAACCGATTATCCTTGTCGTCCGGCCGTATTCCGCCCCCTCTCACGGCGGAAGCGCTCGCCGCGCTCCAGGACTATTCCTTCCCCGGAAATGTTCGCGAACTGGAGAACGTGCTCGAACGGGCCCTGGCCCTGATGGCCGGTGACCGGATCGAAGCCCTGGACCTGAACCTCGTTCCGACGCAGGCGGGAGGAAGTACGTCAGTCGCTTCCGGATCCCTGCAGGACCTGCTTGACCAGGTGGAACGTCAGGCCATCCTCGATGCCTTGAAACAGACGGACGGCAACCGGACTGCCGCTGCCCGACAGCTGGGCGTAACTTTCCGTTCCCTGCGCTATCGCATGGCGCGGCTGAATCTGAACGAATGACCAGGGCGGTGGCGGCAGGTGACGACCAGGGATGGCTGCCGGTCGCCAGGCGCGAGCCATCGCCGAACTTCGATGCGCGCCCGCAAGGCGTCGCGATCGATCTCATCGTCATCCACGCGATTTCCCTGCCGCCGGATGAATTCGATGGTCCGGGAATCATCGAGCTGTTCACCAATCGCCTTGACCCCGCGGCACATCCCTATTACGCATCGATTGGCTCGCTGCGGGTCTCCGCGCACTTCCTGGTGCGCCGCGACGGCAAGCTGATCCAGTTCGTGGACTGCGCACAGCGCGCCTGGCACGCGGGCGCATCCTCGTGGCGGGGACGCAGTGCCTGCAATGACTTTTCGCTGGGCATCGAGCTTGAGGGGTGCGATAGCGTGGCGTTCACCGATGCACAGTATCGGGCGCTGACGATCCTGCTCGACGAGTTGCGCGCCCGCTATCCCATTGTCGATATCGTCGGTCACAGCGACATTGCGCCGGGGCGCAAGACCGATCCCGGGCCGTGCTTTGACTGGAAGCGCTTGCGCATTTCTCGCGACTGAGTGTCGCGCGACTGCAACGATCTTTTTTGCGCTTTCGAAAGAAAATGCTTGCAGTCGAAAAAATCACCTACTACAATTAGTTCCAGATTGCACGTGACCTACTAGATATAGTAGGTTGTCTAAGAAACGGATGGTCCTTGGCGAGTGATGCAAACCCCGCCGACTGTCCGACAAGAAGGGCAAGACAGGAGATCTGCATGCAGGAGGACTCGGGCAACCGCCAGATCGACCCCACCGGGTTGGCCCGTTCGTCAATCGCAGATCCGTCGCCACGTTCGCTGCATTTCCTCCTCTCGAATTTTTCACGTACCTCCTGCCGCGGATGTATCCGTGGTGAGGTGCCGCGCTTTGTGTGCCCCGGCGTCGATGACTACCCGCGTCATGGCGCGGGCCCTGTCGTGGCCTCGGGGTGTGGAGGTGCAAAATGATGTTTGAGTACGTTTGCGTTTGTCATTGCGTGATTCAAAACGAAGTGATGGACGGTTAAACGCGAGGAATTCGTCGCTTTCGATTGTTTCGGAGCGTTGGATAATCCGTGCTAACCCAGACGGGTTGCAGTAAATGTAGTGGTGGTTCTTTCCTGTTAATTTGTTAAGGAGGTTCAACATGGCTGAAGAAGCTAAAGCCAAGAAGCCGGCCGCAAAGAAGGCTGCGGCTAAGCCCGCCGCTAAGAAAGCTGCGGCTCCGAAGAAACCTGCTGCCAAGAAGCCGGCAGCGAAGAAGGTTGCTGCCAAGAAGCCGGCGGCGAAGAAGCCAGCTGCCAAGAAGCCGGCAGTGAAGAAGGCTGCTGCTCCGAAGAAGGCTGCTGCGAAGAAGCCTGCTGCGAAGAAAGCCGCTGCACCCAAGAAGGCTGCTGCCAAGCCTGCTGCGAAGAAGGCGGCTGCCAAGCCTGCTGCGAAGAAGGCGGCTGCTCCGAAGAAGGCTGCTCCGAAGAAGGCTGCTGCCAAGAAGCCTGCTGCCAAGAAGCCTGCTGCTGCGAAGAAGCCCGCTGCCAAGAAGCCTGCTGCGAAGAAGCCGGCTGCCAAGCCCGCTGCGAAGAAGCCTGCTGCCAAGCCTGCTGCCAAGCCTGCTGCAAAGAAGGCTGCGCCGAAGAAGGCTGCTGCCAAGCCCGCTGCTGCCGCTGCTCCTTCGACCGCTGCCGCTCCTGGCATCAAGTCCTCGCTGAATCCGGCTGCTGCCTGGCCGTTCCCCACCGGCTCCCGTCCCTGACGGAAGCGGAGCTCCGCATTCAGTCCTTCGGGATTGAACGCGGGGTTCGGTGG
This sequence comes from Rhodocyclales bacterium, assembly GCA_016215645.1. Taxonomy (GTDB): domain Bacteria; phylum Pseudomonadota; class Gammaproteobacteria; order Burkholderiales; family Rhodocyclaceae; genus Sulfuritalea. The sequence goes on from JACRIX010000094.1 coordinate 11,468, forward strand.
CCTGCAAACGCGTGCTGCATTTCCGGCACGCGTTTTCTTTTATGTCTCTGCGGGACGCGGAGACGGTATCCCCTTGTGGGATATGTCTCTGCGGGACGCGGAGACGGTATCCCCTTGTGGGATGTGACCGGCGCGCGCTGCCGACTCGCGATCCATCGGCAAGCCGCGCTACCTCGCCAGACCTGCCGGCGGTGTCAGCCCAGCAGCTTTTCCATTCGCTCCAGTCCTTCGGTAATCCTGGCTTGGTCGACGGTATAGGCAAAGCGCATGTGACTGCGCGGCTGGTTGTTGCCGAAGTCGAGTCCCGGAGTTGCGGCGACCCCGACTTGCTCGAGCAATGTCTCGGCCAGCGCCTGGCTATCGGCTGCCAGGCGGCTGCTGTCGGCATAAATATAGAAAGCGCCCTGCGGCTGGGCAGCAATGCGAAAGCCAAGGCGCTCGAGTCCAGGAAGCATTACATCCCTGCGAGCCTGGAATTCGCGCCGCCTGTCCTCCAGTATGGCGATGGCGTCGGGGTGGAACGCGGCCAGCGCCGCATGCTGTGCGAGCGTCGATGGGGCGATGTAGAGGTTCTGGGCAAGCTTTTCGATTTCCCGCACGCGATGTTCGGGCGCTACCAACCAACCCAGGCGCCAACCGGTCATGCCGAAATATTTCGAAAAGCTGTTGATGACGAAGACCTCGTCGTTCAGCGCGACCGCGGTTTGGGAATCGACTCCATAGGTCAGGCCGTGGTAAATCTCGTCGACTATCAGGTTGCCGCCCCTCGATGCCACGGTCGTGGCAAGTTCGGCAAGCGTGTCGTGTCCGATCAGCGTGCCGGTGGGATTCGCCGGGCTGGCTACCAGCAAGCCTTTGGTCGCCGCAGTCCAGGCCGATGCCACTGCTGCCGCAGTCGGCTGGAAGTTGCCGGCCGCGCTCACCGGCAGGGATATCGGTTGGCCCTCAAGCAGGCGTACGAAATGTCGATTGCAGGGATACCCGGGGTCGGGCAGCAGCCATTGATCGCCGGGACTGACCAGCGTGCCCAATGCCAGCAGCAGTGCCCCGGACGCGCCAGCCGTTACGACGACGCGCGCGGGTGAAATCTCGATTCCGTAGCGCTGGAGGTACAAGTTGGCAATGGCCTCGCGCAGTTGCGGTAGCCCCAGCGCCGCCGTGTAATGCACATGGCCGCCCCGCAGGAAATCCTGTCCCGCGCGAACGATGGGATCGGCAGTGGCGAAATCAGGTTCCCCGACCTCGAAGTGGATGATCGACCGTCCGGCGGCTTCCAGTGCCGCCGCCTTGGCCATCAGTTCCATGACACGGAAGGGTGAAATTTCCTTCATCCGCGAGGCGATGTTCAATTCAGGCTCCGGGAAAAACAGCGGCCGCCATGCGTGATGCAGGGCGGCCGCAATTCGGCGTATCGTCAGCGCCGACTTTTCAATCGACCATTGCCAGCTCGAAGAGCTCGCGCTTCAGCGTCAGCGAGCGTGGCAGGCGTGACTTCAATTTGTCGAACCACTCGGCGTGCAGCTTGAGTTCCTCGCGCCAGGCGTCGGTATCGACCGTGGTCAGTTCGTCGAACTGCTCCTTGGTGACGTCCTCGCTGCCGCTCCAGTCCAGATCCTCGAAACGCGGCATCCAGCCCAGTGCGGACTGGCGGGCATCGGCCTGGCCGCCGCAACGTCCGACGATCCACTTCAGCACGCGCATGTTTTCGCCGAAACCCGGCCACATGAAATTGCCCTGGGCATCCTGGCGGAACCAGTTCACGGTGAAGATGCGGGGCGCGTGTTCGACCTGATGGCCGATGCGCAGCCAGTGATTGAAGTAGTCGCCCATGTGGTAGCCGCAGAACGGCAGCATGGCGAAGGGGTCTCGCCGCACCACGCCTTGCGCGCCGACAGCGGCGGCGGTGGTTTCCGAGCCGAGGGTGGCGGCCATATAGACGCCGTAGTTCCAGTTGAAGGCTTCGAACACCAGCGGCACGGTGGTGGACCGGCGACCACCGAAAATGAAGGCAGAAATCGGTACGCCGACAGGGTTCTCCCAATCCTTGTCGATCGACGGGCACTGGCTGGCCGGTGCGGTGAAGCGGGAATTCGGATGCGCCGCCTTGCGCCCGGTTTCCTTGGCGATTGCCGGAGTCCAGTCCTGGCCCTGCCAGTCGATGCAGTGCGCGGGCGGCTCCTTGCTCATGCCTTCCCACCAGACGTCGCCGTCATCGGTCAGCGCGACGTTGGTGAAGATGATGTTTTCCTTCAGGGTCGCCATGGCGTTGAAGTTGGTCTTCTCGCTGGTGCCGGGGGCGACGCCGAAGAAGCCGGCTTCCGGGTTGATCGCATACAGGCGACCATCCTGGCCGGGCTTGATCCAGGCGATGTCGTCACCGACCGTGGTGACCTTCCAGCCGCCCATGCTCTGCGGCGGAATCAGCATCGCGAAATTGGTCTTGCCGCAGGCCGACGGGAAGGCGGCCGCGACGTAGGATTTTTCGCCCTGGGGTGATTCGACGCCAAGGATCAGCATGTGCTCGGCCAGCCAGCCTTCGTCGCGCGCCATGGTCGAGGCAATGCGCAGGGCAAAGCATTTCTTGCCGAGCAGGGCGTTACCGCCGTAGCCGGAACCGAAGGACCAGATCTCGCGCGTCTCGGGGAAATGGCAGATGTACTTGGTCTTGTTGCAGGGCCACTTGACGTCCTTCTGGCCGGCTTCCAGCGGATGGCCGACGCTGTGCAGGCAGGGAACGAAAACGCCATCGGCGCCAAGTTGATCGAGTACGGCACGACCCATGCGCGTCATGATGCGCATGTTGACCACCACGTAGGGGCTGTCGGAAAGTTCGACGCCGATGTGGGCGATCGGCGACCCGATCGGGCCCATCGAGAAAGGTACGACATACATCGTGCGCCCGCGCATGCAGCCCTTGAACAGGCCGCGCAGTGTTTCCTTCATCTTGTCCGGATGCTCCCAGTTATTGTTGGGGCCGGCTTCGTCGGGGTCGGGCGTGCAGACAAAGGTGCGATCTTCGACACGGGCCACGTCGGATGGGTCGGACTGGACGAGATAAGAGTTCTTGCGCCTGGTCGGATTGAGCCTGACCATGCTGCCGCCGCCGATCATCAACTCGCACAACTTGTCGGATTCTTCCTGCGAACCGTCGCACCAGACGATGGCTTCGGGTTCAGTGAGCGCTGCAACTTCGTTGACCCATGCGACCAGCCTGGCGTGCTTGACGTAGGCGGGAGCGGCATATTGTTTGGGCTGGTTCATGACGAGAAGGTCTCCAGGCTGATTATGGATTTGTGCTACACAGGCGGCCGGTCGACGGGTGGGGAGCGGCGGGCCTTGCAGCGATCCGGGTCATGGGGACGGGTAGTCCGAGCACGGATTCGGTGAGCCGCAAATTATCCCACATTCGCCCGCCCGACGTCCCCCTGCCCGCGGATCACGCTCAGGTTCGGCAGCAGACAACAGTGGATTTCGTCGTGTACTTAAGGAATTGCGGTGGAAATCGAAAGATTGTCGAAAGTCGGCGCTGACGACACGGCGCTACAATCGTCACCACACCATCAAAAAACAGATACAGGAGCTAGCATGGACGAACGTCTCCGCGCCGCGGCGCTGGAATATCACCTTTATCCCCAGCCAGGCAAGATTGCGGTTACGCCGACCAAGGCGCTGACCAATCAGGCGGACCTTTCGCTCGCCTATTCCCCCGGCGTCGCCGCCGCCTGCGACGAGATCGTGCGCGACCCGTCCACCGCGGCGCTCTATACCTCGCGAGGCAATCTCGTCGCCGTGATCAGCAACGGCACCGCGGTGCTCGGCCTCGGCAACATCGGCCCGCTGGCCGGCAAACCGGTGATGGAAGGCAAGGGTGTGCTGTTCAAGAAGTTCGCCGGCATCGATGTGTTCGACATCGAGGTCGCCGAGAACGACCCCGACAAGCTGGTCGATATCATCGCCTCGCTGGAGCCGACCTTCGGCGGCATCAACCTCGAAGACATCAAGGCGCCGGAATGCTTCTACGTCGAATCCAAACTGCGCGAACGCATGAAGATTCCGGTGTTCCATGATGACCAGCATGGCACGGCCATCATCGCCAGTGCCGCGGTGCTGAATGGCCTGCGCGTGGTCAAGAAGGACATTGCCAGGATCAAGCTGGTCTGTTCCGGCGCCGGCGCCGCGGCGATTGCCTGCCTCGACCTGCTGGTCAGTCTGGGTCTCGATCCGAAGAACGTCTTCGCCGTGGATAGCAAGGGCGTGATCCACACCGGGCGGGAGAACCTCGATCCGTCGAAAGCGCGCTATGCGCAGCATACCGATGCGCGCAGCCTGGGTGATGCGATGCCCGAAGCCGATGTGTTCATGGGCCTGTCCACCGCCGACGTGCTGAAGCCGGAAATGGTCAAGACCATGGCGCGCGATCCGATCATCCTCGCCATGGCCAATCCCGATCCGGAAATTCGACCCGAGCAGGCCAAGGCGGTGCGCCCCGACGCCATCATCGGCACGGGTCGTTCGGACTACCCGAACCAGGTCAACAACGTACTGTGCTTCCCTTTCATGTTCCGCGGTGCGCTGGATGTCGGCGCCACCACCATCAACGAGGCGATGAAGGTCGCCGCCGTGCGCGCCATCGCGGAACTGGCGCATGCCGAGCAATCGGAAGTCGTTACGGCCGCCTACGGCACCGAAGACCTGGCCTTTGGTCCGGAATACCTGATCCCGAAGCCCTTTGATCCGCGCCTGATCCTCAAGGTGGCACCGGCCGTCGCCCAGGCGGCGATGGATTCCGGGGTCGCCACGCGGCCGATCGCGGACATGGAGCGTTACCGGGACAAGCTCAACGACTTTGTGTATCACACCGGCCTGCTGATGCGTCCGGTGTTTGCCGCGGCAAAAAAGGCGCCGGCGCGGATCGTCTTTTGCGAGGGTGAAGACGAGCGCATGCTGCGTGCCGCCCAAACCGTGGTAGACGATGGGCTGGCCAAGCCCATCCTGATCGGTCGCCCCGAGGTGGTCGAGCAGCGCATTGCGCGCTACGGCCTGCGCATCCGTCCCGGCGACCATTTCGAGCTGGTGAATCCGGATTCCGACCCGCGCTACAAGGAGCTGTGGCAGGACTACTACGAGCTGACCTGCCGCAAGGGTGTCGGCATCGAGTACGCCAAGCGCGAAATGCGCCGGCGCACGACGCTGATCGGTGCCATGCTGCTGCGCCACAATTACGCCGATGGCATTCTATGCGGGACCTTCGGCAAACACTCCCAGCACCTGCGTTACATACAGGACGTGATTGGCCGCAAGCCCGGAATCGAGCATTTCTATGCCATGAACATGCTGGTGCTGCCCAAGCGCACGTTGTTCATCGGTGATACCTACATCAACTACGATCCGACCGCGGAGCAACTGGCGGAGCTGACCCGCCTGGGCGCCGAGGAAGTCCGCCGCTTTGGCCTGACGCCGCGCGCCGCGCTGCTGTCGCATTCCAACTTCGGTGCCGAGGACACGCCGACCGCGATCAAGATGCGGCGCGCGCTGGAAATCCTGCGCACGACGGCGCCCGATCTGGAAGTCGATGGTGAAATGCACGGCGATACGGCACTGTCGCCCGACATCCGGCGCCAGGTCTTTCCCAATTCGACGCTCACGGGACAGGCCAACCTGCTGATCATGCCCACGCTGGATGCCGCCAACATTGCCTTCAACCTGCTCAAGACCTCGGCGGGTGATGGCCTCACGGTCGGTCCGATGCTGCTCGGCGCGGCACGTCCGGTGCATATCCTGACGCCGACGGCGACCGTGCGACGCATCGTCAACGTCACCGCCTTGCTCTCGGTGGAGGCGCAGCAGCAGGCTAAGGGTAGCGCCTGACCATGGCGCGGGGCTGGCATCGTCGGCCCCGCGCCGCCGACTGAGCACGCGCCGGATGGACGCCGCGCGCACCGCCCTGATCCTGACCGGTGGTGGTGCGCGGGCCGGTTACCAGGCCGGCGTGCTGAAGGCGATCCGCGAACTGCTGCCCGAGCCGCGGCAGAATCCCTTTCCGATCCTCTGCGGCACCTCGGCGGGCGCCATCAATGCCGCTTCGCTGGCCGTATGGGCCGAGGATTTCGATGCCGCCGTCGAAAACCTGCTGCAGGTGTGGGAAAACTTCAGCGCCCACCAGGTGTATCGGGCCGACCCGGCGGGCATTGGTGTCGCCGGTGCGCGCTGGTTGTCTACCCTGGCTGTCGGCTGGCTGACGCGGCGCGCACCGCGTTCCCTGCTCGACAACGCACCCCTGCGCCGCCTGCTGCGCGATGGCCTTGATTTCAGCCGCATTGCGCAGGCCATCGACAGCGGCGCACTGCATTCAATCAGCATCACCTGCTCCGGCTACTCCACCGGACAAAGCGTCAGCTTTTTCCAGGGACGCGGCGGGCTCGAGGGATGGCGCCGCAGCCAGCGCGTCGGCGCGGCGACCGAAATAACGCTCGACCACCTGATGGCATCGAGTGCCATTCCCTTCATTTTCCCGGCGGTGCATATCAATCGCGAGTGGTTCGGCGATGGCTCGATGCGTCAGGTGGCCCCGGTATCCCCGGCGATCCATCTGGGTGCCGACCGCATCCTGGTGATCGGTGCCGGGCGCATGTCCGACGAGAACGTGCGACCTGCCGGCACCAGTTACCCGTCACTGGCCCAGATCGCGGGGCATGCCCTGTCGAGCATCTTTCTCGACAGCATGTCGGTCGATCTCGAACGCATGAGTCGCATCAATCGCACGCTGACGCTGATACCGGAGTCCGTGCGGCGGGACAGCGAAGTGAGCCTGCGGCCTATCGAGGTGCTGGTGATCGCGCCATCGCAACGGCTGGACCACCTGGCAGCGCGTCACGCCCAGGCCCTGCCCTGGCCGGTGCGCAGCTTGTTGCGCGGGATCGGCGCGATGAACACCAACGGTGGTGCGCTGACCAGCTACCTTTTGTTCGAGCAGTCCTATACCCGTGCGCTGATCGAACTTGGCTATGCCGACACGCTGGCGCGAAGCGATGAAGTGCGGCGCTTTCTCGGTGCAATTTGATGTTGTTATTGAAGCGTGGTTGCCAAGCCCCTTATTTGCAAGGCAAACATGAGCAATAGCACCTTGCGCAGCAGGGATCCTCTGCTAGAATCGAACGATTGGTTTCTGGGCATCCCGATGAAAAATGCACTCCTGATGCTGTTGGCCGCCACGGTTTTCGCTGCTACGGGAATTCCGGCGGATGCTCAAGCAAGCACCAAGAAAAAGGCCGTCGCCGCGAAGAAATTTCCCGCGCGCACGGCGAGCAAAGCCAAGGCGCCGCGTAAGGCCAGGGCCATGCAACGCGGCGCGTCGATGGACGATGCGCATCGTCTCGCGCTGCAGTCGTCGGCGGTGCTGGTTCAGGATCAGACCACTGGCGCCATCCTGCTGGAAAAAAATCCCAACGCCGTGCAGCCCATCGCCTCGATCACCAAGCTCATGACGGCCATGGTGGCGCTCGATGCCAGGCCTGACCTCAACGAGATGCTGGCCATCGGCGACGATGACGTCGATAACCTGAAGGGCACACGTTCGCGGCTGAAGGTCGGCACGCACCTGTCGCGCGAGGAAATGCTGCGCCTGGCGCTGATGTCTTCGGAAAATCGTGCCGCCTCGGCCTTGTCACGCCATTACCCCGGCGGGCGCGACGCCTTCGTTGCGGCAATGAACCAGAAGGCACATGCCCTGGGGCTGGCCGACACCCGCTTCGCAGATCCGACGGGCCTGACCGCGGCCAATGTTTCCAGCCCGCGCGACCTGGCAAAGATGGTTGACGCTGCCCATCGCTATCCGCTGATCCGCGAGTTCTCCACCACCTCGGAAGGCGAATTCAGCATCGCCGGCCGTGCCCAGCAGTTCCGCAACACCAATACCCTGGTCAAGAGTCCGACCTGGGAGATCGGCCTGTCCAAGACCGGTTACATCAGCGAGGCCGGCAAGTGCCTGGTGATGCAGGTCTGGCTCAACAACAAGCCGACCATCATCGTGCTGCTCGATTCCTGGGGCAAGATGACCCGCATCGGTGATGCCAACCGGATCAAGCGCTGGGTCGAGAGTGCTGCGTTGAGCCGGCCCGCCGCCGGCTGACGCGCTCCGCGCCCGCGGGCCGCCCACGGGCGGCCTTGGTTTTTTCGGGTGCCGGCAGTTGCGTCGGGGCGCAATCCGCAAGCCGTGGCGGCTGCTAGAATCGCGAACAAAATCATGCGGCTGTAGGGCCGCTGCCACTGGCCCGGATTGCCGTTCCGGGCCGAATTTCATTCCGTCCGATGGGTCGTCCCCGTGAATCCAGCCGCTTCGTTTCCACCGCCCGAACGTATCGTCATCGCTACGCGCGAATCACGCCTCGCCTTGTGGCAGGCCGAGCATGTGCGCAGCCTTCTGCAGCGACTCTATCCGCAATGCAGCGTCGAACTGCTGGGCATGACCACGCGGGGCGACCAGATCCTCGATCGGCCGCTGGCCAAGGTCGGCGGCAAGGGGCTGTTCGTCAAGGAACTGGAGACGGCGCTGCTCGACGGCTCGGCCGACCTCGCGGTGCATTCGATGAAGGACGTGCCGATGCAGATGGAGCCGGAGTTTTCCCTGGTCGCCATCGGCCCGCGCGAAGTGCCGCTGGATGCCCTGGTATCGAGCAGGTACGCCAGCCTGGAGGACATGCCGCCCGGTGCCGTGGTCGGCACCTCCAGCCTGCGCCGCGAAGCCCAGTTGCATGCGCGCTACCCCTATCTGGCGGTGACACCGCTGCGCGGCAACCTCGATACGCGCCTGCGCAAACTCGACGAGGGCCAGTTCGATGCCATCATCCTTGCCGCTGCCGGGCTCAGGCGCCTGGGGCTGGGCGAACGCATCCGCGCCGTGTTGTCGGCGGAGGACTCGCTGCCGGCCGCCGGGCAGGGGGCGCTGGGCATCGAGGCGCTGACGTCGCGTCCGGATGTCGCCGCCTGGGTGGCACCGCTCAATGATCCACGCACGGCGGCCTGTGTGCGCGCCGAGCGCGCGGTGTCGCGCGCGCTGGCGGGCAGCTGCGAAGTGCCGCTCGGCGCCTACGCAGAGATGCAAGGCAGTCTGGTCCATCTGCGCGGATTCGTTGCCTCACCCGACGGAACGCGCATGGCGCGCGCCGAACTCACCGCTGCCGCAGAAGATCCCGAGGCCCTCGGCCTGCGGCTCGCCGATGACTTGCGGCGCCAGGGCGCGACCGAAATCCTGGCGGCATTGGGCGGCTGACCGTGTCGCTGGCCGGTCGCCATGTCGTGGTGACGCGCCCGGCCGGACAGGCCGCGCACTTTGCCACAGCCTTGAGCGAGGCCGGCGCGATTCCGGTACGCTTCCCTGTGCTGGAAATTCGTGACATCGAGGATCCGGCCGCGCTGCTCGATGCGGCGATACGACTCGATTCCTTTGATCTCGCCGTCTTCGTCAGCCCCAACGCGATCCAGAAGGCGCTCGCCGTGATTCTGGCGCGGCGTGCCTGGCCGGGCGCGCTGCGTGTCGCCACCATCGGCAAGAGCAGCGAACGCGAACTCGCGCAACACGGCATCCATGACGTCATCTCGCCGCCGCGGCGCTTCGACTCCGAAGCCCTGCTCGAACTTCCGGAACTGATCGATGTCGCCGGCAAGCGCGTGATCATCTTCCGTGGCGACGGCGGGCGCGAGTTGCTCGGAGATACCTTGATGGCCCGTGGCGCCGGCGTCGAATACCTGAGCTGCTACCGTCGTGGCAAGCCGCAACTCGATCCGGCGCCGCTGCTCAAACTCTGGGAGCAGGGCCGGCTCGACGCCGTGACCTTGACCAGCAGCGAGGGTCTGCGCAATTTCTTCGACATGGTTGGCCGCCTGGGCCAGGCTTGGCTGCGCAAGACGCCGGCGTTTGTGCCGCATGCGCGCATTGCCGAGCAGGCCCGCGTGCTGGGCCTGTCCACCGTGATTCCGACCGATCCCGGCGACGACGGCTTGATGGCCGGACTCGTGCAATACTTCGCCTCCCATGGAAACCCCGCAGCAAACTGAAATGCCGCCGGAGGCGGGCGGCTGGCGCGCGACACTGCGCCGCCCTGCCGTGCGCGTCGGCCTCGTGGCGCTGGCTATCATCGTCGCGCAAGCGGTGGACATGCGCATGCAGGTGGCAAATCTGCAGCAGGAATTGGCCCGTCGCCTGGCGGACAGCGAAACCCTGGCCAAGGAGGGGCGCAGCCAAGCTCGCCAGATGCAGGAATCGCAGGTGGCGCAACTCGCCAAGATCAGTGTACTCGAGGCCAAATTGGCCGAGACGCAAAGCCAGGCGGTGGCGCTCGAAGCCATGTACCAGGAACTTTCCAGCAGCCGCGACGAGCGACTGCTCGCCGAAGTCGAACAGGCCGTCGTCATCGCCATGCAGCAGCTGCAGTTTTCCGGCAATGTCGAGGCCGCGCTGATCGCCTTGCAGGCGGCGGAAGCACGCCTGGCGCGTTCGGTGCAGCCGCAATTCCTGCCGGTGCGCAAGCTGATTGCCCGTGACATCGAGCGGCTCAAGGGCATACCCGGCGCGAACATCAGCGGCCTGTCACTCAAGATCGAAAGTGTCGTAGCCGCAGTTGATGGCTTGCCGCTCGCCTACGAGCAACGTCCAAAGCAGGTGCTGGCGAAGCCCGGTGCCGAAGCCAGGCCGGCGAACCTCGATTTCTGGCGCGAACTGGGCGCCGACCTCTGGCGCGAATTCCGCCAACTGGTGCGCATCGAACGCATCGACCATGGCGATCCGGCCCTGCTGGCGCCGCAGCAGAGTTACTTCCTGCGCGAGAACCTCAAGTTGCGCCTGCTGAATTCGCGCCTGGCCCTGCTGCAACGCGACGGTCGCGTGTTCCGCGAGGAGATCCGCCAGGCCCGCGAGCAGTTGGATCGCTACTTCGATGGTCGCGCCAAGCCGGTGCAGGCGGCGCAAACAACCCTTGCTACGCTGGCGAATACCGATGTCAACTTCGATCTGCCCGGCGTGGCGGAAACGCTGACGGCATTGCGCAATCTCAAGCTGGCGCGCGAGCGTCGCGGCGGCGCTGCCGCGAAGTAGGGCAGGCCATGCGCGCCCTGTTCTGGCTGCTGGTGCTTGCCTCGCTGGCGGTTGGGCTGGCACTGGCCGCGCGCTACAACGAGGGCTACGTTCTGCTGGTGCTGCCGCCCTGGCGCGCCGAAGTCTCGCTCAACCTTTTTGTTTTGTTGTGCGTCGGCGGCTTCCTCCTGGTTTATCTGCTGGCACGCGCCGTCAGCCACACCCTGTCCCTGCCGCGAGCGGTGGCCGAGTTCCGGCGCCGTCGGCAGCGGGAGCAGTCGTCCCGCGCATTGCGCGATGCCTGGCGCCAGTTGCAGGAAGGGCGCTACGGCCATGCCCTGCGCTGCGCCGAGAAGGTGCCGCAGGATGATCCGTCCGCGGGACTTCTGGCGCTCGCGGGTTGGCGCGCTGCCCATGCCATGCGCGACGAGGCACGTACCGCCGAGTGGTCGGCGCGCCTGCGTAACCATGACGACAAGGAACTCGAAGCCGCGCGACTGATGACCGAGGCCGAGTTCGCCATCGAGGGTCGCCGCTTCGAGGATGCCCAGCGCGCCCTGCACGCCTTTGCCGCACGCGAAGGGCGCCACATCGCGGCCTTGCGCCTGAGCTTGCGCGCCGAACAGGGCGTGGGCAACTGGCGCGAAGTCGCGCGCCTGGTGCGCCAGCTGGAAAAGCACCAGGCCCTGACCCCGGAGCAAGCGGCACCGATCCGCAGCCGCGCCCTGCGCGAAGCCTTGCACGACCTGCGCGACGACCCGTCCGGGCTGATGCGTTACTGGCGCCAGCTCGACCAGGCCGATCGCGCCCAGCCCTCATTGGCGCTCGAAACTGCGCGGGCGCTGATGGCGGCGGGCGACTGTCGCGAAGCCCAGCGCGTCATCGAGGATGCACTCGACGAACATTGGGACGCTGCACTGCTGCTGGCCTACGCGGAATGCGGCAAGCCCGGCGAGCCGGCTGGCGACGTGCTCGGGCGCATCGCCCAGGCAGAAAAATGGCTGCAACGCCTGCCGCGCGACGGCGACCTGCTGTTCACCCTCGGACGCCTGTGCCGCCAGCAGCAGCTCTGGGGCAAGGCGCGCAGCTATCTGGAAGCCGCGCTGGCAATCGCACCGTCGCGTGCGGCGCATGTCGAACTGGCACAGTTGCTCGAGCAGCTTGGAGAGTCGGCGCTGGCGGCACGCCACTTTCGCGCCGCAGCGTTGCTGTAAGTCCGGCTCAGGCCGGGTCCAGCCAGTTCGGCGTGATGTCGCGCCGGGTCAGCCAGTCGGCCAGCGCGTAGCCGGTGCCGGCGCGCCAGCAGCGCAGGTCTTCGGGGCGGAACAGCTTGTATTCGGCAAGTTCCGGCGAGAGCACGATCTCGCCTTGCGCCTCGACATGGTAGGCGACGATCAACTGGTTCATGCGCTGGAAGTCGTAAACGCCGACCAGCGTTGGCGCCTCGACGCGCAGGCCGGTTTCTTCGAGGACTTCGCGCGCAATCCCCTCCTGCGGCGTTTCGCCGGCTTCCATGAAGCCGGTGATCAGGGCGAACATGCGGCCCTGCCAGGCAGTGTTGCGCGCCAGCAGCACCTGACCGTCGCGGTCTGTCATCTCGATGATCGCCGCCAGCACCGGCGTCGGGTTGTTCCAGTGCGTCCAGCCGCAGGCCGGACAACGCAGGCGCTCTTTCGGGCCGCCGTCCTCGGATTGCGTCAGCAGCCGCAGCGGTGTCGCGCAAAGCGGACAGTAGTTGAAGCGATGTTCCACGCCGGGGGTGTCTCCGGATCAAGCCGGTTCCACATCCCCGGCGAACTCGTCGCTAGGCCGTACTCACACTAGAGGAAGGCACTGACCATTGATCAGGATGAATCCATCCGGGCAGGCCAGCGGCCCGTCGTCATTGCAGTCGTGGTTTCTGTGTCCGCCGCCCTTGCCGTGTTGATCACGGTCGCCGTGACCTTCGCCCCTATCCCAGCCGGAGTGCCGGCCCCGATCCCTGGAGCTGAAATCGAAGTCGCCACTCCCTCGGACTGTCGAGGGATTGACTCCATCGCGAGCGGCCGCCGAGGAGGGGCTGTCGGCGTAGCTCGCCGATGCCAAGGCCAGAAGGATTACTGCAAGCAAGCTCTTGATGTTCATGATGGCCTCCGTCGAGAATTGCGCGGGGAAAAGGTCGAAACGACCTACGCTCTCTAATCAGCATACTATAGAAGTCAAGGAAAGCAAGTCTTGCAGCAGACCTGTCAAAGCCAATCGCGTGGCGGCAGAAAGTCAGTGTAAAGCCGGGCTTCGGCACTACCGGGTTCGGGCTGCCAGTCGTAGCGCCATTTGACGACGGGCGGCAGCGACATCAGGATAGCCTCGGTGCGTCCGCCGGATTGCAGGCCGAACAGGGTGCCGCGGTCCCACACCAGGTTGAACTCGACGTAGCGGCCGCGTCGGTAGGCCTGGAAGTCGCGCTCGCGCTCTCCGTAGGGGAGGTCGCGGCGGCGCGCGATGATCGGCAGGTAGGCAGTGGCGAAACTGTTGCCGACGGCCCGGGTCAGGGCAAAGCAGCGCTGGAACGCGTTCTCGCCGCCGGCACCGCCCTCGTTGAGGTCGTCGTAGAAAATGCCGCCGACGCCGCGCGCCTCCTTGCGGTGTTTGAGGTAGAAGTAGTCGTCACACCACTTCTTGTAGCCTGCGTGAATATCGGCGCCGAATGGAGCGAGCGTGTCGCGGCAGACCCGGTGGAAATGGGTCGCGTCTTCTTCAAAGCCGTAATAGGGGGTCAGGTCCATGCCGCCACCGAACCACCACACCGGTGGATCGCCTTCCTTCTCCGCGACGAAGAAGCGCACGTTCATGTGTGCCGTCGGGCAATACGGATTGCGCGGATGCAGCACCAGCGAGACGCCCATCGCTTCCCAGCAGCGCCCGGCGAGTTCGGGACGGTGTGCGGTGGCCGAGGCCGGCATCTGCTCGCCCATGACGTGCGAGAAATTGACGCCGCCGCGCTCGAACAGCGCGCCTTCTTCGACCAGGCGCGAGATGCCGCCACCGCCTTGGGGACGGTCCCAGGTGTCGCGCAGGAAGGATTGGCCCTCCACTCCCTCAAGCTCGGCGACGATGCGGTCCTGCAGCCCGGTGAAGTAGTCGCGGATGGCCGCGACATCAAGCCGAGCTTCAGGCATCGGGCAGCTTCATCGCCATGACCTTTTCGCTCTGGCGGCTGCGGAACTGTTCCAGTTTCAGTGCCATGGCACGGCCATAGTCGTCGTTGGCCGTGGCGATGATGGCGATCGCCGTGAGCGCGGCGTTGGCGGCGCCAGCCTCGCCGATGGCGAAGGTGGCGACCGGCACGCCCTTGGGCATCTGCACGATCGAGAGCAGGGAGTCCAGCCCGTTGAGGTGCTTCGAGGGCACCGGCACGCCGAGCACCGGGACGATGGTTTTCGAGGCCAGCATGCCGGGCAGGTGGGCGGCGCCGCCGGCGCCGGCGATGATTGCGCGCAGGTCGCGCTCCTGGGCCATGGCGGCGTAATCGAACAGCAGGTCGGGGGTGCGGTGGGCCGAGACCACGCGCGCCTCGTAGGGCACGCCGAATTCCTTGAGCATGGCGGCGGCGGCCTGCATCACCGGCCAGTCCGAATCCGAACCCATGACGATGCCGACCAGGGGCTTCATTTGGCGCACCTCTCGGCGGCTTCGAGGGTGTTGGCGAGCAGCATGGTGATGGTCATCGGGCCGACGCCGCCGGGCACCGGGGTGATGGCGCCGGCGACTTCCTTGGCGCTGTCGAAATCGACGTCGCCGCAGAGCTTGCCGTCGGGCGTGCGATTGATGCCGACGTCGATCACCGTGGCGCCGGGCTTGATCATGTCGCCGGTGATCATCTTCGCCCGGCCCACGGCGGCGACCAGGATGTCGGCGCGGCGGGTGTGGAAGGCCAGGTCCTTCGACTGCGAATGGCAGATGGTGACGGTGCAGCTCTGTGCCAGCAGCAGCATGGCCATCGGCTTGCCGACGATGTTGCTGCGGCCGACGATCACGACTTCGGCGCCCTTGAGCGGCACCTTGGCGGATTCGAGCATTTTCATCACGCCGTAGGGCGTGCAGGGGATGAAGCGCGGGTTGCCCTGCATCAGCGCGCCGACGTTCTCGGCGTGGAAACCATCGACGTCCTTTTCCGGCGCGATGGCTTCGAGCACGGCCTCGGAATCGAAGTGCTTGGGCAGCGGCAGCTGCACCAGGATGCCATGCACGGTCGGATCGGCATTGAGTTCGGCGATGCGCTTGAACACCACCGCCGGGTCGGCGTCAGGGGCATAGACATCCTTCAGCGAACGCATGCCGGCCTTCTCGCAGGCGGCGACCTTGTTGCGCACATACACGGCGGAAGCCGGATCTTCGCCGACCAGGATCACGGCCAGGCAGGGCGTCACGCCCTTGGTCTTGCAGGCCGTGGCACGTTCGGCCAGTTGGCCGCGTACTTCAGCGGAAAGGGCATTGCCATCGATGATTCGTGCAGTCATGGTTGTTCCGTCTTGAGATCAGGCCAGCGCGGCGGCCAGCTGCTTCGCCACCGCATCGCGGCCGGCGGCAAAGGCCTGGCGGTTGGCTTCGACGACCTTTTCGCCCTTGCGCGCAAAGCGCTTGTCGATGCAGGCCATCAGCACGTCGGGCGCAAAGGGCAGGTAGTCGGCGATGGCGCCGAGCATCACGGTATTGCCGAGGCGGATTTCACCGAGGTCGCGCGCAATGCTCATCGCATCGAAGGCCACCACCTTGTGGCCGGCGGCGCGCATCTGGCCGGTAGGGTCGTCGGGATATTCGAACAGACCCAGTTCCACCACGGGCGGCACCAGTCGCGCGGTATTGACCAGTGCCAGGCCGTCGGCGCGCAGGTAGTGCGACCAGCGCAGCGCCTCGGCGCCCTCGAAGCCGAGCAGCACCTGCACCGTGCCGGGTTCGATCTGCGGCGAGAGCACCTTGCGCCCGAAGCGCAGGTGCGAGGTGACGACGCCGCCGCGCTGGGCCATGCCGGCGACTTCGGTCTTCTTCACGTCGTGGCCTTGGGCGATGGCGGCTTCGGCAAGGATCTCGGTTGCCGTCATGACGCCCTGGCCGCCGATGCCGCAGACCAGGATGTTGGTGATGTCGTTCTGGCTCATGACGAACTCGTCGTTTTGACGATGTGGATCGGAATGTCGCGGCGCGAAACATGCTGGATCGCGTCCGGTGCGCAGGGCTGGACGCACAGGCCGCAGCCGGTACAGGCCTGGCTGTCGATTTCGACGAAGGCGAGCTCGACTTCCTTGCCCGAGGGCTTGATCACCTTGTCGCGACGCGTCACGTGGATCGCCGGGCAGCCGACCTCGACGCAGTTGCCGCAGCCGGTGCATTTGTCGTCGTCGACCAGGTAGGGCCGGGTCGGCTTGAATTCGTCGATCAGCACGCAGGGGCGGCGGGCGATGATGACCGAGGGGCCTTCGATCTTGATTTCCTCGCGCACCGTCTTGAACAGCGTCGGCAGTTCGTAGGGGTCGACCACCTTGATGCGCTCGTTGGGCACGCCCAGCGCCTCGACGATCTTGAAGAGATCAACTTTGGGCGCGTCCCTGCCATGGATGTCCTTGCCCGAAGCCGGCGTCGCCTGGCCGCCGGTCATGCCCGTGGTGTGGTTGTCCAGCAGCAGCACGGTGACATTGCCGTGGTTGTAGGTGATGTCGAGCAGGCCCTGCATGCCCATGTGCATGAAGGTCGAGTCGCCGATCACCGCGAGGATGCGCTTGTTCTTGTCGACCGCGCCGCGCCCTTTGTCGATGCCCAGCGCCACGCCCATGGTGGCGCCCATGCAGATCGTGGTGTCGAGCGCGTTCCAGGGGTGGCCGGCGCCCAGCGTGTAGCAGCCGATGTCGCCGGTGACGATGAGGTTCTTGATCTGCGACAGCGTGTAGTACATGCCCATATGCGGGCAGGAGGCGCACAGCGTCGGCGGCCGCGGGAAGAGCTTGGGCGGCGCGGCGGCAGGCAGAGGCGGCGGCACCGGCTTGCCCAGCAGGCGGTCGATGGCGGGCGTCAGCACCTGCGGCGACAGTTCGCCGACGCTGGGCAGGATGTCCTTGCCGTGGCAGGCGACGCCGGCGGCCTTGAGTTCGGTTTCGAGGATCTTTTCGGTTTCCTCGACTACCACCAGCTTGTCGCACAGGGCGGCGAGTTCGCGCAGCTTGTTCGGCGGCCAGGGGTAGGAAAGGCCCAGCTTCAGCACCGGCGCGTCGGGGAAGGCCTCCTTGACGTGCATGTAGGCCGGGCCCGAGGTGACGAAGCCGACGCTGCGGTCCGTGCCCGCTTCCAGTATGTTGAGCGGCGTGGTTTCCGAGACCTCGCGCAGGGTGTCGTCGCGCTTGAACAGGCTGGGGATGCGTACCTTGGCATGCGCCGGGACCATCACCCAGCGTTCCGGGTTCTTGATGAAGCCGGCCGGTTCGTGATGTTCGCGTTCGCCGACCGTGACCAGGCCCTTTACGTGGCAGATGCGCGTCGTCAGGCGCAGCAGCACGGGAGTCTCGTAGGTTTCCGAAAGCACGAAGGCCTGCTTCGTCATCTCGTAGGCCTCCTGCGAATCGGCCGGCTCCAGCACCGGGATGTGGGCGAAGCGGCCCCAGAAGCGCGAGTCCTGCTCGTTCTGCGACGAGGACATGCCGACATCGTCGGCCACGGCGATCACCAGGCCGCCATAGGCGCCGGTGATGGTCATGGTCATCAGGCAGTCGCTGGCGACGTTGAGGCCGACGTGCTTCATGGCACAGAAGGCACGTGCGCCGGTCATCGAGGCGCCCAGCGCAACCTCCATCGAAACCTTCTCGTTCACCGACCATTCGGCGTGCAGGTCGGGAAAGCGCGAGAGCGTCTCCAGGATCTCGGTCGCCGGCGTGCCCGGATAGGCGGCGGCGACACGGGTGCCGGCCTCCCAGACGCCGCGCGCGACGGCTTCGTTGCCGGACAGGAGTAGCCGCTGGGCGGCAGGATTGGGCAGAACAGCGGCCATGAAGACTCCAGAGAAAAAATTGACCTGCGCCGGGACGCCCCCTACGCAGGCCATCATCAAATCATCGCGGTGAATTATCCGGATTTGCAGCAGGGACGTCCATAGCCGAGTGACGGCTCAGGGGTTTACATGTGATTAAGCATTTGCTTATAATCCGAGCAAAATAGTCAAGTAATCCCCCCGACCCCAATGGAGAACAAGCATGATCAACGTCAATGGCCGTGAAATCGAAACCGACGCCGAAGGCTATCTCGCCTCGCTCGACGACTGGAGCGATGAGGTCGCCCAATACCTTGCTGACCGCGATGAACTGAAGCTCGGCGACGAACACTGGCAGGTGTTGCGCTGGATTCGCGATTACTACGCCGAGAACGGCACCGCGCCCAATCTGCGCGTGATGTCGAAGATGATCGGCGGCGATCTGGGCGAGCAGTACGCCGACAAGAAGTACCTCTTCGACCTTTTCCCCTACGGCCCGGCCAAGCAGGCGGCACGCTACGCCGGCATGCCCAAGCCCACCGGCTGCGTATAAAAGTCGGCGCCGGTGGCACGGCGGCGGTGCTAGCATCGCCGGCCTGATGCGTATCGAAGACCTGCGCCGGCGTCTCGCCGCGGCCGGCGCCAAACCACTCCATGTCGAACGCATGCTGCGCGCCTGGACGCGCGGCATGCCGCTCGACCACGGGCCGGTTCCGGCCGCCAACTACCTTCCCGCCGCCGTGCGCGGCGGGTTGCCGGCGCTGACGGCGGAACTCGACGGCCTGGCGCGGGTGCGGGCCGAGCACCCGGCCGTCGACGGCTCGGTGCGCCTGCTGGTCGAACTTGGCGACGGCCAGACCGTGGAAAGCGTGCTGCTGCCGCGCGACGGCGTGTGCGTGTCGACCCAGGTCGGCTGCGCCGTAGGTTGCACGTTCTGCATGACGGGGAAGCGCGGCCTGTTGCGGCAGCTGGGCGCCGCCGAGATCGTCGCCCAGGTGGTGCTGGCCCGGCGCCGGCGCAAGGTGAGCAAGGTGGTGTTCATGGGCATGGGCGAGCCGGCGCACAACATGGACAACGTGCTCGCCGCCATCGAACTGCTCGGCACCGCCGGCGGCATCGGCCACAAGAACCTGGTGTTCTCCACCGTCGGCGACCGGCGCGTGTTCGAGCGCCTGCCGCAGGGCAGGGTAAAGCCGGCGCTGGCGCTTTCGCTACACACGACGCGGGCCGAGTTGCGTGCGCAACTTTTGCCCAAGGCTCAGCCCATAGAGCCGGCCGAACTGGTCGAGCTCGCCGACGCCTATTCGCGCGCCACCGGCTATCCGGTGCAATACCAATGGACCCTGCTCGAAGGAATCAACGACGGCGATGAGGAACTCGACGCCATCGTGTGCCTGCTCAAGGGCAAATACGCGGTGATGAACTTCATCCCCTACAACGAGGTCGAGGGCCCGGGCTTTCGCCGCCCCTCGCGCGAACGCTGCGAGGCGATGACCCTGCACCTGTATCGCCACGGCATACTCGCCAAGCTGCGCCAGTCGGCGGGGCAGGACATCGATGGCGGCTGCGGGCAGTTGCGGGCGCGGCATCTTGCCGTGACGTGAAAGTCGGCGCTGGTGATACGCCGAATATTGAAGCGCACGGCAGTTTCGACAGTCCGTTTCTCCCACAGTCGCGGGTATCCGGCCCGCAAGGAGTTGCCATGAAACCTCGTATCCAGTTTATGGCCGTCGTGCTGCTGTTACTCGCGGTCCTACTATCGCCGCCGCTGCGAGCCGCGCCTCCGGTGCAGGAAATCGGTATCGTCGTCATGCACGGCAAGGGCGGCAGCCCGGGGCGTTTCGTCAATGTGCTGGCCGAGGCGCTGGAGAAGGAAGGCTTCCTCGTCGCCAACATCGAGATGCCCTGGTCGGCCCGGCGCCACTACGATGTTGAACTCGATGCCGCCGTTGGCGAAGCCAGTCGCGCACTGGATGAGCTGCGAGCCAGGGGGGCGAAAAAGCTCTTCGTTTCTGGCCATAGCCAGGGTGGCATCTTCGCCCTGCTCTATGGCGCGCGGCACAAGGTCGATGGCCTCGT
This sequence comes from Rhodocyclales bacterium, assembly GCA_016215645.1. Lineage (GTDB taxonomy): Bacteria > Pseudomonadota > Gammaproteobacteria > Burkholderiales > Rhodocyclaceae > Sulfuritalea. The sequence goes on from JACRIX010000094.1 coordinate 31,609, forward strand.
GGCGATCGTTCCCGGCGGGGCTGTTGACGTCAAGGTTTACCTCAGCACCCTCGGCAGCGACGTGGCCCGGGCAAGACAGATGATCGCCGACGGACGCGGCCAAGAGAAAGCCGAGTTCGCCGACTACGAAGCTTCGCGCGGCACCAACCCGGTCACGACGACGGCATCTTCCTACCTCAGCTGGTTCGACCCGAATGGCGCCCATACCAGCCGCGTCTTCAGCCAGGTCCTGCCCGGCGTGCCCGTGCTGCATGTCAGCGCGACGCGCGACTACCCGGGCCTGCTCAGGTTTCGCGAGCAGAACCATGCCGCGATCCCCGCGCATCCGCTGAAACGGATGGCGGTGGTCGATTCCGACCACCTCAACGCGCCCGCCGCTGCCGCGCCGGAAGTGCTGCGCTGGGTGCGCGAAGTGACGACCCAGTAGCAGACGGACGGCGCTGGATGGCGACGGAAATGGGACGTCGCGGCAGCAAGGCGGTCAGCGAAGCAAAGGCTGCATGAGCGCGCGAAAACGGCAAGCCAGGCGGCCGGCAGAGGAAGCCGGCGACCGTGTAGCAATTGAAAGTCGGCGCTGGAGGTATGGCGATTTTCTTTGGCTGGGACGAATGACAGGCAAGACTCGCGGAAGGAATCGTGGTCTGTCCGTGATATGCCCACTGATATGCCAATCGGCTATTCCTGTGTTTAGCCTTTCACAGGCCAGTGATATAGAATATCCCCATTGACTAGTGGGCAGTGACAAGTGGAGTGGATCACACCATCAATGGTGCTTGGGGTTCCGGAAGGAGCATCCGAAGCGGAGATACGCAATGCATACTCCGCGGTGCTTGGAACAATCAGGCGAAGCGAGTTGCCGGCCGACGTTGCCCTGGCAAGGATCAGTCAAGCCCGCGCGGCGTTCAAAGCGTTGACCCAACCGGACGGCATAGACGAGTCAAGGCTTGATGGCGGGACATCAGTCCCCGTTACCGCGGCTTCTACCGGCCAGACAAGAAGCAATCAAGACGGTGAAGCCAGGCTTGCCTCAATGTCGCCAACCGTGGCGGCCGCCAGACCGCCAACGGCGTCAGTGCGGCAGATCGAGGGCGAGCATGGTTTTGTCGTGGATTTTGGCGGACCATCGAATACGCGTGGGCTGCTGAGGCAACTGCCTTTCTATGGCGAAGCATTTGTCTACGTTTCCAACGATGTCGTGCGGATTCGTGGTCGCCGGCATCGGTTGCTGAGGGGCGGAGTCATCGAAGAAATACGGTTTCCCAGGTCAAGTATCCGCAATGTTGTGGTGAACCATCAGACGGTCCGATTCGATATCCCTGACGACGATGAGCGAGGCAAGCAGGTTGTGGTGTTCTCGTCTGCGCGCGCAGGTGAGGCCAACATTCTGGCCAGGCTCCTGCCGAGCGAGATGACGCGTGCTTTCGCCAAGGACGTGGCCGAACGTTCGAGCTTCAAGGAGCGCCTCGATGCGGTCAGCCCAAGTGCCCCCATCACTCCTCTGCTCGTGACAATCAATGTGGCGGTCTTCCTGATAATGTGGGCCAAAGGAGCCGGGTTCGGCAGAGTGGACTCCGACTTCATCCGGGGATGGGGGTCCAACTTTGGCCCGGCGGTATTGGATGGTCAGTGGTGGCGGCTGCTTACCGGCACGTTCCTGCACGGTGGTTTTTCGCACTTGTTCTTCAATATGCTGGTTCTCTATTACTCCGGGCGTCTGGCGGAAAGAATGTACGGCAGTTCCCGGTTCCTCCTGCTCTATCTGGTTGCCGGATTGACCGGCAGCATTGCGACACTGCTGTGGTATCCCGTGGTCAATAGCGTGGGAGCTTCAGGTGCAATTCTTGGGGTTTTCGGCGGATTGCTGGCGTTCATGGGCAACACCAACAACGGCGTCCCGGCAAGAGTGATGGGAGAACAAGTGATTGCCGCGATGGCGCTCGTCGGTTTCAATCTGTTCGGCGGATTCGCGAGTACAGGGGTTGATAACGCGGCCCATGTTGGCGGCCTATTGGGAGGGTTCGCCATGGGATTGCTCTTGGCTAGACCTGTTTCGATAAGCGTCCGCGCCGAACCGAGGCCGGTATGGGTTGCGATGGCCGCAATGCTCGCGGTGGCCGCGCTGGCGGTGCTGAGCGGTCCATTGCGGAATCCATCTCAGGCAATCCGTCAGGATCTGGCATTCAGCGCGGCGCTGGAAAAGGTCCTGGTCAGGGAAGCGAAACTTCAGGCCGATATCGAGGCATTGAAGAAAAGGGCGAACAAGACCAATCCCTACGAATTGGCTCGCGTTCTCGAGGAAGACATCGCACCTCAATGGGACAAGTTGTATAGGTTGGTTGACGATGCCAAGTTGAGCACAGAATCGCGACAGCTCGACAAGCGTGACGCATTGCTTGCCTATCTGAACGCGCAGCGTAAAGTTGCCCAACTTTACGCGAAGGGCATTCAGCAAGGACGGCTGCATTACATTCAGGAAGCGCAACAATCCAGCGAAGATGCCAAACGTCAAGTGGAGGCGCTTCGCAAACTGGCGAAACGCTAGTTCACCGTTCGCACCGGCGGACGAGCAGCGGCGGTCGGCAGTCTAGGTGAGGCGGACACAGCGTCAAATCTCCTCCGCCTCCATCTTGATCGCGCCGCAGGGGCATTCGGCGACGCACATGCCGCAGCCCTTGCAGTAGTCCAGATTGAACTGGAAGCGCTTGCCGGGGCCGAGCTTGATCACGGCGTTGTCGGGGCAGACGCCGTAGCAGTTGTCGCA
>JACRIX010000095.1 GCA_016215645.1 Rhodocyclales bacterium
ACGGTGCACACAATCACCACATCGCGCCGTTCGAGCAGGCTCTTGGTCGCCGACAGGCGCATCTGCTCGATGTGCTCGTTGATCGAGGAATCCTTCTCGATGAACAGGTCGCGCGAAGGCACGTAGGCCTCGGGTTGGTAGTAGTCGTAGTAGGAAACGAAGTACTCGACCGCGTTCTCGGGAAAGAACTCGCGGAACTCCGAATACAGCTGCGCGGCCAGGGTCTTGTTCGGCGCCAGCACCAGCGCCGGCCGCCCCAGTCGGGCAATGACGTTGGCCATGGTGTAGGTCTTGCCCGAACCCGTCACGCCGAGCAGGGTCTGGAAGGAGAGGCCGTCGTTGAAGCCTTCGGTCAGCAGGCGGATCGCCTCGGGCTGGTCGCCGGCCGGCGGAAAGGGCTGGTGCAGGCGCCACGGACTGCCCGGGAACTCGACCACCCTGCCCTTCAGTTCAACGATCTCCGCCAAAGCCTACTCTCTTGTTTATTTATGGAAACCCGGCGAAATCCTGATGAAAGGCACCGCGGCTATCGGGTATTATTGCGCGCTTTGCGCTGCAACATAATTTCGCCGTAGCGCCAGCGCCGACTCTTTCCTTCATTCAGTATCCGGAGCCCCCATGTCCTCACTCTTCGCCGCCGTCGAAATGGCCCCCCGCGACCCCATCCTGGGCCTCAATGAAGCCTTCAATGCCGACGCGAATCCGAACAAGGTGAACCTCGGCGTCGGCGTCTATTTCGGCGACGACGGCAAGATCCCGCTGCTGGCCGCCGTCAAGGCCGCCGAGAAGGCCCGCCTGGAAACCCAGCCGGCGCGCGGCTACCAACCCATCGAGGGCATCCCCGCCTACAACAACGCGGTGCAGAACCTGCTCTTCGGCAAGGATTCGGAACTGCTGGCCGCCGGCCGCGCCATCACCTGCGAATGCCTGGGCGGCACCGGCGCGCTCAAGGTTGGCGCCGACTATCTCAAGCGCCTGCTGCCCGAGGCCAAGGTGTATATCAGCGACCCGAGCTGGGAAAACCATCGCGCACTGTTCGAATCCGCCGGTTTCACGGTCGAAAACTACGCCTACTACGATGCCGCCACGCGCGGTGTCGATTTCGCCGGCATGAAGGCCGCGCTGGCGGCGATGCCGACCAAGTCCGTCGTCGTGCTGCACGCCTGCTGCCACAACCCTACGGGCGCCGACCTCTCGGCCGCCCAGTGGCAGGAAGTCGTCGCACTGGTCAAGCAGCACGATCTCGTCGCCTTCATCGACATGGCCTACCAGGGCTTCGCCGACGGCATCAAGCCCGATGCCATCGCCCTCGACCTGTTCGCCGCCTCCGGCCTGCAGTTCGTCGTCTCCAGCAGCTTCAGCAAATCCTTCTCGCTCTACGGCGAGCGCGTCGGCGCGCTGACCATCGTCACCGCCGGCAAGGACGAATCGGCGCGCGTGCTGTCGCAGGTCAAGCGCGTGATCCGCACCAACTACAGTAACCCGCCCACCCACGGCGGCGCCGTGGTCGCCGCCGTGCTCGCCAGCCCCGAACTGCGCCAGCAGTGGGAAGACGAACTCGCCGGCATGCGCGATCGCATCCGCGCCATGCGCGTGAGCCTGGTCGACAAGCTCACCGCCGCCGGCGCCACCGGCTTCGAGTTCATCAAGGTGCAGCGCGGCATGTTCAGCTACACCGGGCTGACCGCCGCCCAGGTCGAGCGCCTGAAAAGCGAATTCGGCATCTACGCCGTCAGCACCGGCCGCATCTGCGTCGCCGCGCTCAACACGCGCAACATCGACTACGTCGCCAAGGCCATCGCCGCCGTGATCAAGTAGGGCTTTCGTGTTGCGGCGCGAGGCGGAAGCCCTTATAATTCGCCCCGCTTCAATTCCTCGATAGCTCAGTCGGTAGAGCGCCGGACTGTTAATCCGTAGGTCCCTGGTTCGAGCCCAGGTCGAGGAGCCAAAGAATCAAACAAAAAGCCCGCGATGTTTGCGGGCTTTTTGCGTTTCCGAGGCTTGTTGTTGCATTTCTGTTGCACTTCCGCGCGACTCTCGTTGCCACCTCGCCATACCTGGCCACTGCTGGCTTTCGCCACATCCTGATGAAAAAAAAGGCAGACCGAAGCCTGCCTTTTGGTTGCGATCAGAGGAAATCGCGAGGTCGCGTTCCCGGCTCAGTTACAGGTGAGCGAGACAGTCTTGCCCGATGCCTCGGGTTGGGCGCCAGCGGCGCGGCCCTGACCGGGCGTGCCGCACTCCCAGGCAACGTTGTAATTCTTCGCGCAACCCGGTGCCGGGTCGCCGATCTGCGTATGGTTGACTTGGTAGTTGCAGGCCGGTTTGCCGTTGCAGGCACTCGCGATGTGCGCCAGAACATTCGGGTTCTTGGCCTTGCAGTTAACCCCGTATTCGGCCTTGACCACCTTGATGAGCTTCTGCACCGCCGGCTTTGCAGCGGGCGTTGGTGCCGGAGCCGGTTTCGCTGCGGGCGCCGGAGCGGGCTTTGCCACAGGTGCGGGTGCCGGAGCTGGTTTCGCTGCTGGCGTCGGAGCCGGAGCCGGCTTTGCCGCAGGTGCAGGAGCCGGAGCCGGCTTCGCTGCTGCGCCGCCGCACTGGTAGAACCGCAACTTGTCTTGGGCGTCCGCGGCCGCCTGGGTATAGACCGCCAAGCCGTCGATATGAACGTTTTTCAATTTTTCCATGTTCGATCCGGCTTGCTTCAGTTGCTGCTTCTCCTTATTGTCCTGTTCCTTGATCACCTCGAGATAAGAGTTGGGTACTGCGCTTCTGTCATACGCCTGTACTTTTTGGTTGTTCCTCAGGCACTCCCTGAGCTTGGTACTCAGGTTCATCACTTCCGACCGCTTCAAACCCTTTTTGTTAAAGCAGTCCTTTGTATCCGTGCACGACTGGGCAAATGATAAGCCCGTCATTCCAAAAACCAGACCTGCGACAACGAGTGAGTGCACCAACGCGCCGTAGCTCTTCCGACATTCTCTTTGAATAGGCATTTTCCGGCTCCTTATCATTCCTGCTGTTTGAGTGATGAAAATATTTTGCGCCGCAACAATTCAAGTTCAAAGAATATTGCGCGCATCCGGAACAACGCATCACCGAAGGGACTGGTTGACAGGATCACTGGTCATTGTTGCCAGGACGCCACCGGGCCGATATCCATACATCCCGTCGCGAAAAAGAGCCTCGTACATTCCCTAAGCCGATACCCTAGTCCCCAGCCCGTGCGACGAAAGGAAAATGCAGACACAAATAGCCATAATTTTTTAATGGTTGATCAGTAGTGTCCGGTTAAAAATTGAAGAGAATCCGTTGGCTGGATGAATTGATCTGATTGTCGACTGATGTATTTGTCGTGAATGCTTGCTGCAAGGGCATGTGTGCTGCCAACTGGTGGCCGGGAATACCCAGGGCACGCATCACGCGTTCTTCGCTGACGAAGTGATCGAGAAGCTGGCGGGTCAGCCTTGACAAGGCCTCGGAGAACTCGGTGGACTGGGGGGTATCGTCGGGATGGACGAACCAACCGTTCAGCTGATCCAGCAGGGCGGTATGCTCTTCATCAGTCGACGGAATCCCGATTTCCAGCCGCTTGGGCAGTGCAAGCAGGGCAATGCTTCTTGCAACAGGCGCGATTCAAACCATGGGCGACGGTCAGAATTTGGTCCTGGTCAACAGTTTGGCAAGCCACGCAAGCTCCAGCTGTGTAATGATTGCCGATTTTTCCGAAGAACCCCATGAGCGCCCACCCGACCCGTCACCGCATCAAATTCAGCGAGCTTGCCCTTGGCCAGCGTTTCTACGATCCCATCAGCGCCGAATACTTCGTCAAGCAAAGCGACAGCCTGGCGGCCATGGTCACCGGCATCGGCGACGGGACGGTTCCCGACGAGTTCGAGCCTGACGATATCGTTGGCATCGACGCATAAGGCCCGGGGTGGCTGAACGCCACCAGCTCCGGGAGTCGCTGGAGCGCCTGATGCAGCGCTGCGGCCAGTTGCCGCCGATGCGTGTATCGTGAAGCCCGATGATCTACCTCGTCCATGCCCATCCCTACCCCTCGCAATCGCGAGCCAACCGGGTGCTGCTGGATGCGCTGCGCGACCTGCCTGGCCTTGAGGTCTGCTCGCTCTACGACCGCTATCCGGATTTCGCTATCGACGTAGCCGCCGAGCACGCAGCGCTGGCTCGTGCCGGCCTGGTGGTATGGATGCATCCGGTGTATTGGTACAGCACACCGGGCTTGCTCAAGCACTGGTTCGACAAGGTACTCAGCTACGGCTGGGCCTATGGCGACGGCGCTACGGCCCTGCAAGGCAAGGACTGCCTGTGGGTGGCCAGTACCGGCGGCAAGGCGGAAACCTATTCCGCCGGCGGAATCCACGAACGGCCCTTCATCGACTTCGCCCGGCCGATCGAGGAAACCGCGCGCTTCTGCCGCATGAACTGGCTCGAACCCAGCATCCTGCATGGCGCACATGACATCGACACAGCCACACTCGCCAGCCATGCCGGTGATCTGCGCGCACGGCTGGAGCACTGGCTGGCGTCGAAAGTCGGCGCTGGTGGCACGGCGACCGGACCATGATGCGCGATGCGTTGATCTACCTCGCCGCCGCGGTGCTGTGCGTGCCCCTGGCCAAACGCTTCGGTCTCGGCTCGGTGCTCGGCTACCTGATCGCCGGCGCGTTGATCGGGCCATGGGGCCTGGGATTCGTCAGCGACGTCGAATCGATCATGCACTTTTCGGAATTCGGTGTGGTCCTGATGCTGTTCCTGATCGGCCTCGAACTCGACTCGAAGCGCCTGTGGTCGATGCGCCGCGAGGTTTTCGCCGACGGCGGCCTGCAATTGCTCGCCAGTGGCGCGCTGCTGGCGGCGGCAGGCGCCGCCGCCGGTTTCGACTGGAAACTGGCCATCATCGCCGGCCTGGCCCTGTCGCTGTCGTCCACCGCAATCGCCGTGCAAACCATGGCCGAGCGCAACCTGCTGCCGACGCCAACCGGACGCAGCGCCTTTGCCATCCTGCTGTTCCAGGACATCGCCGCGATTCCGCTGCTGGCCGCCATTCCCCTGTTGGCCACACACGCAGCGGCAACCACCACACCCGGCCTCGACGCACTGAAAGCGATCGCCGCAATTGCCGGTGTCATCGTCATCGGCCGCTACCTGACGCGACCGGCCTTGCGCCTGATCGCCAAGGCCGATACGCGCGAGGTATTCACCGCTTTCGCCCTGCTGCTGGTGCTGGGAATTTCGCAGTTGATGTCGCTGGTCGGCCTGTCGATGGCGCTGGGCGCCTTCCTCGCCGGCGTGTTGTTGGCGAGTTCGGAATACCGTCATGCCCTGGAAACCGACATCGAGCCCTTCAAGGGCCTGCTGCTCGGCCTGTTCTTCATCTCGGTGGGCATGGCCATCGATTTCGGCCTGGTGTGGTCACGGCCCGGCACCGTCGCCCTGCTGCTGGCGGGCTTCCTCGGCCTGAAAACCCTGGTGCTGTGGATTGTCGGCCGGGTCATCGGCATCACGCCCAGGCAGCGCTGGCTGTTCGCGCTGCTGCTGTCGCAAGGCGGCGAATTCGCCTTTGTCGTGTTCGCCACGGCACAAGGCGCCGGCCTGCTCGACCGCGAAACCGGCGGCCTACTGACCATCGCCGTGGCGCTGTCGATGGCCTGCACGCCTTTGCTGCTGGTGATCCGCGATCGACTCGCCGACCGGCTGGCGGCGCGCCAGAAAGCCGAAGCCGACACCATCGACGAAGACGCCGGCGGTGCCGTGCTGATTGCCGGCTTCGGCCGCTTCGGGCAAATCGTCGGTCGCCTGCTGTTTGCCAATGGCATGCGTGCGGTAGTGCTCGACCACGACCCGGATCAGATCGAAATGCTGCGCAAGTTCGGCTACAAGGTCTTCTACGGCGACGCCACGCGGCTCGATCTGTTGAGTGCCGCGGGCGCGGGCAAGGCGCGCCTGCTGGTCAACGCGATCGATGACGTCGACGACAGCCTGGCCCTGGTCGACCTGGCGCGCGCGCATTTTCCGAATCTGAAGATCATCGCCCGCGCCCGCAATGTTCGCCACTACGTCGAATTGCGCACCCGCCGGGTCGAGGTGATCGAGCGCGAAACCTTCGAAGCCGCGCTGAAGACCGGCCGCTACGTACTTCAGTCGCTTGGCGTCGACCCCTATCGGGCGCGCGAAATGGCCGACACCTTCCGCCATCACAACGTCGCCACCATGGAAGACCTGGTGCCGCATTTCCACGACGAGAACACGATGCTTTCGGTCGCCAGATCAGGGCGCGAAGAACTCGAAGAACTGTTCAGCCGCGACCGGGAAAAGTTCGAAGAGACGTCGAAGGGCGGCTGGAACTAGCGGCCACCCCGGGCTTTATCGAAGTCCGCCGAAGAACCCCGAAATCCATCGTATAACCCGTTTTCAACCAAGGAAAACCATGAGCACCCTGCCCCCCTGCCCGCAATGCAATTCCGCGTTCACCTACGAGGACGGACCGATGTACGTCTGTCCCGAATGCGCCCACGAATGGTCGGGAACCGCCGCGACCGAGGCCACTGAACACTCCAGGGAAATCCGCGATGCCGTCGGCAATGTACTCAGGGACGGCGACACCGTCACCGTGATCAAGGACCTCAAGCTCAAGGGCTCATCGCTGGTGCTGAAGGTCGGCACCAAGGTCAAGAACATCCGCCTGGTCGAGGGCGATCACGACATCGATTGCAAGGTCGACGGCATCGGTGCGATGTCCCTGAAGTCGGAGTTCGTGAAGAAGATCTGACGCAGGGCCGGCCCAGGCGGATAGCTGCGGCGAGCGACAATTCCCGCAGCGCAATCGCCGGCGAGCATCACAGGATGCCTCGCATCGTCACCGGGTCGCCAGAGGATCGCGGCAACGACCCGACGCATCGGTTTCGCGAACCCCAAGATGTTGGCCGGCGCGCCAGATGCCGAACGACTGGTGGTCGCGGCTACTTCGACGTCGCGGCAGCGGGTGCCGGCTTGGACTCCTCGGCTTTCTCTTTGGCGGCGGCAGAGGGATCCTTGCCATCGGCATTTTTCTTGACACCGCGCGTCGCGCCGCCAACGGTCTTGGCAGGCTTGCCAACGCTTGCACCGGCAAGCCCGCCGGCGTCGGCGGAACCGGACTGCGGCGCGGGCTCCTTGACGGTCTGGGTTTGCGCCTGCGCCATGGACGGCAACAGCGCCAGCAGAACGGAGGAGGTCAGTATGGTCACGATCTGTTTCATGGTCTTCCCTTAGTTTTTCAAGCTCTCATCGAGTTGCGTCACGACTCGGACGAGCTGATCGCGAGTCGCAAGAATTGCTTTCGCCAACGGGTCGGACTCCCCTGTCGGGCGCCCCGTCCCCCTCCGGGCCTTGGCGCCCAGGATCGTCGCCAGCCTGGGCAACAGCTTCCCCAGGAGCTCTGGATTCTCGCATAGATCAACCAGCGACAAAATTCCGATGCGTGCGCTGAGGTCGGGGCGGAAGCCCCCGGGGACAGCGCCTTGCGGCTGAACGCCGCAAATCCAGACGATATCGCCGCGGGTGGCGCAGAAGCTGCCATCCCGCGCGCTGATGTCGACGCGACCGTCAAGCAGGAAGGCGATCTCGGTTTGGCCGGGTTGAAATACCTCGACATCCCCCGCGCTCCACTCGCGATGGCGCGCCGTGATCGTGCGCATCCCCGCGGGATCGATGCCGTCGAACAAGGCGATGCCAAGCCGCCGCGCCTCCTCGCTGTCGCCCTCGGTCATGGCACGCGACGCGTCGGCGGCAGGCTCGGGGTCGAAGACCTTGCCGAAAGCCTCCCAGCCGGCAAAGCGATCCGAAGCAAGTTTCGCCAGCGAGCGATTGATCGCCGCGGAGATTTCGGGCGCCAGATCCGGCCGCAGTTCCTCGATGGGCCGGGCGGCTTCATAGAGTATCTGGAAGGAAACCGCCTGCGAGTCGGGTGCATCGAAGGGAAGCGTTCCGGTCAGAAGCTGGTAAAGCACGACACCGAATGAAAACATGTCCGACCGGGAATCGAGGTTGTCACCGCGAATCTGCTCCGGCGACATGAAGGCCGGCGAGCCGAAATTGGCAATCGCCGATTTGTCCAGGTTGCGAAAAATTGCGCCGCCGAAGTCCGAGATGCGGATTTCGCCGGCACCGGCGCGAAGAATGTTCGCCGGCTTGATGTCGCGATGAATCACGCCACAGCGCGAGGCATAACCCAGCGCGATGCAGCACTTGCGGGCAATCTCCAGTATTTCGGCAAGCGGCAGGCATGATTCAGGCGTGGTGTAGGGCTGCAAATCGCCGCCATCGACGAACTCCATCACCACGTAGTCGAACTCGGCATCGGCGAAAGTCTCGAACACCGTGATCAGGTAGGGATGGAACAGCTTCCAGCTGAGGGTCGTCTCGTTGGCCACAAGCACGCGGCGATGTTCCGCATCCCGGGTATCGCGGCCGCCGGGGATGACCTTGATCGCCACCGGCCGCCCGGATTTTTCTGTCGTCGCCAGATACACCGTGCCGCTGGCCCCTTTGCCCAGCTGCCTGCCGACGAGATAGCCCCGCTGGTGAAGCTTTTCGCCTACCTGGGATCCGCTGCTCATGTCGCTGACACCTTGTCCGGCGTGCCTGAAAAGCCAAGCACGTGATACACCTCCACCGCCTCCTGCTTGCCGTGCAACTTGAATTCACCCAGACGTTGCACCTTGAAGCGGTCGTCCAGACAATGCCGGGTGGTTTCGCTGATCAGGATGCGACACGCGGCATCGCCCCGCCCGGCCTTATCCAGTCCTTCCAGCCGTGCGGCGACGTTCACGCTGTCGCCGATCACGGTGTATTCCATGCGCTGCGTGCTGCCGATGCTGCCGGCCACCACGGGGCCGGTATGGATGCCGATGCGCACGGCGATCCTGGGCAGTCCGGCCGCCACGAAGCCCTGATTGAGCACGTCGATGGCGGCGGCAAACTCGATTGCCGAACGCACCGCGCGCCGTGCGTCCTCGAATATTTCCTCCTTGCTCATGCGCGGTATCGGCACGCCGAACACGGCCATCACGGCATCGCCGATGAACTTGTCGATCGATCCGCCATTGCGATGGATGATCGCCACCGCCGCCTCGAAATACGCATTCAGCAATTCGGTGAGCTCCTTTGGCGCGAGCACTTCGGCCTTGGAGGTGAAGCCGGCCAGATCGCTGAAGAACACGGTCGCCACCAGTTGCTGGGGCGCCGGCATGCCGCCGCTGCCCAGCACTTCCTCGCGCCGCGTCCATATCTGCTCTGCCACATCGTGCGAGAAGTAGCGGCTGAACAAGGACATCAGTTGCTTGCGCTGACGCGACTGGGACTGCATCGAATAGGCAATCGCCCAGCCGACGCCCATGATCCAGGCCAGCACCGCCGGCGTCAGCGCCACCCACCAGCCGGCACGATAGGCCAGCCCATGCGCCAGCACGATCAGCACCAGTCCGCCGAACGATGCGCCGATCAACACCGGGAGGCGTTGTCCCCACCAGCCGATGCCGAGCGCCACCGCGGCGACAATCAGCATCCACGCGTATTCCAGTGTCGGCGGCAGGCCAAGCATCTGGCCGCTGCGGCCTTCCGCCAGGCGCAAGAGCTGGGTCACGATCTGCCCATGCAGTTCGATGCCGAACACCTGACGGTCGCCAAGTATCCGGTTGGACGGAACCGAAAAGTAGTCCTTCACGCTCTGTGCGGTGGTACCGACTATCACCACGCGGCCCTTGAAGTTCCGGGGGTCGGCGCGGCCTTCCAGTACGTCCGACACACTGAAACGCCTGAATCCGGCGGCGCTCTCGCGGAAATCGATCAGCAGTTGGTAGCCGCCGGTGTCGGCTTGGTGGTAAGGGCCTTCGCCCGCGCCTATGGGACGGATGGTGGCCGCCCCAAGGCGGATCTTCGAGGTATCGCCGATGCGCTCGGGTTTGATCCCGCGCGCCGCAAGCGCCCGCAATGCCAGTCGGATGCCCAGGCTGGTCTGCATTTTGCCGTTGTCCTCGGCGAACAGCAGGGCCCGCCGGGTGACGCCGTCATCATCCACCGGAATATCCGCGAAGCCGATCTGGGCGCTGCCCCGGATCGCGCGCGGCCCCTCAATGGCCGCCAGGTTGCCGGCCGAAAGTTTCGACACGAACACGACATTGCCGTGCCGGCGCAACAACCCGGCCAGCACCTCCTCGTCTCCGCCCACGGGGCGATCGCGATAGAGATCGACACCCACCGCCAGGGCGCCCGCCGTCGCCATCTGCTCGACGGCGAGGGCAAGCCTTTCGTCCGGCAGCGGCCAGCCGTACTTCTGCAGATCAGCATCGGTGGCGCCGACCAGGACCACCGGAACGTCGTCGACCGACTCGCCGGAGAGGGCAATCGCCGTGTCGTAGAAAAGCAGTTCAAACTTCTCCAGCCAGCCCAGGGAATTGGCGCCGCCGACCGCGGCACCAATGATCAGCCAGGCCACGACCAGCCGGCCCGCCGTGCCGCCGATACGGGATTGCAGCCTGTCCAACAAAGTAGTCAAGTTCGCCAAGGGCGGTTCATCCAAGCGGTTCCGGTCACCGGATTATCGCCCACCCTCGGCGGCGCACAAGCGCGATGACAAAATCCAGCCGGCGGCACTATTGAAATATCGTGGCCGGGTGCCATCTGCTGTCAGCTTTTCGCCACCGCTCCCCTACTCCTTCCGGACAATTCAACCCATGCCCACACTTTCCAGCGAACTCCGCCTTGGCGCACTCACCGTCCCCAACCGCATTTTCATGGCCCCGCTGACGCGCTGCCGCGCCGGCGCGGAGCACGCCGCCAACGCGCTGATGGCCGAACACTACGCCCAGCGTGCCAGCGCCGGCCTGCTGATCGCCGAGGCGACCATGGCCGTGGAAGGCAACTCGGCCTTCTGGCATGAACCGGGCATCTACGGCCCGGCGCAGGTTGCCGGCTGGAAGCTGGTGACGGAGGCCGTGCATGCCGCCGGCGGGCGCATTTTCCTGCAGATCTGGCACGGCGGCCGCGCCTGCCACCCGCTGCTCAATGATGGCCAGCAGCCGGTCAGCGCCAGCGCCCTGGCGATCAGCAACGACACCGTGCATACCCCGCAAGGCAAGCAAGCCTACGTCGTGCCGCGCGTGCTGGACGATGCCGAGATCCCCGGCATCATCGCCGGCTTCCGCAAGGCGGCGGAAAACGCCAAGGCCGCCGGCTTCGACGGCGTCGAGGTACATGGCGCCAACGGCTACCTGCTGGACCAGTTCCTGCGCGACGGCAGCAACCAGCGCAGCGGCCCCTACGGCGGCCCGATCGAGAATCGTGCGCGGCTGATGCTGGACGTCATCGCCGCCGTAAGCCAGGTCTGGGGTTCCGATCGCGTCGGCCTGCGCCTCTCGCCGCTCAACAGCTACAACGACATGATCGACAGCGATCCGATCGGTCTCGCCACCTGGCTTGCCACGCGCCTGAACGACTGCGATCTCGCTTACCTGCACCTGATGCGCGGCGACTTTTTCGGCAAGCAACAAGGCGATGTGCTGACGCCGGTGCGCGCTGCCTACAAGGGCGTGCTGGTCGGCAACATGGGCTATACCCCGGAGGAAGGCGCGACGGCCGTGGCCGAGGGCAAGCTCGATGCCGTGGCTTTCGGCACCGCCTTCCTCGCCAACCCGGACCTGCCGGCGCGGATCAAGGCCGGCGCACCGCTGAACGCGGTCGATCCCTCCACGTTCTATAGCCCGGGAGCGAAAGGCTATACGGATTACCCGGTCTGGCAGGGCTGACACAACACCAAAAGTCGGCGCTGGCGACACGGCGATTGGGGAAAACCAAGGCCGTAGAATAGGCGCACTGCCCCATGAAAGCGATCGTCACCCTACTCGCCGGCCTGCTGTTGGGCCTCGCCCCGCCGGTCACCGCCACGCCCGGCGAGGTGCCGGTCGGCGGCACGCTGCGCGAGGCGCGGCTCAATGGCCTGACCGTGCCGCCGGCGAAGCTTTCGTCCTTCCGCGGCAAACCGCTGATCATCAACGTCTGGGCCAGTTGGTGCGGCCCCTGCCGTGCCGAGATGGCCTCGCTCGACAAGCTCGCGAAGCGCTACAAGGGCAAGCCTTTCAAGGTCATCGGCATTTCGACCGACGACTATCCCGAAAAAGCCTACGATTTCCTCGAGCGCACCGGCATCGGTTTCGAGAACTTCATCGACGCCAGGCTGGAGCTGGAGAACATGCTCGGCGCCAATCGCCTGCCGCTGACCCTGCTGATCGACGCGCAGGGCAAGGTGCTGGTCAAACACTACGGCGCCAAGGACTGGGACAGTCTGGAGACGCGGCAGATGATCGCCAGGACCTTCGGCACCCAACCTTGAGGACAACACCATGAGCATGCTGCGCGAGGAAATCACCATTGAGGTACTGAACCAGCGTGGCGGCGAGTACCTGCCGGGCTACCTCGGCATCGAGATGGTCGAACTTACCGAAAACACCCTGCGCAGCCGCATGACGATCAAGAAGCTGCACTTCGCGCCGAACAACTTCCTTCACGCCGCGAGCATCGTGGCGCTGGCGGATACCACCTGCGGCTACGCCACCATCGCGCACCTGCCCAAGGGCGCGCAGTCCTTCACCACCATCGAGCTGAAGAGCAACCACCTCGGCACCGTGATGGAAGGCGCCATCGCCTGCCACGCCACGGCTCAGCACCTGGGGCGCAACACCCAGGTCTGGGATGCGGTGGTCACCGACGAAGCCAACGGCAAGAAGATCGCCCTCTTCCGCTGCACCCAGATGATTCTCTGGCCCAGGGCCTGATCCCGATGCTCGAATTGAAGGCCATCAACCTCGCGGCCGATCCGCTGGCGGCGCGCTACGTCAAGAACGAAATCGTCACGGTCGAATTCGCCCGGCACGCCGGGGAATTGACCAGCCTCGAAGGCCCCAACCGCTATCAGGCCGGCGACGCGCTGATCACCGGATCGACCGGCAGCCGCTGGAGCGTCTCGCGTGATCGTTTCGTCGCCAAGTATGAGGCTGTCGCGCCCATCACGATGGGCGAGGACGGCCGCTACGCGGCACGGCCGGTGCCGGTGCTGGCGCGGCAGATCGCCGAACCCTTTAGTGCCGAACGTACCGCCGGCGGTGATCGCCTGCACGGCAAGGCCGGCGACTGGCTGCTGCAATACGCCCCCGGGGATTTCGGCGTGGCCGAGCAGGAGCGCTTCGCGCAGGTCTACCGCAAGCTGCCTTAACGGCCTTCCTTTTTCTGCCGCGCTTCGAGGAAGCGCGTGTACTTCTCCGACACCAGCGTGGCGCAGGCCGGTTGCAGCTTGTCGCGCAAGTCGTACATGCACTTCATCTGACGCCCCTCGCCCGGCTCGACATTGCGGCAATGTTTTTCCATGTCGGCACGGCAGGCGGCCAGTTCGTTTTTACCGTCGTCCTTGGCCTGGGCGGCGGCGGACAGCATCAGAAAGCAGATGGCGGACAGCAGGACAGGAATGGTTTTCTTCATCTTGTGCTCCTTGGATCGAGATGAACTGAAGACGACAAAGGCGCCACCAACGGCGACTTGTAAAAAGCATAGGTCAGGCTGGTCAAGGCGGGTGCGAAATCAATTCTCCTTGCTATTTGGAGGAATGCTTTTCCCAAGCGACTGTTATGTGCCCGCAACAGACGGTCGCGGAAATCAACTATAGCCTATTGAAGTTGCCCACATGATTGAGTTTCTTGGGTGACAGGCTATGCTGACCACAAAAGACCAATTTGATATGTGAGGTTACTTGGCAGAGCCATTCCAGACGACTTCCTGATCTACAGCATAGATTTCACATTTATCCGACGAGTATCGTTCACAGTAGGTAAGCGCAGCGCTCATGCTCTTCCCCCTTCCCCAAGCGCCATCGATCCCGACTGCGAATGCTCTAGGTGGAGACCGCTTTAGCCATTCCTGGTACGCCTCCTTTCCCTCACGATCGAGGTAAGGCACAAGGTCCGCTTCTGCAACTTGTGTCTTTCCAGCAATTGGGACTGGGGCAAGGTCAGAAAGTACCTGGGTCAGCTTCTCCGAAGACTCGCCGCTTGCCTTTACCAACTTGGCGATGTTCGGAAAAGCGGTGTCCTTCCACGCCTTTGTGCCGAAGTAGCTAGTAGTCAGTCATGCTGCCGTTGATGGATAAAGCCGATGAAGCTTGCTGCGAGCATCGCGAATCGTGAAACGCCAGTTGATGGGCTGGTGCTTGGCGTTGCGCTCGGCGACATTGGCATTGATGCGTCGTCGCAGAG
>JACRIX010000093.1 GCA_016215645.1 Rhodocyclales bacterium
CACATTGCTACAGATTCTTTCGGTCACTCTTTTCGAGAAGATGCCCTTGCAGCAAGCATTCACGACAAATGCATCCATCAAGAATCAGGTCAATCTATCCAATCAGATGATTCTGTTCGACTTTTAACCGGACACTACTGATCAACCGTATGGGTTCTTGGTTGCGCGAGCGGTATCTGATAAGCTGTATATATAATCAGTTATTGCTGCAGCCATGTCCTCCCTGCCGGCCTATGCCGAACTTCACTGCCTGTCCAGCTTCAGCTTCCTGCGCGGCGCATCGCAGGCGGAGGATCTGGTGGCCCGGGCCCTGCGGCTGGGCTACGCGGCGCTGGCGATCACCGACGAGTGCAGCTTCGCCGGCAGCGTGCGCGCCCACCTTGCCGCGCGTGACAGCGGCTTGGAGCTTATCCATGGCACTGAACTGGTGCTTGCCTGCGGCATGAAGCTGGTGCTGCTGGCCTGCAATCGCGCCGGCTACGGCAACCTCGCGGCACTGGTTTCACTGGGCCGGCGTCGTGCGGGAAAAGGTTGCTATCACCTGACGCGTAACGACCTTGCCGGCTGGGATGGCGGCGGCGTGCCGGATTGCCTGGCGCTGTGGATTCCTTCAAGAGTTATGCCTCCGGCAGAGCCAGGGGCGGTATCCCTTGCGGACGGCGCTGGCGATACGGCGATTTGCGCCGCCGATGCGCGCTGGCTCGCCGAACATTTCCCCGGCCGCGCCTGGATCGTCCATGAGCGCCACTTGCGGCCCGATGATCACGAGCGTCTTGCTGCGCTGCGTGAACTTGCCGCTTCCGTATCGCTGCCGCTCCTCGCCGCCGGCGACGTGCACATGCATGCGCGTTCGCGCCGGCCCTTGCAGGATGCATTGACCGCGTTGCGCCTCAACACCACGGTGGCGCAGGCAGGTGCTGCGCTGTTTCCCAACGGCGAGCGCCACCTGCGTTCGCGCCTGGCGCTGGCGCGCCTGTATCCACCGGAACTGCTGGCCGAGACCGTGAAGGTCGCGGCGCTGTGCCACTTCTCGCTGGCCGAGTTGCGTTACGAATATCCCGAGGAAGTGGTGCCGGCGGGCGAGACGCCGGATTCCTGGCTGTGGCGGCTGACCATGGAAGGTTTGGCGCAGCGCTACCCGGCCGGCGTGCCGGACAAGGTGGTGGCCCAGGTCGAACACGAACTGGCGCTGATCGCCGGGATGAGCTACGCGCCCTATTTCCTCACCGTGCATGACATCGTCGCCTGGGCGCGCGGGCAGGGCATCCTGTGCCAGGGGCGCGGCTCGGCGGCGAACTCGGCGGTTTGCTATGCGCTCAACATCACCGAGGTCGATCCGGCGCGAGCCCGCATGCTGTTCGAGCGCTTCGTCTCGAAGGAACGCAACGAGCCGCCCGACATCGACGTCGATTTCGAACACCAGCGGCGCGAGGAAGTGATCCAGTACATCTATGCCAGGTATGGTCGCGAACGCGCGGCGCTGGCGGCCGCGGTGATCTGCTACCGCACCCGCGGCGCGCTGCGCGATGCCGGCCGCGCGCTGGGTTTCCCGCTGGCCGCGATCGAGCGCCTGGCCGGCAACCTGGCCTGGTGGGAAAAGCGCGAGGAACTGGCGCAGCGTTTCGCCGAGGTCGGCCTCGATCCGGAGCAGGCCGACGTGCAGCGCTGGCTGGGCATCGCGAAAATGCTGATCGGCCTGCCGCGCCACCTGACGCAGCATGTCGGCGGCTTCGTCATCAGTCGCGGCCGGCTCGACCGCCTGGTGCCGGTGGAAAACGCCGCCATGCCGGAACGCACCGTGATCCAGTGGGACAAGGACGACATCGATGCGCTGGGGCTGATGAAGGTCGATGTGCTGGCGCTGGGCATGCTCAGCGCGATACGCCGCATGCTGGCGGCCGTGGCGCAGCGGCACGGCAAGGCCTTCGGGCTGGCCGACGTGCCGGCCGAGGACGCCGCCACCTACGAAATGGTTTCGCGCGCCGACACCGTCGGCGTGTTCCAGATCGAGTCGCGGGCGCAGATGGCCATGCTGCCGCGCCTGCGCCCGGCCTGCTTCTACGATCTTGTCATCGAGGTGGCGCTGGTGCGCCCCGGCCCGATCCAGGGCAACATGGTCCATCCCTATCTGCGGCGGCGGCAGGGGTTGGAGCCGGTGGATTACCCGAGCGAGGCGGTGCGCGACGTGCTCTCGCGCACCCTGGGCGTGCCGATCTTCCAGGAACAGGCGATGCAGCTGGCCATCGTCGCTGCCGGATTCACGCCGGGCGAGGCCGACCAGTTGCGCCGCGCCATGGCGGCATGGAAGCGCAAGGGCGGGCTGGAGCCTTTCCGCGAACGCCTGCTTTCCGGGATGCGCGATCGCGGCTATGCCGATGAGTTCGCCGAGGCGCGGTACCGCCAGATCCAGGGCTTCGGCGAGTACGGCTTTCCCGAGTCGCATGCCGCCAGCTTTGCGCTGCTGGTGTATGTCTCGGCCTGGCTCAAGCGCCACGAGCCGGCGGCTTTCCTGCTCGGTCTGCTCAATTCGCAACCCATGGGCTTCTACTCGCCCTCGCAACTGGTGCAGGATGCGCGCCGCCACGGGGTCAAGGTGCGGCCGGTGGATGTCACGGCCAGCGACCGCGAGTGCACGCAGGAAGGCGAGAACGGGGTCGGCAAACTCGACGCCGTGCGCCTCGGCCTGCAGCAGGTGCGCGGCTTATCCGCAGCCTCCGCGCAGCGCATCGTCGCCGCGCGTGATGCCGGGCCTTTTGTCGATCTCGCCGACCTGGCTCGCCGTGCCGGGCTTGGCCAGGGCGACCTCGACCTGCTGGCCGCCGCGGGAGCATTGCGCCCGCTTGCCGGCCATCGCCGCCAGGCGGCCTGGGCCGCTGCCGCCGTGCCCTTGCAGCGCGACCTTTTCGCCGGCATCGCGCCGCGCGAGGCGGAAGTGATGTTTTCCGCGCCGCGCGAGGGCGAGGAGATCGTCGCCGACTACGGCAGCCTCGGGCTCACGCTGGGCCGCCATCCGCTGGCGCTGTTGCGTGCGCGACTGGCGGCGAAACGCTACCTATCGGCGATGGAATTGCGCGACCGCGGCGACCGTGCCGTGGTGCGCTGCGCCGGCATCGTCACCTGCCGCCAGCGGCCGGGCACCGCCAGCGGCGTGATCTTCGTCACCCTGGAGGACGAAACCGGCTGCGCCAATATCGTGGTGTTCAATGAACTGGCGTGTCGCCAGCGCCGACTCTTGCTCGGCAGCCGGTTGTTGGGCGTGGCCGGCCAGTTGCAGGTGGAAGGCCAGGGCGAGCACGCCGTGGTGCACCTCGTCGCCAAGCGCCTGTTCGACCACAGCGAATGGCTCGGCACGCTGCTGACCGACAGCCGGGATTTTCACTAGACTGGGCATATGCAACGCATCGATTTCACCGCCACCGACGGCCATACGCTTGCCGCCCATCGCTTCGATCCGCACGGCCCGGTGCGTGGCCATGTGGTCATCGCTGCGGCGATGGCCGTGCCGCAGGCGTTTTATGCGCCCTTCGCCCGCTACCTGGCGAAGCGCGGCTACACCAGCTGGACCTTCGACTACCGTGGCATCGGCGAGTCGTTCACGGGCCCGCGCCGTCGCCTCAAGGCCGATCTCGGCGACTGGCTGTACAAGGACTACGACGCCCTGCTGCAAATGATTTCGGCGGCATCGCCGCGTGACCCGTTGTTCGTCGTCGGCCACAGTTTCGGTGGCCAGGTGGCGCCTTTGCTGCCTTCGCGCGAGCGGCTCGCCGGCGTGGTGAATATTGCTGTCGGCAGCGGCTCGTCGCGCCACCTGCGACCGCGCGTCAGGCGCACGGCGCCGCTGATGTGGCATGTGCTGGCGCCGACCCTGTGTCCGCTGTTCGGCTATTTCCCCGGCTCGCGCATCGGCGTCGTCGGCGACCTGCCCACGGGCGCGATGTTCCAGTGGCGGCGCTGGTGCCTGACGCCGGAGTATCTGCTGAGCGGCGAGCCCGGTGCGCGCGAGGCCTATGCCACGGCGGCTTACCCGGTGCTGGCGCTGACCTTCGCCGATGACGAATTGCTCGACGAGTCCGGCTCGCGCCTGCTGCACGAGGCCTATCGCCAGCGCCGGGTCGACTACCGCCTGGTCGAGCCCGCACACCACGGGCTCGGTCGCATCGGCCACTTCGGCTTCTTCAAGCCGCAATGCGAAATGAATCTCTGGCCCAGCGTCGCCGAATGGCTGGACCGTGCCGGCGCGTGGCGGCGGCGCAACGAAGCGGGCTGAAAGTCGGCGCTGGCGCTACGGCGATTCCGGGTCGCCAAGCGCCTGGCGCAGCTCCGCGAGCGTCTGTTCCAGCGTGGCAACCAGGATCCGGCAACTGGCGTCGATCTCACCGGCCGGGCCTTCCTTGAGAATCAAGGCGTGGAGATGTCTGGAGGCATCGGCGAGCTTCAGTGCGCCGACGCTGCCCGCGGATCCCTTCAGCGTGTGGGAGACTTCCCTGAGTGCCGCGAGCTTCCCGCCGGCACGATATTCCTCCAGCCGTGCAATGTCCTTGAGGTGGGTATCGGCGAACAGGGCGAGGATGCGCGAATAGGTACGGACGTCGCCGCGCACCACGTCGAGGCCGCGTTCGAAATCCAGGCAGGGCACCGCCTGCAGGCGTCGGCGCCATTCCTCGGCATTGCGCATCGGCAGCCTGGGCGCGCTGCCATGGCCGGTAGTGGCCCTGGCCGGCGGTGGTCGCTGCGGTGCGGGCTCCGGTTCGGTTTGCGGCGGCGGGCTGCGCTGCAGCCACTTCAGGAGTGCGGCGTACAGATCTTCGGGTTCGACCGGCTTGGCAACGAAGTCATCCATCCCGGCGGCGACGCAGGCGCGCCGGTTCTCCTCGAAAACGTTGGCCGTCAGCGCCAGGATGGGAACGTCGCGACAAGCCGGCAGCGCCCGGATCGCGCGCGTGGCTTCGAGGCCGTCCATGCGCGGCATCTGCACGTCCATCAGGATCAGCCGGTAGCGCCGGGCGACGGCCTTGTCCAGCGCATCGCGGCCGTCGACGGCGATGTCGGGGTCCATGCCGGCGCCGTACAGCAGTTCCAGCGCGACTTCGCGATTGATCGCGTTGTCTTCGACCAGCAGCACCCTGGCGCCAGCGTGGTGGCGGCGCAGGCTGCTCTCCGCAGTTTCGGTGCTGATCTCCGCCACCGCCGGCATGACACCGTGGCCGCGGTGCAGGCGGGCCGAAAACCAGAAGCGGCTGCCCTGGCCGGGCCGGCTTTCCACGCCGACGTCGCCGCCCATGAGCTGGGCAAGGCGGCGCGTGATCGCCAGGCCCAGGCCCGTGCCGCCGTAGCTGCGGGTATCCGAGGTATCCGCCTGTTCGAAGGCGCGGAACAGGTTGGATAGCTGTTCTTCCTCGACACCAATGCCATTGTCCTCGACTTCGAAACGCAGCAGCAATTCGTCACCCTGCTCCTCCAGCAGGACGGCGCGCAGCTGGATGCGACCATGCTCGGAAAACTTGATCGCATTGCCGACATAGTTGTACAGCGCCTGGCGCAGGCGCAGGGGGTCGCCGCGCAGCCATACCGGCACCGACCCGGTATCGACGTCCAGCACCAGGTCGCGGGCTCGCGCCTCGTCAAAGGTTTGCGACAGCACATGGTCGAACACCGCGCCCAGCGCAAAATCATGCTGGTCCAGCTCGATGGTGTCCGACTCGATCTTGGAGATGTCGAGGATGTCGTTGATCACCGCCAGCAGGTGCCTGGCCGCGGTGTCGACCTTGGCCAGGCGTTCCGCCTGTGCGGGAGTGGGATCGCCGCGGCGCAGGAGGTGGGTAAGGCCGATGATGGCATTCATCGGCGTGCGGATTTCGTGGCTGATGTTGGCGAGGAAGCGGCTCTTGGCGAGATTGGCCTTTTCCGCCGCTTCCTTGGCCGAGGCCAGTTCGATGGTGCGCGCGATGACCTGTTCTTCGAGCTGGTCGCGATGCCGGCTGAGTTCCTCGCGGCTGGCGGCCAGCGCTTCGGTGCGCTCGTCGACCTGATCCGCCATCTGGTTCAGTTCCTGTGCCAACTCGCCGAGTTCGTCCTTGCCGTCGTCCGCCAGGCGCAGCTTGCGGTCACCGGCGGCAAGTTGCCGCGTGCCGGCGCGAATCCGTTCCAGGCGGCGCAGTATCAGGTGATCCATCAACAGGCCGAGGGCGAGGAATACCAGCGCATAGGCCGGCAGGCTCCAACCCAGGCGGCTCAGCCAACGGTCGAGGGCGAAGGCCTGGTCCTGGGTGACCGGCAACTTGATGCTGATCAGTCCGCGCACCTCACCGGCCTTGAACTCGTCGCCGCGCGCCGTGCCCGCATTGCGCCCGAACGGGCCGTGGCATTGCAGGCAGGAGGACTCAATGCGCAGCGGCAGGCTGTACTGCAGCAGGGCGGTGCCGCCCATGTCGACGATGGGCTGCAGATGCTCGCGTGCTCCGGGCTGGTCGCGGAACCACCGAATGGCATCGCGTTCGAAGCGGTCGGCCTGGTTCTCCGGATTGCGCGGCTGGTCCGCGACAGTTCGGAAGCTCACCCCGCCCGCGTAGGCCAGTGAGAATTCGCGCGAAATCCGCGCCAAGGCGAGCTCGGCGACGAAGCCGTCACCGGCCATTCCATCGATGACCTGCCCGTGGTAGACGCGGTGGGTCGCTTGCAGCAGCTTGCCCATGCCACGCACGTCGCGCAGCTGCTCGCCATGCTGTTCCGTGGCGGTACGCCGGTATTCGACGCCGAGGTCGAGCAGCGATATCGTTGCCGCCAGCAGGGCAAGCGCAAGCCAGATCTTTCCGCGCAGGGTCATCGACGACGTCTAGTGCAGGTTCTTGCCGGCGGAATACACCGCGCCGTCATCGACCACCAGGCGATTGGCCTGGATATCGGCCAGCGCGGCGCGTATCGTGCCGTCGGCGACCCAGTGGGCGGCATTCGGCCCCAGCAGGATTTCGCGCGGCGCCATCGGCCGGGCGATGGCGAAGCCCTGGATGTAGTCGATGCCGACGTCGGCCATCGCGCGCAGGGTGGCGGCATCTTCCACCCATTCGGCGATCGAGCGCATGCCCAGGTTGCGCGAGAGATCGGCAATGGCCTGCACGATCGACAGCCGCGACGGGTGGCGCGCCGCGGATTCGACGATGGCGCCGTCGATCTTGATGACGTCGGCCTGGAGGTCGGAGAGGTACATGAAGGAGGTATAGCCGGCGCCGAAATCGTCCAGCGCCAGCTTGACGTCGAATTCGCGCAGGCGCTCCAGCACGCGCCGCGTCTGGTCGAAATCGCGCAGTGCGACGCCTTCCGTGATTTCGGCGCAGAGCCGCGCCGCGGCGTGCGGATGGGCGCGCAGCATGGCATAGGCATCGGCCATGAACTGCTCGTCGTTGATCGACGCGCCCGAAAAATTGACCGTGACGAAACGCGTCCCGGCGAGCTGGGCCTGGTGCGTGTCCAGCCATTCCAGCACCGTGGCCAGCACCCAGCGGTCGATCACGCCGACGCGGCCATGGGCCTCGGCCACCGAAATCACCCGTCCGGCAGGCATCACGCTGCCGTCCGGCGCACGTGCGCGCAGCAGCACTTCGAAGTCCAGGCTGCCCTGCGGATCGTGCAGCGACATGATCGGCTGCATGGCGATGGCGAGGAACTCCGGCGCGCGTTCCGGCGTCAGGCGCGCCACCAGCACGCGTTCCTCTTCGTGCTCCTGGAAGGCCGGCGCATCCGCGCCATAGGCCACGACGTGACCGGATCTGGCCTGGCGCTTGGCGTCGCGGCAGGCGCGGTCGGCGGCGGAGATCAGGTCGGCGACGTCGATGCCCGGCGTCACCTCGACGGCGCCGAAGGAGACGCCGATGCGGAAGGCCAGTTCCTGGACACGGAAAGCACTGGCGTCGATCAGATCCACGAGTTCGCGGCACTTTGCCGTGGCCTCGGCCAGCGACATGCCGCGCAGCAGGATGAGGAATTCGTCGCCGCCAATGCGTCCCAGCAGGTGCTCGGTGCCCAGCGACGCGGCTATGCGGTTGCACAACTGGCGCAGCACCTCGTCGCCGGCAGTATGGCCGAAGAGGTCATTCACGGTCTTGAAGCGGTCGAGGTCCATGTAGGCCAGCGTGACCGGAGCGTGTTCCCCGGCCGAGCGGATTGCGCCGCGCAGCGCCTGCTCGATGGCGCGCCGGGAGAGCGTGCCGGTGAGCTGGTCGTGGTCGGCGAGGTACATCAGCTTCCGGTTCGCCGTCACCGCTTCGGTGATGTCCTCGATCGAACCCTCGATCAGGCTCTCACCGATCGAGGCGCGGGCCTCATACCAGGCGCCGTGGTCGGCCGACTGGAAACGCAGCTGGGCACGCGGGCCATCCGCCAGCAGGCTGCACAGCGACTCCCAGGTGCCGGGCTCGAAGTAATCCTGCCAGCGGCTGCCGCCGCCCAGCACGCGCAGGCCAAGCAGGCGGCCCAGCGCCGGATTGCCGCGCAGCAGGCGCCCGGTCGCGTCGGCGGTGAAGAAGGCCACCGGCACCTGGTCGTAGGTCTTCTGCAGCGCTTTCTCGGCACCTTCGCGGCCGGAGCGCTCGATGCGCATCTGCTCGGCCAGCGCCATCGCCACCAGCAGGCCGGAGCTCAGCGCCGCGGTGACGCTGTTGACATAGGGCAGGGGGCCGGGCAGGCCGGACATGGCCTTGATCACCTCGGCGAAACCAGCCACGGCGGTGACCACCAGCGAGGCGGCAAACCACATGGCGATGCGCGAACGCGATACCAGCAGGATGCTGCCCAGGTAATAGACAATGATGCCGTAGCCGATGAAGGAGCCCAGCCAGAGCATGGGAATGAAATAGCGGTAGGGCACCAGCAATGCCGCGGCGAACATCGGCAGGTAGAGCAGTTCCAGCACGCGCACCGGCGCGCCCCCGCCCACTCTTTTCAAGTCGTCATGGAACAGGCGGGTGAACAGGAAGGCGGTAAGCGCGAAATTGCTGGCCAGGACGAACTTGCGCATGCCGTCGAGCCAGGGCACCGGCACCTGGTGGCCAAGCCAGAGCATGTCCCAGCCGGCGGAGATGGCGCCGACCCGGGTGCTGACGATGAGCCAGCCGGCGAAGGCAACATACACCGGTTCGCGATTGACCAGGGCGGCCAGCAGCATGAAGATGGCCAGCACCGTCAGGCCACCTTCGAGCAGCCCCATGTCGTTGGCGAAGGCGCGGGTGGAAAGGTCGAAGTCGGATGCCTTCCAGGCCGTCACGGAGAGCCGCGCGGGACCGACGAAGGTGGCGCGGCACAGCAGCGGCACGCCCGAGAGATCCACACCGTGGGTCGCGAATCCGGCGTTGATGATGGCCAGCGCGCCGCTGGCGCCGGCGCGCGAGGCGTTGCCCAGGGGTTTTAGCGTGGGGCCGCGCCAGCAACTCAGGGTTCGCGCGTGGCGCGAAGGAAAATACACCAGCGGCGGGCCTGCCGTGTCGCTGTCGATCTTCGGCGGCGTGAAGGCGAACCATACCGGCGCTTCCGAGAGCTGGGTGTCGAACGAGGTCACCGGCCTTGCGCCACGCAGCGCGTCGCGTGCCGCCGAGGGTTCGATCTGCCCGTCATCGGGGACGAAGGACAGCGCGGTGAATTGCAGGTCGGGCGGCTGCCTGACGGCGGTATCCGATTCCCAGGCCAGCAGCGCCAGCAACATGAGGCCGCCGAGCACCAGGGGAATGGCGATGAATGACAACTGCGCCAGCCAGCGCGAATTGCGTCGCAGGAAGCCGCGCACCAGTTCGCGCGAAGCCAGCAGCAGGAGACGCCGCGTGCGGGAAGTCATGGGGCCGCGTCCGAGGGGGGCGGGCGGCGGGTATGGATCATGCGCTGAATCTTAGCGCAGGTCTCGGTGTCCGATCCTTGCGGAAACACGTGACCCTGCAGATTCCGCATCGTCGCGCGTCGGCGCGACCGGGAACGGGGTCAATTCGATGTCGGGATGGCGGGTTTCGAAGAACAGCGAATACCAGGGATGGTCGACCGCCTGCCAGCGCCGCTTGGTGGCGACGACGTCACAGCACATGACGCGGTGGGGAATCATCCCGGCATGCGCCATGGGGATGAAATCGCCGCCGGGGAAGACATCCTCGAAGTACAGCCACTGATAAAAGCGATCCATCGGATGCCGCGCGGCGGCGACGATGCAATCGATGCCGCCGGCTTCGCATTGCAGGAACATCGCCTTCATCAGCATGGCCTTGACCACGCGCCCGACGGCGGCCTGGCTTACCGCCAGGCGGGTGGCCTCGGTCAGCACCCGGTTGCGCAAGGCGGCAGGCAGGCTTACCGACTGTTCAAGATCCAGCGGCTGGTACTGGTTGGTGCGGTAGCGCATGCTGCCCAGCGGCATGCCGTCCAGCTTCGCCAGGGCCACCAGAACACGGCTGCTGCCATCGAGATCGCTGGGCTCCGGCGTAGTGAAACGGGCCGCCAGTTCAGGCACATGGCGGCCATAGGCGCTGCGGCGGATGGCCACGGCCTTGGCGAGTTCCGCCTCGTCGCGCACGCAACGTATTACGAAAGGCAGCGATTCGGTGATGCGGTCGAAATTCGATGAAATCGGGTTCATGTCGCCGACTATGCCGTGTTCCGCGTTTTCTGACAAGGGCTTGCAATGGATTGTTGCGATGCAAGGTGAAAATTTGCCACACCTGCGGCTTGAGCCGGATCAAGGCATCAATCGGCCTTGCGGTAGCCATACTGCCGCGCCAGGCGCGCCGGATCGGCGCCGCAGAAAAAGGCGGCGCGCAGCCACCACATCAGCAGGATGGTATGCAGCACGCCGTGTTTCTGCCAGCGTCGGGCCGAGGTGGCCACCGTCTCGGCCAGGCATGCGGGAGCCGCCTGCCGCTTGAGCAGGGCGCTGAAGCGGATATCCTCCATCAGTGGCAGGTCGGGATAGCCGCCGACACGCTCGAACAAATCGCGACGGACGAAGATGGCCTGGTCGCCGGTGGCGATGCCTGTCAGGCGTGAGCGCCAGTTCATCATCCGTTCGACGACGCGCAGCAGGGGATCGCGGGCATCGATGCGCACGTCGAAGCGTCCCCAGTGGGCACCGCCATCGATTGCTGCCCGCACGGCGGCGAAGGCGTGCGGCGGCAACACCGTGTCCGCATGGAGGAAGAGCAGAACCTGACCGCCGCTGGCCGTGGCACCGGCATTCATTTGCCGCGCCCGGCCGCGCGGCGCGATCAGGATCCGGTCGGCGAGGGCCGCCGCCGCCTGGGCGCTACCGTCGGTGCTGCCGCCATCCACCACGATCACCTCGACATTGTGTCGGCGCAGCGCCTGCAACGGCTGCAATTGGGCCACGATCCGCGGCGCCTCGTTCAACACCGGGACGACGATGGACAGCTCAGGCACCGGCATCTGCTGCGTGTTGCTTCATTTCTCGCCCCAGACCTCGCGCAGTCGCGCGTCCCGACCGCAGCCGCCACGGTAGTACTGGTAACGAATCGGATTCTTCTTGTAGTAGTCCTGGTGGTACTCCTCGGCCGGCCAGAATGGCGCGGCGGCGATGATTTCCGTGTGTATGGTCGTGAAGCGTCCGCCCTTCAGCAATGCGTCGCGGCTGGCTTCGGCAATCTTGCGTTCGGACTCGCTTTGCCAGTAGATGCCGCTGCGGTATTGGCTGCCGACGTCGCAGAACTGCCGGTCCTTGACCGTCGGATCGATGGTGCGCCAGAAATAGTCCACCAGCCTGGCGTAGCTGACGAGCTTGGGGTCATAGGTGACGCGCACTGCCTCGGTGTGTCCGGTAGTGCCGGCACTGACGTCCTTGTAGCCGGGATTGACGGTTTTTCCCGCCGTATAGCCGGACTCGGCCGCGATCACGCCGGGCAGCTTTTCGAAGTCGGACTCGGTGCACCAGAAGCAGCCGCCGGCGAAGATTGCCGTGGCGCTACCGGGGGGCGTGGCGGCCGACGCTGCGACGGCGTCCGGCGTGCGGGTCACGCCGACCCAGGCCAGGACCAGGCAGGCGCCGGCGATCAGGATGGACGGGCGCATGCTCAGGTCCTCAGGGCGGGCAGCGCCTCGCCACGGGCGACGAAGCGCAGCGCGACACCGTTATTGCAGTAGCGCTTGCCGCTCGGTGGCGGACCGTCGTTGAATACGTGGCCCTGGTGTCCGCCGCAACGCGAGCAGTGGTACTCGGTGCGCGGATAGATCAGCTTGAAGTCGGTCGAGGTGCCCAGCGCGCCGGGCAGCGGTTGCCAGAAGCTGGGCCAACCGGTGCCGCTCTCGTATTTGTGGGCCGAGTCGAACAGCGGCAGGTTGCAGGCGGCGCAGGCGTAGGTGCCGGCGCGCTTTTCGTTGTTCAGCACGCTGCTGCCGGAACGCTCCGTGCCCTCCTCGAACAGCACCTGGTAGGCGTCGGCGGCGAGCAGCTTCTTCCATTCCTGTTTCGCCTTGTTCAGCGGAAAGGTTTCGGCAGCGCCTGCCTGACGTTGCGCCAGCAACGGGGCGGCGATCAGGCCGGTGAGTCCAAAAAGCCAGTGGCGGCGGTTCATTGTTGTCTCCTGTGATGGGTGGGAACACCGCCCTCGGGGGTGGCGCTTGTTCCGCAGCGATTTGTCGGGGTGGGGCGGCAATCCTTACAGGGAATCGGCGCAGTTTGCCCATCTTAGTCATCTTGGTTCAAAATGCGTTCCCTTCCCGTTGGCAACAGTATCGATGAATCCGGATCGCCAAGCCGAGCTTGATGCCCTGCGTCCCGACCTGCTGCGCTTTGCGCGCTTGCAGCTGCGGGACGCCGGTGCGGCGGAGGATGCGGTGCAGGAAACCCTGCTTGCGGCGTTGACCGGCAGCAAGAATTTCGAGAGCCGTTCCTCTTACAAGACCTGGTTGATCTCCATCTTGCGCAACAAGATTGTCGACATCATTCGCATGCAGGGCCGCGAAGTGCCGGCCAGTTCCCTGGCGAAGGATGAGGAGGGCGACGATGCACTGGCCGATACCCTGTTCGAACCCGACGGACATTGGCGCCCGGAAGTACGCCCGGTCCGCTGGGCCGACCCCGAGGCTTCCTTCGAACAGCAGCAGTTCTGGCAGGTGTTCGAAGCCTGCCTCGACCACCTGCCGGCGAAAACGGCGCGCGTATTCATGATGCGCGAAATCCTCGGCCTCGACACCGGCGAAATCTGTAAGGAAACCGGCATCAGCACGTCCAACTGCTGGGTCGTCCTGCATCGCGCTCGCCTGGCCCTGCGCGCCTGCCTCGAACAGCGCTGGTTCGCCGGCGCATCGGCTTAGGAAAACAAACCGTGCTCAGCTGCAAGCAAGCCTCAGAGCTCATGTCTCAGGAACAGGACCGGCGCCTGAGCCTGACGGAGCGTCTTGGCCTGCGCCTGCATGTGCTGATCTGCGACGCCTGCTCCAACTACCGGCGCCAGATGGGCATCCTGCGCCAGGCCTGCCGGCGCTTCGGCAGCGGCGGCACACCGTGAGCGCGGCTGCCAACAGCACCTGCCCGCGCTGTGCGGCGGCCTTTCGCTGCGGCATGGTCGGCGGCGATACGCCGTGCTGGTGCGCCAGCCTGCCGCCGGTGACGCCGTTGCCGGTGCCGCCGGCCGGAACCGGGACCTCCTGTTTTTGTCCCGCCTGCCTTGCCGCCATCAAGGCGGAGCGCGCCGGCAAGACCCCGCCACGATGAGACTGCTCGACAAGATCCTGCTGGTCTCGGCAATCATCCTTGCTGCACTGGTCACGGTGCTTACCGTGCTCTCAGCCCTCGCCCTGCGCCAGTTCTCACTCTATACCGCCGAGCGCCACGCACGTTCCGTGGCCGAAACCGTCAAGGTCGGTCTTACCGAAAGCATGATCAATGGCACGATCAAGAAGCGCCAGCAGTTCCTGGTACGCATGTCCGGCATTCCCGGCGTCAATGAGGTGCGGGTGGCGCGCGGCCCGGCCGTGATCAGCCAGTTCGGGCCCGGCCTGGCCAGCGAGGACGCGGTGCATCACGATGTCAGGGAGGTTTTGGCCACCGGGCATGAGGTCTTCGAGGTGGTCGAGACCAATGGCGAATTGATCTTTCATGCGGTGATTCCCTACATCGCCTCCGATCAGGGGGTGCCGAATTGCCTGCAATGTCATCTGGTCAAGGCGGGCACGGTGCTGGGCACGGTGACCGTGGATATTCCCTTCACCGAAGTCCGGAACCAGGGCATCGTGGCGGTCGCCCTGGTCAGCCTTGCCGTGCTGGTGGCCGCGCTGGTTGCCCTGGCGCTGCTGCGACGAATGATGCGGCCCTTGTCGGAAACGGCCCAGGCAGTACAGGAAGTCACCTCGCAGGCCGTCGAAGGAAACTTCGCCGGGCGCGTGCTGCGGCGCAGTTCGGACGAGGTCGGCGACATCGCCGTCAATATCAACCACCTCATGGAATTCCTCCAGCGCGAGGTGAGCACCATCCGCAATCGCGTCGGCGAACTGATGGGCTTCCAGATCAAGGAAAACGGCAACCAGCTGGTCAATACGACGGAACTGGTCGAAAGCCTGGTCGAAGCCTCCCAGTTCAAGCAGGCCATCGAGGAAGACCAGACCAAGGCCGAGATCTACCGGCGCCTGGCCGACATGCTGCAAAAAAAATATGCCGTCACGCGCTTCTCGATCTATGAAGTGGCGTCGAGCAAGAACCGCATGACGGCGATGTCGATCGACGGCGATGCCAACGCCACCTGCCGCTACTGCGATCCGCAGGTGATGGTGGACGCCAATTTTTGTCGCGCCCGCCGCACCGGACACGAGGTCAATGCGTTTACCTTTCCCGGCCTGTGCACCATGTTCCGGCCCGGGGCCGAGGGAGATACGCATGTTTGCCTGCCGATCAACCAGTCGGGTTCGGCCGGCGCCATCGTCCAGATCCTGGCGGCTCGCGAGGATGGCGACCTTGCCAGCCTGCTGGTGCCTTTCGTCAGCGTTTATCTGCGCGAGGCCGGTCCGGTGCTGGAGGCCAAGCGCCTCATGGAACACCTGCGCGAGAACTCCCTGCGTGATCCGATGACCGGGCTCTACAACCGCCGCTTCCTCGAGGACTACGTCGGTGCCCTGGTCAGCAGCAGCCAGCGGCGCAAGTCCGCCTTTGCGGTGCTGATGCTCGACCTGGATTTCTTCAAGCAGGTCAACGACACGCACGGCCATGAAGCCGGCGACAAGGTGATCAAGACGCTCGCCGACATCCTGATGCGCAGCGTGCGCAGTTCCGACATCGCTGTGCGCTACGGCGGCGAGGAGTTTCTGTTGGTGCTCACCGACACCGGCATCGAACCGGCGCTGAAAGTGGCGGAGAAAATTCGCGCCGAGGTCGAGGCGACCAAGGTTCCCTTGCCCAGCGGCATCCTGCAGAAGACGATCTCCATCGGCGTCGCCGAATTCCCCACCGATGCCGATACTTTCTGGCAGGTGGTCAAGTACGCCGACGTCGCGCTGTACAAGGCCAAGGCGGGCGGGCGCAACCGCGTGGCGCGCTTCCTGCCCGAAATGTGGGATGCTTCAGGAAGCTACTGAGCAGTCGGCCGGCGTTGCCAGGCCGGTTCATTCCGGGATACATTGAGCGGCATCCGGCAGCACCGTCAGGAGGCGAACCATGAGTGCCAGCAACCCCAGCAACCACCGCGACGATGACGCCCTGCTAAACCTGCGCGTCGAACTGCGCCGCCAGCTTGCCCTGCAGCAGAAAAGCTCGCTCTACACGGTACTCGGCCTGGCGGCCGATTGCACCGATGCGGCAATCGGCGAGGCGGTCGCGCGGATCACCGCCGGCGGCGTAGCAGCGGACGCCGAGATGCGCTATGCCCTTGAAATCCTCGGACGTCCCGAATCGCGCGAGGCCTTCGATCGCCAGTTGATGGACCAGTTGCGCAAGCCGAAGCCGGTGCCGATCGTGATCCAGCCGGCGATGGCGCAGGATGGTCGCTCGCCGTGGCTGGTGCCGGTCACGCTGGGTATTTTCGGCGTGTTGCTGCTGGGGATGGGCTGGCTTGGCCTGAACTATATGAAGGAAAACGCCGATCGGGAGATGAAGCTGCTCGAAGCCCAGGCGCGCGCCGAAGAGTCCCGGCGCCGCGCCGAGGCGATTCCGAAGACATCGGAGCTGATGCGACAGGCAGTCGAAGCGTCTGCTGCCACCCAGCAGCGCGAACTCGATGCGCAGGACAAGGCCGGAGAGGAAGCGAGGTTGCGCGAAGAACGCTTCCGCGATGAACGCGAAAAGGTCTACCAGCAGCAGTTGGCGCGCGAAGAGAAATTGCGCCAGGAAGCCGAGAAGTCCGCCACCAACCAGGCGACGCGCGACGTGCTCAATTCCATGAGCAACCAGGCCGCGCGCAGCGCCCGCGAGCGCTGATCAGCCGGCGAGCAATCCCGGCAGCGCGGCGAGGTCGCTGATCTCGCCATCCGGCGTCGACGGAATCCGCTCCGGCGGCTGGCCGTAACGGTTGCACCAGAACACGCGAAAGCCGAAGGCCTTGGCGGAGCAGGCATCCCAGCCGTTCGACGACAGAAAGCAGATGCCTTGCGGCACCAGACCCAGGCGCTGTGCGGCGAGGCCGTAGACCGCAGGATGAGGCTTGAAGACGCCAACCTCCTCGACCGAAAGCACGGCATCGAAAACGCCTTCAAGCCCCGCGTTGCTTACCACCGCGGAAAGCATTGCCGGACTGCCGTTGGACAGGATCGCCAGCTTGATGCCGCGCTGTTTCAGCACGTTCAGCATCGCCGGTACTTCGGGGAAGCAGCCAAGCCGCAGGTAAAGCTGCATCAGCCGTTCGCGCAGGCCCGGGCGTTCAATCCCGAGTTGCGCCAGGGCGAAGTCCAGCGCATCGCCGGTGACTTGCCAGAATTCGGCATGATGCCCGGCCAGGCCGCGCAGCCAGGTGTATTGCAACTGCTTCAGGCGCCACAGGTCGGAGAGCCTCTGCCAGTCGTCACCAAGCTCGTCGCGCGCGCCGGCCGCCGCCGTATTGAAGTCGAACAGGGTGCCATAGGCGTCGAAGACGCAGGCCTCGATATCGCGCAGGGGCTCTGTCATGGGGTTTCCTCAGTTGCCGCAGCTCGGGGCCGCGGCGGTATCGTGGCCCAGCGCGCCACCGCAGCTCGAACCCTGGCCGGCGGTGCAGCCGTAGCAATGCTCGGCGACCTGGATCAGGGTCTCGTCGATGGCCATCGCCGTGGCCCGGGTGATGTGCAGGCGGCCACCGGCGCCGTCGCCCATCGCCAGCCCGAGCTGCTGGTTGAAATCGCAATCGTAGAGATAGCCCTGCCAGTCGATGCTGACCAGGCTGCGGCACATCACGCCGTCGAGATTGCTGTCGCGGTGGGCCTGACGCAGGGTGGTCAGGTAGGCGTTGAACTGGCCCTTGGAGATCAGCATGCTGCCAAAGCGCTGGATCGGCATGTTGGCCAGGGTGAAGAGTTCATTGAAGGCCACGCCATAGCGCTCGCCGAGGTGGCGTTTGTAGTCTTCCTGCAGCTTCGCCTGCGGTGGCGGCAGGCTGGGGCCCTGCGGGTTGTACACCAGGTTCAGCAGCAGGCCGCTATCCTCGCGGCCATAGCCAAGCGCGTTCAGCCTTTGCAGGGCGCGCAGGCTGGCCTCGAACACGCCGGCACCGCGCTGGCGGTCGACGTTCTCTTCGAGGTAGCAGGGTAGCGAGGCGACGATGTCGACGCGATGCGCCGCAAGGAAGTCGGCCAGGTCCTCGTGTCCGGGTTCTTCGAGGATGGTGAGGTTGCAGCGGTCGATCACGCGCAGGCCGCGCGCGCGCGCCGCAATCACCAGGCGGCGGAACTGCGGATTCAGCTCCGGCGCGCCGCCGGTCAGGTCGATGCTGCGCACGCCCGGATTGGCGGCGAGGAATTCGATCACCGCATCGACCGTTTCGGCGGTCATCTCCTCGGTGCGCTTGGGCCCGGCATTGACGTGGCAGTGCAGGCAGCTCTGGTTGCAGCGGTAGCCGAGGTTGAGTTGCAGGGTGTCGAGCGTGCGCCGCTTCAGCACGGGGAAATCGGTCCGACTCAGCAGGGGCAGGGTGGCGTGCATGGGGTTCTCCGGTGGGCATTATGGCGTAGTCGCTCTGGCCTGCGAATACTTACGGCGGGGGCGAAATTGTTTTGCCGGACGTCTGTCGTGGATGCCCGCAATTGCCGTTTCGGCGGCGGCGCCCTAGGATGCTCCTTGCGATTCCCGGCGGTCGGGACGAGGAGAGACGCTTGAACTACATCGAAATGACGCAGGATGGACATATCGGCACCATCACGCTGGACAACCCGAAGAAACTCAACGCCCTGAGCCACGACCTGGTCAACCAACTGATCGCCGCCTTGCAGGCGCTGGAACAGGCGGCGGCGCGGGTGGTGATCCTGCGCGCGCGGCCCGGGGTCAAGGTCTGGTCGGCCGGCCACGACGTCGGCGAGCTGCCCGAAGGCGGCCGCGATCCACTGGGTTGGGACGATCCCTTGCGCCACCTGGTGCGCACCATCGAGACCTGTCGCATGCCGGTGATTGCCATGATCGAAGGCGGGGTCTGGGGCGGCGCCGTGGAAGCCGTGCTCGCCTGCGACATTGTCATCGCCGCCCCGGGTGCCACCTTCGCCGTGACGCCGGCGCGCCTCGGCGTGCCCTACAACGTCAGCGGCATGATGACCTTCATGAGCGCCGCCAGCCTGCGTGTGGTGAAGGAACTGGCCTTTACCGCGACGCCGATCTCCGCCGCGCGCGCCGAACGCATCGGCATGATCAACCACGTCGTCGCCGACGCCGAACTGGAAGCCTTCAGCCGCGAGATGGCGACCACCATCGCCAACAACGCGCCGCTGTCGATTGCCGTGATGAAGGAACAACTGCGCGTATTGGCCGGCGCCAAGCCGGTGAGCCCGCGCGGCTTCGAGAAGGTGCAGGGCCTGCGCCGCATCGTCTACGACAGCCACGATTACCACGAGGGCATCCGCGCCTTCAAGGAAAAGCGCAAGCCGGTGTATCTCGGACGCTAATTGCGGCACGGCGCCCCGGGAGAATCGCTTGAAGTGCCGGCGCCCCGCGCTATATAGTGGTACCGTGAAGCCGATGCCGAATTGACGGAGCGCCGATGGACCTGACGCACATGCCGCTGGACCTTGCCGGACTGCTGGCGCTTGCCGCCGGCCTGGGCTGGGCCGCCGGATTGCGCCTGTATACCGTCGTCTTCGTCGTCGGGTTGGTCGGCTACCTGGGCATTGCGGAATTGCCGCCCGGCCTGCGCATCCTGCAGCACCCGCTGGTCTTCGGCGCCGCCGGCCTGATGCTGTTCGTCGAATTCTTCGCCGACAAGATCCCCTTGCTCGACAGCGCCTGGGACACCGTGCATACCTTCATTCGCATTCCGGCCGGCGCGGCGCTGGCGGCCATGGTGTTCGGCGGCCAGGGTCTCGAATGGCAGACGGCAATGGCCGTGCTCGGTGGCACGCTGGCGGCGGGCACGCACTTCACCAAGGCCAGCACGCGCGCCATGATCAACACCTCGCCCGAGCCCTTCAGCAACATCGCCGCCTCCACCGGCGAGGACGTGGTGGTGCTGACCGGCCTGTGGCTGATGTTTGCCCATCCCTGGATCATGCTCGGCCTGCTGGTGCTGCTGGTGGCGCTGATGCTCTGGCTGTTGCCCAGGCTCTGGCGCGGCATCGCGGCACTGATCAGCAGCTTCTCGCTGCCGCGACCTACCGCGGGCGGGCATTCCTGAGCCTGCGCGCTTGCAGAATCGCCGTTACCTGCCCGCGAAGCGGCGTTCCAGGTACGCAAGGCGACCAGGGCCGTCCGCAAGGGATACCCTCTCCGGCTTTGCCGGAGACATAACTCTCATTTCCCTGTCGTCGCCGCCACGGCCCGGTTGCGCCGCGCCTCGCCTAGCGTGCCCTTGATGCGCAACAGGCTGCCGTCGAGCGCCGCCTGTCCCAGCCACCACTGATAGTCGGGCGACTGGTGGGCGAGTCCCAAACGCAATTCGCGCAGGTTCTTGTCCCGCAGCGTCGCAAACAGCGACTCGATGCGCGCTAGTTCCTCGCCCGCGGTTTCCCGGCGCGCGGTCGCCACCAGCGCCTCGGCTTCGCGCTGCTTCATTTCGCCGATCGCCAGTCCGCGCTGCGCGGCGGCGTTCTGTTCCGTGGTGTAGCGCGGCGAATGGCAGGCGCGGCAACTCTCGGTCGCCGCCTCGCGCGCCTGCGCGCGGCTGCGTTTGCCGGCGTAGTGCGTCGCCGTCGGCGCCTGCGCCTCGACGCTATGGCAGCCGGTGCAGTCCGGTGCGCGCCGGCGTTCGCGCCCGGCCTCGATCCGGGCAATGACGCCGTGCTTGGACAGCGCCCAACTGCGCTCGGCGGCGCCGGCGTGGCATTCCACGCAGGTCTTGCCGGCGGCCGGGAGCGCAACCAACCACAACAGGAACAGGCACACGACGCGCATCAGTTGTGCTTCCGGTTGTGCATCGTGTACTCGCCTTCCATCCACAAGGGGCGCAGGTCGGGGCGCGGGCCGCGCGCCTTGTTGCGCAGTGCCCCGGCCTGGGCGGAGATGGATTTCTCGGCGTGCGCCAGGGCCTCGTGCCCTTCCTTCACCAGCTGCGGCGCGCCGTGGGCGGCGGCCTTGTAGCTGCCGAGGTTGGCGAAGTACCACATCTCGAAGTAATCGCGTTCGATGGGCGAGACGTTGTAGAAGCTCGAGGCCTGGCCCTCGAAGAAGCCGATGCGCTCCTTCGGAAACCAGGCCTCCATCCAGTCGGTCGGGTAGGGCGGACGTTCGCCGGCGGCGGGGTAGAAGGCCTTTTCGCTGCGCAGCTCGCGCAGCAGGCGTTCCGTGCGGTTCAGGACCTGCCAGGCTTGCGCCCGCTCGCGGTCCATCTCGGTCAGATTCCGGCGCGAGAAGCCGGCGTCATGGCAGTCGGTGCACACCTCGACCCAGCGTTCGCGCTTGACCTTGTTCTCGGCGGTGTTCGGATTCACCTGGCGCAGGCCGAATTGCCAGATCGACTTGTCGGCCACCACATGCTGGCCGTTTCTCATGTGGCAATAGGCGCAGGTCGGCACCGCGTAGTTGCCCTTCCGCAGCGGCTTGCTCCAGTCGGTTTGCTGCGCCTCGGCGAGGTAACGCTTGCCGTGCGCCGAGCCGAAATAGGTCTCGTCGTCCGGATGCGGCGGGCCGCTGTGGCAGGTGGTGCAGGCCTCGGGCCGGCGCGCTTCGGCGGCGTCGAAGCGGTGGCGCGTATGGCAGGAGTCGCACTTGGTCGCCACCGAATGGCATTGCACGCAGGCCGTGGTTTCCGCCTTGGGTTTGTCGACGAAATGCTTGCTGTCGGTGGCGCGTTCCATGGCCAGCACGTGGCTGGGGAAGCCGTACTGCTTTTCCGACTGGAAGGCCTCGTGCTGCACGGCGTGGCATTCGGCGCAGACCTTGGGCGTGGGCATGCGCAGCTTGCGGTGGTCGGCGCCATGGCAGTCGGGGCAGGCCACCGGCGCGCGATTGGCCGGCTTGCTGTGGCGGCTGTCGCGCCAGTCGGCGACGATGCCCGGCGTCAGCGCCTCGTGGCAGGCGATGCACTCGGCGGCGGGAAACACGCCTTCGACGCTGGCGACCGGCTGGTAGAAGCGGTCCGGGTCCCAGTAGCCTTGCACCGGGTCCGGCTGCCATTCGCGCGAATACAGGCCGCTGCCGGCGCCGCCCTTGCTCCAGTCGACCCAGGCCATGCCCGCCGCGATGCCGGCCAGCGAGAGCAGCACCGGGATCAGCAGCCAGCGCCGGGACATCAGCGATCCCGGCGGTGGCGTGCGACGGCGCGTGCGATGCCGATGCCGGCGAGCAGCAGGAAGGGCAGCAGCGTGAGTCCGGGTATCGAGTCGTCGGTGGTGCAGACGAAATCGAAATTCACGGCATGGACGTGGGCCCAGGCCGGGTTGGCGATGGCGGCGAGAAGTACAGTCAGGCGCTTCATGTCGCCAGCCTCGGCGCCCGGGGTGCAACGAGGGCTTGCGGCGCCGCGCGCCAGGCGCGCCAGGTCTTCCAGTCGGCCAGGCGGTGTTCGGCCAGTACCGTGCGCGCGGCGCGACGGCCGGCGGCGGCGGCGGTGACGATCAGGTCGGCGCCATGCACGGCGTCGCCGCCGGCGAAGATGCGCGGCTGCGAAGTGCGGCCATGGGCATCGACCTTGATCGCACCGTATTCGGTGGCGACGCCGCCGGCCTCCAGCCAGTAAGGGGCAGCCGGCTGCTGGCCGAAGGCGAGGATCACCGCGTCGCAGGCGATGCTCTGCAAAATCGCCGTATCGCCAGCGCCGACTTTTGCTTTTACCGCATGCACCGCGGCCTCGCCTTCGATGGCGAGCGGCGTGTGCTCGAAGAGGAAGCGCACACCTTCTTCGATCGCGGCGACGCGTTCGTGCGGATTGGCGCGCAGCTTTTCCGCCGTGCCGCGATAAGCGATTGCCACGCTGGTCGCGCCGTCGCGCAGCGCCACCCGCGCGCAGTCCATCGCCGTGTCGCCGCCGCCGAGCACCAGTACGCGTTTTCCCGCGAGGCTGCCGCCGGCCGCGCCGTCCTTGCCCCGGTTGATGCGGCCGAGGTAGGTCAGCGCATCATCGACGCCGAACAACTCGCGCCCGGGCAGCGAAACGTCGCGCGCCTGGCGCGCGCCCAAGCCGAGGAAGAGCGCCTCGTTGTCGTCGCGCAATTGCAGGAAACGCTCGGCATCGACCTCGACACCCAGCTCGAAACGCACGCCGGCCTGCTCCATGAGGATGCGGCGCCGGTCGAGCGCGCGCTTGTCGAAGCGGAAGGGCGGCAGGCCGCTCGACAGCATGCCGCCGATTTCTGTGTCGCGGTCATACACCGTGACGTTCCAGCCGGCGCGGTTCATCGCCTCGGCGAAGGCCAGCCCGGCCGGGCCGGCGCCGATCACCGCGGCATGCTTGTCGAGCCGCCTGGCCGGCGCCAGCGTCGGGCGCCAGCCGCGGGCCAGCGCCTCTTCGGTCACGGCATGCTCGATGGCGCCGATGGCGACCGCCGCCTCGCCCTGCCGCACGCGGGCGCAGGAGCCTTCGCAGAGCCGGTCCTGCGGGCACAGCGCGCCACACAGTTCCGGCATCGGGGAGGTCGAGGCCATGATTTCGGCGGCGGCCTCGATGCGGCCCTTGGCGGCCTGCATCAGCCATTCCGGAATCCGGTTGTGCAGCGGGCAGGCCGTGCGGCAGGTGGGTTCGCCGCAGTCGAGGCAGCGCGATGCCTGGGCCTGGATCTCGGCCAGCGGCAGGCGCTCGGCGCAGGCGTCGATGCGCGGCAGTTCGGGGGCGGCGACGCGGCGCAAGAGGTGCGTCGCGTCCTGGCGCAGGGCCGGGCGCAGGAAGTTGCGCAGGTCGCGGATTTCCAGCGCATCGGTGGGGCAGGAGACCACGCAGCGGGCGCAGCCCATGCAGTCTTCGAGGCCGGTGACGCGGCCGCTGGCCTTGCCCTGCTTCCATACCGGGATGCCCATGTCGCAGGCTTGCTCGCAGCGGCCGCAGTCGATGCAGCGCTTCTCGTCCATCTTCACGTCATAGAAGCCGGCGTGGTTGAGCAGGCCGAAGGTGGCGCCGAAGGGGCAGAGGAAGCGGCAGTAGGCGCGGTTGCCGACCAGCGGCGCGATGAAGAAGGTGCCGAAGTAGGTGGCGGCGACCAGCAGGTAGAAGCCGCTGACGAAGGACAGCGTCCAGGAGTTCGGCGGGTACTGCGTCACCACCAGCACGCCGACGTAATAGACGAAGAAGAACCATTTGGCATGGCGCAGCGTCCACGCCAGTTGCGAGCGCGGCGAGTTTTCGCGGAAGGCGAAACCCACCGTCTCGCGGATGCCGACGCAGGGGCAGCCGAAACCGCAGATCACGCGCCGGCCGAAGAGGAAGACCAGCGCCAGCACCAGGAAGAATGTCAGCGTGCCCGGCGTGTGCAGCGAGGGGAATACCGGCTGCGACCAGAGGTAGCCGATGTAAGGTTCGAAGAAGGGATTGAGCCAGGGCACCAGCCACCACAGGCCGGTGACCACGCCGACCAGGATGATCAGGCGGCGCCGCGTGTAGGCGTTCTTTTCGGCGACGATGCGCCAGGTGCCGAAGGCCAGGATGATGGCGTATTCGGTGTAGCGGTTGAGCCAGATCGGGCTCTCGAAGAGGAATAGCCAGGTCTCGTTGAGCCAGCCGACGAAGGCCAGGGTGAAGGCAAGCAGCGAGAGCAGCTTGACCGGCCAGCCGTAGCGCGAGGGCAGGGTGTCCTGCTCGCCCGCCGTGACGCAATGCGGCGCGCGCGGAAAGCCGCCGACGGCCTCAAGCGTGATGGTGGCCAAAGGCGTTCTCCGCGATGGGCGTGGCAGGAGCGGTGCTGCCTTCGGTGGGATAGCCCAGCTCGCGCCAGGCAAGTATCCCGCCGCGCACCACGCGCAGGCCGGAGAAGCCCTGCTTCGCCAGCAGGCGCGCGGCCTGTCCCGAGCGCACCTGGGTGCGGCAGATCAGCACCACGCCGTCTTTGCGCCAGGTTTCCAGTTCGGCAATGCGTGCCGGCAGTTCGCCAAACGGCAGGTTCAGCGAACCGGGCACATGGCCGGTGTCGCCGTCGAAATCCTTGGCCTCGCGCACGTCGATCACGGCGACGCCGCCCTC
Source organism: Rhodocyclales bacterium (assembly GCA_016215645.1). Taxonomy (GTDB): domain Bacteria; phylum Pseudomonadota; class Gammaproteobacteria; order Burkholderiales; family Rhodocyclaceae; genus Sulfuritalea. The sequence goes on from JACRIX010000093.1 coordinate 24,681, forward strand.
GGCTTGCAAGGCGCGCAGCATCTCGGGCGTGATCATCAATCCGGCCTTGAACTGGCGCACCAGGCGTGGCAGGAACATCAGTGCCGCGGCCACGGCCAGCGCCAGCAGGCCGTTGCGGATCGCGTTGGCGTCGCCGGCCAGCGCCGCGCGCCCGGCATGGCCCAGCCAGGCATAGGCCAAGGCGCCGGGCAGCATGCACACGGCAGAGGCCAACGCATAGGCGCCGAGCGGAATGCGCGTCAGGCCGAGCGCATAGTTCACGACGTTGAAGGGAAACAGCGGCACCAGGCGGACGAAGGCGACGAAATGCCAGCCCTCGGCCTCGACGCCCTCGATCAGCTGCTTGAGCCGGCCGCCGGTTTTCTGCGCCACCCACTCGCCAGCCAGATGGCGCGCGACGAGGAAGGCCAGCACCGCGCCCAGCGTGGCGCCGGTCAGGCTGTAGAGCGCGCCGGGCAGGATGCCGAACAGCGCACCGGCGGCCAGGGTCAGCACTGAGCCGGGCAGGAACAGCACGGTGCCGGCGGCATAGACGGCGATGAACAGGAGCGGCGCCCACCAGCCGGCCGACGCCAGCCAGGCCTGCAAGGCCTCCTGGGAAAACGCGGCGCGATTGGCCAAGGCCAGCGCCAGGCCCGCGGCCAGCGCGACGATCAGCGCGGCGCGCGCCAGGCTAGCGGGCTTCATGGCTCGCCTCGGGGCCGTGGCCGATCGCATAGCCCGCGCCGGGATTGACGAAGGGAATCACCAGCATGCCGCCAAGGCTGACGCAGCGCGGATCGCCGGTCAGGCCGGCGACGCCGATGTCCATCGTCTCCTGCGCCAGGCGCGCGGCGGAGCGGTAGGTGCCGAACAATCGGTCCCAGAGCGAGAGGTTGAAGCCGAAATTGCTGTTGGCCTCGGCATTGTCCGTCGAGTGGTGCACCCGATGCATGTCCGGCGTCACCAGCAGCAGGCGCAAGCCGGTATCGATACCCGCGGGCAGTTTGACGTTGCCGTGGTTGAACATCGCCGTGGCATTGAGCAGGACCTCGAACACCAGCACGGCGGCGGCCGGCGCGCCGAGCACGGCGATTACCGCGAACTTGATCAGCATCGAGAGGATGATCTCGATCGGGTGGAAGCGCGCGCCGGTGGTGAGGTCGTAATCCGGATCGGCGTGGTGTACCTGGTGCAGGCGCCACAGTACCGGTACGGCGTGCACCATCACGTGCTGCAGCCAGATGGCGAAATCCATGGCGACCACGGCCAGCAGCAGCGCCAGCGGTTCGGGCAAGCCCGCATTGTTGAGCAGACCCCAGCCGCGTTGCGTGGACAGGGTGGCGAAAGCCACGGCGGCGAAGGGGAAGACGAGGCGCACCAGCACGGTGTTGAACACCACCAGGCCCAGGTTGGCGGTCCAGCGCCGCAGGCGTGTATGGAGCCGGGCGCGCCGCGGCGCCGCGACTTCCCAGACGGCCATCAGGGCGAAAATGCCGAAGAAGGCGGCCAGCCGGATCGTCGGCTCGTGGGTCAGGGCGTACTCGTTGAATGTCATGCGTTCTCCTCCTACACTGCCGCTTGCACCCCGCATCGGAGGGGCTATAATTCAACCAGTCAACTATTCAACTGAATGGTTGAATAGTAAGGGGCGGATGCGGCAATGTCAACGGGAAACTTCAAACAGGACGTCTATCTGCAACTGGCGCGCGTGGCCAAGGCGGTCGGTCACGCCAACCGGCTGGAACTGCTGGAGTTCGTCGCCCAGGGGCCGCGCGGCGTCGATGAACTGGCGGGCATGACCAGGCTCTCGGTGGCCAACGCCTCCAAGCACCTGCAGGAGCTGCGCCAGGCCGGGCTGGTGAAGGCGCGCAAGGAAGGCGTGCGGGTGTACTACGAAGTCGCCGGGCCCGATGTGGTCGACCTGCTGGGCGCACTGAGGGTGGTTGCGGAGTCGCGCGTCGCGGAGGTTTCGCAACTGCTGCGCACCTACATCACGTCGCGCGACGACCTGGAGCCGGTGCCGGCCAGGGAACTGATGCAGCGGGCGAAGCAGGGCCTGGTCACGGTGCTCGACGTGCGCCCGGCCGAGGAATACGCCGCCGGCCATGTGCCCGGTGCGATCAATGTCACGCTCGACGCCCTGTCCAGCCACCTCAGGCGCCTGCCCAAGGGGCGCGAGGTCATCGCCTATTGTCGCGGCCCGTATTGCCTGCTCTCGGTGGACGCGGTCGCCATGTTGCGCGACAAGGGTTACCAGGCCCGCCGCATGGAGGACGGCTTTCCCGAGTGGAAGGCCGCCGGCATGCCGGTGGAAGAAACATCGCTCGACTAGCGGAGGCACGTCAAATGGCAAAGAACCTGTTCATCCTCAACGATCCGCCCTACGGTACCGAGCGCAGCTACAACGCCCTGCGCCTGGCGCTGTCCCTGGCCAAGACCGAGGGCGAGAACGTCCGCGTTTTCCTCATGGGCGACGCCGCCGCCTGCGCCAAGGCCGGTCAGAAAGTGCCGCAGGGCTACTACAACCTCGGCGACATGCTCGGCATGGTGGCGCGGCGCAATGCCGAGATCGGCGTCTGCGCTACGTGCATGGATGCGCGCGGCATGGCCGAGAGCGACCTGGTCGAAGGCGCTCGGCGCGGCACCCTGGCGCAGCTCACCGAATGGACCTCCTGGGCCGACAAGCTGCTGGTGTTCTGAGTTCAACCGCCCCCGGATTGAAGTTGGTGCGTGATCGAGAGGGTGGGGCATTCCGCGCTGTCCCGGTTTGACCTTCCCGAGGCAAGAGCGTATCTCGCCAAGGGTGATGGGTACCCGACGCGGCGAGGTAAAGGAGGAGAGCCTGGCACAGCCAGGCTCGGGGGACACGAGCGGCGGCGGGTGCCCATCACCCTTGGCGCGCACCACCCTAAGCCAAACACCATGGCGCCCGGAGGCGACGTAAAGTAGCGCCTTCGCCTACTGCGCGGGCCGGCAGGCCCCACCAGCACCATGGAAGAACCCGGCCGGCGCCTGCGCCGCATCCGCTACCTTGCGCTGGCGCTAACCGCGCTGTCGCTGCTGGTCATTCTGGTCAGCGCCTATATCCGCCTCAACGGTGCCGGCCTGGGATGCTCGCCCTGGCCCGAGTGCTATGGCCAGATCCTCAGCGGCGGGCCGCATCCGCACAGCGGCGGGGTGCGCATCCTGCATCGGGTCGTCGCCTCGCTGGCGCTGGTGCTGGGCTTTGTCCTGGTCTGGCAATGCCTGCGCCCGACGCTTCTTGAGGCGCCGAAGTGTCCGGCCACGGCGCTGCTGGGGCTGATGATCCTGCTCACCTTCGTCGGCATCTTCAGCGCCGATCCGCACCGCGTCTGGGCCGGATTCATCAACATCCTCGGCGGTGCCCTGTTGTTGCTGCTGTCCTGGCGCAGCGTGCTGGCTACGCTTGGGCCGGCGCCGCTGCCCGACCCGCGCCGTCACGCCCCCGTGCTGCATGCGGGCCTCGGCATGCTGGCCCTGACCCTGATCTTCGGTGCCCTGATCGGGGCGCGCTATGCTGCGCCGGCCTGTCCCAGCCTGCCCGGCTGCGGCGATGTCCTGTGGCCCGGGTCCGGCTGGAGCGCGCTGAATCCACTGGCCACGATTGCGGTGCCGACCATGCTTGGCGATGCCGGCGGCGCGGCCCTGCACCTGCTGCACCGCTGGAGCGCCGTGGCCACCCTGTTGCTGCTCGGCCTGGGCGCGCTGCGGGCGCTCGCCCTCCCGTTCGCGCGGCTCGCCGCCGGCGTCGTACTGGTGGCGCTGCTGCTACAGATCTCGCTTGGCGTGCTGACGGTGCTCGGCGGATTCGGCCTCGGCATGGCTGTGGCGCACAGTGTCTGCGCCGCCGTGCTCTTTGCGGCGGGAATGCACCTGCTGCGACGCGTGAAGGTCGGCGCGGCCTGAGCTTGTCCGCTCAGGCGGCCCGAGCGCCGGTGTGGGCGCGGGTCAGCGCCACGTAATGGGAAAATTCGATCGCCGGCAGCGGCCGTGAGAAATAGTAGCCCTGGGCTTCCTGGCAATGCTGGCGGCGCAGGAAGTCGACCAGACCGGCGTCCTCGACGCCTTCGGCGATGGTGGTCAGGTTCAGGCTCAACGCCATCTGGATGATGGCGCGCACCATCGAGGCGTTGCCTGGCTGGTTCTCCAGGTCATGCACGAAGGAACGGTCGATTTTCAGCTTATCCACCTTGAATCGCGTCAAGTAGGACAGGCTCGAATACCCGGTGCCAAAATCATCGATCGACAGCATCACGCCCAATGATTTCAGTCGTTGCACGGTGGCCAGCACCGAGTCGGTGTCGTGGATCAGCACCGATTCCGTCAGTTCCAGTTCCAGGCATTCGGGCGGCAGACCAGATTCGTCCAGTGCCTGGCGCACGCAGGCCTCGATGTCGCCGCGCTTGAACTGGATCGCCGAGACATTCACCGCGATCACCAAGGGAGGAAGCCCGGTCTTGCGCCAGGCCGAGGCCTGGCGGCAGGCTTCACGCAGGACCCAGGCACCGATGGGCACGATCAGCCCGCTTTCCTCGGCGATGCTGATGAAGTGCTCGGGCGTCAGCAGGCCGCGTTCAGGGTGGTGCCAGCGGATCAGCGCTTCGGCGCCGATCACCTTGCCGCTGCCAAGATCGATCTGCGGCTGGTAGTGCAGGCGGAATTCGCCGCGCTCCATGGCGTGCAGCAGGCCGACGCGGATTTGCTGGTGCTCCACCGCGTCGAGGTTCATTTGTTCGGTGAAGAAGCTGTAGGCGTTGCGGCCGGCTTCCTTGGCGTGGTACATCGCCGTGTCGGCGCGTTTGAGCAGGGTGTCGATGTCGCGCCCGTCGTCGGGGAAAACGGCAATCCCGATCGAACTGGAGGTGGAAAGTTCCTTGCCTTCGATGTTGAAGGTCGGTGCCAGGGCTTCGAGAATCTTTTCGGTGACCGTGGTGATGGCATCGGCGTCGGCCACGTTGCCCAGCACGATGAGGAATTCGTCGCCGCCCTGGCGGCAGATCGTGTCACTGTCGCGAATGCACAGCATCAGGCGCGAAGCCACGGCCTGCAGCAGCAGGTCACCGACGGCATGACCAAAGGAATCGTTGATGGTCTTGAAATTGTCGAGGTCGAGGAACACCAGCGCGGTGCGGGTCTTCGAACGGTCGGCAAGTGCGATGGCGAGTTCCAGCCGTTCCATGGCCAGGCGCCGATTGGGAAGGCCGGTCAGCGGATCATGGAAGGCCATGTACTCGATGCGTTCCTCGGCCTGCTTGCGGTCGCTGATGTCGAGGAAGCCGAAGATGTAGTGCGCGGGCCGGCCCTCGGCGTCGCGGATCACCGAGACATGCAGCCAGGCCGGATAGGATTCGCCGTTCTTGCGCCGATGCATCACTTCGCCCTGCCAGTGCTCGGCGCGGTGCAGTTGCTGGCCGATCATGGCGGCAAACTGGTCATCGCCCTGGTCGACGCCGAGCATGTGCAGCGAGCGGCCGGCGACCTCGTCGGCGGCATGGCCGGTCATTTCGGCAAACGCGCGATTGACCGAAACGATGCGCATCGCGGCATCGGCGATGACGATGCTCTCGCAACTGCTTTCGAATACGCGGGCCGACAGGCGCAGCTTTTCCGCGCTGTCATTGAGCGAGTTCTTCTGTTCGGTGATGTGCGATTGCAGCAGGTTGAAGCTGTGCAGCAGGCGCCGGATTTCCTTGCTGCCATCGGCCAGCAGCGGTTGCAGCGGCATCCGTCCCTGCGTCATCTCATCCAGCGTCTTCGCCGCGCGCGACAGCGGCGTGAGTTGGCCGTGCAGGTAAAGCCAGAGCAGGATCGGGATGATCAGCGAGGAAAGCGTGGCGCCAAAATAGATCTTGTCGCGGATGGAATTGATCGACTCGAAGGCGATGCTGGTCGGCATCGTCGCCATCACCATCCAGCCCGAGGTACGCATGCGCCGCGCCGAGCTGAGTTCTTCGACGCCGTTCCGGTCCCGGCCGACACCCGAGCCTTCGTTGCCCTCGCGGTAGCGATCCATTCCGCTGCCGGCACTCTTTGCCGGCAGCGGGCGCAGCACCTGGCCCGGATCGGTCGAGGCGACGAATACCTCGTCCTTCAGCGAGATGACGTGCAGGCCTTCCTCGGCGCGCAGGCGGCCCGAGATGATTTCCGCAAACAGGTCATCGACGAGTATCCGCACCGTGCCCACCAGCGCCGCGACGACGCGACCGTCGGCATCGCGGATCGGCGCGCCCATCATCAGCAAGGGCTGGCGATCGACGTTGTCGCGCAGCGGCGAGCCGATCGCCGGGATACCGCGGTGGATGATCTTGCGGAAGAATTCCTGCGTCGCAAAATCCATTTCTTCGGTGGCGCCGAACTGCGGGCTGAGCGCCAGCGTCTTGCCATCGACCGCGACCACACGCAGGCCGCCGCTGAAGCTGCGCAGATGGAGATTGCCCTCGGCAAGGAACTGGCTCAGGCGCGTCGGTGTGGCGATCCACTGGGGCTTGATCTGGCGGGCTGACTCGGCCAGGGTAGCGAGTCGGTCGCGGGCGCTGATGTCGAGGTTGTCGGCGATGCGCTGCACGCGCAGGAACTGCTGTGCCGTCAGCGCCGTCTCGAACTCGCTGCGGACCTCCCGTTCCAGCTTGAACGCCAGTACCATCACCGTGCTGACGAACAGCAGTGCGGTGAATAAACTGAGCTTTGACTTGAGGCTGAGCGAATAGCGGGACATGGGGTAAGGCCGGAATACCTGCCTTTTGGGGCACTTGTCGCCGAGACTACGTCCCGAATTGAGCTCGCCACAGGTCATAAGTCACGAAAATGCGTTGAAACATCAGGTGCTTGATCAAAAGTGTGAAAGGTTTGGCATGAAAAGCGTGGAACAGATGGATGCGGTCATCGACAAGCTCAACGCCGAGGTCGGCGATCTCGGCCAGTGGTCGCCGCCGGCGGTATTGAAGTTGCACGAATGGATACGCGAGGTCGACAATCTGATTCGCAAGGAATTCGTGCGCCGCGCCGCGGGCCACCACATGAACCCGCGGCGCTGAAATCAGCGCCGACTTCTGGCCTGAGGCTCGGCGGTCTTGCGTCGGACAGCATCGAATCCTTCGTCCATCTCGCCGCGAAGGAAGATCAGGGTCTGAAAGCCGGCGCTGGGGACACGGCGATTGCGCCGCAAAGCCGGGCCTGTGCTCACGTAGAATCGACCGGCCATGAGCCTCGCCGTCTACCTTCGCCGCTGCGCGCTCGCGCTGTTCCTGTCCGGCCTCGCCGCCCTTGGCCTGGCGCAGGGTCGTGCCGCGGTGGTCGAGATCGGCATCGTCCATGTGAATGACATCTACCAGATCGCCCCGGTCGACGCCAAGGCCCCGCGCGGCGGTCTGGCGCGCCTGGCCGGCCTGGTCGAGACCCTGCGCCGCGCGCATCCGGCGACGCTCTTCGTCTTCGGCGGTGACACGCTCTCGCCCGGCATCGAGTCGGGCATCTTCAAGGGGGCGCAGATGATGCGCGCCTGGAACGCGATGCGGCTGGACTTCGCCGTTCCCGGCAACCACGAGTTCGACTTCGGGCCCGAGGTGGCGCGTGAGCGCTTTGCCGAATCGCGCTTCCCCTGGTTGGCGGCCAACCTCGTCGCCGAGCCGCCGCTGCCCATGGTCAGGGCGAGTGAACTGCGCACCGTTGGCGGCGTACGCCTCGGTTTCGTCGGCCTGATCACGCCGCAGACCGTCACGCTCTCCAAACCCGGCCCGCGCATCCGTTTCGATGCCCTGGTCGACGTCGCGCGCCGCGAAGCCGCCGCACTGCGCGCGCAGGGTGCGGAGGCCGTCGTCGCGCTGACCCACAACGACCTTGCCGAGGACCGCGAGATCGCCGCCAGCGGTGCGGTCGACCTGATCCTCGGCGGCCACGAGCACCACCTGATCACCGAGATGGGCGGTCGCACGCCCATCTTCAAGGCCGGTTCGGATGCGCGCGACGCGCTGCATGTGCGCCTGCGCTTTGCCCGCGAAGGCGCCGGCCATCGTCTGCTCGGCCTGCGCTGGGACATCCTGCCGGTGGATGGCCGCTGGCCGGAAGATGCCGGCGTCAAGGCGGTGGCGGAAGACGTCGAACGCCAGGTCGGCGCGCGCCTCGGCGAGCGCATCGGCGAAACCGCGGTGGCGCTCGATGCACGCGGCGAGACGCTGCGCCGCGGCGAATCGAACATCGCCAATTTCGCCGTCGACGCCGTGCGCGCCGCGCTCGGTGCCGACATCGCGCTGCTCAACGCCGGAGGCTTCCGCAGCGACAACATCCTCGGCCCCGGCCCGATCACGCGCCGCGACGTGCTGGCGCTGCTGCCCTTCCAGAACCCGCTGCTGCTGCTGTCCATCACCGGCGCGCAACTGCGTGATGCGCTGGAGCACGGGCTCGACCGTCGCATCGTCAATGGCCAGAGTGGCGCATTGCCGCATGTCTCGGGCCTGCGCATCGTCTATGACCCGACACGGACCAGGGGGCAGCGCATCATCGAATTGACTGCCAACGGCCAGCCTCTGCCCGACGATGCCCGTTACCGCCTCGCCACCTCGAACTACCTCGCCGGCGGCGGCGACGGCTACGCCATGCTCAAGGGCCTGCCGGTGCTGCGCGCGGCCGAGGGTTCGCCGCTGGAAACGGAGGTCCTGCTCCAGGCCATGGAGCGCGCCGGCACGATCGCACCGCAACTCGACGGCCGGCTCCGGACGTTGCCCTGATGGAGGCTTTGCAAGGCGTTTTCGGCTATGCCGTGTTCCTTGTCCTGGCCTGGGCGATCTCCGAGAACCGCCGCGCCGTGCCCTGACGCACCGTGTCCGGCGGCGTGCTGCTACAGGGGGTGCTGGCCGTCGTCATCCTCAAGTTGCCCGGCGCGCAAGCCGTTTTTGCCGCCATGAATGACGCATTGCTGGCTTTGGAGAAGGCCACGCGCGCCGGCACCGGCATGGTTTTCGGCTACCTTGGTGGCGGGCCGCTGCCTTTCACCGAGCCCTTTCCCGGCGCCGCCTTCGTGCTCGCCTTCCAGGCCCTGCCCATCGTGCTGGTGATGAGCGCGCTGTCGGCGCTGCTGTTCCACTGGCGCATCCTGCCGCTGCTGGTGCGCGGCATGTCCTGGCTGCTGGAACGCACGCTGGGCGTGGGTGGCGCGGTGGGCATCTCGACCGCGGCGAATGTCTTCGTTGGCATGGTCGAGGCGCCACTGCTGGTCAAGCCCTACCTGGCGCGGGTCAATCGCGGCGAGCTGTTCATCATCCTCGCCGCCGGCATGGCCGGTGTTGCCGGCACGGTGATGGCGCTGTATGCCGGCATCGTCGGACCGCGCGTGCCGGGCGCGCTGGGCCATATCCTCGCGGCGTCTTTCATCAGCGCGCCGGCGGCCATCGTGTTTGCCGTGCTGATGGTGCCGCCGGTCGGTGAACCCACCGGGCGCAAGGTCGACTTGGCTCGGATCGACGGCAGCAGCATGGACGCCGTCACGCGCGGCACCGCCGAGGGCCTGCAATTGCTGCTCAACATCGTCGCCCTGCTGGTGGTGCTGGTGGCGCTGGTGGCGCTGGCCAACGGCCTGCTCGGCCTGCTGCCGCACGAGGGGGCGGCCTGGTCGCTGCAGCGCGTCCTCGGTTGGTTCATGGCGCCGCTGGCCTGGCTGGCCGGCGTCAGCTGGGCCGAATCCGCCACCGCCGGTGCGCTGCTCGGTACCAAGACGGTGTTGAACGAACTCGTCGCCTTTCTCGAGCTTGCGGCACTGCCGGTGGACGCCTTGTCCGAGCGCAGCCGCGTGATCATGACCTACGCGCTTTGTGGATTCGCCAACCTTGGCAGCCTCGGCATCATGATCGGTGGCCTGACCACCATGGTGCCCGAGCGCCGCGCCGAGATCCTCGAACTCGGCCCGCGCACGCTGGTCGCCGGCACGCTGGCGACGCTGTCCTGCGGGGCGCTGGTGGGAGTTCTGGTGTAGCAATCGCCGTCGCGCCGGCGCCGACTTCCGGTTGTCCATCGCGTGCCGACAAACCTTCCCTGCGCTACGTAGATTCCGCAGTTTCTCGCGTAATCCACGGATGAACAATTCAGTTTCGCTTTGACATTATTGGAACCTCTGGCGGTCTGGTCGTGCACCCCAGGTGCCTTCCGGCCAGCGCCTTTCGATCAATGACCGCTGCTTTCGCACGAGCGGCCACCACTCCAGAAAAGGAACTCCAATGACCAAGATCCTGTTCGCAATTTTCGTCGTTTCGCTGGTTTCTTCGACTGCCGGTGCGGCCGAAAGCTTTGCCACAGCCAAGGAAGCGGAAGCCATGGTGGCCAAGGTGGTGAAGGCCATCAATGCCGACCGTGCCGGTTCCTACAAGGAAATCACCGCCAAGGACAAGAAATGGGTCGACCGCGATCTGTATCCGGTCGTCTATGACATGAAGGGCAAGTGCGTTGCCCACGGCCAGAACGAAAAGCAGGTCGGCAAGGACCTGATCGACATCGCCGATGCCGACGGCAAGGAGTTCGTCAAGGAGCGCGTTGCCCTGGCCACCAGCAAGGGCAAGTTCTGGCAGGATTACAAGTTCACCGATCCGGTGAGCAAGAAGGTATTGCCGAAGTCGGCTTACTGCGAGAAGTCCGGCGAAGTCATCGTCTGTGCCGGGATCTACAAACGCTGATAGCCCGGACATTCCGCTGGCGTGAAGCCGAGTTCGCGCCACGGCATTCCCCTGGAAGGGTTGCTCATGAAGATCAAGACCAAGATCCTGGTGCCATCGCTGGTAGCGGTTGTCCTGATGCTCGCGTTGGGAATCGTCGGTCATCTGGGACTGCGCGCGATGCAGCAGGCGCTGGACATGATCGCCGTCAAGGGTATGGAGCACATCGTCATGGTCAATGACAGCCGCGGCAAGCTGCTGCAGGCCAACGTGGCTGCCTACCGGCTGTTTGCAACCATCGGCAATCTTGATGAGGCGCGCATAGCGAAAGACACGGCAGCCATTCTCGGACACGCCGACGGGGCGATCCAGACGCTGAAGAAACTTGGTGAGCGCGGCGACCTCGATACCGGGGAAAGGAAGACCCTGGCCACGCTTGACGAGCCCCTGGCGCGTTACCGCAAGAGCGTGGCCCAGGCCATTGACATGGCGCAGTCCGACATCGCCACCGGCACCGGAATGATGCAGGCGGCCGACAAGCGTTTTCGGGAGATCGATGCGGCCCTGGAACAATTTCTCGACGAGCAGAAGAAGGAAGCGGGCGGAATGATTGCGGCCGCAATCGCGGACGCCGCAAGCTCGATGAACACCGCGATTGCGATCTTCGTGCTGGCCCTGGTCACCGCGATATCCATTTCACTGGTGCTGGCAGGTCGTATCGTCGCCCCGTTGTTTGTCGCCATCCGTGCGGCAGAGTCCATTGCCGGTGGCGATCTGAGCAAGCAGATCCAGAGCGGGAACATGGATGAAACCGGCGACCTGTTGCGCGCGCTGGCGGGCATGCAGGAAAAGCTGACCCATATCATCGGCGAGGTGCGCACGACCGCTCACAGCCTGGGGGACGCGGCAGGCCAGGTTTCGGCGACCGCCAATTCGCTGTCGCTTGCGTCGAGCGAACAGGCGGCATCGGTCGAAAAGACCACGGTGTCGATGGAGCAGATGACGGCCTCCATTGCGCAGAACACCGAAAATGCAAAGATGACCGACGGCATGGCGGCCAAGGCTGCCGCGGAGGCCACCGAGGGTGCCTCCGCGGTTACCCGAACCGTGGACGACATGAACAGCATTGCCAGCAAGATCGGCATTGTCGACGACATCGCCTACCAAACCAACCTGCTCGCCCTGAATGCCGCAATAGAGGCCGCGCGGGCCGGCGAGCATGGCAAGGGCTTTGCCGTTGTCGCCGCGGAGGTACGCAAACTGGCCGAGCGCTCGCAGGTGGCGGCACAGGAAATCGGCAACCTGGCGAACTCTTCGGTGAAGCAGGCGGATCACGCCGGCAAGCTGCTGACCGAAATGGTGCCGACCATACGTCGGACCTCAGATCTGGTGCAGGAGATCGCCGCCGCTTCTGCGGAGCAATCCAGCGGTGTGGCGCAGATCCATGGGGCGATGGGACAACTGAGCAAGGCTACGCAGCAAAACGCCTCGGCTTCCGAAGAACTCGCGGCCACGGCCGAGGAGATGGGCGGTCAGGCGGCCCAACTACAGGAGCTGATGGCTTACTTCCGGTTCGACACTACGCACCAGGGATAGCCGCAGCCGCTGGGGCGCACTGCGGAACCCGCCATGACCTTCGCTGTGCGCAGCTGCACGGTCGGCTTCTGGCGCGGAAATCTAGAGGAATTCCCCTAGGGGTTTAGGGTGCCCGCTCTAGGCGGGCCCGCTAGAGTGTGTCCGCTGGAAGACCGGCCTGTTGGTCGGCCCGAGTTCACTGAAAGGAAACATCATGCTGAAAACCAAAAAGCTGCTCCCGAAAAAACTGGCTGCCAATCAGGTCGTGGTGGCGATGCAGGAAGCCGCCGTCAATGTGCTTTCGGCCAACATGAACGTGCTCTACGTCGCCCGCGACCAGGGCAAGAAAGTATGGGTCGCTCTGGGTGCAACAGCCGGCGATCTGGCCGCGCAGAACCTGCGGCGGCTGAAGGATTCGGTGGCTGCCGCCAACGACAAGTCGGTCGCCGCATGGGATGCCGTCGAGCAGGCGCTTGATGCGCGCGTCATGCCGGTACTGGACAAGGTGGGGCTCGCCGCTCCGGCGCAATACGGCGTCGACCTGCTCGGCAAGGGCCTGCACCGCGTTTCGGCGCAGGTTGTCGAATTGACCCGCGAACGCCGACTGGCCGCCAAGCGCGTGGTGCGCAAGCCGGCCGCGAAGAAGGTCGTGGCCAGGCGCCGCGCACGTCCCGCGGTCAAGCTCGCCGCCTGACCTGGTAACGCACATCCGGTGGCGCGGCGTTCAGCCCGCCGCCATCCGGCCCAGGCGTTTTACGCCATCCTCCAGCCGCTCGCTCCAGGGCTGGCCGCAGGCCAGGCGCAGGCAGTTCCGGTAGTGCCCGCTCGCCGAAAACATTTCGCCCGGCACGAAGGCAATGCCTTCGCGTGCCGCACGCCGGTGCAGCGCGGTGCAATCCACCCCGGGCGGCAGTTCCAGCCAGAGCACGAAGCCGCCCTGTGGGTCGGTGACGCGGGTTTCCGCCGGGAAGTGGCGTGCCACCGCATCGCGCGTGCGCGCGATCTGCTCGGCGAAGCGCCGCCGCAGCGTGCGCAGGTGCACGTCGAAGCCGCGTGACTCCATCAGCCCGGCGATCACGTGCTGGGTCAGCGGGTTTGTCTTGCCGCTGGTCAAGGTCTTCTGCAGCACCACGTCTGCCGCACGCCGGCCGGCGGCGACGAAACCTGCGCGCAAGGACGGGCTGACCGTTTTCGAGAACGAAGTGCACAGCATGGTGTTGCCGCTCTTGTCGAAGGCGTGGATGGGCCGGGGCCGCGATCCGGTAAAACAGATGTCGCCGTAGATGTCGTCCTCGATCAGCGCCACCTTGCGCGCCGCCAGCAGCTCGGCGAGTCGTGCCTTCGATGCATCGGGTATTACGGCGCCGAGCGGGTTGCCACCGTTGGGAATCAGCAGGCAGGCGGCAATCCCGCCCTCGGCCAGGGGCTTTCTCGTCGCCAGCTCCAGCGCCTCGATCGAGATGCCGGTCACCGGGTGGGTGGGGATCTCCAGTGCTCGCAGGCCCATGGACTCCAGCAGTTGCAGCATCACGTAATACGTTGGCGATTCCACGGCCACCGTGTCGCCTGGCCTTGTGACTGCGCGCAGGCAGAGCATCATCGCCTCGGTACAGGAGTTGGTCGCCACCAGTTCGTCGGCTGCGATCGGGCAGCCCCATTCCAGCGCGCGCCGCGCAATAGCGTGCAGCAGCGGTGCCTCGGTGAGGTCGGAATGGCTGCTGCCGGCGAGCAGCCTGGGCTGACGGCGGGCGATGCTGGCATACAGCCGGTTCAGGCGCGGCGCCAGCAGCAGTTCGGCGGCCGGCAGGGCCGAGCCCAGCGGCACCATCTCCGGCGCCTCGTTGGCGTGCAGCACCTGAACCAGGTGGCGGCTGACGCCGACTTCCACCGGTTCCGGCGCGGCGGTCGGCGGCGGCGTATCGATCATGCGCGCTGCGCGTCGGCGTACGTAGTAGCCCGACTGCGGCCGTGCCTCGACCATGCCACGGCTTTCCAGGGTACGCAGTGCCTGCACCACGGTGGAGATCGACAGGGCACGCTGTCGCGCCAGGTGGCGCACCGACGGCAGGCGATCGCCTGGCCGCAGTTGGCCGTCGATGATCAGCGTGGCGAATTCATTGGCGAGATTTTCGTAAAGCATGGTGGCTGGATTGTGGCGCCGGCAGCGGCGGGGCGACCCGCACAGTCGCGCGCATTATCGATCGGCACAGTTGCAAATGGGTGAAACTGTCTCGGTCACAATTTCTGTGTCGTGGCTCTGTACCGGCAGCGCTGCACTGCCTAGCATGGCGATATCGATACAGGAGGCCCGAAATGTCCATCAGCCGGACGCTGCTGTTGCACCCGGACCTGCCGTTGCGCCTTGACGCCGCGCGTGATGCGGAACTGCACGTCGAATCCGGCATCGTGTGGATCACCGGTGGCGAAGTGGTGGGCGACCTGTTCCTTGCCGCCGGCGACAGTTATTGCACGCCATGCGCGGGCCGGGTGCTGGTGGAGGCCTTGCGGGGGCCGGCCGCGGTGCGTCTGGAGCGGGCGCAGCGGCGCGTGCTCCCGCTGCGGTTCAAAATGTCCGAGTGCTTCCGGCGCGCCCTTCAGGCGCGCTTGTCCAGCGAGTGGATGGCGCCGTGAATGGCGCGCTCGAACATCGGGCGGTCTGCCATCACGATGCTGGCCGTCTTGTTCCTCAAGCGCACCGCCAGGGCTTCCGGGGTGATGGAAATGGCGCAGGCCGAGGCGCTGTTGCTGAAGAGGAACAGCGTGCGGCTATTGTTGATCCAGGTCAGGCGTTCGCGGCGGTTTTGTCCCGCCGTGATGAAATCGATCCAGTCGCCGCGCACCAACTGGCGCACCCGGCGCAGGTCGGCGCGTTCCGGCGTGTTTTCCTCGCCCAGGTTGCCGGCGTCCGGCAGCGAGATGTCCTGAACGCGGATGCCGCTCCCGGTGGCATGGCTGACCTGCAAAGTCGGTCCGGCATCGGGTTTTCGCGGCTTTGCCGCCGGTGCCGCTTCCGCCGCGGTTGCAGCGCGCTTTTCGGCACGCAGCGCGGCATGCTGCAGATCGACCAGCGTGTCCATGAAGGATTTGCGCTCGGCGGGCGAGGTGCCGATCTCGTCGAAACCGGCGTTCAGCTTTTTCAGCAGCCCGGGCAGTGCCGCGGCATGCCGCTTGCGTTCCGACGGATCATGCTTCGGCATTACCGCCAATATCAGCGCACCGGCGGTCTGTAGTGCCTCGACCGTGGGCGCACCGTCCTCCCCCGACCGCGAAATCCTTCCCTGCACCACATCGCGCCAGTAGCTGCGCAGGAACTCTTCGACCTCGTTCGGCACCATCGGCCCCAGCAGCCGCTCGATGCACTGGTTTGCCGCCCGCTGCGCGCGCATCTGGGCTGCGCGGGTGAGACGGATTTCCTCCTCGCGGGCGCGCACCGCATCGGCCAGTTCGCGGTCCTGCTGCTCTTCGAGCTTCTCGCGTTCGGCAAGGAAGGCATCCAGCTCCGCGTTCGCGGCGTCGAACACGCCCATGTCGCCGTCGTAGGTGGCCTGGACCTTGTTCACCAGTTCCGACAGCTTGAGATAGAAGGGGTCGTCGGCATTGACCACCTTGCCCCAGCGGATCGCGACGGTCGAAATGCTGTCCAGGAAACGTCGCGCCGGATGGCCGCGATCGGCGAAGAAGCGCTGGTTGATCATGGCCACCTTCAGCACTGTCGACTGCAGGCGGGACACCAGTTGCTTGATGCCTTCGGCGACGCTCGGATCGCCGAAAAGCAGGTCGAACAGCTCGGCGACGATGTCCAGCGTGACGGCTTCCTGCGGGCGCACGTCGCGCGCGGCGCCGCTGTCGCGTGCCATGCGCACGATGTTGGCATGGCTGCCGATGGGCGCCTTGGGCGGCGCAATCTGCATCGTCTTCAGCGAGTCGAACAGCTCGCGATTGTCGGTGGCGGGCCGGGCCGGAGCCGCCGAGCCTTCATCCTTGGTACGCGCCTTGATCAGTCGGTCCAGGGTGCTCGCCACCTTGGCCGATTCGGCGGCCACTTCGTGGGCATCGACCGGCGCGGTATCGCGGTAGCTGCGCTTGAGGCGCGGCAGGATGTCGGCTTCGATCAGGGCCTCGTTGACCACCCGGTAGAGCTGCGTCAGTTCGGCGCCCAGGCGCTCGCCCATCATCTTCAGCAGCAGGATGCGCGCCCCGGTGTCGGCCGTGACCTCGCTGCACGCGGCCTGGAGGCAGGGCCACAGCGTGGCGAGCTTGAAGCTGGCGTCGCCCGGTGGCATGGCGCTGCGCAGGACCAGGTAGGAGATGCGCCGTTCCAGCGCGTTGGTTTCGTCGCGGCAGGCCGTGCCGAGCCGGTCGAGAGCCTCGTTGGCAGCGATTTGCAGCGATTCCTCGGCGTCGCTCAGCAATTGCAGGTTGGCCATGTCCCCGGAGTCGATGCCCGGCTGGGCGGGCTTGACGCTACGGCCGGCAAGCGCCGCCTTGAGCGCCGGCCCCACTTTGCCCCAATTCGCGGTGAGGGCAAGCTTGAGCGTGGCGGCGGCGATGCGCCGTTCCGGCTCGCGGGCGGGATAGGTGCGCGCCGCGACGTCCCGGATCAAGGCCGGACCGAGGTCATCGACCAGTTCCACCAGTTCGCCATCCAACTGTTCGCGGCAGGTGGCGACCAGCCTGCTGAGTGTTGCGGCATCCTTTTCCGTCATTTCAGGCCCGGCCCCCGGTTTCGATCGGCCGGATTATGACATCGGCTGCGCCGGCATTCACTACCTGAAATACCGATATTCGATTCCGCGCCAACTATTGCCATTCGCGGCTCGCGGTCCATGTTTTCTCGCCGTCGTACCAGCGCCGACTTTCGTTCAGTCGCGTCCGGCCAGCGCCGCGCGCAACCGCGGCCACAGCAGGTTGAGCGCCAGGCCGGCCATCACCAGCGTGGCGGCGGCCAGTTTCCAGCGCGGCAGCGATTCGTCCAGCCACAACGTCGCCGCGCCCATGCCGAACACCGGCACCAGCAAGGCCAGCGGCGTGATCGTGGCCGCCGGGTGGCGCGCCAGCAGCCAGCCCCAGGCCGCGTAGCCGAACAGCGAATTGCCCCAGGCCTGCCAGGCCACGGCCGCCCAGGCGGCGCCATCGGCCGTGGCCAGCGCCGCCGAGATCGCCTCCCAGCCCTCCAGCGCAAGCGATAGCGCAAGCAGCGGCGGGACGGCGAAGGCACTGGACCAGATCACATAGGCGAGCATGTTGGCCGGCGCCCCCTGCTTCGCGGCGATGTTGCCGCCGGCCCAGCCCAGCGCCGCCAGCAGCACGAGGAACAGGCCGAGCGGCGTGGTGCTGCCGTCGGTGTGCAGGACGATGATGGCGATGCCACCTCCGGCGAGCAGCAGGGCGAACCACTGGAACAGGCGCACCCGCTCGCCGGCCAGGTGCATCGCCAGGCCGATGGTGAAGAACACCTGGACCTGGATCACCAGCGAGGCCAGGCCGGGCGAGATATGGCCATTCATCGCCACATAGAGCAAGCCGAACTGGCAGCCCCCGATGAGGAAGCCGTAAAGCGCCAGGTTGCCCAGCCGCACCGCCGGGCGCGCGACGAAGAACAGGCCGGGCAACAGCACCAGGCCAAAGCGTAGGGCCGCCATCAGCAGCGGCGGCAATTGCCCGAGGGCAAACTTGATGACGACGAAATTGATGCCCCAGACGGCCACCACGGCAAGTGCAAGCAGGAAGTGGCGCAGGGGCAGGGGGGAGGGCATGCGGCGATTGTCCCATGCCGGGCCGGTGCCGCGTCCCGGCGGGAGTGGCACATATGTCTTTTGCTTATCAATGCGGTAAGAAATCGTGATTTTACTTACTGTTCGAAGTGGCTAGAGTGAGCGCCGCCACTCCGGCCATCGGGTGAGCGACAGAGCCGGCAAGAACAGCCGGCCGAACGAATCATTCGATAGGAGACAGACAATGCGCATCATTTTGCTCGGCGGCCCCGGGGCCGGCAAGGGAACACAAGCAGGCTTCATCAAGGAGAAATTCGGCATTCCGCAGATTTCGACCGGCGACATGCTGCGCGCCCACGTCAAACAGGGCACCGAGCTGGGCCGCCAGGCCAAGGCGGTGATGGAGGCCGGCGGACTGGTCTCCGATGAAATCATCATCGGCATGGTGAAGGCCCGCCTGCAAGACGACGACTGTCGCGACGGCTATCTGTTCGACGGCTTTCCGCGCACGATTCCGCAGGCGGAAGCGATGCAGGCCGCGGGCGTGAAGATCGACGCCGTGGTCGAGATCGCCGTCGACGACGAGGAAATCATCCGCCGCATGTCGGGCCGCCGGGTGCACCCCGGCTCGGGCCGCAGCTACCACCAGGTGTTCAATCCGCCCAGGGTTGCCGGGCATGACGACCTCACCGGCGAGCCGCTGGTCCAGCGCGATGATGACAAGGAGGAAGTCGTCCGCCAGCGCCTGCGCGTGTATCACGAGCAAACCCGGCCGCTGGTGGATTTCTATTCCCGCCTGAGCAGCCGCGACCCCTCGGCCGGACGTTGTATCAAGGTTCTCGGCACCGGCAAGGTGGAGTCGGTGCGCGACACCATCTTCGGAGAACTGGCCGGCCAGCCCGCCTGAAGCCTGTCGCCGGAAAGGCGAACATGACGCAGATCGGCCCGCGCGAGATTCTCACGCCCTATCGCCCGATTCCCCTGGACGTGCCGGAGGGAATGAAGCCCAACGAGTTCTTCAACAGCGCCGAGAACCTCGCCGACCTGGTGCACAACAACGGCCTGCTGCAGAATCCGGAGGGCCTGCTGCTCTACCGCAAGGCGCTCGGCCACAGCAACGAATTCGACGCGTCGATCATCTACAACACCTCGCAGCGCATCCTCGACCCGCTGGGGCGCCCGGTGCGGCGTACGCAGTTGCCGGAGGCCGTGCGCCAGGTCTGGAACCGGATGAACGGGATCCTTTTCGGCTTCATGCTGGAGCTCTACCCGGACCCGGAACGGCATCTGCTGCTGGCCGGCGAAGCCAGCCTTGACGCCACCTGGCCGCTCACCTCGCCGGGCGTACCCAGCATCCGCATGCTGCACAACCATTTCATCGCCTTCGACCTGGCCGCGCTGCGGGCCGCGCCGCCGGCCGACCCGGACAACCCGAACCTGACCGATGGCGGCCAGCATTCGCTGTTCCAGTCGCACATGGGCGAGGTGTATCGCCACTTCTTCGCCGGCCTAGACTTCAGGATGCTCACGCCCTGCCCTGATGCCGGCTGCAGGCTGGCCCTGACCGGCTATCCGCAGGGCCTGCCGGGCTGGAAGGTCGACGGCGGCGCCGCGGCCCTGAAGGACGTCCGCTTCTGGCGCGAATACGACATGCTGCTCAAGGGCTTCATCGATTTCTACCGCTGCTTCTTCTCGCAGGTGTCGACCCGCAATGCCCCCTTGCCGGGCGCAATTTCCTTCCCCGCGCTGGTCGAGGAAAGGCTGCAATTCAACAACGATTTCCTCAAGACCGCGAAAATGGTGCGCGACCGGTGCATCACCGATGCCCGCTACGCGAATGCCATACGCTGGCAACCGGCGTTCAAGCAGCTGCTTTACCGTAACGACGCCGGCGAGCTGATCGTCACCATCAGCCAGAATTCGATCGGCAACGCCATCACCGAACTGCTCGGCGTCGTCGTCAAGCGGGTGCCCGATGCCGACGCCTACGCGCGGGCCGAGCCGGCGCTGCTCGAAAAGCTGCTCGCGGTCCGCCGCCGCCTGGTCGAGGCCGACCTCGGCGACGGCATCGGCACCGCCCAGTGGGGCAGCACCTGAACGTTCCGCCGCTGCGCGCGCCTGCCTGATCCTCGGCTTGCTTGCAGAGCGGATCTGGGTGCCGGCGACGAAGCGCGAACGTTCTGGCGGCTGACGGCCTCGTCGCCGTGTCGTCGGCGCCGACTTTCAGACGCCGCCCGCAAATCGCCGCAGACGATGTGCACTCCGGCTGGGTCCGCCCATATTCGTCATCGGAGAAATGCGCCATGAATACCTGGCCCGTGCAAGGCGCCAACGTCCGTTGCAGTGAACTGCTGGACGCCGGTGTCAATGAAGGTCCGCAGGTCGTCATGCGGCGTTGAAACGGCCGTGCTACCGCTGCGCCTCGAATGACACTTCCGTGCCGCTTATCGAAAGTTCGCCACCCCGCTGACCACATGCCCCGTCGGCACCAGCCTTGACGCCGGCTCGCAGTGCCTTGTCTGGTCGTCGAAGAAAAAGTCGGGTTCGAACTCGCAGAGGAAGCGTGACTTCTCCAGGCCGCCGAGGAACATGGCTTCATCGACTTCGACTTTCCATTCCATCAGGGTGCGGATCGCGCGTTCGTGGGCGGGGGCGCTGCGCGCGGTGACCAGCGCGGTGCGGATTTTCATCGGGCAGCCATCGCTGTCGGCGCGCAGGCGGTGCAGGGCTTCGAGCAACGGCATGAAGGGGCCGGGCGGCAGCGGTTGCAGGGCGCGGCGTTCCTCGTGGTCCTGGAAGGCGACGAGGCCCTGTTCCTGGAAGACGCGCTCGGCTTCGTCGGAAAACAGCACGGCGTCGCCGTCGAAGGCGATGCGCACTTCCTGCGGGTGCTGCTCGGCTTCGCTCAGTGTCGTCGAATACACGCGCGCGGCGGGGAAGCCGCCTTCGAGTGCGGCGCGCACGTCGGCCTC
The DNA here is from genome assembly GCA_016215645.1 of Rhodocyclales bacterium. GTDB lineage: Bacteria > Pseudomonadota > Gammaproteobacteria > Burkholderiales > Rhodocyclaceae > Sulfuritalea. The sequence continues at coordinate 45,582 of JACRIX010000093.1, forward strand.
GTTGGCCGAGAGGAAGAGGTTGGCGCCCAGCGGCTTGAGGTAGCTGAAGGGCGGGCGGCCACGGGTGAAGACGCCACGCTCCAGCGGCATGCCAGCGGCACTGGCGGAGCGGAAGATGCGCAGGCCGGAGACCGGGTCGTTGCGCGAGAGGATCACCACGGCGACGCGCTGCCGCTCGGGGGTGTTGAAGGCCAGCAGCTTCTGCACCAGCGGGAAGGCGACGCCGGGCCGCGCCGGCTGGTCCATGCGTTCCAGTTGCAGGCGCATGTAGGCGGAATCGTCCTGGTCTTCGAAGACGCGGTTCTCCTCTTCGAAATCGAACAGCGCGCGCGAGGAAAGCGCGACGACCAGCTGGCCTTCGAGGCTGGCGGGCATCAGCGACGCGCCGTGGCGCAGTTGTTTGGTTTGGCAGGCATGGCGGGCGAGTGTACAGTGATTCCCTTCGATTCGATTGGGGCAGCCATGAGGCGCGTGACGGGTTGGGGGACGGGCGTGCGGATACTGGCGGCAGGGCTCATGGCGGCCTGCGCCGCCGTACCGCCAGCGCCGACTCTTGCCGTGGCGCAACTGGCGCCGAACGGCACGCTGCGCGCGGCAATCAATTACGGCAATCCGCTGCTGGCGACGCGCGATGCCGAGGGCGGTCCGCGCGGCGTTTCGGTGGATCTGGCGCGCGAGCTGGCGCGGCGTCTTGGCGTGCCGCTGGAACCGGTGATCTACACCGCGGCAGGCAAGGTGGTCGAAGGCATCAAGGCCGGCGAGTGGGACGTGGGCTTTTTCGCCATCGACCCGGTGCGGGCGGCGGATACCGAATTCACTGCGCCTTACCTGATCATCGAGGGCGCCTATCTGGTGCCGCAGGGCTCGCCGATCCGCCGTAACGACGAGGTGGATCGCGCGGGCGTGCGCGTGGCGGCGGCGAAAGGCAGCGCCTATGACTTGTATCTAACGCGGGCCTTGAAGCAGGCAACGCTGGTGCATGCACCGACGTCGCAGGCCGTGGCCGATGCCATGGTGGCGCAGAAGCTTGAGGTCGCCGCCGGCGTGAAGCAACAGATGCAGGCCGATGCCGCACGCCTGCCCGGCCTGCGCCTGCTCGACGGGCGCTTCATGGAAATCCGCCAGGCCATGGCGCTGCCCAGGGGGCGCGCGGATGGAGCGGCGTATCTGCGGAACTTCGTCGAGGAGATGAAGGCCTCGGGCTTCATTGCCGAGTCACTGCGCCGGCACGGCATCGAGGGGGTGGAATTGGCAAACCCGGTAGCCAACCCAGCCCGCCAATAAAAAAGGGCGGCGCGGATTCCCGCGCCGCCCCGTCAATGCCCTGGGCCGCTCAGCAACCGCCGACGCACTTGCCGTCGGCATTGAACTCCATGGTCTTGCCCGACAGCGGCACATGCACGGGCACCTTGCTGGCCTTGATGAAAGTCTCGGTGCGCGAACCCGCGCGCACCTTGCCGCCGACGGTGCCGACTTCATTGGCATGCGAGGCGATCACCGCATTCGGCTTGACCAGGTCGTTGATCACATAGGCCGCCTCGGTCGGGCCGGTGGTGAAGGTGTCGCCGATGTTCATCACCGCCAGCTTGGCGTTGTAGTGGCCGCGCACCACCTTGTCCTGGTCGCCGGTGATACCGGTGTCGCCGGAAAGGTAGGCCACCAGGCCGTTGCTGAACTTCAGCACGTAGCCCGTGGCCTCGCCGACATAGGCGCCGATGCCGGCGTCCTTGAGGTATTGGCCGAGCACGCCGCCGATCAGGTCGGGATCGAGGGCATTGCTGTGAATCGCGGTGACGGTGGAAATGGCCACACCGCCGACCTTCTGCGTCGCGCCGAAGCGGGCGAGGATGGAGTTCTTCGGGTCGCCGCCGGCAGCCTTCAGCTTGTTGCCGAAGAAACCTGCCATTTCCGAGCCGGTGACCATCTTGGCGCCCTTGGCGACGGCGATGTTCACCGCGCTGGAATTGGGCATGGCCGAGACCGAGGTGTCGGGCTTGTCGCAGGCGCCGGAGTTGGGCGCTTTGTTGTGGGCGTTGCCGACGTGGTCGCCGTGCATGTGGCTGACCAGGACGACGTCGATCTTGCCCAGGCGCGGGTCGTCGGCGCCGGCCACGGTGCGGCCCGGGTCGTAGAGCACGCGTGTGCCGCTCGGGTCCTCGAAGATCATGGCGCGATCGAGCGGGCAGAACTCGCCATCGATGCCGCCGAGCGGGGTGACCTTGACGTTCTGGGCGAGGGTGGGCTGGGCAAGTGCGGCGGCGCCGAGCAGCGCGGCCGTGCGAAACAGTGTGTCGGTGTTCATGGTTTTCTCCTGTGGGGCTGCCTGTCTTGTTGTCTGGAACCGCGGCGCCACGCTACCACGATTTCATTTCGATGTATCTGGCACTGCGGCATACAGCGCGGTCAGCCGTGCCGCTTCCTCGGCCACGCGGCGCCGCAGGTCGGGCGGTGCCAGCACTTCGACGTCGGCGCCGAACCTGAGGATGTCCATGATCAGCTCGCGGTGATCGGCGTAGGGGAATTCCAGCCGCCAGGAACCGTCGGCATCGAAGCTGCCCTTCTGCTTCGGATGCCAGGTTTCCTGTGCCACCCAGCGCGCGCGCTTGGGCGTGAAGCGCAGCTTCGCGTGCTGCAGCTTGCGCCCGGAGAAGATGCCATAGCCGGCACCGAGCACTTCGTCCAGGCTGCGATGTGAGACTTCGCGGGCTTTCTTCTCGATGACGTTGCATTCGCGGATCGAATCGAGGGCAAAGTTGCGGATGTCGTTGCGCAGGTGGCACCAGGCATCGAGGTACCAGTTCTCGCGGTAATACACCAGGCGCTGCGGCGAGACTTCGCGCTCGGTGGTCTCGCCGCTGCCGCGGGCGAAATAGGTGATGGCCAGACGCTTGCGACGCAGCAGGGCGGCGCCGACCTTTTCGAAATGCGCGAGCTTGAGGTCGCGGCGGCCCAAGCCGACGATCATCACCCGGCGGCGGATTTCCTCGGCGGTGTTTTCGGCGCTGCCGAGCAGGCTGTTCAGCCGCGCGATCAGCGGCTGGATGTGCGGCGTGAGGATGCCGCCGGGGTCGAGGTCGGTGAGCAGGTGCTGCATGGTCAGGAGCGCATGCACCTCGCCTGAGTTGAACCACAGGCCGGGCAATTCGTACTGGGCGCCACCATCGGGATGCGGGGTGTCGAAGCGGTAGCCACCGGCATCGCGGTCCCAGACGATGGGCGCGTTGAGCCGGTTGCGCATGTATTCGAGGTCGCGCTTGAGCGTCGCGCGCGAGACTTCAAGGGCCGCCATCAGATCGACGAAGGGCACGAGCTTGCGGTCGTGGATCATCTGGTCGATCTTGTAGAAGCGCTCAGTGCGATCCATGGCGGGATTCGGATATGAATTGGCGGAAGTGATCCAGTCTGCGAGGATGGATTATGCCTTCTGCAAGTGCCTGTTTGATCGCGCAGCCGGGCTCGGCGTCGTGCTGGCAGTCGCGGAAGCGGCACTGGCCGAGGAAAGGGCGAAACTCGGCGAAACCGAACTCGATTTCCTGGGCGGTGAGGTGCTTGAGGCCGAATTCCTGCAGGCCGGGGCTGTCGATCAGGGTGCCGCCCGGGCAGGTATCACCGGGAAGCTTGTAGAGGCGGGCGTAGGTGGTGGTGTGCTTGCCGGAATCCAGCGCGGTGGAGAGTTCGCGCGTCGGCGCCGCGGCACCGGGCACCAGGGCATTGGTCAAGGTGGATTTGCCCATGCCGGACTGGCCCACCAGCACCGAGCTTTCGCCGGCCAGCAGCGGCAGCAAGGGCGAGGGATCGAACCTTGCCGAGAGTTCGACGACACGGCAGCCTAAGGCGATGTAGGGCGCCAGCAGCTTCCTGGCCGCGGGCAGCGCGGCGACCAGGTCGCACTTGTTGAGCACGATGGTGGTGGCGAGGCCCTGGTGCTCGGCGGCGACCAGGGCGCGGGAAAGCAGCATGTCGGAGAACGACGGGTCGGTGGCGACCACCAGCAGCAGTTGCGTGGCATTGGCGGCGATCAGTTTCTGCCGGTAGGCGTCGCTGCGGTAGAGCAGGCTGCGGCGAGCGCCATGGCCCATGATCTGGCCGTCGGGGCTCAGCTGGACTTCGTCGCCGACGGCCAGCAGGCTTTTCTTGCCTTTCGGGTAGCCGGTGGCGATGCGGCCGTCGGCAAGTTCGATCTCATAGTGCCGCCCGAAGGCGGCGACAATGGTGCCGGCGGCGTTCAACGAGGGTTACAGCGCGAACAGGGCATCGATCTTGGCCGCGCAGATGAAGTCGTTTTCCGACAGGCCGCCGATGGCATGGGTGGTATAGCTCACCGTGCACTGGCCCCAGCCGACGGCAAGGTCGGGGTGGTGGTCTTCGCGGTGCGAGATCCAGGCCGTGGCATTGACGAAGGCCATGGTCTCGTAATAGTTCTTGAATTTGTAGGTTTTGTTGATGATGTTGCCGCTGCGCTGCCAACTGTCGAGGGTGGCCAGAAGCTTCGCGGCTTCGGCGTCGGCGAGCGGCGGCACGCCGCCTTCGCAGGGCTTGCATTTTCCTTTGGCGAGATCGCAGACCGTGTTCATATTTCTTCCTTACGCGTGGTGCAGCCGCGCGATGCGCTGGCTGGCGGGTGGGTGCGAATCGTGGAACAGCGAATGCAGCGGGTCGGGTGTCAGTGTTGCGGCATTGTCGCGGTAGAGCTTGACCAGCGCCGCGATCAGGTCGGCGGCGGCGGTCTGCTGCGCGGCATAGGCGTCGGCTTCGTATTCGTGCTGGCGCGACAGGGCAGAGGTGAGTGGCGCCAGCGGGAACATGAAAATCGGCAGCACCATCGAGAACAGCATCAGCCCCATCGCCGTGCTGCCAGCGCCGACTCCCAGGCCTGCGTAGAACCAGGGCTGGTCGATCAACTGGCCGAGCAGCCAGAGGAAGGCGAGGCTCATCACGCCCATCAGCGCGATGCGCTTGACCACGTGCTTGTGGCGGAAGTGGCCGAGCTCGTGCGCCAGCACCGCCTCGATTTCCTGCGGCGCCAGCTTTTCCAGCAGGGTGTCGAAGAAGACGATGCGCTTGGCCCGGCCGAAGCCGGTGAAATAGGCATTGCCGTGGGCCGAGCGCTTCGAGCCGTCCATGACGAAGAGGCCGGAACTGGCGAATCCGCAGCGCGTCAGCAGGGCCTCGATGCGCTCCTTGAGCGAGGCATCTTCCAGCGGGGTGAACTTGTTGAACAGCGGCGCAATGACGGTAGGGTAGAGGAACAGGATCAGCAGGTTGGTCGCCAGCCACAGCAGCCAGACATAGAGCCACCAGTTGCGGCCCATGGCGTCCATCAGCCAGAGCACGGCATAGAGCAGCGGGCCGCCGATGGCGACGGTGAGTATCGCGCCTTTGGCGAGATCGGCGAGCCAGAGCGGCCAGGTCAGCTTGTTGAAGCCGAAGCGTTCCTCAAGCACGAAGCTGCGGTACAGGCTGGCCGGCAGACCGATGATGAAGCCGATCAGGCCGGCGGCGGCGAACAGTGCCAGGCCCTGCATATGGCCGGCACCGAGCCAGCTGCGCAAGGCGCCGTCGATCAGCGCCAGTGCGCCGCCGAGCGTAAACACGAGCAGCAGCACGCTGTCGATGAGCATCTCGACGAAGCCCAGGCGAAGCTTGGCGGCGGTGTAGTCGGCGGCCTTGCGGTGGTCGACGAGTTCGATGCGGCCAAAGAAGTCGGCCGGAACAGTATCGCGGTGGGCGGTGACGTGGCGCAGGTGGCGCAAGTCCAGCCAGAGCCGCAAGCCGGTGGACAGCAGCAGCGCGGTGACGAAGATCAGGGTGAAGGTTTGCGGGGTCATATGGGCGGAACGCTGTGCGAGAATGCCGCGATCACGGCATGGTCTGCGGAAAATTATGGCACAGGATCAAAACGCGCTCGTCTGGCTGGACATGGAAATGACTGGCCTCTTTCCGGAAACGGATCGCATCATCGAGCTTGCGCTGGTGGTGACCAACGCCAATCTCGACATCATTGCCGAGGCGCCGACCTGGGTGGTGCATCAATCCGACGAGGTGCTGAACGGCATGGACGAGTGGAACCGCAATACCCATGGCAAGTCCGGGCTGATCCAGCGCGTCAAGGACTCGATTCTGACCGAGGCGCAGGTGGAAGAGCAGGCCCTGGAGTTCATGCGCCGCCACGTGCCCAAGATGACAACACCGATGTGCGGCAACTCGATCTGCCAGGACCGCCGCTTCATGGCGCGCTACATGCCGAAGCTGGAGGACTGGTTCCACTATCGCAACCTTGACGTGTCGACGCTGAAGGAGCTTTGCAAGCGCTGGAAGCCCGAGGTGGCGAAGGGGCTCAAGAAGCAGGGCAAGCACGAGGCGCTGGCGGATATCCTCGAATCGATCGAGGAAATGAAGTACTACCGCGAGCACTTCATCAAGTTGTAATCATTCGGCGCGGCGGTACAGCCGCAACCGCTCGCCCTTGTCGCCATGGCGAGAGGTTTCCTTGAGCAGGGTCCAGCCGGGAACATCCCTTTCGGCGCCCGGTGAGGTCTGCACGATCATGTGGCGGCAACCGGCGGCACGGTTGGCGCCGACCGTGCGGATGCCATTGAAATAGTCGAGCGAGGCGCGTTGCGCCAGGCCCAGGCCGCGCCGGGCGACGCAGCCGGGGTTGGCGCCGAGCACCTTGCGCAAGTCGGCGCTGGCGTCACGGTACGTCTTGCCGTAGTCGATCCAGGGCAGCCACAGCAGCATCAGCAACACCCAGATGGTCGTGAGGCCGACGCTCCAGCGCGCGGCAGCGCGCCAGGGCGAACGCGGCGTGCGCAGCATGACGGTGATCCAGGCCACCGTGGCGGCTATCGCCAGCAGGATGGCCGCGGGGTGGGCTTCGGCGACGAAGCCTGGGGCGGGTTTGCTGAAGTTCTTGGCCACGCGCGCCGGTTCACCGGTGAGCATGGCGATGCCGCCCAGCCAGATCAGGCCGGCGACCAGGCTGAAAGTCATCATGCCGAACCAGTCGAAGGCATTCGCCGCGCCGCGTCGCAGACGGGCCGCAGCGGCGGCGGCGAGCAGGGTCAGCGGCACCAGGGCCGGCAGCAGTGTGGCCGGCTTCGGCGAATCGGCGAGGAACAGCAGCAGGGCCCAGACGGCGGCGGTCAGCATCAGGACGTTCTGCGCCAGCAGCGGATTGTGTCGTTCCAGCCAGAGCGCCCACAGTGCCAGCGGCAGCACCGGCCAGGCCGCCCAGGCGAGCATTTCGAGGTGATTGACGCCAAGGCCGCCGCGGAAGCCGAGACTGGCCTGTTCCGCGGACCACCACAAGTCGAGCAGCGATGGCGCCTGTTGCCACAACAGCAGCGGCCACGGCAGGGCCAGCGCCAGGCCAATGCCAAGGGCAATGAGCCAGGCCTTGAGGCTGTCGCGCCGGCGCCAGCCGGAATGCAGCATCAGCGTCAGCGCGGTGGCCAGTTCGATGGCCGCGATGTCACTGCCGGCGGCAAGAAAGCTGATGCCCAGGCCAGTGCCGAAAATCGCGCCGCCGCGCGTGGCATGCTGTTGCCAGATGGCGAGGCCGCGCAGCGTAATGGCAAAACCGGCGATGGCGGCGACGGCCGGCTGGGCATCGTGCAGCGGCACAAGCATACCCAGGGTGCCGATCGCCAGCAGCGGTGCGGCGAGCGCGGCGCTGCCGCCGTTGAGCCGGTAGGCGGTGCGCGAAATTACTATCAGGTAGAGTCCGCCGAACATTGCCGAGGCCAGGCGCGCGGCGTCGTGCCAGGGCAGCACGATGCCAAAGATCTTGCCGCAGAGCGCCGCGACCCAGTGGTAAAGCGGCGGGGTGACCAGCCAGGGATCGCCGGCAATGCGCGGCACCAGCCAGCTGCCATCGGCCATGCCCCAGGCGACGCCGAGATGCAAGGCGTCGTCGACCTTCCAGGGATCGTGGCCAACCACGCCGGCCACCAGCCAGATGGCGCACAGAATCCATGCGACGCGACGCGCCAGCAAGGGGGCCGGGGCGCGTTCAATCAGGGTTTGCATCGATCAACGAATGGAAAAAGGCAGCCCGAGAGCTGCCTTTTTCGGCGTCACGCAAGGAAGCTCCGCGTTCAGGCGGCCTTCTTGCCGTATTTCTGGCGGAAGCGCTCGACGCGGCCGGCGGTGTCGACGATCTTCTGCTTGCCGGTGTAGAACGGGTGGCAGGAAGAGCAGACTTCGATGTGCAGGGGCTTGACGTTGGTCGAGGCGGTCTTGAAGGTGTTGCCGCAGCTGCAAGTGACCTCGATCTCGGCGTACTTGGGGTGAATGCCGTCTTTCATTTCAGTGTCCTTTGGTTTGCAAGCGCAGCTCGTGGGTTTGGCGAGCCGACAGAGCCAGGCATTATCCGCTAAATCGTCCAGGGATGCAAATTCGAGTGGCTTACCGCTGACGCATGGCGTCGAAGAACTCACCGTTGTTCTTGGTCGCCTTGACCTTGTCCAGCAGGAACTCCATGGCTTCCATGTCGTCCATGTTGTACAGCAGCTTCCTCAGGATCCACATTTTCTGCAGCACGGCGGGGACCAGCAGCAGTTCCTCGCGGCGCGTGCCTGAACGGTTGACGTTGATCGCCGGATAGACGCGTTTTTCCGCCATCTTGCGGTCAAGGTGGATTTCCATGTTGCCGGTGCCCTTGAACTCCTCGTAGATCACGTCGTCCATGCGCGAACCGGTTTCGATCAGGGCGGTGGCGATGATGGTCAGCGAGCCGCCTTCCTCGACGTTGCGCGCGGCACCGAAGAAGCGCTTGGGCTTCTGCAGGGCGTTGGCGTCGACGCCACCGGTCAACACCTTGCCCGAGGCCGGCTGCACGGTGTTGTAGGCGCGGGCGAGGCGGGTGATGGAGTCGAGCAGGATGACCACGTCGCGCTTGTGTTCGACAAGGCGCTTGGCCTTTTCGATCACCATCTCGGCGACCTGGACGTGGCGCGTGGCGGGTTCGTCGAAGGTCGAGGCGATCACCTCACCCCTGACCGTGCGCAGCATCTCGGTGACTTCCTCGGGGCGCTCGTCGATCAGCAGCACGATCAGGGTGACGTCGGGATGGTTGGCGGTGATGGCGTGGGCGATGTGCTGCATCATCACCGTCTTGCCGCTCTTCGGGCTGGCGACCAGCAGGCCGCGCTGACCCTTGCCGATCGGAGCGATCATGTCGATGACACGGCTGGTGATGTTCTCTTCGCTCTTGATATCGCGCTCAAGCAGCATGTGCTCGGTGGGGTGCAGCGGCGTCAGGTTCTCGAACAGGATCTTGTGCTTGGAGGCCTCGGGCGATTCGCCATTGACCTTGTCTACCTTGACCAGGGCGAAGTAGCGCTCGCCCTCTTTGGGGGAGCGGATCTCGCCTTCGATGGTGTCGCCGGAACGCAGGTTGAAGCGGCGCACCTGGCTCGGGCTGATGTAGATGTCGTCGGTGCTGGCGAGGTAGGACTCCTCGGGCGCGCGCAGGAAACCGAAGCCGTCAGGAAGGATTTCCAGGACGCCGTCGCCAAAGATGGTTTCGCCCTTCTTGCCCTGGTTTTTCAGCAGCGCATAGATCAGTTCCTGCTTGCGCAAGCGGTTGGCGCCTTCGATGTTGTTGGCGGCCGCCATCTCCAGCAGTTGGCTGACATGATGGGCTTTGAGCTCGGATAGGTGCATGGACTTCCTGCGCGGAAATGCCGGCGGTTGGCGCCGGAACAGAGGGGAATCTCGGGGTTGAATTCCGGTGGGAATTCGGTCAGAAGGGAGATCGATTCGACGCCACCAAGGCTTGGGCGCCGGATAATTCTTGGTGTTTCCGTGGCGGCCCGGAATCAGACTCCGGGCCGAAATGTAACGGGATCAGAGGTTGCTGTCAATGAAAGCGGTGAGTTGCGACTTCGACAGGGCGCCGACCTTTTGCGCCTCGACGGCGCCGCCCTTGAACAGCAGCAGGGTCGGGATGCCGCGGATGCCGTACTCGCCGGGAACCTTGGGGTTGTCGTCGATGTTCAGCTTGGCGACACGAAGCTTGCCGTTATAGTCCTTGGCAACCTCGTCCAGGATGGGGGCAATCATCTTGCAGGGGCCGCACCACTCGGCCCAGAAGTCGACCAGGGTCGGGACGGTCGAGTCGAGTACCTCGGCCTTGAACGTGCTGTCGGAAACGTGGTGAATATGTTCGCTCATGAAATCCTCGGAGGGGTGTATCAGGGATGCGCATCGTCAGCCGGGCGGCGCGATGGAAGGAGGCAACTGCTGTCGCCTGCATGCGGAATGCTAGCAAAAAAAACCCGCCATGGCGAACGCCGTCCATGTGCCATTTTTGTGCGGCAATGGTAAATTGTTCCTTGTCCCCGGAGCCCAGCCATGACTTACGTCGTCACCGAAGCCTGCATCAAGTGCAAATACACCGACTGTGTCGATGTCTGCCCCGTGGATTGTTTCCACGAAGGGCCGAATTTCCTTGTCATCGATCCCGAGGAGTGCATCGATTGCACCTTGTGTGTGGCCGAGTGCCCGGCCGAGGCGATCTTCGCCGAGGATGACGTGCCCAGGGGACAGGAACATTTCACGACGCTGAATGCGGAACTGGCGAAGCAATGGCCGGTGATCATCGAGCGCAAGGAACCCCCGGCCGATGCCGACGAGTGGCTGAAAAAGGAAGGCAAGCTTTCCCTGCTGGAGCGCTGATTTTCCTTGCCCCACCGTTTTTTTTCGTAGTCTGGAATATCCCATGGCCGGCAATACCTTTGGTTCGCTGTTCTGCGTCACCTCCTTTGGCGAGTCCCACGGGCCGGCCATCGGCTGCATCGTCGACGGTTGCCCGCCGGGCATGGAACTCACGGCCGCGGACATCCAGCATGAGCTTGACCGGCGCAAGCCCGGCACTTCGCGCCATGTCACGCAGCGTCGCGAATCCGATACCGTCGAGATTCTCTCCGGCGTCTTCGAGGGACGCACCACGGGCACGCCGATCGGCCTCCTGATCCGCAACGAGGACCAGCGCAGCAGGGATTACGGCGACATCGCCGAGAAGTTCCGCCCGGGTCACGCCGACTACACCTACTGGCAAAAGTATGGCATCCGCGACCATCGCGGCGGCGGCCGCGCCTCGGCACGCGAGACGGCGGTGCGAGTCGCTGCCGGCGCCGTCGCCCGCAAGTGGCTGAAGGAACGCTATGGCATCACGCTGCGCGGCTGGATGAGCCAGTTGGGTGAGGTAAGGATTCCATTTACCGACGAGGCGGCTATTGACGCCAATCCCTTCTTTGCCCCGAATGCGGCCATCGTTCCTGAACTCGAGACTTACATGGATGCCCTGCGCAAATCCGGCGATTCGGTGGGCGCCGAAGTCACCGTGGTGGCGCGCGGCGTGCCGGTGGGCTGGGGCGACCCGGTCTATGACCGGCTGGACGCCGACATCGCCTACGCCATGATGGGCATCAATGCCGTCAAGGGCGTCGAGATCGGCGCCGGTTTCCGCTCGGTGACGCAGAAAGGCAGCGAACACGGCGACGAACTGACACCGCAAGGATTTCTCGGCAACAATGCGGGCGGCGTGCTGGGCGGGATATCCACCGGCCAGGACGTCGTGGTGCGCATGGCGGTGAAGCCGACCTCCAGCATCCGCATCCCGCGCCGGACCATCAATCTCGCCGGCGGGCCTACCGAGATATCCACCCTTGGCCGCCACGATCCCTGCGTCGGCATTCGCGCCACGCCGATCGCCGAGGCCATGCTGGCCCTGGTGCTGATCGATGCCGCGCTGCGCCACCGCGCCCAGTGCGCTGACGTCACCTGCCCGACGCCGAAGATCGCGGGCCAGGGCTGATAGAATTTTTTCGACCTACTGCAAACCAATATTCAGGGAAGAAATCATGCGCGTTGATCACCACGATCTCTACACGGAATTCCCCGGCATGCGCGACGCCATCGACGCGCTGAAGGCGGAAGGTGGCTACATCGGCAGCCTGTTCGGTCGCTACAACCGCCTCACCGGCAAGGTCGAGGATCTGGAAGAGCACGACATGCCCGTGGCCGACTTCACGCTCGAGGACATGAAAAAGGCGCGCGTCAAGCTCAAGGACGAGATCTATCACTTGCTGATGGCATTCCGCATCGGCCAGAACCACAAAGCTTGACCTTCCAGCCGCACGGCCGTCTGGCCGTCTGGTATTTCTGGTACTTCGCGTTCATCGGCGCCTTCCTGCCGTACTTCGCGCTCTACCTGCAATCCCTGGGATTTTCCGCCGGCCGCATCGCGGTTCTGATGTCGCTCGGCCAGTTCATGCGCCTGCTGGCGCCGCTGCTCTGGAGCTGGCTGGCGGACAGCGGCGGGCATCGCGTGCGCATCGTCGTCATCTCCACGGCGGCGTCGCTGGCGAGTTTTTCGGTGGTGTTTCTGACCGAGGATTTTCTCGGCCTGCTGGTCGGACTTTCGGTCCTGCACTTTTTCTGGAGCGCCTCGCTGCCCCTGGTGGAAGCCCTGACCTTGGGCCACCTCGCCGGCAAGCCCGAGAACTACGGGCGCATCCGGCTGTGGGGATCGGTGGGCTTCATCCTCACGGTGATGGGGGTCGGCCTGCTGCTCGACGTGGCGCCGATCACGTCGCAACTGTGGGTGAGCTGGGCGATTCTGTTCGGCACCCTGGTGAGCGCCCTGACGCTGACCGAGGTCAAGGGCCATGGCAGCCACCCCGCAGGCGCAATCGGCGCGGTGCTGCGCCAGCGCAAGGTCGTTTACCTGATGGCCTCGGCGATGCTGATGACGGCGGCCCATGGCGCGCTTTACGTCTTTTATTCCATCCACCTGGTGAACCAGGGCTACGGCAAGACCCTGGTCGGCTTTCTGTGGACCCTGGGTGTGGTCGCCGAGATCTTCGTCTTCCTCTGGATGCCGCGGATCTCGATCCGCTATTCCCTGCGCGCCGTGCTTCTGGCCTGTTTTGCCCTGGCCGTGTTTCGCTTCGCGGTGATCGGCTGGGGCGTGGCCTTGATCGGCCTGCTGGTGCTGGCCCAACTGTTGCACGCGGCAAGCTTCGGTGCCCACCACGCGGCAACCGTCGCGGCGCTCAACCAATGGTTCGCGCCGGGCCAGCAGGCCAGGGCACAGGCGCTCTACGGCAGTATTGCCTACGGCGCCGGCGGCCTCGGTGGCGCCCTGCTCGCCGGCTGGATGTGGGAAGGCGTCGGTCCGGCACTGACCTACACGGCCTCGGCGGGACTTGCGCTGATCGGTCTGGCCCTCGTCTGGCGCGGCGTTCCGGGGGATTCTGGAGGGTCGCCTGTGCGATAATTGCCGGTCCTTTTCGCAGCACAGAACATCATGGCAAGAACGCTTTACGAAAAACTCTGGGACAGCCACGTGGTCCATGTCGAAGACGATGGCACGGCGCTGCTCTACATCGATCGCCACCTGGTGCACGAAGTCACCAGCCCGCAGGCTTTCGAGGGTCTGAAACTTGCCGGGCGCAAGCCCTGGCGCATAAGTTCCATCGTCGCCACGGCCGACCACAACACGCCGACCTCGCATTGGGAACAGGGCATCACCGATCCCATCTCGCGGCAGCAAGTCGAGACGCTGAATGCCAACATCCGTGAAACCGGTGCGCTGGCCTACTTCCCGTTCAAGGACAAGCGCCAGGGCATCGTCCATGTCGTCGGCCCGGAAAACGGCGCCACGCTGCCCGGCATGACCGTGGTTTGCGGCGATTCGCATACCTCGACCCACGGCGCCTTCGCCTGCCTGGCGCACGGCATCGGCACCTCGGAAGTCGAGCACGTGATGGCAACGCAGTGCCTGCTGCAGAAGAAGTCCAAGACCATGCTGGTCCGCTTCGAGGGCAAAGTCGGCGCTGGCGTCACGGCGAAGGATCTGGTGCTGGCCCTGATCGGGCGCATTGGCACCGCCGGCGGCACGGGCTATGCCATCGAGTTCGGCGGTTCGGCGATGCGCGGCCTGTCCATGGAGGGCCGCATGACGGTGTGCAACATGGCGATCGAAGCGGGTGCCCGCGTCGGCTTCGTCGCGGTCGATGACACCACCATCGCCTATCTCAAGGGTCGGGGTTTCGCGCCCAGGGGCGATGATTGGGACGAGGCCGTCGCCTCTTGGCGCAGCCTAGTCTCGGATGCCGGGGCGAAATTCGATGCCGTGATCGACATCGACGTGGCTGCGATCGTGCCGCAAGTGACCTGGGGCACCTCGCCCGAAATGGTCACCGGCATCGACGGCAGTGTGCCGGCGCCCGAGGACTTCAAGGACCCGGTGAAGAGCGAGGGTGTGGCCCGCGCGCTGCAATACATGGGCCTGACGCCGCGCATGCGCATCGACCAGATTCCGATCGACAAGGTATTCATCGGCTCGTGCACCAACTCGCGCATCGAGGATCTGCGTGCCGCCGCCGCCGTGGCCAAGGGCCGCCACATCGCGGCCAACGTCAAGCTGGCGCTGGTGGTGCCGGGTTCGGGCCTGATCAAGGAGCAGGCCGAGGCCGAGGGCCTGGACAAGATTTTCATCGCCGCCGGTTTCGAGTGGCGCCAGCCGGGCTGTTCGATGTGCCTGGCGATGAACGATGACCGCCTCAATCCGGGCGAGCGCTGCGCCTCGACGTCGAATCGCAATTTCGAAGGCCGCCAGGGCGCGGGTGGCCGCACCCACCTCGTCAGCCCGGCGATGGCCGCCGCCGCCGCGATCGCGGGGCGTTTCGCCGACGTCCGGCAGCTTTCCTAGGACCGACCATGGAAAAGTTCATCAAGCTCGATGGCCTTGTCGCGCCGCTCGATCGCGCCAACGTCGATACCGACGCCATCATTCCCAAGCAGTTCCTCAAGTCGATCAAGCGTTCGGGTTTCGGTCCCAATGCCTTCGACGAGTGGCGTTACATGGACCAGGGCGAACCGGGCCAGGACAACAGCAGGCGTCCAAGGAACCCCAACTTCGTGCTCAACCAGGATCGCTACCAGGGCGCGTCCATCCTGCTGGCGCGCAGTAATTTCGGTTGCGGTTCCTCGCGCGAGCACGCGCCGTGGGCGTTGCAGGACTTCGGCTTCCGCGCCATCCTCGCCGAGTCCTTCGCCGACATCTTCTACAACAACTGTTTCAAGAACGGTCTGTTGCCCATCGTGGTGCCCAAGGCCGAGATGGACGCGCTGTTCGGCCTGACCGAGCATTCGCCCGGCTATCGCCTGACGGTCGATCTGGCGGCGCAGAAGATCGTGCGTCCCGATGGTCATCCCATTCC
The DNA here is from genome assembly GCA_016215645.1 of Rhodocyclales bacterium. GTDB lineage: Bacteria > Pseudomonadota > Gammaproteobacteria > Burkholderiales > Rhodocyclaceae > Sulfuritalea. The sequence goes on from JACRIX010000093.1 coordinate 60,818, forward strand.
CTTCGATGTCGACCCCTTCCGCAAGGAATGCCTGCTGAACGGCTGGGACGACATCGGCCTGACCCTGCGTCATGCCGAGAAGATCCGCGAATTCGAAGCCCGGCGCCGCAGCGAGCAGCCCTGGCTCTTTTCCTAGAGGTAAGCAATGAAGATCTGTGTATTGCCCGGTGACGGTATCGGGCCGGAAATCATGGCCGAGGCCGTGCGCGTGCTCAAGGCGCTGGACCTCAAGCTGGAAATGGAAGAGGCACTGCTCGGCGGTTGCGCCATCGATGCGGCCAGGGATCCCTTCCCCGATGCCACACAGAAGCTGGCCAAGGAGGCTGATGCCGTGTTGCTCGGTGCCGTCGGCGGTCCGCAGTGGGACAACAATCCACGCGAGCTGCGTCCCGAACGCGGCCTGCTGCGCATCCGCAAGGACCTCGGCCTGTTCGCCAACTTGCGCCCGGCCATCCTCTACCCGGAACTGGCCAATGCATCGACGCTGAAGCCCGAAGTCGTGGCCGGGCTCGACATCCTCATCGTGCGCGAACTCACCGGCGACATCTACTTCGGCCAGCCGCGCGGCATCGAAATGCGCGAGGTCGATGGCTTGAAGCAGCGCTACGGCTTCAACACCATGCACTACACCGAGAGCGAAATCCGCCGCATCGTGCGCGTGGCCTTCGACGCGGCGCGCAAGCGCAATCGTAAGGTCTGCTCGGTGGACAAGATGAACGTGCTCGAATGCACCCAGCTCTGGCGCGACGTGGCTACCGAGACGGCAAAGGAGTATCCGGATGTCGAACTCAGCCACATGCTGGTGGACAACGCCGCCATGCAGTTGGTGAAGAATCCCAAGCAGTTCGACGTCATGGTTACCGGCAACATGTTCGGCGACATCCTTTCCGACGAAGCCTCGATGCTGACCGGCTCGATCGGCATGTTGCCCTCGGCCTCGCTCGATGCAGACAACAAGGGCCTCTACGAGCCCTCGCACGGTTCTGCGCCGGACATTGCCGGCAAGGGCGTGGCCAATCCATTGGCGACGATCCTTTCCGCAGCCATGATGCTGCGCTACACTTTCGCCAATGAGGCGGCGGCGCAAGGCATCGAGGTGGCCGTGAAGAAAGTCCTGGCGCAAGGTCTGCGCACGGGCGATATTTACGAACCCGGCACGACGCGGGTGGGAACCAGGGAAATGGGCGACGCGGTACTCGCGGCACTGTAAATCGGAAAAGAGAAAGCGATCATGAAGCGTGTAGGTCTGGTGGGATGGCGGGGCATGGTGGGATCCGTGCTGATGCAGCGCATGCGCGAGGAGAACGACTTCGCGCATATCGAGCCGGTGTTTTTCACCACATCCAATGTCGGTGGCAAGGCCCCCGATTTCGCCGCCGGGGCGCCCGCGCTCAAGGACGCGAAGGACATAGCCGAACTGAAGTCGCTCGACATCATCATCAGTTGCCAGGGTGGTGACTACACCACCGAGGTTTTCCCGAAGCTGCGCGAGTCGGGCTGGAAGGGCCATTGGATCGATGCCGCGTCCACGCTGCGCATGAAGGACGATGCGGTCATCATCCTTGATCCGGTGAACATGGATGTGATCAAGGACGCCCTGGCCCGGGGCGGGCGCAACTGGATCGGCGGCAACTGCACGGTCAGCCTGATGCTGATGGCGCTGGGCGGCCTGTTCAAGGCCGGCTACATTGAGTGGATGACGTCGATGACCTACCAGGCAGCCTCCGGTGCCGGTGCGCAGAACATGCGCGAGCTGTTGTCGCAGATGGGTGAGGCACACCGTGTGGTCAAGGGTCTGCTCGACGATCCGGCCTCGGCCATCCTCGACATCGACCGCGAAGTGGCGGGCATCCTGCGCGACGAGAATTTTCCTACGGCCAATTTCGGTGTGCCGCTGGCCGGATCCCTTATTCCCTGGATCGACAAGGACCTCGGCAACGGCCAGAGCCGCGAAGAGTGGAAGGGCGAAGCCGAAACCAACAAGATCCTCGGCCGTTCGGCCACGCCGATCCCGGTGGATGGTCTGTGCGTGCGCATCGGCGCCATGCGCTGCCATTCGCAGGCGATCACCATCAAGCTTACCAAGGACGTGCCGCTGGACGAGATTAACGGCCTGCTCGCGGCGCACAATGACTGGGTCAAGGTGGTTCCGAACCAGCGCGAGGTCACGCTCAAGGAACTGACGCCGACGGCGGTGACCGGGACGTTGAGCGTACCGGTTGGCCGCCTGCGCAAGCTTTCCATGGGGTCGCAGTATTTGTCAGCGTTTACGGTTGGCGATCAGCTTCTTTGGGGCGCCGCCGAACCACTGCGCCGGATGTTGCGAATTCTGTTGCATTGATGCTGCGCGTCAGACTCGTCCAAAATGTAATGGGGCAGTTGAGCTTGCATCGCTAACATCATGATGTTATTTTAGTTACGGTCGCAGTACCCGCCGCCGCATTGCCCGGCGGCACCGCGAGGTTATTTCGACCTAAAACATGAGACACAGCCCGTCGGGAGTCACAGTGCCCAATACTGCCAAGCGAAATCCTTTCAAGGCCACCTTGCTCGCGGCCGCTTTAGCTGTCCTGCCCTTGGCGACAAACGCTGCGGGGCTGGGCAAGATCAACGTGCTGTCGGCGCTGGGACAACCGCTCAGGGCCGAGCTTGAGGTGACTGCGAACCGGGACGAGGCATTGTCCCTGGTGGCCCGCGTGGCCTCGGTAGAGGCATTCCGACAAGCCGGCATTGAATACTCGCCTGCGCTGATAAATCTGCGGTTCTCCAAGGAGATCAAGGAGCGCGGTGGCCGGCGCTTCATTGAGCTGACGACGGATCGTCCGCTCAATGAGCCCTTCATTGACATGCTCGTGGAACTGAACTGGGCTTCCGGGCGCCTGGTTCGTGAATACACGTTCCTGCTCGATCCGCCCGACTTGTTGGTAAAGGCGCCTCCCGTTCCTGCACCGGTCGCGCCGCCGGTGGCCGACGTAAAACCCGCGGCGAAACCTGCGGCTGCAGATACGCTGACCCGCGCGGTGACGGAGAGTCGTCCGCCGCTTGCCACGGAGCGCGCTGTTGTGCCGGCCCCCAAGGCATCGGTCTCGGCGTCGCGCACGGTTGTTGCCGGCGATACGCTGGGCAAGATTGCGGCTCAGACAGCTCCCGCTGGAGTCAGCCTAGATCAGATGCTGGTATCTTTGTTCCGCAACAATCAGGATGCCTTTGACGGCGGCAACATGAACCGTCTGAAGGCCGGCAAGATTCTCTCGATACCGGATGCCGACGCGGCAAGCAAGGTTTCACCGACGGAGGCTCGCAAGGAAGTCGTCGCCCAGGCGGTGGATTTCAATGCCTATCGCCAGCGTCTCGCCGCTGCGGCTGCTGCGTCACCTGCACGTGACGCGGGGGCAAAGCAGGAAGTCACAGGAAAGATCGCACCCAAGGTCGAGGACAAGACTCCTGCACCGTCCGGCAGGGACAAGCTTGAGGTATCGCGTACCGAAGTGACACGGGACGCCAAGGGCAAGCCGCTGCAAGGCCGGATTGCCTCGCTTGAAGAAGATCTGGTTGCGCGCGATCGTGCGCTGAAGGAGGCGGGGACCCGCATTGCCGAGCTTGAAAAGAACCTCAATGATCTCAAGAAGCTGGCCGAGCTGAAGAGCAAGGGTGGTGCCGATCTTCAGGCGGCGGCTCAGGCCGCCAAGCCGGCGGCCGCGGAAGCGAAGAAGCCGGAACCTGCTCCGGTGCCCGCGGTGAAGCCTGCTGAAGCCGCCAAGCCCGCAGATGTACCCAAACCCGCCGAGATCGCCAAGCCTGCGGACGTCGTCAAACCGGCCGAGACAGCCAAGCCGATCGATGGCGCGAAGCCCGTAGACCCGGCGGCACCCAAACCTGCCGAAGGCGACAAGCCGCCCCCGCCGAAGAAGAAAGCCGCGCCACCGCCGCCGCCTCCGCCGGAACCCGACTTCATCGAGGAAAACGCTCCGCTGGTGTTCGGTGGTGGTGCGGTTCTGGCGTTGCTCTTTGGCTGGCTGGGCATTTCCGCCTACCGAAAAAAGAAAGCGGCCAGTTCAGCGGCGAACGCGCCTTTGGGCGAAGCCGATCTTTCGGCACATTCCGTATTCAGCAGCACAACCGTTGCTCCGCCGCCGAGCGAGCAGGAGACCAGCCAGTTCAGTACCACCGGCATGGGCATGGTTGCGGCCCAGGATACTGTCGATCCGGTGGTCGAGGCCGACACCTTCCTTGCCTTCGGTCGGGATGCCCAGGCCGAAGAAATACTCCTTGATGCCTTGAGCGTCGACCCGCAACCCCAGGCCATACCGATTCGCATGAAGCTGCTCGAGATTTATTCCGGCCGCAAGGATGCGGCGAAGTTCGAGTCCGTGGCGAAGGAAGTTCACGGCTTGACCGGTGGTAGTGGCGAGACCTGGGAAAAGGTCTCCGCCATGGGTGCGGCAGTTGATCCCGCGAATAGCCTTTACGGTTCGGCGTCGCCAGCGGATGCGAATGCGACCGCAGTGATTGACCTTCAGGCGACCACCATCCTTCACGGGGGCGCGGCGGCCGCCGCAGTAGCGGCTGGCGAAGCTGCTGCCGCCTCTGCGGCCGAAATTGCCGCTGCCGAAACGTCGGCTCTGGACTTCGACCTCGACATCGGTGCCAAGGCGGCCCCCGCGGCTGCCGCGGTGGCGGCGGAAACTGTCGCCGAATCCTCAGGGCTTGATTTCGACCTTGACCTGGGTTCCGATTCGGGCCCGGCGACGCCGGCGGCGGTTGCAGATGCGCCCAGGAGCGATGACCTGGCGCTCGACATTGATTTTGAAATGCCCGGTACGGCACCCGCGGCTGTGGACATGGACTCGGGCGGGCTGGATTTCCCCTTGACTGCTGACGCACCAGCAGCGCCTGCGGCAGAAGCGGCACCGGTGGCGGCAGGACCTGCCGCCGACGGCAATGCCATCGATTTCAGCTTCGATCTGGGCGCGTCCGAACCGGTGGCTCCTGCTCCTGAACCCATGGCGGCGGCGCTGCCGGAAATGTCTGTCGACATTCCTGAACTTGAGACTGCACCGGCCGCACGTCCCCTGGATCTTGGCGGCCTTAGCCTGGAACTCGATGTACCTGCGCCGACCGCCCCGGCACCGGACGTGCCGGACAATCCGGAAGTCGCGACCAAGCTGGAACTGGCGGCAGCCTATGAGGAAATGGGCGATCGCGATGGTGCTCGCGAGTTGTACCAGGAGGCTGCGAATGAGGGCAGCCCTGCCCAGAAGGACGCCGCGCGCGCCAAGCTCTCGGCACTGGGCTGAGTCCGGTCAAACCCCGGCGCTTCGACGCCGGGGTGTTTTCCCCGTGAGACACCTGCATCCTGCCAGTCTGATCCTGCTCGGCTTTGCATTTCTGCTTGCCGCGTCGACGCGCAGCGGCATGTTTCTGCTGTTGCTCGGCATTGCCAGCAGTGCGTTCTCGTTTGGTCTGGCGCGGCAGTATTTCATCGGCATTCTGCGGCGCAGCCGCTGGCTGCTGCTCACGATGCTGGTGCTCTTCGGCTGGATGACGCCGGGGACGCCGGTCTCTGGCGTGCCGTTCGCGACCCAGGAAGGGTTGATGCTCGCGGCTGAGAGCATTGCGCGGCTATTGATCGCAATCGCCACCGTCGCGTCCTTGATCAGTGCGCTGGCGCCGCCGGCTCTGGTTTCCGGACTGCGCACCCTGCTGGCGCCGCTTCGGTTGCCAGAAGGTTTTCGTGACCGTCTGGCGGTGCGCATGATGCTGACGCTGGAGGAGGTCGAGGCGGTACGTCAGCGCGAAAATGACCCTGCCGCGAATCCCGAAAGTCTGTCGCTACCCCTTGCCGGACACGGCCCGGCGGATTTCGTGGCGGCTATCGGAAGTGCCCTGCTTCTGGTGCTTGCCGCACTGGCATGAGATACGCCCTCGGTATTGAATACGATGGTGCGACCTTTTGCGGCTGGCAATCGCAGGCGGGTGGCGGGTCTGTACAGGACGCCGTCGAGGCCGCTCTGGGCATCGTTGCCGACGCCCCAACGCGCGTGATTTGCGCCGGACGCACCGATGCCGGCGTTCACGCCATCGAGCAGGTCGTCCATTTCGACACCGAGTCGCGTCGTCCCGACAGCGCCTGGGTGCGGGGGGTAAACGCGCATCTTCCCGCCAGCGTTGCGGTGCGCTGGGCCAAGAGCGTGCCCGATGATTTCCATGCGCGTTTTTCTGCACGCGGCCGCCATTATCGCTATCTGTTGCTCAACCGGCCGCAGCGGCCAGGCCTGCTGGCGGGCAGGGTGGGCTGGTTTCACCATCCGCTGGACGAAATGGCGATGGCACAAGCCGCCTCCCTGTTGTTGGGCGAGTTCGATTTCTCGGCGTTTCGCTCGGCCGAGTGTCAAGCGAAATCACCTGTCAAACAGTTGCGCGTAGCCAGCGTGACGCGCCATGGCGAAACCATCGTCTTCGATTTTGCTGCCAGCGCCTTCCTTCACCACATGGTGCGCAATATCGTCGGTGCGCTGGTCTACGTCGGCAAGGGTGCTCGTCCGCCGGAATGGCTCGCCGAACTGCTTGCACGGCGCGACCGCAGCCAGGCGGCGCCCACATTTGGCGCGGCGGGTTTGTACTTCGCTGGTGTCGACTATGATCCGGTTTGGCAGTTGAGCGCCGGGCAAGCCGACATTCCGAAAGTCGGCGCTGACGGCACGGCGTTTCTGGTCACCACTGAGCCATGACTCGAACCCGAATCAAGATTTGCGGCATAACCCGTGAAGAAGACCTTGACGCTGCCGTCGCTGCCGGCGCCGATGCCTTGGGGTTTGTGTTTTTTGGTCCGAGCCCCCGCTACGTGACCCCCGAGCGGGCGGCGCAACTGGTGGCGCGTGTGCCGGCCTTCGTCAAGACCGTGGGCTTGTTCGTCAATGAGCCGGCCGCTGTCATTGCGGCCGTGCTGGACCAGGTTCCGCTCGATCTGCTGCAATTCCATGGCGACGAAAACGCGGCCTGCTGCGCGGCTTTTCACCATCCTTGGATCAAGGCCGCGCGGGTCAAGCCGGGGATCGATTTGTTAGAATACGCCGGAGCTTTTGTAAGCGCCCCGGGGATTGCGGGCCTTTTGCTTGACGCCCATGTCGAGGGCTATGGCGGAGGTGGTCAATCTTTTGACTGGTCGCTGATTCCGCCGTCACTGCCGCTGCCCGTGATTCTTTCTGGCGGCCTGCATCCCGGCAATGTCCGCGAAGCCATACGAAGGGTAAAGCCGTGGGCGGTCGATGTCAGCAGCGGGGTGGAAAGCGGCAAGGGCATCAAGGACATGCGGAAAATTTCTGAATTCATTGCCGGAGTGCGAGATGCAGATGCAGGACCTGCCTTACCGACTGCCTGACGCGGGAGGGCATTTCGGACCCTATGGCGGCATTTTTGTTGCCGAGACCCTGATGCCGGCGCTCACCGAACTGCGCGAAGCCTATGAGGCGGCACAGGCCGATCCGGCCTTCCGTGCCGAGTTCGAATACGAACTCAAGCACTACGTCGGCCGCCCCAGTCCGGTGTATCACGCCAAGCGCTGGTCCGGCCTGCTCGGCGGCGCGCAGATCTACCTCAAACGCGAAGATCTCAACCACACCGGCGCGCACAAGATCAACAACTGCATCGGCCAGGCCCTGCTGGCGCGGCGCATGGGCAAGCCGCGCGTGATCGCCGAAACCGGTGCCGGCCAGCACGGCGTCGCGACTGCAACCGTGGCGGCGCGCTATGGCATGGAATGCGTGGTCTACATGGGTTCGGAGGATGTCAAGCGACAGGCCGCCAACGTCTATCGCATGAAACTGCTCGGCGCCACGGTGGTGCCGGTCGAGTCGGGTTCGAAGACGCTCAAGGATGCCCTGAACGAGGCCATGCGCGACTGGGTCACCAACATCGGCAATACCTTTTACATCATCGGTACGGTGGCCGGGCCACACCCCTATCCGATGATGGTGCGCGACTTCCAGGCGGTGATCGGCGAGGAATGCAAGACGCAGATGCCGGAACTCGCCGGGCGGCAGCCGGACGTGGTGATCGCCTGCGTCGGCGGCGGCTCCAACGCGATGGGCATTTTCTACCCCTACATTCCGTTTGCCGGGGTAAAGCTGATCGGCGTCGAGGCTTCCGGTTACGGTCTCGACTCCGGCAAGCATTCGGCATCGCTCACCGCAGGTCGATCCGGCGTGCTGCACGGCAACCGCACGTATCTCCTGCAGGACGAGAACGGGCAGGTGATCGAGACCCACTCGATCTCTGCCGGCCTCGATTACCCCGGGGTCGGCCCCGAGCATGCCTGGCTCAAGGATTGCGGTCGCGCCGAATACGCCACCATCACCGACGCCGAGGCACTGCAAGCCTTCCACGATCTTTGTCATTTCGAGGGCATCATTCCAGCGCTGGAATCCAGCCACGCACTGGCGCACGCCGCGAAACTGGCGCCGACATTGCCCAGCGACCAGATTCTGCTGGTCAATCTGTCTGGTCGCGGCGACAAGGACATGCATACCGTCGCCGAAAAATCCGGCATTACTTTCTGAGCCCCATGTCACGGATCGCCGCCACCTTCGAGAGTCTCGCCATACAGGGCCGCAAGGCGCTGATTCCCTTCATCACCGCAGGTGACCCGCATCCGGACCAGACCTTGCCGCTGATGCAGGCGCTGGTCGCGGGCGGTGCCGACATCATCGAACTCGGCGTGCCGTTTTCCGATCCGATGGCCGATGGTCCCACCATCCAGCGAGCATCTGAACGCGCACTGGTGCATGGCATGAGCCTGCGTCGCGTGCTGGCGCTGGTCGCCGAGTTCCGCAAGCAGGACGGCAAGACGCCCGTGGTGTTGATGGGCTATGCCAACCCCGTGGAAGCCTACGGCGTCGAGGCCTTTGCCCGTGATGCCGCCATCGCCGGTGTCGATGGCGTATTGGTGGTCGACTATCCCCCGGAGGAGTGCGCCGGATTTGCCGCGACGGTGAAGGCCGCCGGCATTGATCCAATTTTCCTGCTGGCCCCGACGTCCGGCGAAAAGCGCTTTGCGGAGGTTGCCCGCATGGGCAGCGGCTACATTTACTATGTGTCGCTGAAGGGCGTCACCGGTTCCGCCAAACTCGATCTTGACGAGGTCGCGGCACGCATTCCGCTGATCCGCGACCAGGTCGGCATGCCGGTCGGCGTCGGCTTCGGTATCCGTGATGGCGCGGCGGCGGCGCGCGTCGGTGCGGTGGCTGATGCCGTGGTGATCGGCAGCCGGATCATCGAGGAGATCGAGAATGCCGCGCCGGGCGAAGCTCCGGCGCGGGTTCGTGAATTTGTTTCCGGCATACGCGCGGCGATGGATGCCGTTGCGGGCAAGCAAGGAGCCGCAGCATGAGTTGGCTACAGAAACTGCTGCCACCCAAGATCAAGCGCTCGGAGGGCGTGCGTAAATCCATTCCCGAGGGTCTCTGGGCCAAGTGTCCGGCATGCGAGGCTGTGCTTTACAGCACTGACCTGGAAAACAACCAGAATGTCTGCCCGAAATGCAGTCATCATCTTCGGATCCGGGCGCGGGCGCGCCTCGATACCTTGATCGATCCCGAAGGCCGCTTCGAGATCGGCAGCGAAGTCATCCCTATGGATCCGCTGAAGTTCAAAGACAGCAAACGCTACATCGATCGGCTGGTCACCGCCAATGACGAAACCGGTGAGGCCGATGCGATGGTAGTGATGCAGGGCGCGATCAAGACCGTGCCGGTGGTGGTGGCCTGCTTCGAGTTCGAGTTCCTCGGCGGTTCGATGGGCGCCGTGGTCGGCGAACGCTTCGTGCGTGGCGTCAAAGCCGCGATCGAAGCTCAGGTGCCTTTTATCTGTGTCACCGCCTCGGGCGGTGCGCGCATGCAGGAAGGCCTGTTTTCCCTGATGCAGATGGCCAAGACCACGGCGGCCGTAACCCAGTTGTCCCGCCACCAGTTGCCATTCATTACCCTGCTGACTGATCCGACCATGGGTGGAGTTTCCGCCTCGTTTGCTTTCGTTGGTGATGTTGTGATCGCCGAACCTGGCGCACTGATCGGTTTTGCCGGTCCGCGCGTGATCGAGCAGACAGTACGCGAGACGCTACCTGAAGGCTTCCAGCGCGCCGAGTTCCTGCTGGAGAAGGGCGCCATCGACATGATCGTCGATCGCCGCGAACTGCGCGACAGGCTCGCCGCGTTATTGACTTTGCTGCAACGCGTTCCGGCCGCTTGATGCCGGCATTGCCGCGGGATCTCGGCGGCTGGCTGGCGCATCTCGACGCGCTGCATCCGCGCGGCAGCGCCGGTATCGAACTTGGTCTCGATCGGGTCGAGGCGATGACGCGAGGCCTCGGCCAGACCGAATTCTGCCCGGTGATTCTCGTCGGTGGCACCAATGGCAAAGGCTCGACCTGTGCCATGCTCGAGAGCATCCTGCTTGCCGCCGGATACCGCGTTGGGCTCTATACGTCACCGCATCTCATCGCTTACAACGAGCGTGTACGTGTCAATGGCCATGCGGCGAGCGATGAGCAACTCTGCACGGCTTTTGCTCGGGTAGAGCAGGCGCGTGGCGAGACGGCCCTGACCTATTTCGAGTTTGGGACATTGGCGGCATGGGAGGTTTTTGCGGCAACTGCGACCGATGCCATCATTCTCGAGGTCGGGCTGGGCGGCCGATTGGATGCGACCAACGTGTATCAGCCATCCTGCAGTATCGTGACTGGCATCGATCTTGATCACATGGAATTCCTTGGGCCGGATCGTGAGTCGATCGGCCACGAAAAGGCAGGTATATTTCGCGCCGGCATTCCCGCTATCTGCGGCGATCCCAAGCCACCAGTGAGCCTGCTGGACCATGCCCAGGGAACAGGTGCCGTCCTGCGCCTGCTCGGCAAGGACTTCGGCTACCTTCGCCAGGAAGGACAATGGCTGTTCTGGAATGGCGAGCAAAGGCGTGGCGGACTGGCTTTCCCGGCCTTGCGTGGCGAGCGGCAGCTTGCCAACGCATCGTGCGTCATGGCGACGCTCGATGCGCTGCGCGACCGGTTGCCGGTGGCGATGCAGGATATCCGACGCGGCCTGGGCGAGGTCGAACTCGCCGGTCGCTTCCAGGTTTTGCCAGGCCGGCCGGTGATGGTGCTCGACGTTGCGCACAATCCCCAGGCCGCCACGGTGCTGGCGGCCAACCTTGGCGACATGGGTTTCCATCGTAATACCTGGGCCGTGTTCGGCATGCTCGGCGACAAGGATATCGATGGCGTCATTGACGCCATGCGTGGTCGCGTCACGCATTGGCTGCCGTGCACTCTCGACGGTCGCCGTGCCGCCAGCGCCGACTTTCTTGCTGCACGTTTGCGTGCTCTCGGATTGACGGTTGCGGGAGCGTTTGAATCCCCCGAATTGGCGCTGGCCAGGGCGCAGGAGAACGCAGATCAAGATGATAGAATTCTTGCCTTCGGATCCTTCCTCACCGTTGCTGCGGCCTTGCGTTTGCTGGGCCGGACCGCGTAATCACGATGGCGGAACAAGACACCTCGGCTGACGCCGACCTGCAGTTGAAAAAGCGCGCTCGCCGGCGGCTGGTCGGCGCCATTGCGTTGGCTCTGCTCGCGGTGATCGTCCTGCCGATGGTGATGGATCGCGAACCACGCCCGGTAGGACAGGACATTCAGGTGCGCATTCCCAGCCAGGATCAGACCAGCCTGGCCGCCAAGGTGATGCCCGGTAAGTCGGTATCGACCCCCTTGCCGGCCCCCGAACCGAAGACCGTCGCCGAGCCGGTGCCGGAAGTCAAGCCGGATGCCAAGCCGGATACCAAACCTGAGGTAAGAGCTCCCGAAAGCGTCGCGACGGCAGGTGTTCCCGCGGTGGCGAAAGCTGTCGAGGCTGCGCCGGCAGCGGCAAAGTCATTTGAGAAACCCGCAGCCAAAGTGGCGGAAAAGCCAGCCGCTGCTGCAAAGCCAATCGAAAAGCCGCTGGCCGCTGCCAAGCCCATCGAAAAGCAAGCCGCCAAGCCGGCTGCCGACGCCGGCGGTCAGTGGGTTGTGCAACTTGGCGCCTACAAGGAAGCAGGCAACGTCAAATTGTTGCTGTCCAAGCTCAAGGGTGTGAATGTTCCGGCCTACACCGAAAAATACGATTCGCCACAGGGATCGCGCACGCGCGTGCGCGCAGGTCCATTCCCGAGCCAGGAAGCGGCGGAAAAGGCGCGAGCCCGGATCAAGATTATCGGCGTGGACGGGCCGGTAGCGCCGAAGTAAGCCGATGGCCGTGTTCGATTACGCCGTGCTGGCGGTGTTGGCGTTTTCGGTGCTGCTGGGGCTGTGGCGCGGTGTGGTCAGCGAGATTTTGGCCTTGGTGGCGTGGGTGGTGGCGTTTCTTGTGGCTCGCGCCGAGGCAGCGGAAGTGGCAAACTGGCTGGCGGCGCAGATTGCAGAGCCGGCACTGCGACTCGCTGCAGCGTATGTTCTGGTGGTCGTTGCGGTATTGCTGGTGTTCTCGGTCCTGCGCCTGGTGTTGAAACTTCTGCTCAAGGCAGCGGGGTTGGGAGTGCTGGATCGACTGCTGGGCGGTGCATTTGGTGCCTTGCGCGGCGTGCTGGTAGTTTTTTTGGTGGTATTGGTAGCGGGGATGACGCCGTTGCCAACGACGGAGTGGTGGCGCGAGGCGACTCTCACGCCGCCGCTGGAAACGGCGGTGCTTGCGGCCAAGCCTTGGCTGCCGGCGGATGCGGCAAAACGGATTCGGTATCGATAGAGGACGACCATGTGCGGAATTCTTGGTGTGGTGGCAACCACGCCGGTGAACCAGTTGCTCTACGATGGCCTGCAGGTCCTCCAGCATCGCGGCCAGGATGCCGCCGGCGTGGCCACCGCCGAAGGTGGCCGATTCCACATGCACAAGGGTTCCGGCCTGGTGCGCGACGTCTTCCGTACGCGCAACATGCGCAGCCTGGTCGGCAACTGGGGTATCGCTCACTGTCGGTATCCTACCGCGGGCTCGGCCGACAATGCGGCGGAGGCGCAACCCTTCTATGTCAATTCGCCCTTCGGCCTGATGCTGGCGCATAACGGTAACCTGACCAACGCCGACCAGCTCAAGCAGGACATGTTCCTGCAAGACTTGCGGCACATGAACACCAATTCGGATTCCGAGGTGTTGCTCAACGTGCTGGCGCACGAACTGCAGGCGGCATCGACCAAATATCAGGTCGATGCCGAGACCATCTTCAAGGCGGTGGCCGGCGTGCATCGTCGCGTGCGTGGTGCCTACGCCGTGGTCGCGATGATCGCCGGCTATGGGCTGCTGGCGTTTCGTGATCCCAGCGGCATCCGCCCGCTGGTGATCGGCCGCAACCAGACCAGCCAGGGCATGGAATACCTCGTAGCGTCCGAGAGCGTCGCCCTCGATACCCTGGGCTTCAAGATGCTTCGCGATGTCGAACCGGGCGAGGCAGTGTTGATCGACATACGCGGCAACTTCGTCAGCCGGCAATGTGCCGATCGGACGCTTCATGCACCGTGCATGTTCGAGTTTGTCTACCTGGCGCGTCCGGATTCGGTGATGGATGGCATTTCGGTGTACGAGACGCGGGTCAAGATGGGCAATTACCTTGCCGACAAGATTCGCCAGACCATGCCCCACCTGGAAATCGACGCGGTGATCCCGATCCCGGATTCGAGCCGGCCCTCGGCAATGGCATTGGCGACTCGCCTCAACCTTCCCTATCGCGAAGGTTTCGTCAAGAACCGCTACATCGGCCGCACCTTCATCATGCCGGGACAGGCGACGCGGCGAAAATCCGTGCGCCAGAAGCTCAACGCGATCAGCCAGGAGTTCAAGGGGCGAAATGTGCTGCTGGTCGACGACTCGATCGTGCGCGGCACGACCAGTCGCGAGATCATCATGATGGCGCGCGAAGCCGGGGCCAGGAAGGTTTATTTCGCGTCGGCCTCGCCGCCGGTGCGCTTCGCCAATGTCTATGGCATTGATATGCCGACGCGCAGCGAACTTATCGCCGCCTTCCGCAACGATGAGGAGATCTGCCGCGAGATTGGCGCCGACGGGTTGATCTACCAGGATCTGGATGCGCTCAAGGCGGCAGTGCGGGAGGTCAACCCGGCGGTGACGTGCTTCGAGACGTCCTGCTTCGATGGCAGCTACATCACCGGCGACGTGACCGCGGTATACCTGCAGCTCATCGAGAACCGGCGCGACCAGCCTTCGACGAACCAGTCCGAGGACAGCGACGGGTTCGATGGCGCCGACGGTGAACAACTTGACTTGAACCTGGTGCAGGCAGGATGAGCGGAGAAAGTCCGGACTGGTCGTTTGAGACGCTTGCCGTCCGCGCCGGCCAGGAGCGTAGCCAGTTCAACGAGCATTCCGAAGCGCTTTACCTGACATCGAGTTTCGTCTTCCGCAGCGCCGCAGAGGCGGCGGCGCGTTTCTCCGGGGCGGAGCCGGGCAACGTTTATGCCCGCTTCACCAATCCGACGGTAACCACCCTGCAAGAGCGCCTCGCTGCCCTTGAGGGCGCGGAGGGCTGCATAGCGACCGCCAGCGGCATGGCAGCGATCATGGCGACCGTGATGGCGCTGATGAAATCGGGCGAACACATTGTTGCGTCGCGCAGCATATTCGGCGCCACGCAACAGTTGTTCGGCACGATTCTGCCGCGCTTTGGCATTGACACCAGTTTTGTCGATCAGGGGGCGGACGATGGGTTTCGCGCCGCCATGCGACCGACTACCAAACTGGTGTTCATCGAGACGCCATCCAACCCGCTGACGGAGGTTTTTGATATCGCCGCAGCGGCCAAGGTGGCCCACGCTCGTGGTGCGTTGCTGGTGGTGGACAACTGCTTCTGCACGCCAGCGTTGCAGCGTCCTTTGCAGCTCGGCGCGGATCTCGTGATTCACTCGGCCACCAAGTATCTGGATGGCCAGGGCAGGGTTCTGGGCGGCGCGGTCTGCGGCAACAAGGCCTTGATGGAGGAAGTTTTCAAATTCCTGCGTACAGCCGGTCCGACCCTGTCGCCATTCAATGCCTGGGTCATCCTCAAGGGTCTGGAGACGCTCGCAGTGCGCATGCGCGCGCAATCGGCCAATGCCCTTGATATGGCACGATGGCTCGAAGCCCATCCGCGCGTGGCCCGTGTGTACTTCCCCGGTTTGCCGTCGCACCCACAGTACCAGTTGGCCTGCCGGCAGCAGGCCGGCGGCGGTGCCATTGTTGCATTCGACGTCAAGGGCGAGCGCGAGGCGGCGTGGCGTGTGGTTGACAACTGTCGCTTGCTCTCGATCACCGCCAACCTGGGCGACACCAAGACCACCATAACCCATCCGGCATCGACTACCCACGGCCGGATTTCGGCAGAGGCACGTGCGGCGTCGGGCATCGGCGAAGGATTGTTGCGGATTGCCGTCGGTCTGGAAAGCCCGGCAGACCTGCAGGCAGACTTGGCGCGCGGCCTGGGCTAAGCTGACAAGTCGATCCGGCGGATACCCGCAGGCCCGATTTCAAGCGCGTCACCGCGCCCGGTGTCCCAGTCGGAGAGCACGTAGCGTTCTGCGCGGCCCGACGGCAAGTCATAGGTGTCGTGCCCCGGTCGATGGGTGTGGCCATGGATCAGGCGGCGGCATCCATGCGTGCTCAGCGCGGCGCGAATCGCATCGACATTGGCGTCCATGATTTCTGCAGTCTTTCCCTGCATCGCCTCGGTGCTGCGGCGGCGCAGATCCCCGACTTCGGCGCGGCGCTCGGCCAGCGGTCTGGCCAGAAAGCGCTGCTGCCATTCCTCTCTACGTACCATGTGGCGGAATTCCTGGTAGGGCAGGTCATCCGTGCAGACGGTGTCACCATGCAGCAGCAGTGTCGCCGTGCCACCAGCGCCGACTTTCACCGCATCGTCAAGCAGGATCATCCGGGCGGCAGCGGCAAAGCGCGGGCCGATCAGGAAATCACGATTGCCGGCGATGAAATACAGGCTGGTGCCCATGTCCGCCGTACTGCGCAGAAGATCGCAGACATCGGCGTTGAATGGATCGGCCAGGTCGTCGTCGCCTATCCAGTATTCGAACAGGTCGCCGAGGATGAACAGGGAATCGACGTTGGCTGCCGCGGTGTCGCCGAGGAATGAGGCAAATCGTTGCACCAGGTCAGGCCGTTCGGCGCGAAGGTGCAAGTCGGAGATGAAGCGGGCGGTGCCGGCAATTTCGGTCACGGTACCACCCGGGTCAATCAGACCTTTTCGGCGCGCTCGATGATCACGTCCTCGCGCGGTACATTCTGGTGGAAGCCCTTGTTGCCGGTTTTCACGCCCTTGATCTTGTCAACCACGTCCTGACCGTCGACGACCCGGCCGAAGACGCAATATCCCCAACCATCCTGGCACTTGTCGTTGTCGAGGAAGTCGTTGTCGCCAACGTTGATGAAGAACTGCGCCGTGGCCGAGTGAGGATCGGAGGTGCGTGCCATGGCCACCGAGTAGCGCTCGTTCTTCAGGCCGTTCTTCGCTTCGTTTTCGATGGGCTCGCGCACTGGCTTCTGGTCCATGCCCGGTTCGAATCCGCCGCCCTGGATCATGAAGCCGTCGATGACGCGGTGGAAGATTGTGTTGTCGTAATGGCCGGCCTCGACATAGGCGAGGAAGTTCGCCGCGCTCTTGGGGGCTTTTTCAGCGTCGAGTTCGATGCTGATGACACCGTGATTGGTGGTGAGCTTTATCATGGTTATGGTCCTTTGGTCTATTTCTTGGCCGGCAGCAGCTTCACGGATTCGATCACTACCGGTGTATTGGGTACATCTCGATGTGGCCCTGCATTCCCGGTCGGTACCCTGGCAATTTTTTCCACGACCTCGAAGCCCTGCACGACCTTGCCGAATACGGCATAGCCCCAGCCATCGCGGCCGGGGTAGTCGAGGAAGCTGTTGTCCTTGAGGTTGATGAAGAACTGGGCACTGGCGGAATGCGGGTCGTTGGTACGCGCCATGGCCAGCGTTCCGGGTGCGTTTTTCAGGCCATTTTTTGCTTCGTTCTGGATTGGTGTGCGCGTGGACTTTTCCTTGAGGTCGGGCGTCATGCCGCCGCCCTGGATCATGAATCCCGGAATAACCCGATGAAACACCGTGCCGTCGAAAAATCCGCTTTTGGCATATTGAAGAAAGTTTTCCGCCGTAGTCGGCGCCTTGTCGACAAAAAGCTCGATGGTCAGCGTGCCCTGCGAGGTCTTGACGTCGAGTTGTGGATTGGCCGCATGGGCCCCGAGGGCGTAAAGGTAGGCAACAACAAGCAGGAAAAGACGACGCATGAATCCTCCGGAACGATGAAAAGCTGGCAGCCTCGGGTCAGGCCGCACCTTCGTAGAGGATCTTCCAGCGCCCGCCTTCCTTGATCCAGTATTGACGTTTCTTCATCAGGTTGGAAAGGTTGTTGGAGCGATAGTCCTGCTCGAAGGTGACGACGACGTATTCTTCCTTGCCGGGATTGCGGAACATGCTGATGTTGCCGGTGCCGACCTTGATCCAGCTCTTGCCGGAATTTACCTTGCGCTTGTGCTCCACCCATTCGCGGTATCCGTGGCCATCGGCATTGAATTTCCGTGAATAGTGCCTCGCATAGGCATCGACGTTGCGGCTCTCCCAGTCACCGCGCCATTCCTCGATCATTTTCAGCAGTGAGCTGCGCTCCGACTGCCAGTCGTCGAGCGACAACCATTCGACACTGTTGCTGATGATCACCGGGGTGAGGCCGACCTGAAGGCTCTTGGCCAGCGAGTCGAGGTCCTGGTTGGCAAGCACGACACAGCCGTCCGAGGCTTTTGGCGGACGCGAGAATGTGTCCGACGGTGTGCCGTGAAGCCAGATCCCGTGACCATTGCGGCCCTGACGCTTGTCCCATTCGTTCGGGTAGTTGATGGGGAAGGCGCCGCTGCCGTAGAAATCCGTGAGCTTTTGTCGCGGCAGGCTGGATGTGACGTGATAGACGCCAACCGGTGTCTTCTTGTCGCCTTCACGTGCCTTCTCGGCACCAAGCTTGCCTTGGGAAATATAGTAGTCGGCGACAAAGCGTGGTGTGCCCTTGTCGTTCTGATAGAGGTAGAGACGCGACTTCTGGGTGTCGACCACTACCGCGTGCTTCTGTTCCGGATGCATCTGCAGCAAGTAGCGCGGAACGAAGTCTGCCGATGGCTTGGTACGGTAGCCCTTGAGCCGCACGATGGCTTCGTCGCGCAGGTCGGCGACCTTCTCTCCGGCGGTCGAACCGCCGCCCTGACCGAAACTTGTGAGCGGACGTGAGCGAGCGAGCAGCAAGTCACCCCGAACGAGGTGCGCCAGGCGAAAATTCGGATAGGCCCTTATCAGCGTGTCGGTCTGCTGCATGGCCAGGTCAAGGCTGTTGGCCTCGATGGCATCGAAAACCTTGGCCAGCAAGGGTTCGGGGCCGGAATCCGTGTAATGCGCCTCGACCGCATTGCTGTTCTTCTTCAGGTGCTTGGGCGCCTTGCCCGCAGCATCAGCGAGTCCCGAGGCAAGAAGGGCTCCCGCCGAGAGAAAAAGGACCAGTCGGCGCATCGAGCCTGCCATCAGCTGCCGACCCGCTCCTGCAGGATCTGCCACTTGCCGTCACGCTTGCCTAGCTGGAGCACCTTGTTGCTCGATGTCTTGAGATTGGCCGACTTGTAGTGCTGGCGGAACTTGGCCGTTGCTGTATCGCCGTCGATGGATATCTTCAGGCTTTCGTAGCTGACCTGGATCGAACCGGGCTTGTTGATGCGCTTTGTGCGCTCGCCATCCCACGCCGAGCGCGACTCACCGGCAGGCGTCTTGAAATCCCTGGCGTATGCACCCAGGTAAGCCTTGATATCCTTGCGCGACCAGGCGGCAGCCCAGAGATCAATGGCGCGAGTCACTTCGGCGACGGCATCGCCGGCCGGCTTGATGGTGACGGGCTTGGGTGTTTCGGCGGACTTGCTTGCTTCGACAGGTTTGGTCTGCACCGGAGGCGCTGTCGGCGCCGTTGCTGCCGCCGTGATCGGTGCGGTCACCGGCTTGGACGCTTCGGCAACTTTGACCGGATCGGCGGGACGGGCATCACCTATCGGGCGTGTCGCCTTTCCGGGGCGGCTGTTGCCCATCAGATCACGAATCAAGGCGAGCTTGGCTTGAGCGCTGGAGTTGGATGAATCGATCTGCAGTGCCTTGTCGTAGGCCTGACTGGCGAGCCGCGCGTAAATATCCCCCAGATTTTCGTGCGCTGTGGCGTACGAGGGATGGGTGCGTATGGCCATTTCCAGCGCCTGCTTGGCCTTGTCGAACTGCTTCTGCTGGGCGTAAATCACTGCCAGGTTGTTGTAGGGCTCGGGCAGTTCGGGATATTCCTCGGTAAGCTTCGTGAATACACCGATCGCATCGTTGGCTCGATTCATCTCGGTCAGGATGATGCCCTTGAGGAAACGCCCCTGCGCGTCCTTGGGCTTGCCGGCGAGGTATTTATCGACCTGCTCCAGCGCCTGCGCATGCTGCCCCTGCTTGATCATCTTGCTGATGTCCTGCAGGGCGTCGGCGCTCGCGGAAGTTGCGGCAAGCAGCATTGCCATCGCGGCGAAGGCTGCCAACAGGCGCGTGACGTTGAGGCGGATTTGGCTCATGGTATATACTTCTCGCTGGCGTTTGCCTGTGATTGAAAGTGTTGCGGCCGCGTTGCCGATGCCGTGGAAAACGGCCTCAGCCTGTTCTGAAACTGCCTGTTCCACGGAAAAACATGCGGGATTCAGCGTCAGATTCTAACAAGAAGCCCGCCTTCCCCACAACCGGAAGCACTCGATAGAAAGGCTGATAATGCCGGCCTTTCCAGCCCATTTTGCAGCTTTTCCCGCCTCCGGCGAGTGGTCCTTTCGATGCTGAAGATTTACAACACCCTGGCCCGCGAGAAGCAGGCCTTTGTTCCGATCGAGCCCGGTCGCGCGAACATGTATGTCTGCGGCATGACGGTCTATGACTTCTGCCATCTCGGTCACGCTCGCGTCATGGTGGTGTTCGACATGGTTGCCCGCTGGTTGCGGACCAGTGGCTATGCCCTCACCTACGTACGCAACATCACGGACATCGACGACAAAATCATCAGGCGAGCACAGGAAAATGGCGAGTCGATCCGCCAACTGACCGATCGTTTCATTGCCGCGATGAATGAGGATGCTGCCGCTCTCGGCGTGTTGCGGCCTGATGCCGAGCCGCGCGCCACGGACTATGTGGCACAGATGCTGGACCTGATCGCCACCCTGGAAAGGAATGGCTACGCCTATGTCGCGGACAACCGCGACATCTGCTACTCGGTGCGCAAGTTCGAGGGGTACGGCAAGCTTTCCGGAAAGTCGCTGGAGGACCTTCGTGCCGGCGAGCGTGTCGACGTCATGGCCGGCAAGCAGGATCCACTCGATTTCGTCCTGTGGAAGCATGCGCGGGAGGATGAGCCCGCCGAAGTGAAATGGGAATCACCCTGGGGACCGGGGCGCCCCGGCTGGCATATCGAGTGCTCGGCCATGGGGTCGCAGCTGCTCGGCCGCCACTTCGATATCCATGGCGGGGGACAGGACCTGCAGTTTCCCCATCATGAAAACGAGATTGCCCAGTCGGAAGGCGCCCATCACTGCCAATTCGTCAACTACTGGATGCACAACGGCTTCGTGCGGGTCGATGACGAGAAAATGTCCAAGTCCCTCGGCAACTTCTTCACCATTCGCGAAGTACTAAAAAAGTACGATCCCGAAGTGGTGCGCTTTTTCATCCTGCGCGCCCATTACCGTAGCCCGTTGAACTATTCCGACGTGCATCTCGATGACGCCCGCCAGGCGCTGACCAGGCTGTATACGGCCCTCAAGGGGGTGACAGGAACTACGTCGGTAGCGTGGGATGAAGGCCATGCGCTGCGTTTTAAACTCGCCTTGGACGACGACTTTGGTACGCCCGAGGCGATGGCGGTTCTGTTCGATCTGGCCGGTGCCGTGAATCGCGGTGAAATCGCGCTGGCGCCACAACTCAAGGCTTTGGCTGGTGTGCTCGGTCTGCTGCAGCGCGACCCCGTGGAGTTCTTGCAGGCGGCGCCCGCCGGAGGACTGAGCAATGATGAAATCGAGGCGAAAGTCGGCGCTCGCACCACGGCGAAGAAAATGAAGGACTTCGCCGAGTCCGACCGCATTCGCAATGAACTCAAGGCCGCGGGCATCGTATTGGAAGACGGGCCACAGGGAACCAGCTGGCGCCGGGCTTGACGCATTCCTCCAATTGAGCGCCGGCGCTCAGCGGCAAGCGGCGCGAGGACATGCTGAGTCAATAGCGCATTGGCGTCGATAGCACGGCCATGGTTACTCGCGACACGCAGACCAGGCGCTCCTTCTCGTCATGGATGCGCACGTCCCAGACATGGCTGCTGCGGCCGAGATGGATCGGTCTGGCGACTCCATAGACCCAGCCACGCTCCACCGCTCTGACATGATTGGCGTTGATCTCCTGCCCGACGCAATGAAATTTCATTGGGTCGACCACAAAGGCCGCTGCCCAGGATGCCAGTGTCTCCGCCAAAACAACCGAGACACCGCCGTGGAGCACCCCCGCCGGTTGGCGGGTCCGCTGATCCACAGGCATGCGCGCCTTGAGATAGTCGTCGCCAGCCTCGGTCAGCTCGATACCGAGGCTGCCATTGGCGCAGCCTTGTCCTCTGCGATTCGCTTCCTCCAGGGGAAAGTCCGAGTGCCAGATTGCCATGCGCAATGTCCTCAGGATTCCACCGGCCGCCATTCACCCTGGCGCAGGGCTTCCAGCGGACGGAAATTCGACTTATAGGCCATCTTGCGGCTGTCGCGGATCCAGTAGCCGAGGTATAGCCACGGCAAGCCGAGGTGCTGGCATTGCGCGACCTGCCAGAGAATGGCGTAGGTGCCATAGCTGGCGCCGGCCACATCGGGGTCGTAGAAGGTATAGACAGACGACAGGCCGTCGGCAAGTACGTCGATGATGCAAATGACGCGCAGTTGCTCGCCTTCGCGAAACTCGATCAAACGGCTATCGACATGGGTCTGCAACAGGAAGTGGGCGTACTGGTCGCGGCTGTCCTGGTCCATGCCGCCACCGGAGTGGCGCGCCGCCTGGTATTGATGGTATAGCTGGTAATGCTCTTCGCGAAAGCTGAGGCTGGATTCCTTCGCGGTCAGATCGGCATGGTACGCGAGCGCACGGGTCTGGCTGCGATTGGGGACGAAGTCGGCAACCTTGATCCGCACCGGCTGACATTCGCGGCAGGCATCGCAATACGGGCGGTAGGTGAATACGCCGCTGCGGCGAAATCCGGCGCGGACCAGTTCGCCGTAGGTGGTGGAGTCGATCAGATGGGTCGGTGTGGCAACCTGCGATCGGGCAATGCGGCCCGGCAGATACGAGCAGCCATAGGGAGCTGTCGCGTAGAACTGCAACAGCGGAAATGGCGGAAGGTCGCGCAGGTGGGTCACGGCCGCAACCTGTAGTACCCGTCGATGGCATCTGCTGCCCAAGGTCCCGCCGGTTCGCGGTTGTCGCAGAGCGCGTCCAGGCGCGCCACGAATTCGCGGCGGGGAATCGGCCGGGCGCCGAGCGAAGCGAGGTGTCGGGTTTCCATCTGGCAGTCGATTATGCCGAATCCGCGGCGCTTGAGGTGCGCACACAGATGGGCCAGGGCGATCTTCGAGGCATCCCGGCGCCGAGAGAACATTGATTCGCCATAGAAGACCCGTCCGATGGCAATGCCGTAGAGCCCGCCCGCCAATTCGCCATCGATCCAGGTTTCGACGCTATGGCCGAAGCCCGAGAGGTGAAGTTCAGTGTAGGCCTGCTGCATCTCCCGGGAGATCCAGGTGCCGGGCTGACCTGCGCGGGGTACTTCTGCGCAGGCGGCCATCACCGACGGGAACGCCGTGTCGAGGCGGACTTCGTAGGCGGTGTTGCGCAAGGCTTTTGTCAGCGACCGGGTGATTTTCAATGCATCCGGAAACAGTACCATTCGTGGGTCCGGGCTCCACCACAGGATCGGCTCGCCGGCGGAGTACCATGGAAAGATGCCACGCCGGTAGGCGGCAATGATGCGTTGTGGGGACAAGTCGCCACCTGCGGCGAGCAGGCCGTTGGGGTCGGCAAGGGCGACCTCGAGCGGCGGAAACACGCACTCCCCGGGTAGCCAGGGAATCATTTGCCCTGGTTGAAGGTCACGACGTGATCGACATCGAGGCGGATACCGATTTTTTCGCCGATCGAGTGGTTGTGGTGTGAGGGCACCAGCGAGAGAACCTCGGCACCGGACGCGAGGCGCAAGGTGTAAAGGAACTGGGCACCGCGAAACGCCTTGGCGACGACCTCCGCCTTGACCTCGCTGGCATCGTCATGGATCACGTCATCCGGGCGCAGCAGCACATCAAGCCGGCAACCGCGGCCGCATTCCACGCAGCTCGAAGCGCAGTCCATGGGCAGCTCGGAATCCAGGCGCCCGAGTTCGACTTCCACCACCTTGCGCGAAAGGACTTCGCCCGGCAGGAAAATGCCTTGCCCGATGAAGTCGGCGACATGGCGTGTCGCCGGTCGATGATACAGGTTGTACGGCGTGTCCCATTGCTCAATGCGGCCGCCGCGCATAATGCCGACGACATCGGCTACGGCAAAGGCTTCGTTCTGGTCGTGGGTGACGAGGATCGCTGCCATGCCTGCGCGTTTCAGTATGTCGCGAACTTCCAGGGAGAGGCGTTCGCGCAACTCGACATCAAGATTCGAAAACGGCTCATCGAGCAGCAGCAAATGGGGTTGTGGCGCCAGCGCGCGGGCCAGTGCCACACGTTGTTGCTGTCCGCCGGAAAGCTCGTGAGGATAGCGCTCACCGCGATTGGTCAGGCCGATCAGTTCGAGCATTTCCTCGACGCGTCGCCGTCTCGCCAGCGCCGACTCTTTGCGCAGGCCAAAGCCGATGTTTTGCGCAATCGTCAGATGAGGGAACAAGGCGTAATCCTGGAACACCATCCCAATGCGCCTGGCCTCGGCGGGAACCTGCTCCTTGCTGTCGGCGATTGTTTTGCCATTGAGACGGATGCTGCCGGAAGAGGGCGCCTCGAAACCGGCGATCAGGCGCAACATTGTCGTCTTGCCACAGCCTGAGGCACCAAGGAGGCACGCGATCTCTCCGGACTCCAGGGAAAATGTCAATTCCCTGACCACGGCATGATTGCCGTAGGCATGATTGACCCGATCGACTTCCAGCAGAGGCATGGGCGCCAGCGTATTCCGCGCTGATGTAGGAATGAGTCTCAATTATAATCAGCCCGCCGTGTCTCGCCCAATCAGTTCCTCACCGCTGGATTCTTTCGCCCTCCTGCTCGCATTGCTGGTGGCTCTGCCGGTGTTGGCTGTCGGGGTCAATTTGTTCAGCGGTGGAACCGCAGACACCTGGGGGCACCTGATGTCAACGGTGCTGCCGGAGTACATGGCCAATTCGATCTGGCTCTGTTTGGGTGTTGGCTTCGGCGTCGCGTCGATGGGCACCGGTGCAGCCTGGCTGGTGGCGCTCAATGATTTCCCCGGACGACGCATTGCGGAATGGGCGTTGCTGTTGCCAATGGCCATGCCTGCCTATGTGCTGGCGTACACCTATACCGATTTTTTCCAGTTTGTCGGGCCGGTGCAGACCGGATTGCGTGAAAGCTTTGGCTGGAAAAATGGCGACTACTGGTTTCCCGAGGTTCGCTCGCTGGGCGGCGCGGTAATCTTGTTCTCCTGCGTTCTCTACCCTTATGTGTATCTACTGGTGCGTACGGCATTTCTGGAGCGAGCAGGCGGCATGATCGAGGCAGCCCGCGCGCTTGGCTTGAGCCCGTGGCAGGGTTTGTGGCGCATCTCGATTCCCATGGCGCGCCCGGCGATCGCTGCCGGTATGGCGCTCGCGCTGATGGAAACGCTGGCCGACTACGGGACGGTGGCCTACTTTGCGATTCAAACCTTCACCACCGGCATATACCGCGCATGGTTCTCGCTCGGTGATCGCGTCGCGGCAGCACAACTGTCGGCAGCTTTGTTGGGTTTCGTCGCCTTGCTGATACTGCTGGAGCGCGTCAGCAGGGGGCGCGCGCGCTACCATGACAGCAGCGGCAGGCGCCGGGCCACGCGTCTCGTGTTGACCGGCTGGCATGCGCTGCTTGCGCAGATCGGCTGTGCGATTCCCGTCGTGATCGGCTTCGTGCTGCCCGCCGTATTGCTGATTCGCTTGTCGATGGGAGATGTGTCCGAGGACGCTGGTGGCTTCTCCGGCCGTTTCGTTGTCCTGGCGCGAAACAGTTTTGTACTTGCCACGGTAGCTGCCGTTATTGCCGCGCTGATGGCACTGGTACTTGGTTTTGCCGCGCGTGACGGGCGGCGCGTCTCCGTCCTTGCCGGGCGGGTGGTCGGCCTGGGTTACGCGGTGCCGGGTTCCGTGATTGCTGTCGGTGTACTGATTCCGGTGACACGTTTGGACCACTGGCTCGCGGATCTATGGCAGCAGTTGAGCGGCACCAATCCGGGATTGATACTTACCGGTGGAATTGCTGCTCTGGTGTACGCCTACCTCGCGCGCTTTCTGGCCATTGCGCTGCAAACGGTTGACGCCGGCCTGGTGCGCATTACGCCCAGCATGGAAGCGGCAGCACGCAGTCTGGGGACCGGCCCGACGGAGACGTTGCGGCGCGTGCATCTGCCACTATTGCGTGGCAGCCTGCTCACTGCCGCTTTGCTGGTTTTCGTCGATGTAATGAAGGAATTGCCTGCGACGCTGGTGATGCGGCCCTTCAATTTCGACACCTTGGCGACGCAGACATTTACGCTCGCGGCGGATGAGCGTCTGGCGGAGGCGTCAAGTGCCGCGCTGGCGATCGTCGGTGTCGGTTTGCTGCCGATAATTGTGCTGGCCCGGCAGATATCCGCCGGGCGCAGCCAAGTGAGCTCCTGCTAAAGCGACTTGTGGGAGCCGTCGCACAGAGCGCCGTTGCCGCTGTGCTTGCACCCGCAGAAATAGATGGTCTTGCTCTCGTCGGCCGTAAATTTGGTTGGCGCGAATTCCGAACCTTTATGGCTGCCGTCGCAGAACGGTTGCGTTGCGCTCTTGCCGCAGGAGCACCAGTAGTAGTCCTTGCCCTTTTCGACATTGACTGCAAATGGGCTCTTGGTGGCGATCTCGGGGTTTGACAATTTGGTTCTCCATTTGTTGTGGGAAACCGCACTATAGGCACAAACCCAACGTGATGAAATGGCTTGGTGCCAACAGTTTGTTCCAATTGTGCGAACAATCCGAATTGGACGTCAGCGCTGGTGGCTCGCCAATCCAGGCCTTCGCATAGCGTCGGTGGCTACACGATTGGTGCTATTTCCAGCCGGCGCGGTCGTAAATGCGCTGTGCCGCTGGCGCATTTTTCGCCAGCGTTGCTATCGGCAATTCGTCGGCTTTGAACTTGCCCATGGCGTCGAGCGCGGAGTTCTTTACCGTCACCGCTGGCACCGATGGCCATTCATTGTTACCGTCGGCAAAGTAGCGTTGGGCCTCATCAGATGCAAGGTACTCGAGAAATCGTTGTGCAGAGTCCTTGTTTGGCGCGGTCTTCAGCATGCCGCCGCCGGATATGTTTATGTGGGCGCCAAAGCTCTTCTGATTGGGCCAGACGATCGTGATTCGTTCCATCAGTTTGCGATCCTCTGCCTTATCAGAGCGGAGCAGACGGGCAAGATAATAGGTATTGGAAACGGCGACGCCACATTCGCCGGCCGCTACCGATTTGATCTGGTCCGTGTCGCCGCCTTTGGGTGGACGAGCAAAGTTGGCCACGACACCACGAGCCCATTCTTCGGCCTTGGTTTCCCCCAAGTGGGCAATCAATGCCGACATCAACGAGAGATTGTAGGGGTGGCTTCCCGAGCGGGAGCAGACCTTGCCCTTCAGCTTCGGCCCGGCTAAGTCTTCATAGGTCTGGACATCGTCGACCTTCACCAGGTCGCGATTGATGATGATCACTCGGGCCCGTGTGGAAAATGCGAACCAGTCCGGGCTTCGCAAGTGACCGGGGATGCGATCCGCAAGGAGCTTTGAGTTTGCCGGTGCGAACAATCCCAGCTCGTCGGCCTTCGCCAGCCGGGCAGCATCTACCGTGATGAAAATATCGGCCGGGCTCTTGGAGCCTTCGTTGCGGATGCGCTCCAATAGTTCATCCTCTTTGGCTTCGATCCGGTTGATCTTGATGCCGGTCTGTCGGGTGAAATTGGCGTAAAGCGCTTCGTCGGTTTGGTAGTGCCGTGCGGAGTAAAGATTCAATATCTTTTCCTGGGCCTGAGTCGGCAGGCTGTGGGCCACTGCTACGGCAAACGCGGATGCGATCAGAGCTGATGTTTTCATGGTCATTGTGCGGAACGAAGGAGTAGTAACGGTATTGTATTGAGAATCATTCGCATATACAAGCCCAAAAAAAAGCCATTGAGAATTCGTGGTCTTTCTAATCGGCGTTGATGCGACGGGCGCCATTGAAGCGCTTGACCCAATAGCTTTCGCGCAGGTCTTCAATCCTGACACGACCACCGGCACGGGGGGCATGGACAAATTGATGTTCACCGAGATAAATCCCGACGTGCGAGAAGGCGCTACGCATGGTGTTGAAGAACACCAGATCGCCGGGTTTGAGTTCCTCCCGGCCGACCACTTCGCCAGACTTGCTCATTTCCTTGGAACTGCGCGGCAGTACAAGACCGAGTCCCTCGCGGAAAACATGGCTGACAAATCCCGAGCAGTCAAAGCCGGACTCTGGTGAGCTGCCGCCGCGTCGATAGCTAATGCCAAGCAAGTCCAACGCGCTGTCAATGGCATCCTGGGCAGAAGCGGATGCTCGATCGACGAAGGAGACCGACGGCGAAAGGGGTATTTCAACCGTTTCGTCGGCATGGGAAGCGGGGACAAATACTACGGCAGCGAGAAAAAATAACCTCGCGACATATAGTTGTATTCCTTGCATGGGGTCGGACTATATCTGCGATCACTCCTCGCGTAAACCCCGGGGCTGCTCCGGGGGAGTCAGATTCAGCGCCCTGTAAGCATCGGCTTAATATAATCTTTCGCCTTCGGACCGGAAAAATCAAAGATCGCCGGGCAATGAACCGAGCATTCACAGGAGGAAGCTATCTTGGGATTCAAGGCTTACCTGGTCACTCAGGAAGGCAACAAGGTCAGCAGCGGATTCGTCGACATGGACGAGACACAGCTTGATCCGGGCGAGGTCACGATCGCAGTCACCCACTCCAGTATCAACTACAAGGATGCGTTGGCTGCTACCGGTGCCGGGCGGATAGTCCGGCGCTTTCCCTGTGTCGGCGGTATCGACTTGGCAGGGCGGGTGATCAGCAGCGCAGACACTCGGTTCAATTCGGGCGATGAAGTTCTGGCGACCAGTTACGACATCGGGGTTGCCCACCACGGTGGTTATGCGGAACGGGCACGTATTCCGGCTACCTGGGTACATAAGCTGCCGGCTGGACTGAGCGCCTCGGAGGCGATGGCACTCGGTACTGCCGGGTTCACGGCCGGCCTTGGCATCGTGCGCATGGAAGAGAACGGACTTAGGCCTGCGAATGGTCCGGTTATCGTTAGTGGTGCAACGGGTGGTGTCGGCAGCCTTGCGGTCGACATGCTTGCCTCACGCGGCTACGACGTCGTTGCGCTAACAGGTAAGGAAGCCGAAACCGGGTATCTCATCGAACTCGGCGCGAAACAAGTAATGCTTCGTCAAAGCCTTGACCTGGCAAGGATAAAGCCGCTGGGTAAGGAGTTGTGGGCCGGCGCAGTCGACAATCTTGGCGGTGACTACCTTGCCTGGGTTGCCAGCACGATGAAGCGGGGGGGCACGATTGCCAGCATCGGCTTGGCGGCCAGCATGAGCTTCAATACGACCGTGGCGCCCTTCATTTTGCGCGGAGCATCGCTGCTCGGGATCGACTCCGGTTACATCGGCGAACCCTATCGCACCGGTGTATGGGCACGTCTGGCGACCGACATGAAGCCACGGCACTTGGGTGCGATGACCCGGCACATTGCTTTCGCTGATCTCCCGGCTGCATTCGACGACTACATACAGGGTCGCGTCAAGGGCCGTGTGGTAGTTGATTTCCCTACGTGATCACCAACACAGCAACGTCCGACACTCAAACGACCATAAGTCACCAACCAGCGAGGATAGTCATGGGTAAGTATGCCGATTTTCACCAGCGTTCCATTGAACAGCGGGACGAATTCTGGGCCGAGCAGTCAAAATTGATCGACTGGCAGACGCCGCCGCGGCAGATCTGCGATTTTTCGCGTCCGCCATTCTCGAAATGGTTCGTCGGCGGCAAGACCAATCTGTGTCACAACGCTGTCGATCGCCACGCGGAAAAGCGTCCAAATGACCGAGCACTTGTGTACATCTCGACTGAGACGAACGAAGAAAAATCCTATAGTTTCGCTGAACTAAAGAGCGAAGTGGTGCGCACCGCAGCGATCATGAAGTCCTTGGGTGTCGGCAAGGGCGATCGCGTCTTGATCTACATGCCGATGATTGCGGAGGCCACCTTCGCCATCCTTGCCTGTGCCCGCATTGGCGCGATCCATTCTGTCGTATTTGGCGGCTTTGCCTCCGGTTCGCTGGCCACCCGCATCGACGACGCGAAGCCGAAGCTTATCGTCTCCAGTGATGCCGGCATGCGCGGCGGCAAGGCCGTACCCTACAAGCACCTGCTCGACGAGGCCTGCAAACTGGCCGAGTTCCCACCCACCAAGGTACTGATGATTGACCGTGGCTTGGACAAGGAGTGGGCGCGTGTTGAAGGCCGCGACGTCGATTACGCGGCGCTGCGCAGCCAGCACATGAATGCCGATGTTCCCTGCGAATGGATGGAATCCACCGAGCCTTCCTACATCCTTTACACCTCTGGTACCACGGGAAAGCCAAAGGGGGTGCAACGCGACACCGGTGGCTATGCCGTGGCGCTGGCGGCCTCGATGAAGCATATCTTCACCGGCGGTGAGGGCGAAACGATGTTCTCGACCTCCGACATCGGCTGGGTCGTTGGTCACAGCTACATCATCTATGGTCCGCTGATTGCAGGCATGGCGACCATCATGTACGAAGGCACACCGATCCGTCCCGACCCGGGTATATGGTGGCATATCGTCGAAAAATACAAGGTCACTGTCATGTTCTCGGCGCCGACGGCCGTTCGCGTGCTGAAGAAGAGCGACAACAGCTGGCTGCATAAGTACGATCTATCTTCACTCAAGCACCTGTTTCTCGCTGGTGAGCCGCTTGATCAGCCGACGCACGAGTGGATCATGGGCGAGTTGAAGCTGCCGGTTATCGACAATTACTGGCAAACCGAGACCGGTTGGCCGATCCTGTCTACCGTGCGCGGGATTGAGGACTCCAAGATCAAATTCGGTACGCCCAGTTTCCCCGTTTATGGTTACGACTTGCGCATCTTCCGCGAGGACGGCACGGTTTGTGAGCCTAACGAAAAAGGCATTGTCGGCATCGTGCCGCCATTGCCTCCGGGCTGCCTCTCGACGATTTGGGGGGACGATGAACGTTTCGTCAGCACCTATTTCAGCTTGTTCAAGGAGCCACAGGTCTATTCCTCATTTGACTGGGGTATCAAGGATGAAGAGGGATACCACTATATTCTTGGTCGTACCGATGACGTGATCAATGTTGCCGGGCATCGATTGGGTACTCGTGAGATCGAGGAGGCGGTCCAGGCACACAATGCAGTTGCCGAAGTGGCCGTGGTTGGCGTCAATGACCAGCTGAAAGGTCAGGAACCGGTGGCGTTTGCCGTAGTCAAGGATCAGGCGCGGGTAGCAACTCCGGAATTGCGCGCGGCCTTGGAAGCCGAGATCAAGAAGGTTGTCGACAGTAACCTTGGTGCGATTGCTCGGCCCAAACATATCCATTTCGTTACCGGACTACCCAAGACTCGTTCGGGCAAGATGCTGCGCCGTTCAATACAGGCGCTGGCGGAAGGACGTGATCCGGGCGATCTAACGACAATCGACGATCCATCGACTCTGGAACAGATCAAGGCCGCTCTGCAAGGATAGGGATGGATGCCTACAATAGGGTATTGGTTCAAGAAATGCTGGATCGATGCCGTCCGGAACTGCTAGGCTTCTGGGTGTGAAGGGGTGCTGCAGCGCAGCACCCCTTTGCTGTGGAAATGTCGAAAGTCTTCGTAAAT
The DNA here is from genome assembly GCA_016215645.1 of Rhodocyclales bacterium. Classification (GTDB taxonomy): domain Bacteria; phylum Pseudomonadota; class Gammaproteobacteria; order Burkholderiales; family Rhodocyclaceae; genus Sulfuritalea. The sequence goes on from JACRIX010000093.1 coordinate 92,119, forward strand.
TGGTTTGCATGTGATTTGCGCCTCGCGAAAGGGGGTATTGAGGGCATAATTCATACATGGGCCAATTGCGTTGTTCCTGTTCGAGTATGCCAATTCCATCGCGTGTACACTTCGTTACTTGGGTAGAATGGCGATGAGTCAGGATATACCTCATGAAGATTCTGGGAAGCCTGAATCAACCGTGGCGCCTTTGCCAGGGGAGGCACCCTCTGCGACACCTCATGTGCGCGTAGACGGAATGCGTGAAGATTTATTGCATCACGATCCTCTGCTTGACTGCCTGGTCGAACTTACTCGGATTCATGGAAGACCAAGTACCCATGCCGCCTTGACTGCAGGCTTGCCCCTGTCCTCGACTGGCCTTACACCCTCGCTTTTCGTTCGCGCTGCTCAGCGGGCAGGTTTTGCCAGCAAGTTGGTTCGCCGTGGCCTGGAAAAAATTGACCCAGCACTTCTGCCTGTAATCCTCTTGCTGAAAGGGAATGAGGCCTGCATATTATTGAGTTGGGATGGCGAAGGCGGGGGCGCTAGATTGCTGTTTCCGGATGCGGGGCAGGGGGCGGTCACCTTGGCTGGCGACGCGTTGGCGCAGCGTTACACTGGCATTGCAATTTTCGCGCGCCCGCATTTCCGGTTTGACCAGCGGACGCCTGAAGTGGTTGAAGTCACTGAACGCCACTGGTTCTGGGGCGCAATCATTGATCAGCTTCCCGTCTATCGCGACATTGTTGCCGCTGCCGCCTTGGTCAACGTATTTGCATTGGCGATGCCTGTGTTCACCATGAACATTTACGATCGCGTGGTACCTAACAATGCGATTGAAACCTTGTGGATGCTGGCGGGGGGGCTGTTGTTGGTGATGGGGGTTGACTACGTAATCCGCCTTTTGCGAGGACATTTCGTGGATCTCGCAAGCGCACGCATCGACCTGAAGCTTTCCGCATTGATAATGGAGCGCGTGTTGGGGATGCGCTTGGCCGCACGGCCTGAATCGGTAGGTTCTTTTGCTGCCAATTTGCGAGCCTTCGAATCCGTCAGAGATTTCATTGCGTCTGCAACCGTCACTGCACTGATCGACCTCCCTTTTGCGATACTGTTCTTGGCCGTCATGCTTTGGATTTCATGGCCGCTGGTGCTATTTCCGATACTCGGGATTGTCGGCATGGTGATATACAGCTATGTCATACAGTTCAAGATGCGCGAGCTTTCCGAAACAACATTCCGCGCTGCTGCGTTGCGCAACGCCACGCTTATCGAAAGTTTGACTGCGCTAGAGACGATCAAGGCAAATGGTGCTGAAGGCTTGATGCAGGCCAAATGGGAGCACTCGGCGGCGTTCTTGGCACGAGTAAGTGCGAGTTTGCGCTTGCTTTCTTCATCAGCGGTCAATGGGGCAATGACGTTGACGCAGCTGGTTAACCTGGCGATCATCGTCGCTGGCGTGTATCTGATCAATGAACGTTGGCTAACCATGGGTGGATTGATTGCCTGCACTATGTTGGCGGGGCGGGCAATGTCGCCGCTCGGGCAGTTTGTCGGATTGCTGATGCAATTTGAAAACGCCAAGACTGCTTTGGCAGGACTGGAAACCACGATGACGACACCAGGCGAGCGGACTGAGGAGGCATCGTTCATACACCGTCCTGAGATTCGAGGTGAAATCGAATTTCGCAATGTGACTTTCACCTATCCGGGTCATTCGCAAGAAGTTTTGCGTAATGTGTCTTTTCGGATTCAGCCAGGAGAACGGGTAGTAGTTCTGGGACGCGTCGGATCCGGCAAGACGACGCTGCATAAATTGATGCTCGGACTATATCAACCCACTGAAGGCGCCGTTTTCCTCGATGGCGTTGATCTTAGGCAACTGGACCCGGCTGATCTTAGGCGCAATGTTGGATATGTTGAGCAGGATACGCTGTTGTTCTATGGCAGCTTACGAGAAAATATTGCATTGCGGGCACCTTATGCCGATGACTTGGCGATAGTTACTGCGGCAGAAATCGGCGGTCTGTCGGAGTTCGCGAACCGACACCCGGAGGGATACGATATGGTGATTGGTGAGCGAGGAGCCTCGTTGTCTGGCGGTCAACGCCAAGGAGTTGCGATAGCAAGGGCAATTTTATTGGATCCACCCATTTTGTTGCTGGACGAGCCTACGAGTTCGATGGATTTCACTTCTGAGAGCCATTTCAAGACGAGCCTTAGCCAGTTCGTGCAACATAAGACCATGGTTATTGTGACCCATCGTTTGAGCCTTATTGATCTGGCCGACCGCATGATAGTGATCGATGACGGAAAAGTTGTATCCGATGGTCCGCGGCAGCAAGTCATTGATTCGCTTCAGGCCGGACGTGTAGGAAAAGCAAATTGAACAAGTACGGAATAGTCCAGCGTATTTGGGGGATGTATTCCATTTTCCATGACGGCCTTGAGGCAATTCGGGTTCGACTTCAGCCAAGACTCGAGGGTTGGCTGGCTGGGTGGAAGGACGATCCAACGCGTGGCGATCATGATTTTGTAAAGGATGCCGACTACTTTATGCTTCACCAGGAGCCCTTGCGCGCAAGGATCTTGGTCAAGACCATCCTTATTGCGTTGGCGTTGTTTGTCATGTGGACCGCGGTTGCTTTGGTGGATGAGATTACGAAAGGTGAGGGCAAGGTGATCCCTTCGAGTCAGATTCAGGTGTTACAGAGTCTTGATGGCGGTATCGTTGTGGAAATCAACGTAAGGGAAGGGCAGATTGTGGATGCCGGACAGGTTCTTCTTCGTGTTGATCCAACACGCTTTGAATCTTCGGTCCGTGAGAATCGTTCTCAATATCTTGCTCTAACAACCAAGGCGGCGCGTTTGCGCGCGTTAGCCGAGGGGCTCCCTTTTGTGCCTCCTCCGGAAGTGGTGGTTGAAGATCCCAAAACAATACAGGATGAGCAAAGACTTTATGAAACCGCTCGGTCGAATGTGGAGGCACAAATATCGATCGCGCGTCAGCAGTTGATCCAGCGCCAACAAGAACTCTCGGAAATGCGCGTCAAGCGCGAGCAAGCATCGCAAGCTTATGAGTTAACGGCAAAAGAATTGTCAGTGACAAAGCCGCTGATTAGTTCTGGCGCCGTATCCGAGGTGGAATTATTGCGCCTCGAACGGGACGCCGCTAGGTTTCGGGGTGAGCGTGATATGGCTGCCGCGCAGATATTGCGTTCGCAGGCAGCTATGGCTGAGGCTTCGCGAAAGATTGAGGAAGTTGAATTGAACGCGCGCAATGAGGTTCGCAAAGACCTTGCTGACACGATGGCAAAGCTGAACGCATTTTCTGAAGGGGGTGTTGCTCTTGCCGACAAGGTAAAGCACGCTTCTGTGCGATCGCCTGTAAAGGGTACGGTAAAGCGGTTGATGGTCAATACGGTTGGGGGTGTGGTTCAGCCTGGGCGGGACTTGGTAGAGGTTGTGCCGCTTGATGATGCTTTGATACTTGAGGCCAAGGTGGCACCAAAGGACATTGCCTTTCTTCGGCCTGGACAGCCTGCAATGGTCAAGTTTACTGCCTACGATTTTTCTACCTATGGCGGCCTTGATGCGAAGCTTGAACACATTGGCGCTGACTCAATTACGGACGAACGTGGAAACACTTTTTTTCTTGTCCGTGTTCGTACCGCGAAGTCCTCACTTGGGGCAAATCTTCCCATAATCCCAGGGATGGTCGCCGAGGTCGATATCGTTACCGGTAAAAAGAGCATCTTGGAGTATCTGTTGAAGCCGGTACTTAGAGCCAAGCAGGCGGCTTTGACGGAGCGTTGATAGGCCCTTCAACTGTGGCCTATTGCTGAGTTCCAAGCGCTGCCGGCGGTACTTACCGCGCTGTGTTCGGAATTAAAGCGATAGCCGAGAAAATTTCTCAGCGAAGATTGCTTGTCCCCCCGATTTTCAGGCCATTTCCGAACCGTTCCAAGGTTCTGGGGTCGATACTGTCCTTTGGTCCAATAGCTTTGCCTTCGATCAGCGGATAGAGTTCTCGGCATTCCATATGCAGGTGCGGAGTGTTCATCATGGCTGATACAGGCAACCCGATCGGCAAGGTAGCGTCGGTTAAAGGTGAGGCGTTTGCCAAGAACGAAGATGGTGTTCTTCGTCAAGTGAGGATTGGCGATCCGGTTTTCGAAGGTGAAGTAGTTCAGGCGGCGCCCGGAGGGCACGTCGAACTTGCATTTCGCGATGGTGTTGCCTACTTCCTTCGTGATAAAGAGTCGGTAACTCTGGATGGGATGACGTTTGGTGGCTCGCGTTCCGATGCGGCGAATATTATCGGCAAAGTCGCGTCCGTCGAAGGTCAAGTATTTGCGAAGGGGCAGGATGGGTCTGTAAGACAACTTAGGGTTGGCGATCCGGTTTTTGAAGGTGAGGTGATTCAGACTCCGACAACCAATGGGCGAGTTGAGCTGGCTTTTAATAGCGGAGCTACGTATTTCTTGCGAGACAAGGAGTCGGTAACGCTTGATGGCATGGTGTTCGGCGGGAGGCTTGTCGATTCCAAGGAAGCCGCACTGATGCCGGGAAAATCTGGCGAGCTCGAAGAGATTTCGCGTGCAATTGCTGAAGGCAATAGTCTTGAGCGGCTGCTTGAGGAAACATCAGCCGGTCGGCCTGCTGTGTTTGGCCGTACTGACGATGGGCACTCCTTTGTCCAGCTCCTGCGAATAGCAGAAGGAATTGACCCACTAGGCTACCAGTTTGGAGGCCGAGATCAAGGAAGAATTGATGAGGTTCAGGGTGATGGGGCTGATGAGCCCAACACTAGCAATGTTTCTGAGGTAGTTCCTGTTGCCAAACCGAGCGACCTGACCACGGTGAGCCTCTCCGCGACGCCGAGCCTGGTCGAGGGCGGCAGCATCAGCTACACCGCGAGCCTGACCAGTGCCGCGCAAAGCGAGGTGGTGGTGAGCCTGTCCAACGGCGGCGTGATCACCA
>JACRIX010000096.1 GCA_016215645.1 Rhodocyclales bacterium
TATCCGGCGCAGCGAGATGTCGCGCCGCAGGTGCAGCGTGAAGGCGATGTTGAGCATCATCGAGCTCGCCACGATCAGCGGCACGGCCCGCAAGGGCGGCAGGACGTGGAGCCAGACCGCGCTGCTGACGACGCCGAAGGCGAAGCCGCTGCTGCCGGACACGACCGCGCCGACGAAGGCGCCGGCCACCAGAATGGCGATTTCATAGGACATTGAGCGCGAACAGCAGTCCGAAGGCAGCGGAAACTCCCGCCGTGAGGGCGAGTGCGCCCTGCTGCCATCGCGGCGCGGCCGGCCAGGGCCGGAACTCCAGCAGCAGCAGGCGCAGGCCGCCGCTCAAGTGCGCCGCCAGCAGCAGCACCAGGCCGATTTCCGACAACTTCACCAGCGGATGATCGGTCCAGCGCAGGAAGCTTTCGAGCCGACCGGCGCCTTCCAGCGCCTGGCCCAGGACCCAGAAGTGCAGCGGCAGAAACACGCTCAGCGCCACGCCGGAAACCCGATGCACCAGGAATGCCCAGAAGCAGCGATGGTTGCGGGATCGCAGATCGTTCCTCATTGAAACACTCCCCACACCGCGCGCCAGCCGGCCAGGGCCAACAGCAGGCCGAAGCCCAAAAACGCTGCGTCCCAGGCGCGTCCCCGCCACCCGAACCACTCGGTGCAGACGGATCGCAGCCCGAGCGGCGCATGTACCGCCACCGCCAGCACGAAGGTCGCGTAGGCAGCCGCCCAGGCCAGGTTGCCGCCGGTGCGGCCGAGAATGGCGGCAGCCGAGAGGCCGCTGCGCACGGCATAGACCATGGTCGCCAAGTGCAGCAGCACGCACGCGGCCAGCAGCATGGCGCTGGCGCGCTGTGCCAGCCAGAGCAGCGCTTCGCGCCTGGCGCTCACAGCTTCCCTCGCATCGCCGCCAGGGCCGTTGCGCGCTTGAGCCCGGCAATCGCCGCCGTCGGCTGCAAGCGCTTCGGGCAGCGCTCGCCGCAGCTCAGGTGCGTATGGCAGCCCTGGCAGCCGGCGTCGCCGGCGACGTCTTGCAGGCGCTCGGCGCGGGCGCCGTCGCGCACGTCGTTGAAGAGGGTCCAGGCCCGGTTCAATGCGGCCGGCCCGAGATATTCGGGATTCCAGGAAACCGTATCGCAGGACGCGTAGCAGACGCCGCAGCCGATGCACTCGATGGCCGCGTCCGCCGCCTTGCGCTGGGGCGTTTCCGGGCTGATCCTGGCGAATTCGTCCCGGCGCGTCGCGGTGGCGACGAAGTGACCGCGCGCCTTCTTCCACTTGCCGAAGAACTCGCGCATGTCGGCGACCAGATCCTTGATCACCGGCAGGTTTCTCAGCGGCGCAATCTCCAGCCCGCCGTCGATCTCGACTTTCGCGACATGGGTGCGACAGGTCCAGCGCGCGACGCCGTTCACGGTCATGGCGCAGGAGCCGCACATGCCGACGCGGCAGGCGAAGCGGTAGGCAAGACTCGGCTCCAGTTGCCGCTGGATGTAGGTCACCACATCCAGCACCGTCTGGTCGCCCTGACGCGGCACGTCGTAGGTCGCAAACCCACCCGACTCGCCGCCGCGCCAAATCTTCACGCGTAGCAGATCCATTCCCTTGCTCGCTTCTTTCTCGGTTCCAGGTGCGGAGGGCTCGCGCCCTCCGCCTCGCTCAGGCACTGCGGTAGAGCTTGGTCAGCACGAATTCGCGATGGCCGAGGACTTCCGCATTGGTCAGCCGCCCGTTGGCCGTCTGCATCATCAGGTCGAGCAGCGCATCGCCGGCCCCGTCCATGTTGAGTTCGCGGCGCAGCAGACCCGAGCAGTCGAGATCGATGTGCTCGCTCATCGTTCGCACCGTGCGCGGATTGGCGCAGAGCTTGATCACCGGCACGATCGGATTGCCGATCACGTTGCCCTGCCCGGTCGGAAAGAAATGTACGGCGAAGCCGGCGGCGCCGCAGAGCGTCACCATCTCGGCGGCCGCGGAAGACGAGTCCATGAACCACAGGCCGCGCCCGGTCGGCGCCTGCGCCGGCTCCAGCACGCCGTCGACCAGGCACTTCTTGCCGATCTTCTGGATGTTGCCGAGGGCCTTCTCTTCGATCGTGGTCAGGCCGCCGGTGATGTTGCCCTTGGTCGGCTGCGAGTCGGAGAGGTCGTCGGTCTTGTTGGCAACGATGAAGTCGTTGTAGGCGGACCAGGTCTTCATGAACTGGTCGGCGATTTCCGGCGTGCGGCAGCGCGCCGCGACCAGATGTTCGCCGCCGGTAATCTCGGAGGTCTCGCCGAACAGCAGCGTGCAGCCGGCTGCATACAGTTTGTCGAAGGCGTTGCCGACGGTGGGATTGGCGCCGCAGCCCGAGGTGGTATCGGACTCGCCGCACTTGGTGGACACCCACAACTCGGCCAGGTCGCACTGGCTGCGCGTCAGCATCGACGCGTATTGCATGAACTTCTTGGCCGCCCGCGAGGCGGCGGCGATGGTATTGATGTCGCCGTTCTGCTCGATCCAGAAGCCTTCGACGGGCTTGCCGGTGGCGGCGATGCCCTCCACCACGCGCCGCGTCCACTCCGGCTCGATGCCGATGACGACGACGGCGGCGACGTTGGGGTTGGCGCCGGTGCCGATCAGGGTCCGGAAATGCAGTTCCAGATCGGCGCCGAACTGCAAGCGGCCGTAGGGGTGCGGCAGCGCCAGGCAGCCCTTGATGTTGTTGGCGACCGCCTCCGAGGCGGCATTCGACAAGTCGTCCAGCGGCAGGATGACGACGTGGTTGCGCACGCCGACGCGTCCATTGTCGCGGCGGTAGCCCATGAATTGATTGTTGCCCATATGCGGTTCCTGTCCTCTCTTACCAGCGCTTGGTTTTGACGTTGTGTACGTGAAGGTGCTCGCCGACCTTGATCGGTGCCACCACCCTGCCGATGTCGACGCCGTACTTGATCACGGTGTCGTTCGCGGCCAGCGGCTTGATCGCCAGCTTGTGGCCGATCGGTATATCCGACAGCACCTTCATGCTGATGGTCTTGTCCTGATCCATCACCCAGCCGGTGATTTCCTGGCCGGCCTTGATGCCCTCGACCACGACGACCCCCGTCGAGTCGTTTTCGTCATGCACCACGAATTCAATCATTGCTTTGCCCTCTCTCTCCGATATTGACTCGCCGTGGCCAGCCCTCACTCATACAACTGACCATGGACGCATCGTATGGGCGCCGCGGCGCTACTGTCAAACATATGACTTGACATTATTCGGATGGCGCATGAGCATTACATCAATTTGATTTTGCGTGCTTTTATGGCGTCGTCAGCGCCTATCCGGGCGTCGTTGCCGGTGAATTAAGTCATCTACATGTCGGATAAAGACATCTAGATGACTTCAACAACTAATGGGAGGAACGAAATGCAGAAATCCGAGCCGCTGTACAAGACCATCAAGCGCAGGATTTCGGATTGCCTGAGCGATGGAAAGTGGAAGCACGGCCAGGCCATCCCCAGCGAACCGCTGCTGGCGAAGCGCTTCGGCGCCAGCATCGGCACGGTGCGCAAGGCCGTCGACGACCTCGTCGCCGAGAACATACTGGTGCGCCAGCAGGGACGCGGAACCTTCGTCACCAGCTTCACGCGCGACTACATGCTGAACGTGTTCTTCACCGTCGCCGACAAGCGCAGCAAGGCGAAAGAACTGCCGCAGGCCGAGATGCTGTCCTTTCGGCGCGGGCGGGCCGACTTGTCTACCGCAAAGGAGCTGGGCGTCGACAAAGGCGCGCCGGTCTTCGAAGTGGAAAACCTGCTGCGCATGGGCGGAGAACCGGTGATCGTCGACCATCTGCGCCTGCCGGTCGGCTTGTTTCCCGATTTGAGCGAACGACTTTTCCAGAACCGCGAGTCGACGATTTACGGGCTCTACCAGTCGCGCTACGGCATCACGGTCGTGCGCACCGAAGAGATGATCTGCGCCGCCACCGCCGACGACAAGATTCGACGATTGCTGAAAATCAAGGGCGATCCTGCCGTGCTCAA
>JACRIX010000001.1 GCA_016215645.1 Rhodocyclales bacterium
GCACAGTTTGCTACACAGTCGCAAAACACCGAAGTGGTTACTATCTCTGCAACTGCCTGATATTGGTCCGCCCGACAGGACTCGAACCTGTTACCCCCGGCTTAGAAGGCCGGTGCTCTATCCAGATGAGCTACGGGCGGAAGCCTTGCGGCAGTGGCGGGTGAGTTTAGCTCAGGACGCAACAAACCGGGCCGGGAGAGGCATAATTGCGGATGCAACGCTGATTCTGATCCTTTTATGTCGACCGAACCCACTTATTGCTATCACTGCCGTACTCATCATCCGCGCAACGAGATGCGCCTGATGGTGACCAAGACCGGCAAACGTTGGCGCTGCATTCGCAGCATCGAAGCCACCCAGCAGGGACGCGAGGCGCGCGAAGCCTACGGGCGCCTGGTATCGGAAATCAATCGCGCCGAATCGAAGAGCCGCGCCCAACGCCTCAACAACCTGCTCCAGGAAAAGTAATTCCATGGCGGCCGATCCGGGGAAACTCGACCGCATCGTCGCCGATGCACGCCGGGCCGCCGAGTCGCGCGAACAGGGTTACCGTGAAAAGGCGCTCAAGATCTACCCGTGGATCTGCGGCCGCTGCGCCCGAGAATTTACGCGCACCAATCTGCGCGAACTGACGGTGCATCATCGTGATCACAACCACGACAACAACCCGCCGGATGGCAGCAACTGGGAGCTGCTGTGCCTTTACTGCCACGACAACGAACACCAGCGGCATCTTGAGGCCGGCAGCGGCGCCTCCGCGGCAGGCACGACCCTGTCCGGCGCGGCAAGCCATTCGCCGTTTGCCGACCTGCGCGCAATGCTCGGCAAGCGCGGCTAACTACCGCGGCAAGCGCAGGCAAAACACCGCCCCGCCCTCGTTTCTCAGTTCGACGCATCCTTCCCGGCCACCGCTGTCGTGCAGTCGCGCCACACGGCGGGCGAGGTACAGCCCCAAACCCGTGCCTTCGCGGCTCAGCGCCTGCATGCCAAGCGACTGACCAAGCAGTTCCCCGGAAAATCCGGGGCCGTCGTCCAGCACAGCGAACTCCAGACAGTCGCCGGATAGGCGGGCCTGGAGCGTTACCGCCGACCTGGAATGGCGCATCGCGTTATATAGCGCATCGCGCATTACCAGGCGAACCAGCGCTTCGTCATAGAACCACAAGGTCGGCGCATCGCCGGCATTGAAGCGGAGGGCAAGGCTGGTTTCCCTGCCGGCCTCGGCCGCCAGCTCTTGCAGCAGGTCCGCCGGCACATGGGCATCGATGTCGGCCTGTAGTTGCCCCTTCTCTGACCTGTAGTAGACCAGCAAGCGGGTCAGGGTCAGCGCCGCCTCCATGGCGCCACGAACCGTTTCCGCGTCACCCTTTGCATCGGCCCGATTCGCCAGCAGGGCAAGTCGGTTCTTGACGTCGTGAATCGTTATCGCGGCAAGGTCGGCGAATTCCATCACTTCCGGCCGACGATGAACGTGCTGCGAATCCGTCCCAGCAGATCCTCGATCTCGGCCAGCTTGGGATAGGCCGGATCCCTTGACTCCACGGCCTTCTGGAAGGCCTGGGCCTGGAGCACCTTCTCCGCATCCAGGCCATTGGTCAGGACATCGAACAGCAAGGCCGACGCTGCGTTGGCCACAATCTGAATGTTTCCAGGCAGGCGCTGCGCGGCTCTGGTCAGCATTTCGGCGGCGAGGGTCAACTCACCGGCCTTGGCCTTGAGCACGGCCTCATTGTTGAGCTGGATGATCTCGCGAATGCTTTCGGCAACCAGTTTCTCGGCAACGCTGCCCGCCCCATGGGCTCGCAGGACAGTCGATACGCGATCGTGCAGAGCTTTGGCTTCCGGGTGGGTCTGCACCAGGGTCTTCAGTATTCCGTGAGCCTCGTCCCGCTTGCCGGCAGTGAGACAGGCCTTGGCCACCGCCATGGCCGCGCCGGCCGGCAGATGCGCGGTATCCGTCCGCAGCGCCCGCGTCAATGCCGCCTCGGCCTTGTCGCGATTTCCTGCCTTCTGGTGCGCCATGGCCTCGACGGCCGCGAGGTGCGCATCCTCGGCATCGCTCTTGAAGTTTTTGCAGGCTTCCTCGATCAAGGCCACGGCTTTCACCGGCTCGCCGTTCTCGGTGAAGGCATTTCCCAGCCGGGCAATGTCCCCGGTTTCCCGTAGCGGCGTGTTCCGCGTTTTCTTGACCACCTTCTCCAGCGCCGCCTCGACCCGCTTGAAGTCGCCCTTGTCCTCGGCAACAGCCGCCACCGCACGATGCCGCGCCAGCGAATTCGGCGCAATGGCGCACGCGCTGTCGAGAATTCCCAGGGCCGCATCGGGATCCCCGGACGCGACATGGACCTTGCCGAGCAGATCGTAGGCGGCCATCAGTTGCGGTGACTCCCGGATCAGGCCAGCGAGCGACTCTTTGCACTCGTCGTCCCTGCCCAGTTGATGCAATGCGCGCGACAAGCCCAGCCTGGCCCAGGGCAAGGGACGCCGTGCAATCATCTGGCGATAGAACTCGAGCGCCTCCTCTGCCCGCCGCGATGCCAGCAAGGCATTGCCCTTGATGCGCATGGCATCGACCAGATAGCGATCGCGAGCGCCGATGATGTCATCGCACACCTTGACCACGCCGGCCCAGTCGCCCTTGTCCTGCAATTTGTCGATGGTCGCCAGGCGCAGCTTCTTTTCCAGCAAACGCTCCAGCCTCAGCTTCAGCACGTCGGCCGTAAAGGGCTTGAGCAAGTAGTCGTCGGGCAGGCACTCCGCGGCGGTCACCACGCTTTCGTACCCTTTCTCTGCCGTCACCATCACGAACAGCACCCCGCGACCGATGATCCGTCGCGTGCGCAGGTATTCGAGGAATTGCTGCCCGTCGGTGCCGCCGCCCAGATAGTAGTCGGCAAGAATGACATCAAAGCGCTCGTTCTTGAACTGCTCGAGCGCATCCTTCACGGTGGCAGATACTGCGATGCGTTCGCAACCGAGACTGCCCAGTTGCGAACGCAGGGAGGTCCGCGCCTCGGGCATGTCGTCGAGGATCAGGACACTCTTGTTCTTGAATGGGGTGACTAGTGCCATCGGGTTTCCGTAGCCGGGCAGTTTACACACCCTTGACGGCCGCCAAAACGAAAACAGCCACCGAAGTGGCCGTCCAGGCATTTTGCGCAAATTCGGTGGGGTGGCTGATGGGACTCGAACCCACGACAACTGGAATCACAATCCAGGACTCTACCAACTGAGCTACAGCCACCACCGCTAACCCATCTGATGAGTGAGCCCTCAGACAGGCCGCGAATTATCAAAGAAAGCGGCCAAAGAAGCAAGCGCCTGGGCCACCCCGGGCACTCCGGGCCGAGCGATTTTCTGTTGCGTTTGCTTGTCAGACAAGCCGAACTCGCGTACCATTATTGTGGAATCATGTTCTGCAATGCAGTCCATCAAAACCAGACAATCCCGAATTTCCCGGAGAACCCATCACCCATGGATCTCGATTATTCCGTCGAAGAAAGCCAATTCCGCGCCGAAGTTCGCGCCTTCCTGCGCGACCAGCTCCCCAACGAAATCGCCCGCAAGGTGCACGGCGGCAAACGCCTGGCCAAGGACGATTTCGTCCGCTGGCAGAAAATCCTCCACGCCAAAGGCTGGGGCGCCAGCAGTTGGCCCGTGGCCCACGGCGGCACCGGCTGGAGCCCGGTGCAGCAGCACATCTTCGACGAGGAGTGCGCCGACGCCGGCGCGCCGATGCAACTGCCCTTCGGCCTCAAGATGGTGGCCCCGGTGATCATGGCCTTTGGCAACCCGGCACAGCAGGCGCGCTTCCTGCCGCGCATCGTCGACGGCAGCGACTGGTGGTGCCAGGGCTACTCCGAGCCGGGCTCGGGCTCCGACCTGGCGTCATTGAAGACCCGCGCCGTGCGGGATGGCGACCACTATGTGGTGAACGGCCAGAAGACCTGGAACACCCTGGGCCAATACGCCGACTGGATCTTCTGCCTGGTCCGCACCAGCAGCGAAGGCCGCCAGCAGGAGGGCATCTCCTTCCTCCTGATCGACATGAAGACGCCCGGCATCACCGTGCGCCCGATCATCATGATGGACGGCGAGCACGAGATCAACGAGGTCTGGTTCGAGGACGTCAAAGTGCCGGTCGAGAACCGGGTGGGTGAAGAGAACAAGGGCTGGACCTACGCCAAGTTCCTGCTCGGCCACGAACGCACCGGCATCGCCGGCGTCGGCCGCTCCAAACGCGAGTTGAAGAAGTTGAAGGCCATCGCCTGCCGCGAAAGCAGCGCCGGCCGCCCGCTGATCGAGGATGCGCGCTTCCGCGACCGCATCGCCCAGGTCGAGATGGAACTCATGGCGCTGGAAATCACCAACCTGCGCGTCATCTCGGCCGAGGGCGAGAAGAAGCGCGCCCCCGGGCCGGAAGCCTCGATCCTCAAGATCAAGGGCTCCGAGATCCAGCAACTGCTCACCGAATTGCAGATGCAGGCCCTGGGCCACTATGCCCTGCCCTGGCTGCACGAATCGCTCGACCCGGCCTGGTCCGGCGACCCGGCGATGCCGGCGTATGAAGACGACGCCGGGCCGCTCTCGGGCCACTACTTCAATGTGCGCAAGACCACCATCTATGGCGGCTCCAACGAAATCCAAAAGAACATCATTTCGCAAATGATCCTTGGACTCTGAGACCATGAACTTCGACTACACGGAAGAACAGATCGCCCTGCAAGACACCCTGCGCCGCTTCTTTGCCCGCGACTACGGCTTCGAGCACCGTCGTGCCATGAGCAAGTCGGCGGATGGATTCGACCGCGCCGCCTGGGCCACCTTCGCCGACTTCGGCATCCTCGCCCTGCCCTTCCCCGAGGACTTCGGCGGACTCAATGGCAACGCCGTCGATACCATGCTGGTGATGGAAATGCTCGGTCGCGGCCTGGCGCTCGAACCCTACCTGCCCGGTGTCGTGCTCTGCGGTGGCCTGCTCCGCGATGCCGGCAGCACCGCGCAAAAGGAGGCGCTGCTGCCCGCCATCGCCGGCGGCGAACTGATGCTCGCCTTTGCCCACTTTGGAGCCGGCGGCCGCTACGCCCTCGACCACGTCGCGACGAAAGCCACGCCGGAGGGCGGCGGCTGGACGCTCGACGGTGCCAAAGCGGTCGTGCTGGCCGCGCCCTCCGCCGACAAGTTCATCGTCTCGGCGCGCGAAGGGCTCGGCCTCTCGCTGTTCCTGGTCGATGCCAAGGCGCCCGGCGTGAGCCTGCGCAGCTACCCGACCCAGGACGGCGCCCGCGCCGCGGATCTCCGCCTCGACGGAGTCCAGGTCAGTGCCGACGCCCTGATCGGCCCCGCCGGCGGCGCCCTGCCGCTGATCGAGCGCGCCGTCGATTACGCCAATGCCGCGCTTTGCGCCGAAGCCGTCGGCATCATGGCCGCACTCAACGAAGTCACGCTCGAATACCTGAAGACGCGCAAGCAGTTCGGCCAGCCGATCGGCAAGTTCCAGGCCCTGCAACACCGCATGGCCGACATGGTGATCGCCACCGAACAGGCCCGTTCCATGGCCACGCTGGCCGCCGTGCGCGCCGATTCGGACGACGCTGCCGAGCGCAGCCGCTGCATCGCCGCGGCCAAGGCCTACGTGTTGCAGTCGGCGCGCCTGGTCGGCCAGCAGGCAGTGCAACTGCATGGCGGCATGGGCGTCACCGACGAGCTCAACGTCGGCCACTACTTCAAACGCCTGACCATGATCGGCCTCAGCTTCGGCGACGTCGATTACCACCTCGGCCGCTTTTCCGACAGCTTGCTGGCGGCATGACCGTGGCGGGGATCATCAACCGCCGCGACCTCGACTTCCAGCTCTTCGAAGTCCTCGATGCCGAAGCGCTGACGCAGCGTCCGCGCTACGCCGAGCACAGCCGCGAGACCTTCGCCGCCGTGCTCGACACGGCGACCGCCATCGCCGAAGAAAAGTTCGCGCCGCACAACCGCAAGGCCGACGAGCACGAACCGACTTTCGACGGCCAGCGCGTGAGCATGATCCCGGAAGTGGCGGAAGCGCTGAAGGCCTTCTGCGAGGCCGGCTTCATCGCCGCCGCCCATGATTTCGAACGCGGCGGCATGCAGTTGCCGGTGCTGCTGACCCAGGCGGCGTTTTCCCTGTTCAAGGGCGCCAACGTCGGTACCGCCGCCTACCCCTTCCTCACCATCGCCAACGCCAACGTCATCCACCGCTTCGGCAGCGATGCACAACGGGCAAAGTATCTCGGCCCGCTGCTGGCCGGCCGCTTCTTCGGCACCATGGCACTCACCGAGCCGCAGGCCGGCTCCAGCCTGTCCGACATCACCACCAGCGCCACGCCCAACCCGGACGGTACGTATTCCATCGTCGGCAACAAGATCTTCATTTCCGCCGGCGACCATGAACTGTCGGAAAACATCGTGCACCTGGTGCTGGCCAGGATCCCCGGCGGCCCGCCAGGCGTCAAGGGCATTTCGCTGTTCATCGTGCCCAAGTTCCACGTCGATGCCGACGGCAGCCTCGGCGCCCGCAACGATGTGGCGCTGGCGGGACTGATCCACAAGATGGGCTATCGCGGCACCACCTCGACCCTGTTGAGCTTCGGCGAAAAGGGCGCCTGCATCGGCGAACGGGTGGGTGAAGCGCACAAGGGCCTCGCCACCATGTTCCACATGATGAACGAAGCGCGCATCGGCGTCGGCATGGGCGCCGTCATGCTGGGCTACCGCGGCTACCTCGCCTCGCTGGCCTACGCACAAGAGCGCCCGCAAGGCCGCGCGCCGACCAACAAGAACCCGAGCGAGCCGCAGCTCAAGCTCATCGAACATGCCGACATCCGCCGCATGCTGCTGGCGCAGAAAGCCTATGTCGAGGCCGGCTATGCGCTGTGCCTGTATTGCGCGCGACTGGTGGATGAAACGAAAGTCGGCGCTGATGAGACGGCGATTCAGGAGGCCGGCCTGCTGCTCGACCTGCTGACGCCGATCGCCAAGTCCTGGCCTTCGCAGTGGTGCCTCGAAGCCAACAGCCTGGCGATCCAGATCCACGGCGGCTACGGCTACACCCGCGAATATCCGGTCGAGCAGTATTACCGCGACAACCGCCTCAACCCCATCCACGAAGGCACCCACGGCATCCAGGCGCTCGACCTGCTCGGGCGCAAGGCGGTGATGAACGGCGGCGCGGCGATGAAGCTGTTTGCCCGCGAAGCCGCCAAAACCATCGCAGAGGCGCAAAGTGATTCGGCACTGGCCGCCTACGCCCGCGAGCTGCAGGCCGCCTTGGACGAAGTCGCCACCACGCTGCAGGCCCTGGCGCCGACGCTGACCGCCAACCCGACGCTGGCGCTGGCCAATGCCGTGCTCTTCCTCGAAGCCTTCGGCCACACGGTGATCGCCTGGATCTGGCTGCGTCAGGCACTCGCCGCGCAGCGTGGGCTGCAAAACGGCATCGCCGCCGACGCCGACTTCTATCGTGGCAAACTGGCCACCTGCCGCTGGTTCTACCGCTGGGAACTGCCCAAGGTGCGCCAGTGGCACGAACTGCTGCGCAGCCTCGACGACACGACTCTAACGATGCCACCTGAAAGTTTCTAGGCGATGAGCCACCCCAACATCCTGGTTGACAGCAAGGACGGCATCGTCACGATCGAGATCAGCCGCCGCGAGAAGAAGAACGCCATCACCTCCGACATGTACCGCGCCATGAGCACGGCGCTGTCGCGGGCGAGGGACGACAGCCATGTCCGTGTGGTGCTGCTGCGCGGCCAGGAGGACATGTTCACCGCCGGCAACGACCTCGCCGACTTCCTCCAGCGCAAGGCGGGCGACCCCAGTGCCGCGATTCCCTTCCTGCACCTCATCGCCGCCTTTGAAAAACCCATCGTCGCCGCCGTCGCCGGCAACGCGGTGGGCATCGGCACCACCATGCTGCTGCATTGCGACCTGGTGTATGCCGCCGACAATGCCAAATTCCAGCTGCCCTTCGTCAATCTCGCGCTCTGCCCCGAGGGCGGCTCCAGCCTGCTGCTGCCGCGCGTCGCCGGCTACCAGCGCGCCGCCGAACTGCTGATGCTGGGCGAGCCCTTCGATGCCGCCACGGCCCGCGAGGCCGGCTTCGTCAATCGGGTGTTGCCGGCCAGCGAGCTGATGGCTGCCGCGATGGAGGCGGCGCGGAAGCTCGCCGCCCGCCCGGCCGGATCGCTCGCCGTCACCAAGGCGCTGCTGAAGCGCCCGCCGGACCGCAGCGCGATAGAAGCCATCGACGAGGAAGTGATCTTCTTCGGCGACCTCGTCGCCGCCCCGGCCGCCAAGGAAATCTTCGCTGCCTTCCTCGAAAAGCGCAGCCCCGACCCCGACAAGATCCACCAAAAATGATGAGCATCGACATTCCCGAGGGCTACAAGCCGCTCAAGCGCAGCGGCGGCTTCCTTTCCAGCGTCGGCCCCTGGTACTACCGGCGCGACGAAAAGAAGCAGATGGCGCTGGCGATCCGCATCGAGGACCGCCACTGCAACATCCGCCACATCGCCCACGGCGGCTTTCTTGTCGCCATGCTGGACACGGCACTGGGCATCGTCATTTCGAATTCGCGCGAACCGCCGCAACCCCTCGTCACGGTAAGCCTGACCACCAATTTCGTCTCCAGTGCCGAACCCGGGGACTGGGTCGAGGCACGCGTCACCATCGATCGCATGGGCAAGCGGCTGGCCTATGCCAGTTGCCAGCTGGTCTGCGGCGAGCGCGTGATCATGACCGGCACCGGCGTCTTCGCCCTGATGAAACCGGTCGAAACGCGCGAAAGCTCGGACGGTTGAACATGGCGAAGATCCACGTCCTCCTCAAGAAGGAAGAACTCGACGCCCAGCGCCTCGACGGCAAGGTGGTCGTCGTGCTCGACATCCTCTTCGCCACCTCCTCCATCGTCACCGCCCTGGCCCACGGCGCCAGCGAAGTCATCGCCACGCCCGACGGCCGCGCCGCGCAGGCCGCCGCCGCCAACTACCCGGCCGACTCCTACGTGCTCTCCGGCGAACTGAATGCCGACACCTTGCCCGGCTTCGTGCACCCGACGCCGAAGGCGTTGCTGGCCGAAGGCATCGCCGGCCGGCGCCTGATCTACTGCACCACCAACGGCACCGTGGCGCTGGCCAAGTCGCAGGGCGCCGCCCACGTCTACGCCGCGGCCCTGCTCAATGGCCGCGCCGTGGTCGAACGCATCGTTGCGCAGCACGCGGATGCCACCATCCTGATCGTCTGCTCCGGCTCGGCGGACAACTTCAACCTCGAAGATTTCTACGGCGCCGGCTACCTGGTTTCTTTGTTTCGTCGCCGTGTCACCAGCGCCGACTTCTCCGACGCCGCGCTCGCCGCCGAGTTGCTGCACGACCACTGCGACGGCCTCGATGTCCTGCGCCGCGCCCGTGTCGGCCGCATGATGCTGGCGCGCCGCCTCGATGACGAGGTCGCCTTCGCCGCGCAGGAAAGCTGTTTCAACGTGGTCCCCAAACTGCAAAACGGCGCCCTGCGCCCCGTCTGAAGGAATCCGATGAGCACCAGGACATACACGTACTACTGGGAAGATTTCCCGGTCGGCAAGATCCGCGAGTTCGGCAGCTATCACGTCACCGCCGAGGAGATCATGGACTTCGCCAGGAAGTTCGACCCGCAGCCCTTCCACCTGTCCGAAGAAGCCGGCAAGGCCAGCCTGTTCGGCGGGCTGTGCGCCAGCGGCTGGCATACCTGCGCCATGGCGATGCGCATGATGTGCGACGAATTCCTGCTCGACACTGCCAGCCTCGGCTCACCCGGCCTGGAGAACATCCGCTGGCTGAAACCCGTGCGCCCCGGCGACACGCTGCATGTGCGTTCGGTGGTTCTGGAGGCGCGGCCGATGGAAAGCAAGCCGCATGTCGGCCTGGTCCTGGTGCGCTGGGAAGTGCTGAACCAGAACAACGAGGAAGTGGCGCAGATGGAAGGCTACGGCATGTATCGCCGGCGCCATCCCGGCGCGCCAAAAGACAGCGAGAAATGACTCCTGCCGAGCTGATCGAACAGCCTTTCGGCACCTATGCCGAACTGATCCGCGCCCAGGCAAAAGTCCGCCCACGGCACACGGCACTGATCCAGGACGATCGAGAGGTTTCATTCGCCACGCTGGACGCGATGATGGATCGCGTCGCCGCCACCTTGCAACGCGATGGCATCCACCCCACCGAGTCGATCGCCATCTGTGCGGGCACTTCGCTCGAATATGCCGCCGTGTTCCTCGGCGCCCTGCGCGCCGGCGTCGCCGTCGCACCGCTGGCGCCGTCTTCGACGCCGCAGACCATCGCCGACATGGCGGCGAATTCGGAGGCGCGCCTGTTCCTTGTCGACGCCGAGGTCGCCGCCGAGCTGGCCCCGGTGCAAACGCAAATCGCCGTGCCCTGGATCGCGCTCGACGAGTCCGCCGCCGGCACGCCCTTCTCGCGCTGGCTGGCCCCGGCCGGCAGCGTCCCCGAACCGGTGGCGATCCGCCCCGAGTGGCCGTTCAACATCATTTATTCCTCGGGTACCACCGGCACGCCCAAGGGCATCGTCCAGCCCCATGGCATGCGCTGGTCCCATGCACAGCGAGCACGTCCGCAAGGCTACGGGCCGGATTCGGTCACGGTCATCGCCACGCCGCTGTATTCCAACACCACGCTGGTCAGCTTCTTCCCCACCGTTACGCTGGGCGGTACGGTAGTACTGATGGGAAAGTTCGCCACCACCGCCTACCTCGCATTGGCTGAAAAACATCGGGCCACGCACACGATGTTGGTGCCCGTTCAATACCGGCGCTTGATGGCCCATGCCGATTTCGATCGCTACGACCTCGCCAGCTTCCGCATGAAGCTGTGCACCAGTGCGCCGTTTGCGGCAGCCCTCAAGGCCGATATCCTGCGCCGCTGGCCGGGCGGACTGGTCGAGTATTACGGCATGACCGAAGGCGGTGGCACCTGCATCCTCGCGGCCCACGAGCATCCCGACAAACTTGCCACGGTCGGCAAAGCCGCCGAGGGCCACGACATCCGCCTGATCGACGAAGCCGGCAGGGAAATTGCGCCGGGCGAAATCGGCGAAGTGGTGGGCCATTCGCCGGCGATGATGCAGGGCTACCACCGCCAGCCGGAGAAAACCCGCGAGGCCGAGTGGTACGCGCCGGACGGCAAGCGCTTCATCCGCACCGGCGACGTCGGCCGCTTCGATGCCGAGGGCTTTTTGACGCTGATGGACCGGCGCAAGGACATGATCATCAGCGGCGGCTTCAACGTCTATCCCAGCGACCTCGAAGCCGTGCTGGCGCAGCACCCCGCCGTGGCCGAGGCCGCGGTGGTCGGCGTCGCCTCGCCGCGCTGGGGCGAAACGCCGGTGGCCTTCGTGGTGACAAGAGTCGGCGCTGGCGACACGGCGATTCCGGCCGCAAGCGAACTGCGCGACTGGGCCAATGCCCGCCTGGGCAAGACCCAGCGCCTCGCCGCCGTCGAAATCGTCGATACCCTGCCGCGCAGCGCCATCGGCAAGATCCTCAAGCGCGAGCTGCGCGATACTTTCGTGCCGCCCGCCGATATTTGAAAGGAAGCCCCATGGAATTCAGCACCCTCGACGTTTCCCTCGACGGCAACGTCGCCACCATCGCCCTCAACCGGCCGGACAAGGCCAACGCCATGAGCGAGCCGATGTGGTACGAGATCGAGCAAGCCATGCAATGGCTGGACGAAACCCCGGAAGCCCGCGTCGGCGTGCTGGTCGGGCGCGGCAAGTACTTCACCTCCGGCATCGACCTCGCGCTGCTGATGGGCGTGCCCGCCAGGATCGAGGACGAGGACGAGGCCCGCAAGCGCGAGAAGCTGCGCCGCCTGATCCTGCGCCTGCAGGACACGCTGACTTCGGTCGAACGCTGCCGCAAGCCGGTGCTGGCCGCCGTCCACGGCGCCTGCATCGGCGGCGGCATCGACCTCATCACCGCCTGCGACATGCGCTACTGCTCGGCGGATGCCTGGTTTTCGGTGCGCGAGATCGATGTCGGCATGACGGCCGACGTCGGCACCCTGCAGCGCCTGCCCGGCCTGATCGGCGAAGGCATGGCGCGTGAACTGGCCTACACCGGGCGCCGCGTCGATGGCGCCGAAGCGAAAGAAATGCGCCTGGTCAACCGCTGCTACGAATCGGCCGAGGCGCTTCACGCCGGCGTCATGGAGACGGCGCGAAACATCGCCGCCAAGTCGCCGCTGGCCATCCGCGGCTGCAAGGAAATGATCACCTACGCCCGCGACCACTCGGTGGCCGATGGCCTCAACTACATCGCCACCTGGAACTCGGCGATGCTGCTGTCCAAGGACTTGTTCGAGGCCGCCGGCGCCGCCATGCAAAAGCGCGAGCCGGTGTTCAAGGACTGATGGACGAGTTCTACGCGCCGGCCAACGGCATCCGCCTGCATTGCGTCGCGCAAGGGGCGGCCGACGCGCCACTGATGGTTTTCATGCATGGCTTTCCCGAGTTCTGGTACTGCTGGCACGCCCAGCTCGAGGAGTTCGGCAAGGACTACCGGGCCGTCGCCTTCGACCTGCGCGGTCACAATCTGTCGGACAAACCGGCGGGCGTCGAGGCCTACCGCATCAAGCCGTTGCTGGAAGACCTGCGCCAGCTGATCGAACACCTGCGGGCCGGCCGGGAAGACAAGTCCTGCGTGCTGGTGGCCCACGACTGGGGCGGCGCCATCGCCTGGACCTTCGCCGCCGCCTACCCGCAGTACGTGAACAGGCTCGTCATCATCAATGCGCCGCACAGCATCCCGTTCGCCCGTGCCCTCGCAAGCGATCCGGCACAGCAGGCAGCCAGCGCCTACATGAACTTCTTCCGCCTGGACAAGGCCGAGCGCGTGCTGAGCGAAAACGGCTACGAGCGCCTGCTGAAAATGTTCAACGCCACGGCTGACGGGCGCTGCGCACTGAAGGACGAGGACATCCCGCGCTATCGCGACGCCTGGTCGCAACCCGGCGCGCTCGCCTGCGCGCTCAATCTCTATCGCGCTTCGCCGCTCCATCCGCCCACGCCCGACGACCCCGGTGCCGCCGCGCTGAAGCTAAACCCGGCGGCACTGACGGTGCGCGTGCCGACGCTGGTGATCTGGGGCGAGGCCGACACCGCCCTGGGCACGGTGCTGCTCGAAGGACTCGACGAACTGGTGCCCGACCTGCGCATCGAGCGCCTGCCCGGCGCCAGCCACTGGGTGATCCACGAACAGCCGCGCGCGGTCAGCGCGGCGATGCGCCGCTTCCTCGGTGGTTAGCCCTTTGCCGCCGCCAGTTCGGCCTTGAGAAGCCGAGTCTCGGCTCGCGCCGCATCGAGATCAGTCTGCAACTGGCGATTGCTGTCGCGCAATTCGCGGGTGCGCACCTCGACCTGCCGTTCCAGTTCCTCGTTGGCACGGCGCAATTCGGCCAGCAGATGGCGCTCGGACTCGGTCAGGTCGTCGGTCATTTCCTGCATCAGCGCAGCGGCGACGCGAGCCTTCAGCGCCGGTTCGGAAGCGTTGAGTTGATGTGCCATGGCACGATCCACAACCACGATGTGGTGCAGCAGCCAATGCACCAGGTATTCGATCAGGGTCACGGTGATGCTGGTGCGGCCGTTGTCGAAATCCGCCGTCAGGTCGCGCAGCACGCTGCGGAAATAGGCGTGTTCGCCGCAATGCCGCGTCACCAGTTCCGGCGAGCAACCACCGCCGGCCATCAAGCGTTCCTCGAAGCCGAAATGGTCCCTGACGTAGGCATTCAGTTCATCAAGCAGGCGACGCATGTTCTCCACACTGTATTCCGCATGCGTGCTGGCATCGAGGGCATTGATCATGCCCACCAGCGCCTTGTGCTGTTCGTCGATCTCGTCTATGCCCAGCGCGAAGTCGCTGCTCCACTTGATGATATGCAATTTGACTCCCTTCCTCCGTTACCCGGTCCGCGTACGAGCGGCGGGCTGCTCTTGTGTGCGTTTCGCGGCAATCGGCCAGGCCGGCCCGTGAAGTGCCTGCGGAAGCCTACTACGAGGCGTCGCGCCGGTCAAAGCGGCGCGCCATGGCCTCACCCCATTCGCTCCACCCGGGGCTCGATGGCGATCGGAAAATTCACCGAATTGGCGATGTAGCAAAGCCGGTGCGCCTCCTCGTGCAAGGCCAGCGCCCGCGCCACATCCGCCTCCGGCGCCAGCGTAACCGCGGGGCGCAGCACCGCCGCCGTAAAGCGTCCGCCACCGCCCTCGTCCTCTTTCATGGTGGCTTCGGCCTCATCGCGGTAGGCCAGCACTACGATGCCGGCCGCGCTGCACAAGTGCAGGTACCACAGCATGTGACAGGAGGCGAGCGCGGCGACGAGCAGGTCTTCCGGGTTGTAGCGCGTTGCATCGCCGCGAAACGCCGGGTCCGACGAGCCTGCAAGCTCCGGCCGACCGGGGGCAACGATCCGGTGGTCGCGGGAATACGCGCGGTAGTCGGCCGTGCCTCGACCGAGGTTGCCGGTCCATTCGACGCAGGTCTGGTAGCGATGGGTCCGGTCGCGACTCATGAGGCCCGGCCCCCCTCGGCGTCACGTCGGGCGCGGATCACCACCGTATGCGCCAACTTGTCGTGCCAGCCCTGCTTGCGCTTGTCGAAGGCCACCCAGAGGAAGCCGAGACCCAGCGGTAGCGTCGACGCAAAATAGGCGAAATAGCGCCCGATGCCCTGATTCAGGCTCAGCGGGGCACCGCTGTCGGCATCCACCACTTTCAGCGACAGCAGCATCTTCCCCGGCGTGGCCTGGCGATGGCGCCAGAACAGGATCACCGCCAGCGAGGGCAGCACCCAGGAAATCAGGATATCCGCCGGCCCGGCGAACAGCCCGCTCATGCTGCCATCGAAATAGCGCGATCCGTAGATCCACCACAGCAACGGAAAGGTCACCAGCATCACCAGCAGGGTGTCGATGATCGTCGCGGCGAAGCGTATCCAGAAGCCGGCGTAGTTCATGTCGTGTGTTTGCATGTGGCATCTCCCTGGAACGTGGCGCAGCATAGCCATGATCGCTGCCGGGGACAAGGTGCTCGCCGTGTTGCCAGCGCCGACTTTTGCCCGGCGCACGCCGGGCTCAGTGCGTGGTCAGGTAGCAGCGTGGCAGGCGCGGCCAGGCGGCATGGCCGGGGCGATGTTCGGGACCGCCGGCGAGCACGATGGTGACGCGCTCCGCATCGCCGTGTTTCGCACCCGGCGCAAAACCGATGCCGCGCCGCCATGGCGGAATGGCCCCGGGGGGCAAGTCGATACCGCCCGTGCCGGTGTCGACGCGAATCGGCAGCGGCGAGTTGCCATTGACTGCAATTTCACCTGGCGTCAGGTCAAACCAGGCCATCACCGCATAGGCCGGCGGCTGGTAACACCGGTAGCGGCCCGGCACCGGCGCCTGAGCCAGCGCACTGCCGGCGACCAGCGCAACCAGGATCGGCGCGATCGGCAGTATCGACACGTGCAGCGGGATTCCGAACGCGGACTAGCCGTCCGAATTGATCGTCGCGATGAGCTTTTGCAGCACGCTGCCGGCCTTGTCGTTGGGGATCTGGCAGGTGCCGGCGTTCTCGTGGCCACCGCCGCCGTAGAACAGCATCAGTTCGCCAATGTTGGTATTCGAGGTGCGATTGACGATGGATTTGCCGGTGGCGAATACCGTGTTCTGCTTCTGGACGCCCCACAGCACATGGATGGAGATGTTGCAGTCGGGGAACAGCGCGTAGATCATGAAGCGGTTGGTGGCGTAGATGGTCTCTTCCTCGCGCAGATCGAGCACCGCGAGGTTCTTGTACACCGTGGTGCAGCGCCGAATCTGCTCCTTGGCCTTTTCGGCGTGGTCGAAGTAGAGATCGACGCGCTCCTTGACGTCGGGCAGGGCCAGGATGTCGTCGATGCCGTGGTTCCGGCAGTAGGAGATCAGGTCCATCATGAGCTGGTAGTTGCTGACGCGGAACTCGCGGAAGCGACCGAGGCCGGTGCGCGAATCCATCAGGTAGTTGAGCAGCACCCAGTCCTTGGGGTCGAGGATTTCCTGGCGCGTGAAGCTGGCGGAATCGCTCTTGTCCACCGCGATCATCATTTCGGTGAGCGACGTGGCAAAGCGGCCCTTGCCACCGAAGTGCTCATACACGACGCGCGCCGCCGAAGGGGCATCAGGGTAGATGATGTGGTTGGGGCGCTCGCCGGGATTGCGGAAGGTTTCCGAAACGTGATGATCAAAGGCGAGGTGCACGCCGGGAACGAAGGGCAGATTGGTGGTGATGTCGTTCTCGGAAATTTCGACCTTGCCATCCTGCATGTCCTTGGGGTGCACGAACTTGATCTCGTCGATCATGCCGAGTTCGTTGAGCAAGACGGCACACGCCAGACCGTCGAAATCGCTGCGGGTCACGAGACGATATTTCTTGTCGGACATTTCTTTCCCCAGGAGTGGCGTCACTCGAAGTGATAAGGTGAAACAGCAGGTCGGTTCGCCGGTGATATCGAGCGCAGCGAGCCGTTTGGAACCCCCCTCTGAGGGGGGCGAAGGGGGGCGGGCCGAGCTTGGCTGCCCGTGCCGTGGCAAGGGTACTGGCGATTCATGATATGAGTGCGGCAGTCGGAGCCATGGGCGTCAATTGTATTCCAGACTGATCAGCTTGCCATGGGCCGCATAGAACACCGCCAGGCGTAGCGGCAGGCCTTCAGCGGCGAACAGCGCGGCATAGGATTCAAGCTGGGAACGGTAGCGCTCGGCATGCGCCTGCAAGCGCGCCGTATCGGCGTCCAGCCCGAGGTCGGCCGTCTTGAAATCCACGATCCAGCGCTCGCCTTCCTCGACGAAACTGCGGTCGACGACACGGGTTTCCGCCGTGCCGCCAGCACCGACTTTCGCAATCGCCATTTCGGCACCGGAATCGGCACGCGGACGCAGTACCCACTGCCCGTCCTCGCTCGCCAGCGTGGTGAAGAGCAGGCGTGCGGCGCGCGCGGCGCCTTGCTGTGCCTCGGCCAGCGGCCAGCCCCGTCCTGCCAGCCAGCGCTCGAAGGCCGGCTGGCGTGCGGCGACTTGCGTGGGCAAGCACTCGCCGGGCTCCGCTGCCGCCATTTCCAGCAGCGCGTGCACCAGCGTACCGACATCTGCGGCCAGCGCATCGACGGTGTCTTCACGCACCAGGAGCGGTGTCGGCGGAGGCGGCGCCCGCCATGCCTCACGAAGGACCGGAGCGACAAGCCGCCGCAAGCGCGGTACAAAGTGGGCGAAATCGACTCCTTCATCTACGACAAGCGGCGTTGCAGGCGCAGCCGCAGCAAAGTCCGCCTCGACCAGCGGCCACAGCGTCGCCAGCAGCGAATTTACCGCCGGCGCGGCCAGGGTTCCGTCGTCCTTGCGGCCCGCCACCGCCACCAGATGCAGGCGGCGCACCGCGCGCGTAACCGCGACATACAGCACGCGTGCGGCCTCATTGCCGGCCCGTTCACGCTCCAGCCCCAGCAGGAAGTCATACGTCGTCGGCTCGCCCCGGGCGCGGCCCCGTCGCCGATTCACTGGCGCGACGACCAGGCGCTCGCCCTGCGCCAGCGGAAAGCTGTCCCAGGCCAGCAACGGGGCGTCCTGGGGCGGCGTCCCGCGATGCAGCCCGGGCAGGATCACGGTATCGAATTCCAGGCCCTTGGCCTTGTGGATGGTCATCAGTTGCAGGCTGCCGTCGGCCTGTGCATCGGGCACGGCAAACAGGCGCGCCATGTCGGCTTCCAGGTTATCCAGCGCAAAGCGCCCCGCCGCATCGATCTCATCCAGGCGTTTGAAAAATGCCTGCGCGTCTGCCAGGGCCGCGGCGTCGCCGAGCACGGCCGGGCCGCCCAGCGTGGTCCATACATCCTCGACCCAGCGCCGTCGCGACTGCCGGCCCTGCCCCGCCAGGGCTTCGCCGATGACCACGCGCACCTGCGCCAGGCGCCGCTGACCGTCGCCGGACAGCCGCGCGCTGCGCGCCTCGTCGTTGAGCAACGACCAGATCGTCGAATCATGGTCGTCGCCCGCCAGCGCGTGCAGGTCGGCCAACACCAGGCCGCACCAGGGCGCGCGCAGGATGGACAACCAATGCAGGCGGTCGCCGCGGTGATGCAGGGCGCGCGTCAGCGAAATCAGATCCTGTACCGCCTGACGGCCCGCCAGCGGCTCGATCTCAACCGCCGTATAGCGCCATCCGGCCGGATGGCGACGAATCGCCGCGACCAATGCCGCAAGATGGCTGCGCGCCCGCACCAGCACCGCAATCTGTCGCGCCGGATCGGCACGGCGCTCGGCCTCGATCAGGGACACCACATGTTCAGCCTCCAGCTGCTCGGCCGCCGCGCCATCCCCGCGCGCGGCCGTCAGCGCATGCACGGCGACCCCGGCATCGGCCAGATCTTCGCGGGTGGCGACGAACTCCCGGTAGGCGATTTCGCCACGCACGGGCTCATCCCGCGCCGGAAAGAGTTGCGGAAAGCCGTGATTGATCCATGCCACCACCGGCGCACAGGCGCGGTTGTTGCGCGACAGGCGCAAGGCGTCGAGGCGCAGGCCGCCGATGCCCTGCGTCTTGGCGCGCAGGAACAGACCCACCTCGGCCTTGCGAAAGCGGTAGATCGACTGCATCGGATCGCCGACGCAGAACAGGGTTCGGCCATCACCCCGCTGCCAGCCGGCAGTGAGGCGTTCCAGCAGTTCGATCTGGGTCGGGCTGGTGTCCTGGAACTCGTCGACCAGCAGATGGCGAATGCGCCAATCCAGCCGCAGGCCAAGTTCCGTCGGGTCCATCTCATCGCCCAGCGCGGCGATGGCGCGTGCGGCCAACTCGCCGAAATCGACTTCGCCGGCCTCGCGGAACACCAGCCACAGCTCGGCCGCGGCAAGTTTCATCAGTCGCGCCAGGGCACGTACGATGTCGTCATTCTCATGCGCCGGCGTCGGCAAGCGGCGCAGGCGCACCAGGGCGGCCACGGCCTGGTCGTCCAGCGACGCCAGCGCGGCCAGCATCGCCTCCTTTTGCGCCTTGAATTCCTTGCCGGCGGGGAAACCGTTTTTAACGGTCACGGTCTTGCGCGGCGCGTCGTCCAGTGTCAGGAGGAAAGCGGCGAGTGCACGCCAGCGCGGCAGGACGGCCATCTCTGGCGCCAGGGCCTGCGTCCAGTCGGCGAGCGGGTGTGGCGAACCGGCCGCCGCCAGCTGCGCGGCGGCAAAGCCTGCCAATGGCATCCATGGCGCCTGCCAGGAGGCAGTGAGTGTCTGCGCCACATCGACAAGCTCCTCGACCAACATTTCCTCCAGCGCCGAGGCTATCGCCGACTCCGGATCATCGAGCGCGGCAATCGCGCGCCACTGCTCGCGCCGGGCCAGCATCGCCACCAGCAGGCCGATCAGGCGTTCGGCATCGTTGTCCATCCAGCCCAGGGCGGCCGCCACGGCGGCCGCGTGCTCCGCCCCCTCGGCGCCGTCCTCGAGATGGTCCAGTGCGCGCCGCGCGGCCTCACGATAATGTCGGCCGGCGTCATCGACGGCAGCCGGCTGGGCGCCGAAGCGCGACAGCAACGGCAGCTGCCGCGCCAGCCCGGCGCAGAGCGCATCGATGGTGGTCAGGCGCAGGCGTCCGGGCTGGGTCTCGATATGCCATTCGCATTCTGCCGAACGCGCCAGCGCCGCGCGTGCCAGATCGAAGGTGATGCGCTTGTGCGCAGCCTCGGGCGGAACTCCGCCACGCGCGCGTTCCAGGCTCTCGGCGATGCGTTGCCGCATCTCGCCGGCCGCCTTGTTGGTGAAGGTGATGGCGACGATTTCCTCGGGTTCCTCGGCGATTGCCAGCAGGCGCAGGTAGCGCTGGGTCAGCAACTCGGTTTTGCCGGCGCCGGCCGGAGCCTCGATGATGAAGGATTCAAGGTCCAGCGCGCGATGGCGGTTGGCGTCGTCTTCCGTGAGCAGGTCGTGTCTCATTCGCCCTCCGCCTCGCACTGTTGCCGGCGTTCGGCGAGGCGCAACAATGGCTTAACCTCACAGTACTGAAGATCGCCCTCCTGCTCGAACACCACGGCGGCCACGCCATCCTTCACCTCGCGTGCGACCTCGCGGATGCGCTCGGCCCATACGGCGCGCAGTGCTGCCCAATCGGGGAAATCGTGTTCACCATAGCGGCGGCGTTGCTGGTCGAGCGCTTTGACATTCGGCAGCAAACCGTCAGCGTCGGCAACGCCGAGAAACGCGGGTTCCTCGCGGGTCACCCGCGCCAGGGCGACGGCCGCCACGGCACGATCGGGAAAGGCCAGTGCGGCGTAGATCGGCAATTGCGGTTCGACGATGCGCTCGGCACTCCAACTGCTGCTGCGGTCGCGGCGTCCGCTCTTGTAATCGATGATCGCCAGACGCCCGTCACCGAGTTCATCAACGCGGTCGATGACCACGGTCACCGGCAGCCCCTCGATGTTCAGGCAATGGCGCTCCTCGCGCGCCAGCACGCGGAAGGGTGGCCGTGCCGCTTCCACCTCCAGCCAACCGGCCAGCAGTTCGGCCAGGCGCGTTGCCTCCAGCAGGCGCAGACGCGGCGGCAACGGATCGATGGCCGTGCGGTCGTGATCGTCCAGCGCGAGCGTGACCACACGCGCGATCTCCGCGGCGCGCCCGGCAGCGTCCATGGCCAGCAGTTCGGTCAGGCCACGGCCGGTCCAGAAGGCTTCCAGCGCGGCGTGCAACAAGGATCCACGCGCCAGGGCATCGAGGCCAAAAGTCGGCGCTGGCAGCACGGCGGCACCGAGCCGGTAGCGGTAAAAGGCCCAGGCCGGGCAGGCCGCCTGCGCCGCCAGCAGTCCCGTACCACCTCGAATCGCTTCGTCGGGACCGAGTTCGGGAGCCCGTGAATCGTCGATATATTCAATCTCGCCGGCAAGCGCAACCAGGGACGGCGTTGCCTCGTGGTGCGTGACCGCAATGCCGTTCAGCAGCGGGCTGGGACGCAAGGCCCTTTCGCCTTCCTTGCTTGGCCAGGAGAACAGCACCTCGGGCGCGCTGGCGCACCACAGCGCCTGCATCTTGCACGCCACCTCGGCAAGGCGGTCGGCGCGCGCCGCAGGAATGCCGGCGTGGCGCTGCAACTCGGCGGGCAGGATGGGATTGGGCCGCGGTGCCGGCGGCCATGCTCCCTCATTGAGGCCGATCACCCACAGGCCATCGACCGCGCCCGCCAGCGCGTCGTCGAGACTGCAAACTTCGACACGCGGCGCGCGGCGGCGGCGAGCACGAAAGGCGCGATCGCGGCATTGGCGACGCAACTGACGTAGCGCCTCACCACGATCGATGCGACCGAGAATGGCGTCCAGCGACGACAGGCCCAGGATCAGCGCGCGCAATTCATTGACTACCGCGGCTTCCACCGCGAGCAGGGGACGCTGACCGGGCCAACCGAGTGCTTCAAGCAGTTCGATGAACACCTTGCCCCAGGCCGACGGCGCCAGGCGGCGCGAGGCGTTGCGCGTGGTTTCCAGCAGCGCATCGAGCTGCGCCAGAAGTTGCGGCGCCGGCGCGCGCAGGGCGAGACGGCCTATCGCCGCACGCAAGCGCGCCAGGCTGGCCTCCGGTGGCAACAACTCACGCAACCCGGCTTCGATGCGCGCGCGCGCATCGGCCTCATCGACATCCGCCGACCAGCCCGGGGCACAGAGCAAGGCGCCGAAATTCGCCTGCGCGATGCGGCGCGGACTGGCAAGGATGTGCAGCAAGGACAAGGCGACATCGACCAGCACGTGCGCCGCCAGAGGCTCGCCACCGACAAATTCAAAATCGCGCTCTTGCGCCACCCAGGCGGCGCCGACGGCATCGCCATGCAAGGCCTTGGTCAGGGCAGACTCCAACTGGCGACGGCGTGCCGCCAGGTCCGCCACGGCAATGCGCAGGCGCAGCCGCCGGTCGCCCGCTGCATCGAGTCTCCGCCTGGCCCAGGCCGCGGCGGCCCGGCATTCGGCCTCGGCCTCGGCACATTCGACACCGCACGCCGCCGGCTCGCTACCGCAACCGAAATCGACGCGAAACAGTTCGACCCCGCGCGCTTCCAGCACCAGCAGCAGGCGCGACACCACCGGATCGGGGGCGACAAAGCCGGCGAGGCCGATGCGTGCCGGCAGGCCGCCCAGTCCGCGCTCGACGCAAGCGATGCGCCAGACCAGGATCTCGTCCATTCCCCGCCAGTTGCCTTCGCGGCAGGCGGATTCGACATCCTCGCGCCAGCGCAGCCAGGCCTGGTATTCGCCGGTGTGCAGGACTTCCGGAACCTCGACGCGCCAGGTGCGCTGCAGGCTCGCCGCTTCCAGTGCCGCCAGCGCCATGCCCTCGCGGTCAAAGAGGTCCGCTGCCGCACCGGCATCACGGGCGATCGCCAGCTCCCAGAGAGTGCGCTCCTGAACATGACCGAGAAAGCTGCCGGCCGCCGCTTCCGGCGGAATCTCGCCGCGCAGCAGCGCCCGCGACACCAGGGCATCGAGCCACAATGCGGCGGTCGAGCTCTGCAAGGCACGCCAGGTTGTGGCGCCGCGCGCCACCTGCAGATCGCCATGGGCACGGCGCAAATCCAGCGCCAGCCGCGCCGTGGCGCACAGCACCACCGGGTCAGGTCCGCCTGGCAGATCGACCAGCGGAACGACAGGCAGATCGGGACGGATCATCCGGCCAACGGCAGCATCAGCGCGCCCAGGGCGCACAGGGTCGTGGTGAGGATGAACACGGCAACATCGGCGGGATGGGCGGCGTAGTGGGGGCTTGGGGTTTCGACAGACATGTGACCTCCTCCTTGAACATGGAGAGCAGTCTGCCGGGAGCAAGGCTCATGGCGTGAGCCTGTCGGCCGGTGGTAGCGCATCCGGCGCCTGCAGCTCGGGAGCCTGCACCGCGCGCGGCACCACCTCGACCGGATTGAGGTCGCGGATTTCCTTGTCTTCGCTCGCCACCTTCAAGTCGCGGAATTTGCGCGCCGAAACCAGCACGCGCCGCTCCAGCGACGCCACCGAATCGTTGTAGGCACCCACGGCCTCGCCGAGATTCTTGCCGACTCGCCCCCAGTGTTCGGCCACGGTGGCGATCCGGTCGTAAAGCTCGCGCCCCAGCACGCTGATGCGCTCGGCGTTCTCGGTCAGGGCCTGCTGGGTCCAGCCATAGGCCACGGCGCGCAACAGGGCAATCAGCGTGGTCGGCGTCGCCAGGATCACGCGGGCGTCGACGCCGGCTTCTATCAGCGAGGGATCGGCTTCCAGCGCCGCCGAATAAAACATCTCGCCCGGAAGGAACAGCACCACAAAATCCGGCGAGGGCTGGAATTGCT
Organism: Rhodocyclales bacterium; assembly: GCA_016215645.1. Lineage (GTDB taxonomy): Bacteria > Pseudomonadota > Gammaproteobacteria > Burkholderiales > Rhodocyclaceae > Sulfuritalea. The sequence continues at coordinate 23,398 of JACRIX010000001.1, forward strand.
CCCAGTAGGATTTCTGGCCGAGCTTCTTCAAATGGTCGCGCACCTGACGGGCGTGGTCGGCCAGCTTGCGTTTCTTCGCGTCCTCGTCGGTCGCCTCCAGCGCGTCGAGGTAGGCCGCCAGCGGCGCCTTGGCATCGACCACGATGTTCTTGCCGCCGGGCAGGCGCACGATCAGATCGGGGCGCAGGCGGCCGTCCTCGGTATTCACGTTTTCCTGCTCGAAAAAATCACAATGATCGAGCATGCCGGCCATTTCAACCACGCGCTTGAGTTGCAGTTCGCCCCAACGCCCTCGCGTCTGCGGCGCCCGCAGGGCCTTCACCAGATTGCCGGTTTCCTGGCGCAACTGGTCCTGCGCGCCGGCCAGTGAGCGCACCTGCTCGGTCAGCGTGGCATAGGCATCGACGCGGGCCTTCTCCAGGCCGGTGATCTGCAGTTCGAATTTCTCCAGCGAGGTCTTGACCGGGGCGACCAGTTCGCCGATGGCCTGCTGACGCTTTTCCAGTTCGCCTTTCGCTGCCGTCTGCTGGGCCTCCAGCGCGGCGCGGGCCAGTTCGAGAAAACTCTGGTTGTTCTTCACCAGGGCGTCGGCCGACAGGGACTTGAACGCGTCGGCGAAGCTGGACCGGGCAGCCTCCAGTGTCGCCTGACGCTCGGCATACAAGGCACGTTCGCTGTCGAGCGCGCTTTGCAATGTCGCGCACCGTACCGCCAGCGCCGACTCTTTGTCGCGCAACACGGCAAGCTCGGCCTCACGTTGTGCCAGCGCCGTGCGCGCCTCTCGCACCCGGGCGGTGAACACAAAGGACACCAGTCCGCCCCCCAGCAGGAGGCCGGCCAACAAAGCAATGGTCATTTCCATGGGAGCAAGCCTATCACCATGACCGGCTCGCCACGCGAGACCGAGCAATCATTCGTTGAACCCCCGGATCAAGCGCCCCGACCTCTTGGTCGGCCGGCCCTTGAGTCCGGCACCGGGCATCGGTGCAATACGGCGTATCTCCTCCATGCGCTGGCGGCGCTCGGCACTCGCCGCGGTCTCTTCGTAGAGCAGGCGCGCTTCCGACGCCGGTCGGCGCTGGTGAGTGAGTCCGCGCACTATCACGGTCCAGCGGATTTCACCGGCGGAAATATCGAGCTCGTCGCCGGGCTTGACCTCCCGCGCCGGTTTCACTGTCTGGCCGTTCCAGCGCACCTTGCCACCGTCAATGGCATCCGCCGCCAGGCGGCGCGTCTTGTAGAAGCGCGCCGCCCAAAGCCATTTGTCGAGACGCTGCCGACCGCCGACCTCCGCCTCACTCATGGAAGACGACAAACTCCCCAAGGGCCGCGCGCTCGGTCGCCAGCGTGTTCTCGATGGCGTCGGGATCGGCGTGTCCCAGGCTCATGCCGCACACCAGCATCTCCTGCGCGCCAAAGCCAAGCACCTCGCCGATGATGCGGTGGTAATCGAGCCAGGCCACCTGCGGGCAGGTGTCGAGGCCCCGGGCGCGACTGGCGAGCATCACGTTCTGAAGGAACATGCCGTAGTCGAGCCAGCCGCCCTGCCCCATGCGGCGGTCGATGCTGAAGATCAGTCCGACCGGCGCGCCGAAGAACTCGAAATTGCGCCGCATCTGTGCGCGCATTTTGATTGCATCGCCTTTTTCGATGCCGAGCAGGCCGTAGAGCCCCCAGCCGATCTTGCGCCGCCGCGCCAGGTAGGGCTCGAAGAACTCGGCGGGATAGTAGCTGTATTCCGCCCGGTGCCCGGGTTCGTCGGCATCGTAGGCGGCGCCGACGGCATCGACCAGGCGCTGGCGCATCGCGCCACTCAGCACATGCACGCGCCAGGGTTGCAGATTGGTCCCCGACGGCGCGCGCCGGGCCACCGCGAGGATCGCGTCGATGGTCGCGCGCGGCACCGGCGTCGGCAAAAAGGCGCGCACCGCATGGCGCCCGGCCATGACGGCATCGACCATGGCGGTGGCGGATTCGTGATCGGCAGTCACGATCCCGGCAAGAGGCTTACTTGCCGGCTTCGCGCCTGGCGCGCGAGGTGGCCATGACGGTCGCTTCACCATCGATGACGACCTTGCCGCCCACGGTACAGACCGTATCGAGCACCACGCGTGCCTTGTCGACGACCACCTCCTTGACCGTAACCTTGGCATGCACGGTGTCGCCGATGCGCACCGGCGCCTTGAAGCGCAGCGACTGGCCCAGATAAATCACGCCGGGGCCGGGCAGGCGCGTACCCAACACTGCCGACAGCAGGCTGGCCGACAACATGCCGTGGGCGATGCGGCTGCCGAACATCGTGGTCTTGCCGTACTCTTCGTCCAGATGCACGGCATTGGTATCCGTCGATACGGCGGAGAACAACAGAATGTCGGCTTCGCTGATCGTCTTTGCCGTCTCGGCACTCATGCCCACCGAGATATCTTCGACGTCGTACCCGTTTTGCGGATTCATGGATTGTCCCTTTTATGGCAATGTGTCTGGCCCACCGCCTCACGCGGCAGGCTGGATTTCGTGCTTGAGTTTCAGCAACAGGCCTTCAATGCGCTCGGAGAGCTCAAGGTAGGCGCCGATCGCGGGATCGCTCATGTGCAAGATGTGCCCCTCGCGAATCGCATCGGCGATGGCCTTCGATTGCCGGTGGAACTCGTCGTGGACCGGCAGCAGGCTGGCCACGGCGGGCGAACCTGTCAGTTCGGCGGTGTTGGCCGTGAGCCAGCGACCGAGATCGCATTGCGTGGCATCGCCCAGGGGGCGCGTGTCGAAGTCCTCACCCTGGACACGGCCGAGCGCGATGTGGAACTTCATCTTCCATGCACGGTGCATGGTCATGGCATTGTCGAAATCGAAATCCTGCATGAGACATCCCTCGAGGTCAGTCTGGTTATTCTAAACCGGGCATCCGGCGTCACATTCCCGCTACGGCAAGCGCGGCGCCGGTGAAACGCAGCAGGCCCGCCACCAGCAGCGCGATGCCCACGGAAAGGGCCACCGAAAACGCCGCATCGCGCCGGCCAATGGTCTTCAGCATCACCGCAAAGGTGGACACGCAGGGCACGTAAAAGCTGATGAAGGCAAGCAGTACAAACATCTGCAAGGGTGCCAGCACCGTGCCAAGTTCCTGGGTACCCAGGGCCTGGTAGATCATCAACAGCGAGAGTTCCTTGCGCAGCACACCGAACAGGATCGGCACGCCCAGCGCCAGGGGCAAACCCAGCCACCAGACCGTAACCGGTGTCAGCAGCGTATTCACGATGGCATCGGCACCAAAATGGCCGAGCAACGCCAGTAGCACGCTGCCCCCCACCAGCAGGGGAGTGACGATGGTGATGATGTCGCTGGTGCGGTTCCAGGTCTCCACCAGCAAGCCGTGCCAGTCCGGCAACGCATAGGCCGGAATCTCCTGCACGCGTCCGGGTCCGAGATCCCGGGTCCCGCGGGAGAGAACATGCCCGGCAACGCCGATCACCACCAGGCTCAGGACGAACATGCCGACCACCCCGGCAACGCCGAGGTATTTGCCGGCGATGGCGAGGATGATGGCGGAGCGCGCGGAACAGGGAACGAAGGTGATCAGCACCGCCGCAATCACCCGCTCGCGCCCCGACGTCAGCCGCGCCGCGCCGGAAATTGCCGGCACGTTGCAGCCCAGGCCGAGCAGGAAGGGCAGCGCCACGCCGCCATGCAGGCCGATGCGATGGAAGCCGCGATCGACCACGAAGGCAATGCGCTGCATCAGGCCGGTCTGCTCCAGGCTGACCAGCAACATCACCAATGGAATCATGTAGGGCACAAAGATCCCCGTAAGCCCGATGATGCCGTCGAGCACCGCGCGCCCGACCACGCCGCCGGTGGAATCCGGCGTCCAGTCGGCGAAGGCCTCGGCGAGTCGCACCGTGGTCATGGAGTCGATCCAGCCGCTGATCTCGAAGACGACGAAGAGCACGGCGGCAAACACCGCCAGGCTGCCGAGCAGGCCCCACTGCGGGTGGAGGAAGAGTTCGTCGAGCCAGTAGCGCCAGCCCTGCGCACCCGGCGTGCCCATGCGCATCGCCGACTCGACCAGGGTGGCGGCGCGGTGGTGCTGGTCGGCATGCAGTTCCTCGGCCAACGGCCGCGGCAGCACGGCGCCCGCCGCGTCGCGCAAGGTCAGAAGCTCCGCCAACAGATGCGGAAAATGCTCCCGCAGTTCGGCCTCGATGAACCCGTCGGCACCGGCAAACTGCAACAGCAACCAGTCGTGCGGCACACGGAAGGCCGCATGCACATCCTCCCGATTCAGCGCCGCGGAAAGCGGCCCCAGGCTCTTTGCGATATGCGGGCTGGCCGGCTGCGGCAAGGGGCAACTGGCATTGCGTGCCGTGGTTGCCGCCCAGCCGAACAGTTGCGGCAATCCGTGCCCCATCAGCGCCACCGTGGGAACCACGGGAATGCGCAGCGATACCTCAAGCGCCTTGACGTTGATCTGCAAGCCGGCCTTCAAGGCCTCGTCCATACGATTGAGCGCCATCACCACAGGCCGCCCCAGCCGACAAAGCTCCAGCGTCAATTCGAGGTGCGCCTGCAGGCGGCTGGCATCCACCACCTGGATAATGAGGTCGGGGGGCGAAAACGGCACCGGCGGCGCGGTCGGCTCGTGTCGGGACACCGGCGGACGCTCATCGCCCCACAACAGGTACTTGAGCGCAACCAGGTCATCACCCGCCAGATGCTGGAAGGATTGCACGTCGGGCAGTTCGACCAGGCTGGCTTCGTCGAGGCCGATCTGCACGGTACATTCGCGATAGACCCGGTTCGTACCGGTCAGTTCTCCGCGCTGGGGCGCGGCGCTGGACACGGCATCGAACAGGGTGGTCTTGCCGCCCCCGGGCAGCCCGACCAGGGCGATGCGCAACCGCCGCTCGCCGCGACACAGCGGCAAGCGCAGCGGGATGGATGCCTCAGAGCCGATATTCAAGCTGCAAGCGCGACTGCAGGCGTTTGGCCTGCTTGAAGGCTTCCTTCAACATTTGCCGGTCAAGCTCATTGAGCTTGTCCGGATCAATCCGGTTCTCGCCGCCGGGGGCGGTGCCGGCGCGCTGGTTGCGCAGGCGCAACTGCTGGATGATGAAAAAGCCCTCGATCACCGCATTGATGTCATCGCCGCCCAGAAGCTGTTGCGCCGACGCGCTGCGCAAGCGTTCGACAGTGCTGCTGTGGGGAATGTTGTGGGCCAGCGCGATGATGCGCGCGGCATCGACGAAAGGGCGCGCGCCGAAGGCCTTGAGGTCGAGCGTATGGGGAAAATCGGGATTGGCGTCGAAGACGAAGTCGCGGATCATGCCCAGCGGCGGCGTCGCCTTGACCGCGTTTTCGGCCATGAAGCGCAGGAACATTTTTGCATCCGCCGTGAGCGCGAGCAGCCATTGCCGCAGTTCGCGCGCCAGCGCGTCGTCTCCGAACAGGGGGCGGAAGTCGAAAAAGATCGTGGCATTCAGCAGCGCCTCGGGCTCGGGTGAGCGGATCCACTTCGAGAAGCAGTCGCGCCACTCGTCCTGCGACAGGCACCATGAGGGATTGCTGGCCATGATGTTGCCCTTGCACAGGGGGAAGCCGCAGCGGGCGAGTCCTTCGTTGACGTCCTTGGCGAAGACAAGGAAGCGCTGGCGCAGGACGTCGAGTTCGGCACCGTCGGGACAGGTGAAAATGATCCCGTTGTCCTGGTCGGTGCTGAAGGTCTGTTCATCCCGCCCCTCGGAGCCGAAGGCCAGCCAGGACCAATGCAGGCCGTCGAGATTGTGGTGGTCCAGGCAAAGCTCGATGACACGGCGGGTCAGGCTGTCGTTCAGCCCGGAAATGAACTGGGTCAGCTTCTCCGCATTGACGCCCTGGGCAAGCATGTTGAGGCACAGGCGACGCACGTCGCCGGCGGCGCGCGCCAGTTCGTCCATGTTCGCGGCGCCCTCGATCACCTTGCGCACGTTGCGCAGGCCGATGCGCTGCATGGCGAACAGGTCACGTTCGGAAACCACGCCGGCCACCTTGTCATCCGCATCGACGATGACCAGGTGGCGGATGCGATGCATGGCCATCGCCAGCATGGCGTCGTAGGCCGTGGCATGCGAGGAGATGGTGGCCGGCGGCGCCGTCATCACCTCGGAGATCGGCGCGGTGACCGCGTGCCCGGGTATCATCACGCGGCGCAGGGCATCGCTCTGGGTGAAGATCCCCGCCGGCTTGCCATCGGCATCGGCAATGATCACCGAACCGACCTTGGACTTGACCATGGTCGCCATGGCTTCGGCAATCGTCGTCGAGGGTGCAATGCGGACCACGCTCGGGCGCACAAACACCGTGAGCGGCGCATTCATGGTCTGCTGGTCGGCATTGCGCTGGCCGAACTGGATCTCGATCTGGCGCCGGGCCTCGTGCAACAACCCGGCCACATGGTCGAGCACGAAACGGTTGAACTCGCAACTCGACAGCAGCAGCGCGGCAAAGTCGGCGCTGGCCAGACGCCAACATTTGACCTCTCCGACCGCGCTATAGACATTGATGGCCGGCCGCCGCGCCGCCGTCGCCGCCAGCGGAAAGCTCTGCCCGACCTCAAGATCGTAAAGCGGCGGGTCGATCAGGGTGACATCGCCGACTTGGCGCACCTGCACCTTGCCCGATTCGATGATGAAAAGATCGGGCGGCATGTCGTCCGGCGTCAGGATATGACCACCATCAACGACGGTGACGGGTTTCAGTGCGGTGGCCAGTGCGTCCAGGGCAAACGCCCCCATGTCCTTGTAGGGGGGGTGGCGGCGCAGGAAGGCGCGAAGTTCCGCGCGCGATTCGGTACTCATGGTGATTCCTAGCTATCGATATGGAAGCGGGTCTTCAGCCGCTGCTGCAGGCTGCGCGCCTGGCGCAGTGCTTCGAGCAGGAGGCGGCGATCAAATTCATTGAGGCTGTCGGGGTCGATCTGGTTGCCGGGTGCCCTGCCCGCCACCACGGCGTCGGCCTGCGCCGCCAGGCGCACGCCTTGCAGGGCGTGAAAGGCATGGACCGCCGCTTCGGCATCGGCAACCGGGAGTATCCCATCGCCAGCCGCCCGACGCAGCCGCGGCGCAGTGGCGGCCTCCGCGGAACCGCTGCCCAGGGCAAAGATGCGCGCCGCATCGACGAAGATGCGCGAGCCGAACTTCTTCAGATCCACGGTGCCACCCGACTCCGGCAGGGTGACGAAATCGCGCAGCCGACCCAGTGGCGGCGGCGCGGCCAGCGCGTTGGCCGTCATCATGCGCAGGAAGATCTCATTGCCCTGCGTCAGCGTGGCCAACACGCGGCGCAGGTCGGCCGCCAACGCGGCATCGCCCGCAATCGGCCGGAAATCAAAGAAGATCGATGCGTTCAGCAAGGCCTCCGGCTCGGGCGTGCGCACCCAGGTCGTGAAGTTTTCCAGCCACTCCGACTGCGAAAGGCACCAGCGCGGATTCCCGCCCATGATGTCGCCGTCGCACAACAGAAAGCCGCAATCGGCCAGCCCCTGATTCACGGCACCGGCAAACGGCAGGAACAGCTCGCGCAAGTCACGGGCCTCGCCGTCATCGCTGGCGGAAAAGACCAGGCCATTGTCCTGGTCGGTGGCGAGCGTCTGCTCCAGCCGCCCCTCCGAGCCCAGCCCCAGCCAGCACCAGCGCGCCGGCGGCAGGCGATAGCGGGATTGCAGCACGCCCAGCATGCGCTCCGTGATCGCGTCATTGAGCCGCGACAGCACCCCCGTCACCAGTGCCGGCCCGGCCTCGGCGGCCTGCAAGGCCAGGCTCAGTTCACGTGCCTCGGCGGCACAGTGCGCCAGGGAAGCAACATCCGCCGCTGCGGCGATGTGCGCCGCACAGGCGGCGATGCTCGATGCCTGCGGCAGGATCTCGTGCTCGCTCATGGCGAAGTGACCGGAATCAATACTGGATGCGCGCGAAATAGGTCTTCTGCGCTGCTTCCAGAGCCTGGCGCAGCGTGACGATGCCCATGTCGGCCAGCAAGGGAATCATCTTGAGGAAGACCTCGCCGGTGACAAAGGCGTCACCCAGCGCCGTGTGGCGGCCGATGACGTTGATGCCCAGGCGTTCGGCGATGAGCTCCAGCTTGTGCGATTCCTGGTTGGGATGGATCACCGCCGACAGCAGCAGGGTATCGAGCACCGGCTGGGTGAATTTGACGCCCAGGCTGTCCTCCTTCAACTGGAAGAAGCGCATGTCGAAGGCGGCGTTGTGCGCCACCAGCACCGTCTCGTGGCAGAACTCGTGGAAGGCGGGCAGCACCACGTCGAGTTGCGGCTGGCCGGCGACCATGGCCTCGGTGATGCCATGAATCGGAATGCCCTCGGGCTTCAGCGGAATGCGCGGATCGACCAGTTGGTCGAAGATCTCCTGCCGCAGCAGGCGGTGGTTGACAATGCGCACGGCACCCATCTGGATGATCTCGTCGCCCTGCGAGGGTTGCAGGCCGGTGGTCTCGGTGTCGAACACCGAATAGGCGAGCTCCGAGAGCTTGCGATCGAGGTCGATGTTGGCGCCCTCGGCGTCGCGCGCGGCAAACAGATCGAAGTCGTAATACTCGGGACGGCTGTCGCTGTGCAGGTGCTGGGCCTGGTCCGCCACCGGCGCATCCGGCGTCGCCGCCGCCGGCAGCACGATGCGAAAAAAGGCCCGGTGCGCGGCTTTTTCGCGCTGATACCAGATCTCGCCGCCATGGCGCTCGACGACATCGCGCAGGGTCAGCGGGCTGGTCTCGTTGCCGACGTTCATCGGTTCCAGCTCCCAGGTGTAGAGGGTTTCCGACGACACCGTGGTGCCCGACCAGATCAGGTCGACGAACACCATCTTGCCCTCGGCCGCGAGGCGCAGGCGCAGTTCGCGGATCTCGTAGTGGTCCTGCAGGCGCGAGGCGAGGAAGGTGATGGCCTGGATCAGCGAGAAGCTGTCGACGCGCATCCAGAGGCTGGCATCCTCCTCTTCGTGCTTGATCGGCAGCTTGAGTTTGTCTTCGATACGTCGCGCCGCCGCCGAGAGGATGTCGATGGCCAGCACGTCTTCCAGCGGCCAGCGCGTCTTCAGCGAATCGGCAAAGCGGTTCATGGTCGCATCCAGGCGCGAACTCATGGCCGAGGCCTCGTCGGAAATTACGCGCATGAAGCGCTCGCGGATTTCCGCCTCCATTTCCGGCGAATCGAGCAGGGTTTCGACGGCGGCGCGGATATTGCCCAGCGCGGCGCGGTTGCCGTCGGTCAAGGTTTGCAAGGCCTGGTCGCGTTCGGCCTCGCGCTCGAAGTTGCGCGTGATGTTTTCGATGGTGAGGACATAGCCGGTGACCTGAGGTTCGGCGCCGATCGGGTTTGCAGCGCCCTCCTCGCCCGTGGTCTCGGCGCGCCCGAGAACCGGTGCCATCTGCGCGCGCAGCAACTGCCCGCCCCGCGTCGCCGTGATGAAATTCGCTGTCGGTTCGGCGCTGCCGCGACGCAGGCGCTGCTGGATGTTCTCCAGCGAGTGCGTGATCTGGCCGCGCTCGAGGATGGAGAAAATCGAACGCCCCAGGCCGATCAGGGCACCGCCGCTCATCGATGTCGGCCCCTGGGCCAGCGCCTTGAATTGCAGGCGGGCGCGACTGTTGTAGAGCAGGATGCGACCGTCGAGATTGCAGACCACCACCCCCAGCGCCAGTTCCGACATCAGCGCCGCGAGACGGTTCTTTTCCTCCTCGACCGTGGCCTTGGCGACACGGATCTGCGCCTCGACGTCATCGAGCAGTTCGTTGCGCTGCCTGGCCAGGTCGTTGGCGGCGCGGGCCAGATCGCAGACTTCGGGCGGACCTTCGGGAGCAACACGGAAATTGCGGTTGGCGCCCAGCATCAGGCGCAGGGTTTCGGCCATGCGCGACAGGGCGTGCACATACTGCTGGAACAGGCTGCGCAACAGGATCACGCCGCCAATGAAGCCGATCAGGGTCATGAAGCCGCCCAGGGGCAGGCGCGGCAGGAGGAACTGCGCGAAGGCTTCGCGCTCCGCATCTTTCGAATCGAGGAACAGCAGCAGCGCCGTAAGCCCGAAGGGGCCGACCATCAGCAGGCCGAGCACGCAGGCCGCGATGATGAACCTGACGTTCGCCTTCATGCCAGCAGCGTCTTGATCTGCGCGACCAGATCCTTGGTGGAAAACGGTTTGGTAATGTACGCGTTGGCCCCCAGTGCCAGGCCTTTCGTGACTTCGGTCTCGCGGCCTTTGGCGGTCAGCATGATGATCTTGAGGGCGGCCATTGTGGCATCCGCGCGCAAGGACTCGCAGACCTCGAAGCCCGACTTCTTCGGCATCATGACATCCAGCAGCATCAGCTGCGGACGGAACTCGGCGGCCTGGCGCAAGGCGGCATCGCCATCGGTGGCCACCATGACCTCGAAGCCTTCCTTCTTCAGCAGATACTCCAGCGATATGACGATATTGGGTTCGTCATCAACAATCAGGATGCGATGCGCCACTGGCTCCCCCCTCAGGAATTTTTCCCATTATCACCCGCCTGACGTGGCAGGGTAAACAGGAAACGCGCCCCGGCGCCGGGAGCGCTTTCGACCCACAGGCGGCCGTTGAAGTATTCGATGATCTGGCGGCTGATGGGCAGGCCCAGGCCGGTGCCCTGCGGCTTGTCGGTAAGCACGTCGGTGCCGCCCGAACCCTGGCGGAACTTGTCGAAAATCACCTCGTGGTCGGCGGCATGGATGCCCGGGCCGTTGTCGGCAACGCTGACGCGCACCTCGCTCGCCGTCCCTTCAGCGCCGACTCTTACGCGGCCGCTGTCGGCCGGCGCGAATTTCAGCGCATTCGACAGCAGGTTCACCATCACCTGCATCAGGCGATCGCGGTCGGCCATCACCGTCAGCTCCGTGTGCAGACCGGCAAGATCCAGCGTAACCCGCTTTTCGGCGAACAGCGCGGTCAGCGAATCCGCCGCCTCGTGGATCACCTCGTCGACGTCGATCGCGGTCACCGTCCATTCCGCGCGGCCGGATTCGAGCTTGGCGAGGTCGAGGATCTGGTTGATCAGGCGCGACAGGCGCACGGTTTCGCTGACGATGATGCCGAGGAACCTGGTGCGCTGGTCCAGGTCGGTCTTCGGGTCCTCGTGCAGCATCTCGGAAAAGGCGCGGATCGAGGTCAGCGGCGTGCGCAGCTCGTGGGTCACCGTGGAGATGAAATCGTCCTTCATGCGGTCCAGCTCGCGCAGACGCTCGTTGGCCTGCCGCAGGTCCGCCGTGGCCCGCGTCAGTTCCTGCGACTTCTGTTCCAGTTCGCGCGAATAGGCGCGCACCTGCGAGGCCTCGTCGAGGATGTTCATCACCTCGTCGAGGCCCAGCGGCTCCTCGCTGACCACCGACGCCACCATGGCCCGCGCCGAGGCCGAACCGATGGCGCCGGCCAGCAGGTTCTCGGCAAAGTTCGCCAGCCGCGCGTCACCCGGCAGCTCATCGACCAGCCTCAGGCCGCGGCTGCGCGCATGGCGCAGGAAGGCCTCCTCGGCACGTTCGCGGCCGAGAAAGCGGGCGGCCAGCGGCAGCAGGTCGGCCACGCCGGCACTGCCGCCCCAGGCCGTGTGGCCGGCGAGGTCGGTGCCGCCGACGAACAGCGAGGCCTGGCGCGCCTCGCGCGCATTGGGCACGCGCAGCAGCGAAACACCGATGTAGGCGCCGAGGTTGACCAGCAGGCTCCAGACCAGGCAGTGGGTGATCTCATCCAGCCCGGTCAGGCCGAACAGGTGCTGCGGCCGCAGCAGCTCGATGCCGAACAGGCCGTGGGCGATGAAGCCTTCCGGCAGCCAGCCCGACTTGGCGAAGGACGGCAGCAGCAGCGTGTAGGCCCAGAGCACGAAGCCGAGGGCAAGCCCGGCGACCGCGCCATCGCGCGTGCCGCCCTTCCAGAACAGGCCGCCGATCAGCACCGGCGCGAACTGGGCCACGGCAGCAAAGGAAATCAGGCCGATCGAGACCAGGGCGTAGGCCTCGCCGGCAACACGAAAATAAAGGTAGCCGAGGCCGAGGATGATGGCGATGGCCCAACGCCGGATCTCCAGCAGCAGGCCCGAGAGGTCGGCCTTCTCTGCCAGACCCAGCCAGCGCAGGCGCAGCAGCAGCGGCATCACCAGGTCATTGCAGACCATGGTCGACAGCGCGATGGTCTCGACGATGACCATGCCGGTCGCCGCCGAGAGGCCGCCGATGAAGACGAACAGCGCCAGCGCCTCCTGCTGGTGGGCCATCGGCAGGGTGAGCACGAAGGTGTCGGCGTCCACCGTACCCGCCGGGAAATGCAGCAGCCCGGCCAGCGCCACCGGCAGCACGAAGAGGTTGATCAGGAACAGGTAGAGCGGGAACATCCACACCGCGCGGTTGAGGTGCTTGACGTCGACGTTTTCCACGACCGCGATCTGGAACTGGCGCGGCAGCAGCAGGGCCGCGAACAAGGAAAGGAAGATCAGCGTGCCCCAGCTGCCGTAGGCCGCCGAGGTGTCGGCGCGGGTCAGGCGGCGCGCCACCTCCGGCACCTCGGCGGCGCGCGCGAAGACCTCGGCGACGCCGCCGTGCAAGCCCCAGACGACGAAGGCGCCGACCGCGAGGAAGGCCACCAGCTTGACGATGGACTCGACCGCGATCGCCGCCACCATGCCCTCGTGACGCTCGGTGGCGTCAAGGTGCCGCGTGCCGAAGAGGATGGTGAAGGCGGCGAGGATCATCGCCACGTAGAGTGCGCTGTCCTGAAACAGCGGCACCGCGCCGGCGCTGGCCGGCATCACGATTTCGGGATAGCTGGTGAGGATGGTGAAGCTGTTCGACACCGCCTTCAGCTGCAGCGCGATGTAGGGAATCACCCCGACCACCGCGATCACCGTGACCAGGCCGCCGAGCAGTTGGCTCTTGCCGTAGCGCGAGGCGACGAAGTCGGCGATCGAGGTGATGCGGTTGGCCTTGGCCACACGGATCATGCGGAAGAGGATGAAACCGGCCAGCGCGAACAGCAGCGTCGGGCCGAGGTAGATCGGCAGAAAGCCGATGCCGTTGGCCGCGGCGCGGCCAACGCTGCCGTAGAAGGTCCAGGTGGTGCAATACACGCCCAGCGACAAGGAATACACCACCGGATTGGCGATCAGCGAGCGGCCGTGGTCGGCCCGATGATCGGCATACCAGGCGATGCCGAACAGCACCCCGAGGTAGAGGAAGGACGCGAGGACGATGACCCAGCCTTGCAGCATCAGTCGTGCTTCCGCTCGACCACCAGCGCCAGCAGCGCGATCAGGACCAGCCAGGAACCCATCAGCCAGGCATACAGGGGCGGCATGCCGAACAGGCTGCCACCCTGGTTGAAGATGGACAGCAGCGGGTAATTGAAAAAGAAGCAGCCGAGCAGGAACAGGAAAGCCAGTCGCTGGGCAACGAGGCGGGTACGGATCATGGGGTCACCTCCGAAACCATGGTGGGTATGGGCCTATGGTACCCAAGGGCCGGTCCGGGGTACAGAACTACGCGACCACGTAGTGCCCTGCTGTGACCCAGAGCGAAATCCTATATACCCCAGTCCGATACCAGCGGAGCTGGAATCAAGGGCGGATTGATGATCGGCGGCGGAGTGGTTGGCGGCGGAGTGGTTGGCGGTGCGGTTGGCATTTCAGGCGCACCAGGCTGCGGCGGAATAACCTGGTCTGCCAGGTACAACGGGTTCCACTGGATCATGCCGCCAGCAGCCATGTGCTGGAATGCCACATCGGTTTTTCCGTCACCACTATTGTCGACCGTAGACCACCCCGTAAATGGCGAATGCATGGCGCTGGCGTCCCAGGTACTACCGGGATCGATCGTCCAAAGCCCGGTAACGCCAGCCCGGGTCATCCACGAAATGTCCGTCCTGCCGTCGGCGTTGAAATCGGCCACCGTGTAGTACGCCAGCCAATTTGCCGGGTACTCAACATGCCCGATGCGCATGCCTGACTCGACGGCTATACCAACCTCGGCATCGGAAAACTGGAAGCGTTCGATTCCCGTAAGCGTGTCGATTCCATCGTCACCGTTCGCCGAATCGATGTCGGTGACGGTATAGACGCTGCCTGATTTGACGATGCTATAGCCGGCCCTTGCGCCGGAGAACACCGCCACATCGAGACCGAACCCACCATTGAGGTTGTCGTTGCCGACGCCACCGATCAGGGTGTCGTTGCCGAAACCGCCCACAATCGAATCATTTCCGGCAAACCCGGAAATTTCGTTGTTGCCGGAATTTCCGTCCATGTGGTTCGACAGTCCGTTGCCAAACCCGGAGACGTTGCCGGCCTGAGCTAGCATCAGGTTCTCGACATTGCCGGGAAGCTGGTAGTCAATTGACGAATTCACCGTATCGGTCCCCTGATCGGCCAGCTCCAGTACCACGTCACTGATCCGATGTGCGGCGGTACTGCCATACCCCACCGCCCCTCGAAGTTGGCCATGACTGGTCATAACGTCAAAAGTAGCAGCGAAACTGGTTAACGTTGGACCAGATGTCGACAGCTCGGTCACCGAAATCATGCCCGAACTCGCTCCCACCGAAGTCGATCCGATTGTGTAGTCAAAGCTCACAAAATAAGGATTGATACCCGATCCGATGGCATAGTCACCCAGCGCAACCTCTCCTGGAATCGTCATGAACACGGAACCCCAATCTTGTAGATTGGGATCGGAAAAGCTCAGATGTAGCCTCGAAGCCCAAGGGTAATGAAAGCTGTCGTTGCTCACCACGTCGGCAAGGGTGGAGTCGGTATAGAAATTCGACGTCCAGGGGAATTGCGGGAATGCCTGGCCATTCGACATCCAAAGATACGTACCGGGACTCAGCTCGTCGACTACATATACGTCATCTCCGGCGCCGCCCTCCAGGAAATCAATTCCGCCCCCTCCTGCCAGCCGATTGCTCCCCGAGTTTCCCCGCAACTCCTCGCGCCCGGCACCTCCCGCAACGTCAATGTCTGAAGATCCAAGAAGCACCACACGCTCAATGTTGGCGGGCGGCGCCAGGATTGACACCGTGCTTTGAATCGTGTCCCGACCTTGGTCCGGTGATTCAAGTATCACGTCATCGAGATCATCAACCACGTATACGTCATCACCCGCTCCGCCATCCAGCGTGTCACCTCCAGCACCGCCTTCCAGCGTGTCGTTTCCGTACCCGCCAACTACCGAATCGCTTCCAGCGCCGCCGGTTAGGCTGTCATTTCCGCCCCCTCCGTCGAGGGTGTTTCCGGAATCATTTCCGGTCAGGTAATCGTTGCCCAGACCGCCGATCGCGTTCTCGATACTGACGTTGTACGCAATCCCCAGCCGACCCTGTGAACCACTTATCTGGGAGTAGCTACCGGGCCGCAGATCGATCGTCACGCTGCTCAAGGCAGAGCCTGCGCTCAAGGTGTCGTTGCCGCCCGCATCCCACAGGGTCTGCACCACGGCGCCCGTATCCAGCACGTAGGTATCGTTGCCCGTGTGGAAACTCGTGTTGGCGCCGTATATTTGTTGTATTGCCAGAATGTCCAGCGGCATCGGCGTCGACGCATTCCCCGAACTCAGACTGGTCCCGATTTGCGACCCGTTGGGATCCGTATAACTCATCACCGTATAAAGGTTCGAGTCGAGGTTCGCGATTCCCAGGCTACCGAAGCTCGGTCGTCCGTCGTAGGTGGAATTGGTGTGCTTGAGCCCAAGCGCGTGCCCGATCTCATGCAGCAGGATCGTCAGGCCCACGCCGCCGGGAGCGGTGTAACTGAAGCCGGAATAGTAGTTGTCGAGGGCGATGTCACCCTCGGGCTGCGGATACACCGATCGATCGCCACCGCCCGCGGCCAACAAGCTGTTTGCAAACGAAGGGCTTGGCGCCAGCCCGAGTCCGACCACGCCGGGCACATTTGTCTGCAGTTCGTTTCCCGTCAGGATGAACGCCAGATCTGCCGCGCTTTGCGTATATACCGTGCCGCTGCCGGATTCGACGAAGGAGATATTGGCAACGTTCGACCAGGCTGCAAGCGCCGCCCGCACCGCGTTGGACATGGTGGCTGTCCACGCCCCGCCATTGGGGTTGTCGTTCAGGCTCAGCGAATAGGTCAACACCTGCGCGCCGCCGCCAAACTGCCAGGCGGCGCCCCAAGTCAGGCCGTCGATCAATGGATTGCCAGTGAGCGGGACTACATTGTCGGCAGCGGCGGTCATGAGATTTCCGATGGGGACTGGAGCGAACCTATGCCCTGGTCAGTTCGCGGCATGCCCGCGACCCGACAAACGCATTCTGGGCTGCCCGAAATCAGCTACGGCATTATCCATGATTCTGGCATTATTCGCAATCGTCGAAAATGCCTGTCGCTGCCGGCGACACACGCGAAGCGCCTTAAAACATTCCCCACCCCTGATCCACCCCGATGGAGGCAAGGGATAGGCTCTGCTCGGCGGTGTTCCACAGTATGGTACCGCCAGCCACCGTGTGCTCGAACGCCCTGTCCGCCTTGCCGTCACCGTTGTCGTCTTCGGTAGTCCAAGCAGTGAAGGGAGAGCGAATGTCGTTGGCATTCCAGGTATATCCATTGGCGATTGACCAAACCCCGATCTCGCCGGAGCGCGTCTTCCACCACAGATCGGTCATGCCGTCGCCATTGAAGTCCCCGACGGTGTAATAGGCCAGCCAGTGTGCCGGGTACTCGACACGCCCGACTCGCATGCCCGGTTCGGCGGCGACGCCGATCTCGACACCGGCGAACTGAATCCGCTCCACCCCGACAAGGGTATCGACGCCGTCATCACCGTTCGTCGCGTTGATGTCGCTTACGGTATACACGCCGCCGGACTTGACGATACTGTAACCCGCCTTCGCGCCCGAGAACACGGCCACATCAAGTCCGAAGCCGCCAGTGAGGCTGTCGTTGCCGGACCCGCCAGCCAGGGTATCGTCGCCGGCGCCGCCGATCAGGGTGTCGTTGCCTTCACCGCTGTCAACCTGGTTGTCGCGCTCATTGCCGATGACCTGGTCGGCACCGTGGCCGCCGACCACGTTCTCGATCCATGCGTCGAACGCAATCGCAAGGTTGTCGGTGCCATCGTAGGTCGGTTGCGTCCCCCCGGAATACCCGGGCGGCAGGGGATCCGAGGGAATTACCAGCCGGCTGAACGTACCGGGAACCAGACTGATGCTGCTGCCATAGGTGAAGTCCGCAATGGAAAGCGTGTCGGTGCCGCCGCCATCCCACAGCGTCACGATCATGGGTGTGTCCGGGTCAAGCACGTAGGTGTCATTTCCCCCGTGGTACGCGGTATTTGCTCCGTACAGTTGCTGGATGGCGGCGATATCGTAGAGCATCGGCCCGAGCGGCGCGATGTCGGTATAACTGAAACTGTAGCTCCCATCGCCCAGGGGAGTGACCGTACGGAACAGCGAGTTCGGATGGCTGGTGTAGGACATCACTGTGTACTTCTCGCTATCGAATACGCCGGAGAGCGTTGCCGAATTGCCTGTTTCGGTTTCGAAGGAATGCTTCAGCCCCAGCGTATGGCCGATTTCATGCAACAGCGTGTCGAAAACGACTCCCCCGGGCTGCCACTCGCCCACCGCCATCGCGCCGGTTGATGCGACTCCCAGCCAGACGTCGCCCCCCGACGAATAGTAGTCGTCCGGGTAGTAGGCCCAGGCCAGGGTTGGCGATGAAATGGCCGAGGTCCAGCCAAAGCGAAGCGCTCCGACGTCCCCGGCGCCATCCGGCACTTCGACAAACGTCAGGTTTGCCACCGACGCCCATGCTTGCAGCGCCCCGCGCACAGCCGACTGCTGTGGC
The DNA here is from genome assembly GCA_016215645.1 of Rhodocyclales bacterium. GTDB lineage: Bacteria > Pseudomonadota > Gammaproteobacteria > Burkholderiales > Rhodocyclaceae > Sulfuritalea. The sequence goes on from JACRIX010000001.1 coordinate 41,242, forward strand.
GCGGTCAGAGCGGAAAAGCCTGCAATCTCGTCACCGACAAATGCGTCGGCATCCCAGGTCGCACCAAGCGCCGGAAAGCTGTAGCCAAGCGTTGCGGCCGTCCCCAATGATCCACCCCACTTCATTCCGACTGCGAGGGGGAGTTCGTACGACGCCCACGAAGCGAAGGTCGACGAAATATCCGTGACTTGCGGCTGTGAACCGAACCCGCTGACGGGGGAGACCATCTCCACGCTCCAATCTCGCCGGGAAGCAAATGAAATTGAGGCAGACCTCCAAAGAAGTCTATGTCAAGTGCGGCACCATTGTCACACTCTCCGGTGGTGAGGTGTCCGACGCGGCATTCTCACCCTTGGGCAGGACACGCAACAGGCGACGCGGATCTTGTCCGACCCAGGCCTCGGTCGATCTTCTTTGACAGTGTCCCGAATCGTTACAACCGAAACAGGGGCCGTCGCCCCCACGTGGGCCGCTGCACCTATCCACTTCCGCGGTATGTGCCGCGCCGACCCAGTCCCACGGTCGGTGGGCAGCCGGATCAGAACATTGCCCAGCCGTGATCCAGACCGAGTTGCCCGGCAGTTATCTCCGCGCTCGCGTCCGACCATTGGATCGATGCCCCGTTGGCAAGATGCTGCCGGGCGATTTCTGCGATTCCATCCCCGTTCTGGTCCACGGTACTCCAGTCATGGAACACGTCGCGCATCGCATCGCCCTGCCAGACGCTGGCAGCGTCAGTGGTCCAGACTCCGACAACGCCCGCCTTGGTCTTCCACCACAAATCGGTCTTCCCGTCACCATTGAAATCGGCAACGGTGTAGTAGTCCAGCCAGTTGGCCGGATACTCGGGATCCCCGACGCCCATGGATGGCGGAATTGCCAGCCCCACCTCGGCATCGGCAAATTGGAGTCGTTCGACGTAGAACAGCGTATCGATGCCGTCATCACCATTGGCGACATTGGTATCGGTGACGGTGAATTGGGTATCCGATTTCACGATCGTGTAACCGGACAGCACGCCACCGAACAGCGCGGTATCGTGACCCAAACCACCGGACAATACGTCGTTGCCCGCTCCCCCTTCCAGCGTATCGCTGGAGAAACTGCCATTCAGGCTGTCGTTGCCCGCCCTGCCATCGAGAACCATGCGGGTCGTTCCCGACCACGTCAGCGTGTTGGCACTGCCATCGCCGGCCAGCACGCTGGCATTGCCATCGGCGTCGTAGCGCTGGCTATAGATGCCCAAGCCGCTGCCATCCTGCCCCAGGGCCGCCCAGGTCACCCTGTAGCCGCCGTCGGACAGCGCCGTCACGGTGGCATCGA
>JACRIX010000018.1 GCA_016215645.1 Rhodocyclales bacterium
AGTGCGCACCGATGCGGAGAAGTTCCTGCTGCTGGCCGCGCTCAACCTCGTGGAGTGCGTCGCCTTCGTTGGCTCCCAAGACTCAGGGAAGTGACTGCAGGCACCGGCCATCGTCAAGATGGGATGGCTGCACGCTCACGGAACACATGCTGAACGGCCTCCCGCACGCGCTGAGCCGTCTCCAGGTTGCCGCGGTCCCTGATGCGATGCAGGCAGCGCACAAGCTCAGTCGGCTTGATCGCCTCCATGGCCAGCGAGCCGATCCAAGGGAAGACGTGCAGCTCAAGGTGCCGCATTACCTTTTCAGCGTAGTTGGCAGACCATTGCCGGTCCTTCTGCGCCTGGGCGTGCCAGGCGCGCGCCGTTAGCTCGAACGTGTTGAGGCGCGCCACCCGATCGCGCTCCTGTTGCTCGCGACGGGCCTCCCTAGGATCAATACCGCCCGCACGCTTCTCGGCCTCATCACGGGCCTTCCTGCGCGCCATGGCCAGGGTGACGGCCGGATAGGAGCCTAAGCTCAGCTTGGCCTGCTCGCGCGCCTGGCTGTAGCGATAGATCCAGACCTTGCCGTTGGGCCTGACGCGAAGGTACAAACCCTCCCCGTCCGAAAGCATGTATTCCTTGTCGCGCGGCTGCGCCGCCTTGATCTGCAGCTCGCTGAGCTGTCCCATGTTGTACCCCCGGAGAGACTGAAGTTAAAAAACAGTCTGGGGTACACCTAGGGGTACACGCAAAGATCGGACGTCTTGGGATTCAACGACACCGCTTGAGCCGCCTTTTCAGGCTAAGTCCTTGATTTACAAGGACTCGTGAGCTGTCTTGGGATCGTCTGAGAAGAAGGAGTGGTGGCCTGGGGCGGAATCGAACCACCGACACGCGGATTTTCAATCTCCCTCAGACACGAGCCACAGCAAGGGCTTACAGAATTTCCTGTCTACAAATCCGGGCCTAGATCGCATGGAGATTGGCAGGGGAACCCGAATGGCCTAGGCTGGATTGTAGAAGTCCTACTTCGCGCTCGGCAGTTGGACGCGCAGCCCCTCCGACATTCCCTTCTCGGTCAGCTCCCAGATGCCCCGCGGGGAGTTCTTGCTGATCAAGCCGCGCTCCTTGAGAGCGTTTCGACCCCACGCGATGGTGTTCACGGCACGCGTCTCTCCCGTGCTCACCACCTTTTGATCCGCCTCGGTGATGAAACCCCGGGCCGACATGAGCTCGAGGGTGGCCTTGGTAGCCTCGTGCTTGTGCGCGCGACCTCTCAACTTGGTCGCCAGCACGTACAAGAGGAAGACTTCGTACACCGGCTGGGGCGTCAACTCACCCTGGAGTTCCGGCACCGATCCGCCTGCTGCGGGCGGTGCTTCGTTCGGCGCGGGTTGAGCGCTGTCGGAGAGCACTCCCGCTTCGATCAGCAGTCGCCGAATGACGGTATTCGGCGTGTCGACGAAGGGCTCGCCGATCAGTTGCAACCCTTTGTAGACATCATCATCAACTCGAATGGTCGGCATCACAGTTCACTCCTTTTCAACTTGTGATAAGTGAATATTAGGACACTTGTCACAAGTGTTCAAGTGTTCGTTTACGTATTGTGATACGTAGAGTTGTCCACGGCGGCGGTCGGCGCTTGCGACGAACCGACCGCCGCGGTGGGCAACTCGGCGAGAGTGAAGGGGACTTCACACTCCCTGACTGCTATGCTGTCGGCATGGCAACCCGCAAGACCAAGACGCCCCGCGCCACCGCCGAGCAGGCTGTCGAGCGCTATGCGTTCTTGGACGGCGTCATCCGGAAGCCAGCGGAAGTCAACCTCGACGAGTTGGAGTCGGCGCTCGGGATGTACCTGATCGGCTTCCACTTTGGCTGGAAGGTGCTCTACGTCATCCACAGCAAGCGGACGATTCGGAAGTACGAGGAAATTCTCGGGATCAGCATTCGCGAGGTGTTCGACGAGTTCGGGCCGGACGCTGATCGGACTAATGCCTTCACGGCGATTCAGGCTGTGTCTAGCTTCTGGAAGCTCGTCTCGGGCGAGGAAAAGCCCACAGTCGACGTCGACAAGCGCACGCTCAATGGCTAGGGCACATCAAGTCCCTTGACGGGAACTTGAAGTCCCCCGCACAATGGGGGACATGGCGTTCCCTAAACCCCCATCCTCACCTGGCGCGGCTGTGGCCGCTCGGGAGTATGCGGCAGCGTGCCCCGAGCGGCCGCAGGCCGCTGGGCTTGTCTCATCTAAAACAAGTCCGCAGTACGGCGAAATCTTCATCAACCTAGATCGGCGGGCCTGTGCCGAGCGCAGGGTAAAGCGCTTAAAGCGGTCCGTCTGGGCCTCGGGGCACCTTCATGCCTTGCCTTCTCGCGGTCACCGACCCGCCGTCCCGTGGTTCGTCACGCTGACCTATGCCGACGCGGATGCGTGGGAGGCCGATCACGTTTCCGCGGCATTGGAGCGCTTTCGGCGCTGGTGCCATAGGAGCGGGTACGAGTGCCAGTACACGTGGGTCGCGGAGATCCAGCCGGAACGGGCGCGGCGTACCGGCAAAGAGGTCGTGCATTACCACCTGATGGCATGGCTACCTGTCGGCGTGCGGATGCCCAAGTGGGACGTCGCGGTTGGCCGGCGATGCGCGTTCTGGTCGCATGGGATGACGAACACGGAACGCGCCAAGGCCGGTATCGGCTACCTGATGAAGTACCTGAGCAAGCTGGGCGAGTTCACGCAGTTCCCTAAGGGGTTGCGTCTCTACGGAGTAGGAGGTCTAAGTGCAGCAGCGAGAGCAATTCGAACCTGGCTCAATCTTCCCGAGTGGGCCAAACGCTCCTATGGGGTGGGAGACCTTGTACGGAAGTCGGGTCGCCTTGTGGTGCGCGTTACAGGAGAGATCCTTGACTCTCCCTACATCGTGTCCATCCTGCCCGGTGCAATCGTCGTGCGTGCCACTGAGCCTATTCCGCCAGCATTTCACTGTGGGCCTTATTCGACCCTACCGTCCGCAGAGGTCGCGGCATGAACCCGACGCCGCTCCTTTTGACTCCCGGTGAAGTTCAGGAAATCACCGGCTTCAAGATGAACCGCCTACAGGTCGCATGGCTGCGCCAGAAGGGGTGGCGCTTCGAGCTCAATGCCACAGGCCGCCCCATCGTGGCTCGCCGCTATGCTGAGAAGATGCTCGGCTGCGATGGCGACGAGGGCAGGGCCCATCACATGCCGAATTTCGGCGCTCTTCGGGCTGTGTGATGGGTCGCAAGCGCCAAGGCAACTTTGACGACCCTCCGCGCTTTCATCGCAAGGGCGATGCGTGGTACCACGTGACCGGCACCTTGCCGCGCAAGTGGACCAAGCTTTCCAAGGATCGCGCCGAGGCGTTACGACTATGGGCGCAGCTGGAGAGCGTGCAGGAGGATGACTCGACCAAGCTCTTCTCTGTGATCGTGAAGCGGTACATCCGCGAGGTCTACCCAAGCAAGTCCGTTCGCACGCGAAAGGACAACGACAAAGAGTTCGCCAACCTGCTCAAGGTCTTCGGCCACGTGCCCATTGACGCGATCTTGCCCATGCACATCCGCCAGTACATGGACCTGCGCGGCCAAGTCGCCCAGGTGCGGGCGAACCGGGAGAAAGCGCTCTTCTCACACGTGTTCAACAAGGCCCGGGAATGGGGCTACGCGGCGTTGCAGAACCCGTGCCAAGGAGTCAAGGGCTTCAAGGAGCGCGGACGTGATCGCTACGTCACAGACGACGAGTTCCAGAAGGTGAAGGCGGTGGCGCACTTCACCGTCGCCGATGCAATGGACCTTGCGCTACTCACCGGCCAGCGACCGGCAGACGTTCTCAAGATTCGATGCACCGACATACGCGACGGCGCGTTGTGGGTCACGCAGAACAAGACGGGGGCGCGGATCGGCATCGAGGTCACCGGCGAGCTGCGGGCACTCATTGCGCGTATCAGCGAGCGGCCACGGCGGGCGATCAGCCCCTACCTGATTCAGGACGAGAACGGGCAGCCGGTGTCGCAGCTCGCACTGCGCTCACGCTTCGACAAAGCCCGCAAGGCGGCGGGTGTGGCGTTCCAGTTCCGGGACATTCGCGCCAAGGCCGCGACCGACACAGGCGACTTGGCACATTCGCAGAAGCTGCTCGCGCATAAGAATCGGGACATGACAGAGCACTATGTGCGCAGCCGTGTTGGCGAAAGAGTGCGCCCTCTACGTTGATCCGAGCAGGTTATCGCGCTGTCTTCTTAGCGGAGGGCCGCTTGGCGGACTTCTTAGCAGCAGGCCGCTTGGTCGCCTTCTTCGCAGCAGGCCGCTTGATCGACTTTTTCGCAGCAGGCCGCTTGATCGACTTTTTCGCAGGGGGCTGCTTTGCGGCGGCCTTCTTCGCAGCAGGTCGCTTTGCGGCGGTCTTCTTTGCCGCTTTCTTGCTGGCAACGCGCCGGTACATCGCGCCGGAACTGTAGTGACGCAGGAGATATTCGTTGTCCGAGCGCTCGGCCTCTCGCGCCTTCTCAATAAGCGACTCAACCATCGTTTGCAGATCACGTGGAACGCGGCCGCCGCGATCTATCAGGGCGTGGTATTCATGAACAAGATTGAGGAGATTTATGTTTGCCGTCGTACACCCAGATAGGATCATCCGAACGATCTCTGTGGCGACAGCGGACGCCAGTTCGTCCCTCGAATTTTGGATGGCAACCGCATCACGCTCAGCGACGGTTTCCTTCGCCAGCTTCAAGCCTTTCGGACCCAGCCACTTCGCGACTGCCAGCCAATCGATTGCCATGATCGCGGAATTGTAGAAAAACCGGCCTGATTGTAGAAACGCCCCCGAGCCCTGATGAGCTGCGGAGGCGCAAGAATACTGGTGGCCTGGGGCGGAATCGAACCACCGACACGCGGATTTTCAATCCGCTGCTCTACCAACTGAGCTACCAGGCCGGGAACCGGCAATTATAGCAAGGGTAAACGGTGGCTCTTGAGAGGGAGCGATGCCCCCACCCCAACCCTCCCCCAGAGGGGGAGGGAGCAAGAGAGCCCTCACCCCAGGGAGAAGCCAAGACTCAGCCCGTAGTCCCCGTGCGCTTGCCGCGAGACAGGTCAACCCCCAGCTGCTTCAGCTTGCGATACAGGTGCGTCCGCTCCAGCCCCGTCTTCTCCGCCACCCGCGTCATCGACCCACCTTCCTTCGCCAGGTGGAACTCGAAGTAGCACTTCTCGAATTCATCCCGCGCATCGCGCAGCGGCTTGTCCAGCTCGAACATCTGCCGCGCCTGCGGGCCCATGTCCATCGGCGCAGGCATGCTCTGGCCGCCGGTCATGGCGTGTTCGACGGTCAGTTCCTGCACCACATGGATAGGCGCCACCACGCCCATGCCGGGCTTGCGCGGCAAGCCGCCGGCGATGCCGCCGGTGGTGCGGGCCAGCCCTGCTTCCACTGCCTTCAGCAGCTTCTGCATGGTGATCGGCTTTTCCAGGAACGAATGCGCGCCGATCTTGGTGGCTTCCACCGCGGTCTCTATGGTCGCATGGCCGCTCATCATCACCACGGGCATGCTCAGCAGCCCGGTGGTGGACCATTCCTTCAGCAGCGTCACGCCGTCGGTGTCCGGCATCCAGATGTCCAGCAGCACCAGGTCGGGCCGCAGCTTCTGGCGGATGGCGCGGGCCTGCGCTGCGTTTTCTGCCAGTTCGACGCTGTGGCCCTCGTCGTTCAGGATTTCGGACAACAAGTCCCGGATGCCCAGTTCGTCGTCGACCACGAGGATGTTTGCCATTGGAGGTGTTCTGCGCCGCCCCTGCGGACGCAGGGGCGAGTGTTGTTACGTCGCAACTGCGAATGATAACGACACTTGGGCCCCCAGGATGACACCGTCCTGTACCCGGTTTTTCAGGTCTATGCGCGCGCCGTGCTCATCCGAGATTTTTTTCACGACGGCCAGCCCCAGGCCGGTCCCTTTGGCCTTGGTTGTTACATAAGGCTCGAAGGCTCTCTTGAGGATGTGGTCCGGAAACCCGATGCCGGTGTCCTGCACGATCAGCCGCACGCGGTGCGAGGTTTCGTTCCACTGCGTGCGTACCAGCACCTCGCGCTTGGCGCGGCCCTCGGTGGCGTCCTGCGCGTTCTGCAGCAGGTTGTGGATCACCTGGCGCAGCTGCTGGTGGTCGCCCAGGATCTTCGGGCAGGCGGCGTCCAGCTCCATGCGCACGGGCACGTGGTGCGTGCCCTTGTCCGCGTCGCTCTCGCGCTCGTAAAGCTGCAGCACGTCGCCCACCAGCGCGTTCAGGTCCACCGGCTTCAGTTCGGCCGCGGGCAGGCGCGCATAGTCGCGGAACTCGTTGACCAGCCGCTTCATCGCGTCGACCTGGTCCACGATGGTGTGGACGGACTTGGTGACGATGGCCTGCTCGGCGTCTTGCAGCTTGCCGGCCAGCTTCATTTCAAGCCGCTCGGCCGACAGCTGGATGGGCGTCAGCGGGTTCTTGATCTCGTGCGCCAGGCGCCGCGCCACCTCGCCCCAGGCCTGCGCGCGCTGCGCCGAGACGATTTCGGAGATGTCGTCGAACACCAGCAGCCGCGCGTGGCCCGGCATCTCGGCGCCACGTGCAACCAATGTGAGCATGTGTGCAGGCGCCACGCCGGGCTGCGCCACATTCAGCTCGAAAGACTGCTGCCAGTGGTCCAGCCCATGCTGCAGGCGTTCGTCCATATAGTCGTCGAACTGCTGCTGCACCGCCTGGCCGAAGGCCTGCAGGCCCTCCACCTCGGCCAGCGGCCTGCCCTCGAAGGCTGCCAGCGGCGCGCGCAGGATGCGCGTGGCGCCGGGGTTCGAGCTCTGGATGCGTCCCTGCGCGTCCAGCACGATCACGCCGGCCGTCAGGTTGTCCAAGATGGTCTGCAGGTTGACGCGCGACGCGTTGACCTGCTCCATGCTGCGCTCCACCGCATCGCGCGCGTCGGCCAGTTGCTGCGTCATGGCCGCGAAGTCGCGGGTCAGCCCGCCCAGTTCGTCCTTGCCCTGCAGCGCGGGCTTGGGCGACAGGTCGCCTGCAGCCACCTCGCGCACGCCCGCCGCCAGCAGCAGCAGCGGCCGCGCGAGCTGGTGGCCCAGCACCACTGCCAGCAGCACCGCACCGAACACCGCCAGGAACAGGCTGAGCGTGAGCGTGCCGATGTACATGCGGCGCAACCCCTCGCGGCCCAGGGCGCGCTCCTGGTATTCGCGGTTCGCCTCCTGCACCGCTAGCGCGTTCGACACCAGCGTGGGCGACAGCTTCTGCACCGCCTGCAGGAAGCGCGGTTCCGTCATCAGGCCGAAGTTGGGCGTGGGCACCACTGCGATGGCCTTGATGCGCGCGTTGTCGATCACGGCGGGGTTCGGGTCGTCCAGTCCTTCCACCACCGCCAGCGAGCGCTGCGAGCGCGCATTGCGCAACTGCTGCGTGCTGGGCCGCTCGGGGTTCAGCTGGAAGCGCGACAGTCCCGCGCTGGCCACCACTTGACCCGATGCGCTCCACAGGATCACGTCGCTCGCGCCCAGCTGCTCACGCACGCGCTCCAGCACCACCGGCGTCGAGCCTTCGGACGTGTCGGCCAGCAGCAGCGCCGCCTGCCGCGTCTTGCCGGCGAAGTCGCTCGACAGGGTGTCCAGCGTCACGCGGCCCAGGTTCAGGCCCGCGTCCAGCGCGCCTTCCACCTTCACGTCGAACCAGCTTTCGATGGAGCGCGAAACGAACTGGTACGACACCACGTAGATCAGCAGGCCCGGCAAAAATCCCACCAGCGCGAAGATGGCGGCCAGCTTCACCAGCAGGCGGCTGCCGAACTTGCCGCGCCTCAAGCGCGAGGCGAGCCGCACGATGGCCCAGATGATCACAGCCAGCAGCAGCCCCGCCACCACCATGTTCAGCACCAGCAGGCGGCCGTAGTTGCGCTCGTACAGCTCGCGGTTGTTGGTGGCCTGCGTCAGCAGGAACATCAGCACGATGCCGATGGCCAGGACGATGGTGACGCCGACGATCAGCGCCCAGCGCACGTTGCGGGATCCCTTCAGCAGGGCGCGCGGCGGCGGCTCGCGGAACGGCATGGCTGTCACCGGCCGTCGGCAGGCGCGAGCCGCTGGGCGCGGCTGGCGCTGATGTTCCACTCGGCCTGCCCCACGGCGCCGATCTGGAACGGGCGCGGCAGCTGCGACACGTCGAGCCGGAAGCGGAACTCCACCCAGTGCCGCGCATCGGGCTCCAGGTCGGACACTTCGGCGATCTTCCAGTTGGAGATGCGCTGCACGGCGGCCAGCGCCTCTTCGCGCGTCTCGAAGCTCTGCCCCAGCGCCACGCCCGAAGGGCCCAGCGCCGCGGCCGACACCTGCAGCCGCCAGCGCCGCGTGAGCGGCTGGTACGACAGGCGCATGTGGCGCTGCACGCCGGCGATCTTCTTGTCGTACCAGTACCAGCGGTCCTGGAACACGTTGGCTTCGGCCACGAAGAACATCGGGATGCCCTTGGCCAGCGCGTCTTCCACCACGGCGGGCAGGTCGAAGCGCAGCGTGGCCGAGAGCAGCACGCCCTCGTCGGTGCGTTCGGTACGCAACTGCGTCACGTCGACCTGGTTCGACTGGGCGGCCGCCGGCGCGCAGGGGACGAGCCACGCGCAGGCCAGCGCCAGCAGGCAGGCGATGAACCTAGCCTGCACGCTTTTGCAGCACCGCGTAATAGAAACCGTCGTGGTCACCCTGCAGATTGTCCCGGACGCTATGGGCCTTTGCCCCGCCCTGGGGCGCCATATGCCCGGGCGAGGGGCGCAAAAGGGCCGTTATGTTGTTTTCGACAAACGACCTGATCTGGCGCTCTCCTTCGTCGCGGAACACAGAGCAGGTGCAGTACACCAGCGTACCTTGGGGGGCCAACAGCGGCCACAAGGCGTCCAGCAGCCGCTTTTGCTGCGCAGCCAGCGACGCGATGTCGCTTTCGCGGCGCAGCCACCGCACGTCGGGATGGCGCCGCACGATGCCCGAAGCGGTGCAGGGCGCGTCCAGCAGGATGGCGTCGAAGGGCCGGCCGTCCCACCATGTGGCAGGTTCCGCCGCATCGGCGGCGCGGACTTCGGCCGTGACGCCGACGCGCTGCAGGTTGTCTGCGATGCGTTGGCAGCGTGCCGGGTCGACGTCCAGGGCCAGCAGGTCGACGTCGGCCAGCTCCAGGATGTGCGCGGTCTTGCCGCCTGGTGCCGCGCAGGCGTCGAGCACGCGGCGGCCCCGCAGGTCGTGTAGCAGCAAGGGCGCCGCCAGTTGCGCGCCGGCGTCCTGCACCGAGAAGCGGCCTTCGGCGAAGCCGGGGATGTCGGCCACCGGGCGCGCGCGGTCCAGGGTGAGGCCGTGGTCGCCGACTTCGGTCGATGCGATGCCGGCCGCCGCCAAGGCCTGCTGCGCCTCGGCTCGCGTCCAGCTGCGCGCGTTGACGCGCAGCGTCATGGGGGCCATGGCGTTGTTGGCGGCGAGGATGGCTTCCCAGCGATCGGGGTAGTCCTTCTTCAGCCGCGAGATCCACCACTTGGGGTGGTTCCACAGGGCCACCGGGTCCTTGCCGGTGGCGGCGACCAGTGCGTCGCGCTCGCGCAGGAAGCGGCGCAGGCAGGCATTGACGAAGGACTGCTGCTGGCGGGTGGCGGGGTTGTGCTTGGCTGCTTCGACGCACTGGTCGACCAGGGTGAAGTCGTCGTAGGGTGCGTCAGCGGGGTCCCAGCACAGCGCCAGGGCGGTGCACAGCAGCGCGTCGGCCTCGGGCGGCGGCGCCCGCTTGGCCAGCAGGCGCCGCAGCGCCTCGGCTCGGCCCAGCTGGCGCAGCGCCTGGAAGGCGAGCGCCTGCGCGGCCGGCCGCAGCTCGCCCGGCACGCGAGCCAGCGCCGGCGTAGCTGACTCGCCGGCGCGCACCGCAGCCAAAACAGCTGCGGCAGCCTGAAGCTGCCGCCAGAGGGGGACATGCATGCCCGTAGTTTGTCATGCCGGGCTTGACCCGGGCTACCCCAGCATGTCGTTCCAGATCGTGCGCGCCCAGCTGTTGGCATACACACCTTCGGCCTCCGTCGGCCCGGGACTCAACCCGCCCGACCCCTGCACCACCGCATACGTGTTGTTCACGTACTCGTGCACGCTGGCCACGTGGATCACGTTCCGGTCGTCCACGAAGCTGTAGCAGGTGTTGGTGACTATCGGCTTCGGGTTCGGCTCGAACCCCGACAGCTGCGCGACCACCGCCGCTGCCGCCACCTTGCCGTGGTTGTTGGCCATGTGCCCGCTCTTGGGCATGCCGGCCGCCAGCTGGATCGCGTCGCCGATCACGTGCACGTCCTTCGCGGCGGTACTCTCGAAGGTCTGGTAGTTCACGCCAACCCAGCGCCCCTGCGCCTGGTTGGCCAGCCCCGACTGCACCGCGACCAGCCCCGCGCGCTGCGGCGGCACCACGTTGAGCACGTTGGCCTTCACGTCGGACTGCACCTCGAACTTGAGCGTGCGGTTGGCACCGTCCACCGCCGTCAGCTTGTGCTGCCCGCGGAATTCGACGATGCCGGGGTACATCTCGGCCCACACCTTCTTGAACAGCGCACCCTTCGACGTGACGTCGGGGTTGGCGTCGAGGATCAGCACCTTGCTGCGCGGCTTGGCGCGCTTGAAGTACCACGCGACCTGGCAGGCGCGCTCGTAGGGCCCGGGCGGGCAGCGGTACGGCTGCTCGGGCACCGTCAGCGCGTACACGCCGCCGTCGGGCATGGCCTCGAGCTGGCGGCGCAAGGCCACCGTTTCGGCGCCGGCCTTCCACGCATGAAGCGCCTGCCCTGCGCCGTACGCAGCGGGCAAGCCCTGCACCTGGTCCAGGCGGATGTCGATGCCGGGCGACAGGATCAGCTTGTCATAGGCAATGGTGTTGCCGCCGGCCAGCGTCACCGACTTCTTGGCGTGGTCGATGGACGAGACCATGTCCTTCACCACCGTGATGCCGTGGCGGCTGGCGAGCGCGCTGTACGGCGTGGTGATGTCGCCGATCTGCCGGCTGCCGCCCAGCACCAGGTTGGAGATGGGGCACGACACGAAGGCGTCGTTGGGCTCGACCAGCACCACGTCGATCTTGTGGCCGGACAGCAGGCGCACGTACTTGGCGGCGGTGGCGCCGCCCCAGCCGCCACCCACGACGACGACCTTGGCCTTCGAAGGGATGGAGGTGGTGGCGCAACCGGCCGTGCCCAGCAGGGCGATGGCGGCGGACGACTGGAGGAAGGAGCGTCTTTGCATCACGGTGTCTCCTTCACTTCGGCTGCGCGGCGAACCACGCGGCGAGCTGGTCGATCTGCGCGTCGGAGTAGCCCTTGGCGAGCTGGTGCATGATGGTCGCAGGCCGCGTGCCCGCCTTGAAGGCCTTCATCTGCGTGGCGATGTGCGACGCCGGTTGGCCGGCCAGCCCCGGCACGGGCGAACCGTCCAGCGCCTTGCCGTTGGTGCCGTGGCAGTTGGCGCAGGTGGCAGCCAGGCTTTGCATGTACAGCGCGTCGCGCGTCTGCGCCTCGGCGGCGGGCAGCAGCAGGGCTGCCAGTGCCAGCATCGACCAGTGCTTCTTCTTCATGGCTCTCCTCGGTTGGCTGGCTCGCACTATATGTGCCGCCTCAGCGCGCGCGCAAGCCCCGTCCTGCGTGGAAGCCGAACAGCCATGCCAGCAGCAAGGCCGGAAACTGAGCGATCGCCTCGTTGTAGTGCAGCACCGCCTCGTTGAAGTGGCGGATGGCCACCTGCGTCTGGCGCGCGAGCTGCGCGCGCTCACCCGTGATGTGCTCGGGCAGGCGCGGCCCGGCCAGGTCGTGCGCATCGTCGCGCTCGGCGCGGTCCCAGGCCATGTCGAAGATTTCCTGCGCGGCGCCCAGCGCCGCGATGCGGTCGGGCTCCAGCGGCCGCGCGCGGGCATAAGCCAGCGACGCCGCAAACTGCGCCGCCGCGCCCTGCAGCCCGCCCCAGAAGGCGCTGCCGCCTTCGAACACCGACTGCACCGAGCCGGCCTCTTCCGGCGGCAGGCAGGACTCGACCAGCGTCACCTGCTGCGCCATCTGCGCCGCCAGCGCGTGGAAGGCCGAGTTGGCTTCGGCGCGCAGGCGCACCAGGCGGTTGTAGGCACCCACTGCCCAGAACACCAGGACTGCCGCGACTATCCACCAGAGCCAGGTTGAGGCCATAAAAGAAAAAGCGCCATCGCGGTGTGCGATGGCGCTTGAGTGTAGTGGCATGGATGCCGGGTCAAGCCCGGCATGACAAACCGGTCACTCGCTAGTCGGCCCTTCGGGCGCCGGCTCGGCACCGCCACCCATCGGCTCGCCGATGCTCGCCAGCTCCGCGGCTTCCTGGTCCGCGATGGCGCGGCGCTCGGCCTCGTCCATCTGGTCCTTGGCCTTGCGCGCCACGTGGTACGCCATGCCCGTGCCCGCAGGGATCAGGCGGCCGACGATCACGTTTTCCTTCAGGCCGCGCAGCTCGTCGCGCTTGCCCATGATGGCCGCCTCGGTCAGCACCCGCGTCGTTTCCTGGAAGGAAGCGGCGGAGATGAACGAGTCGGTCGACAGCGAGGCCTTGGTGATGCCCAGCAGCAGGTTGCTGTAGGTGGCAGCCAGCTTGCCCTCGCCACGCAGGCGGTCGTTGGTGTCCAGGATCTCCGAGCGCTCCACCTGCTCGCCGGCGATGTAGCCGGACTCGCCCGGGTTCTCCACGATCACGCGGCGCAGCATCTGGCGAACGATCACCTCGATGTGCTTGTCGTTGATCTTCACACCCTGCAGGCGGTACACGTCCTGCACTTCGTCGACGATGTAGCGCGCCAGCTCCTCCATGCCCAGCAGCCGCAGGATGTCCTGCGGGTCGGCCGGGCCGTCGACCACAGACTCGCCCTTGTTGACCACCTGGCCTTCGTGCACCAGGATGTTCTTTTCCTTGGGCACGAGCTCTTCCCAGACCTTGCCTTCCGGGTCGGTGATCTGCATGCGGATCTTGCCCTTGGTCTCCTTGCCGAACGACACGGTGCCGGTCATCTCGGCCAGCACGCCCTTGTCCTTGGGCGAACGGGCTTCGAACAGCTCGGCCACGCGCGGCAGGCCGCCCGTGATGTCGCGCGTCTTCTGCCCTTCCACCGGGATGCGGGACAGCACCTCGCCGGGGCCCACGTCCTGGCCGTCGCGCACCTGGATCAGCGCGCCCACCGGGAAGGCGATGGTCACCGAGTGGTCGGTGCCGGGGATCTTCACCTCGTTGCCCGAGGCGTCGATCAGCTTCACCTGCGGGCGCACCACCTTGGCGGAGCCGCGTCGCTTGGGGTCGATCACCACCAGCGTCGACAGGCCGGTGACTTCGTCCACCTGCTTGGCGACCGTGAGGCCTTCTTCCACGTTCTCGAACTTCACCCGGCCGGCGAATTCCGTGATGATGGGTCGCGTCAGCGGGTCCCAGTTGGCCAGCACCGTGCCGGCCTTGACCGGCTGGTCGGCCTTCACCGTCAGCGTGGCGCCGTACGGCACCTTGTGGCGTTCGCGCTCGCGGCCGTGCTCGTCGTGGATGACGATTTCGCCGGAACGCGAGATGACCACCAGCTCGTGCTTGCTGTTGGTCACGTAGCGCATGGTGGTGTTGAAGCCCACCAGGCCGGTCGACTTGGCTTCCACGCTGGAGGCCACCGCCGCACGCGACGCCGCACCACCGATGTGGAACGTGCGCATCGTCAGCTGCGTGCCCGGTTCGCCGATCGACTGCGCGGCAATCACGCCCACCGCTTCGCCGACGTTGACCATGCCGCCGCGGCCGAGGTCGCGGCCGTAGCACTTGGCGCACAGGCCGTAGCGCGTGGCGCAGTTCAGCGCCGTGCGCACGCGGACTTCGTCGACGCCGGCGGCCTCGATCTCGTCCATCACGTCTTCGTCCAGCATCTGCGCGGCCTTCACCAGCACTTCGCGCGTCTCGGGGTGCAGCACGTCCTCGGCCGCCACGCGGCCCAGGATGCGGTCGCGCAGCGACTCGATGACTTCACCGCCTTCGACGATGGCGCGCATCAGCGAGCCGTCCATCGTTTCGCAGTCGTCCTCGACCACCACCAGGTCCTGCGTCACGTCGACCAGGCGGCGCGTGAGGTAGCCCGAGTTGGCGGTCTTCAGCGCCGTGTCCGCCAGGCCCTTGCGGGCGCCGTGGGTGGAGATGAAGTACTGCAGCACGTTCAGGCCTTCACGGAAGTTGGCCGTGATGGGCGTCTCGATGATCGAGCCGTCCGGCTTGGCCATCAGGCCCCGCATGCCCGCCAGCTGGCGGATCTGCGCGGCGGAACCGCGGGCGCCCGAGTCGGCCATCATGTAGATGGAGTTGAAGGACTCCTGCTCCACTTCCTTGCCGTGGCGGTCGATGACCTTCTCTTTCGAGAGCTGGGCCATCATGACCTTGGACACTTCGTCGCCGGCCTTGCCCCAGATGTCGACCACCTTGTTGTAGCGCTCGCCAGCCGTGACCAGGCCCGAGACGTACTGCTGCTCGATTTCCTTCACTTCCTTCTCGGAGCGCTCGATGATGGCGGCCTTTTCCGGCGGCACCAGCATGTCGTCGACCGCAATCGAGATGCCCGCGCGCGTGGCCAGCCTGAAGCCGTTCTGCAGCAGCTTGTCGGCGAACACCACGGTTTCCTTCAGGCCGCACTTGCGGAACGAAGCGTTGATCAGGCGCGAGATTTCCTTCTTCTTCAGCGCCTTGTTCATGTTGCTGAAGGGCAGCCCCTTGGGCAGGATCTCCGACAGCAGCGCGCGGCCGACCGTGGTGTCGACCATCGTGGTGGTGGGCTCGAACTGGCCGGTGACCTTGTCCTTGTTCCACTCGGTCAGGCGGACCGCGATCTTGGTGGTGATCTCCACCACGTTGTTGTCCAGCGCGCGCTGCACCTCGGGCACGTCGGCGAAGATCATGCCCTCGCCCCTGGCGTTGATGCGCTCGCGCGTCGTGTAGTACAGGCCCAGCACCACGTCCTGCGACGGCACGATGGACGGCTCGCCCGAAGCGGGGAACAGCACGTTGTTGGATGCCAGCATCAGCGTGCGGGCTTCCATCTGTGCTTCCACCGACAGCGGCACGTGCACGGCCATCTGGTCGCCGTCGAAGTCGGCGTTGAACGCCGCGCACACCAGCGGGTGCAGCTGGATCGCCTTGCCCTCGATCAGGATCGGCTCGAAGGCCTGGATGCCCAGGCGGTGCAGCGTGGGAGCGCGGTTCAGGAGCACCGGGTGCTCCTTGATCACCTCTTCGAGGATGTCCCACACCACCGGCGTGCCGGCTTCCACTTCCTTCTTCGCCGCCTTGATGGTGGTGGCGATGCCCATGGCTTCCAGGCGCGAGAAGATGAAGGGCTTGAAGAGTTCCAGCGCCATCAGCTTCGGCAGGCCGCACTGGTGCAGCTTGAGCGTGGGGCCCACGGTGATGACCGAACGGCCCGAGTAGTCGACGCGCTTGCCCAGCAGGTTCTGGCGGAAGCGGCCGCTCTTGCCCTTGATCATGTCGGCCAGCGACTTCAGGGCGCGCTTGTTGGCGCCCGTCATGGCCTTGCCGCGGCGGCCGTTGTCCAGCAGCGAGTCGACGGCTTCCTGCAGCATGCGCTTTTCGTTGCGCGCGATGATCTCGGGGGCCTTCAGCTCCAGCAGGCGCTTCAGGCGCGAGTTGCGGTTGATGACGCGGCGGTACAGGTCGTTCAGGTCGCTCGTGGCGAAGCGGCCGCCGTCCAGCGGCACCAGCGGGCGCAGGTCCGGCGGCAGCACCGGCAGCACCTCCATCACCATCCAGCTCGGGCGGATGCCGCTGCGCTTGAACGCTTCCAGCACCTTCAGCCGCTTGCTGTTCTTCTTGATCTTCAGCTCGGAGCCGGTCATGTCGTTGCGGATCTTCTCGATCTCCGCATCGATGTCGAGCTCCTCCAGCAGCTTCTTGATGCCCTCGGCACCCATCAGCGCGGTGAACTCGTCACCGTACTCGACATGCTTGGCCTCGAAGTCGTCCTCGCTCATGATCGCGAACTTCTTCAGCGGCGTCATGCCCGGATCGACGACGACGTAGGCCTCGAAGTACAGCACGCGCTCGATGTCGCGCAGCGTCATGTCGAGCACGAGGCCCAGGCGCGAGGGCAGGCTCTTCAGGAACCAGATATGCGCGCAGGGCGCCGCGAGGTCGATGTGACCCATGCGCTCGCGGCGCACCTTGGTTTGCGTGACCTCGACGCCGCACTTCTCGCAGATCACGCCGCGATGCTTGAGGCGCTTGTACTTCCCGCACAGGCACTCGTAGTCCTTGATCGGGCCGAAGATCTTGGCGCAGAAGAGGCCATCCCGCTCCGGCTTGAAGGTGCGGTAGTTGATGGTCTCGGGCTTCTTCACTTCCCCGAACGACCAGCTGCGGATCTTCTCCGGCGAGGCGAGGCCGATCTTGATGGCATCGAAATGCTCATCGGGAGTGAACTGCTTGAAAAGGTCGAGTAGTCCCTTCATGGTCCTTGTCCTTTTCCTTCCTTAATTGCGTTCGAGCTCGATGTCGATGCCGAGCGAGCGGATTTCCTTGACCAGCACGTTGAACGATTCCGGCATGCCGGCCTCGATCGCGTGCTCGCCCTTGACGATGCTCTCGTACACCTTGGTGCGACCGTTCACGTCGTCGGACTTGACGGTCAGCATCTCCTGCAGGATGTAGCTCGCGCCGTAAGCTTCCAGCGCCCACACTTCCATCTCGCCGAAGCGCTGGCCACCGAACTGCGCCTTGCCGCCGAGCGGCTGCTGCGTCACCAGGCTGTACGGGCCGGTGGAGCGCGCATGCATCTTGTCGTCGACCAGGTGGTGCAGCTTCAGCACGTGCATGTAGCCCACCGTCACCGGGCGCTCGAAGGCCTCGCCGGTGCGTCCGTCGTGCAACGCGCACTGCGTGCGCGTGGCGGTGAGCCCCTTGCGCGCTGCGATGTCGTCGGGGAAGGCGAGCTTGAGCATGCCGCGGATCTCGGACTCGGCGGCGCCATCGAAGACCGGCGTCGCAAACGGCACGCCGTTCTGCAGGTTCGTGGCCATCTCGACGATGTCGTCGTCGGACATCTCGTCCAGGCGCTCCGTCTTGCCGCCGCTCTTGTTGTAGAGCTCGTCGAAGAACTTGCGCAGCTCGGCGACCCGGGTCTGCTCCTGCAGCATGTCGCCGATACGCTGGCCGATGCCCTTGCCGGCCCAGCCCAGGTGCACCTCGAGCACCTGACCCACGTTCATGCGCGAAGGCACGCCCAGCGGGTTGAGCACGATGTCCACCGGCGTGCCGTCGGTCATGTACGGCATGTCCTCGACCGCCACGATCTTCGACACCACGCCCTTGTTGCCGTGGCGCCCGGCCATCTTGTCACCCGGCTGCAGTCGGCGCTTGACGGCGAGGTAGACCTTCACCATCTTGAGCACGCCCGCCGGCAGCTCGTCACCCTGCGTCAGCTTCTTGCGCTTCTCCTCGAAGGCGAGGTCGAAGCTGTGGCGCGTCTGGTCGAGGCTGTTCTTGATGCTCTCGAGCTGGTTGGCCAGGTCCTCGTCGGCCGGACGGATATCGAACCAGTGGTACTTGTCGACCGAGGCCAGGTAGTCCTTGGTGATGACCGTGCCCTTGGCGATCTTCTGCGGGCCGCCGTTGGCGCTCTTGCCCACGAGGAGCTTCTCGATGCGGTCGAAGGCGTCGGCTTCGACGATGCGCAGCTGGTCGTTGAGGTCGAGGCGGAAGCGCTTGAGCTCGTCGTCGATGATCTGCTGCGCGCGCTTGTCGCGCTGGATGCCCTCGCGCGTGTAGACCTGCACGTCGATGACGGTACCGTTGGTGCCCTGGTCGACACGCAGCGACGTGTCCTTCACGTCGCTGGCCTTCTCGCCGAAGATGGCGCGCAGCAACTTCTCTTCCGGCGTCAGCGTCGTCTCGCCCTTGGGCGTGACCTTGCCCACCAGCACGTCGCCCGGGTTCACCTCGGCGCCGATGTAGACGATGCCGCTCTCGTCCAGCCGGGCGAGCTGCTGCTCGCTGAGGTTGGGGATGTCGCGCGTGATCTCCTCGCTGCCCAGCTTGGTGTCGCGCGCCATCACCACCAGTTCCTCGATGTGGATCGAGGTGTAGCGGTCTTCGGCGACGACGCGTTCGCTGATGAGGATGGAGTCCTCGAAGTTGTAGCCGTTCCAGGGCATGAAGGCGACCAGCATGTTCTGCCCGAGCGCCAGCTCGCCGAGGTCGGTGCTGGCACCGTCGGCGATCACGTCACCCTTGGCCAGCTTGTCGCCGCGCTTGACGATCGGCCGCTGGTGGATGTTGGTGTCCTGGTTGCTGCGCTGGTACTTGATGAGGTTGTAGATGTCGACGCCCACCTCGCCGGCGAAGGTCTCGGCGTCGTTGACGCGGATGACGATGCGGTTGGTGTCGACATAGTCGACGAGGCCGCCGCGGCGCGCCGTGACCACCGTGCCGGAGTCGACCGCGGCGACGCGCTCGACGCCGGTGCCGACGAGCGCCTTCTCGGGGCGCAGCACCGGCACCGCCTGGCGCTGCATGTTGGCGCCCATCAATGCGCGGTTCGCGTCGTCGTGCTCGAGGAAGGGCACCAGCGACGCGGCCACCGAGACGATCTGCGTCGGCGCCACGTCCATGTACTGCACGCGCTCGGGGCTGAGCAGCACCGACTCGCCCTTCTCGCGTGCGCTGACGAGCTCGTCGATCAGCTTGCCGTCCTTGTCCAGGCTGGCGTTGGCCTGCGCGATGACGTACTTGCCTTCCTCGATGGCCGAGAGGTAGTCGATCTGGTTGGTGACCTTGCCGTCGACGACGCGGCGGTACGGCGTTTCGAGGAAGCCGTACTCGTTGAGCTGCGCGTACAGGGCCAGCGAGTTGATGAGGCCGATGTTCGGACCTTCCGGCGTCTCGATCGGGCAGACACGGCCGTAGTGCGTCGGGTGCACGTCGCGCACCTCGAAGCCGGCACGCTCGCGTGTCAGGCCGCCCGGGCCGAGGGCCGAGACGCGCCGCTTGTGCGTGATTTCCGACAGCGGGTTGGTCTGGTCCATGAACTGACTGAGCTGGCTCGCCCCGAAGAACTCCTTCAGCGCCGCGGAGATCGGCTTGGAGTTGATCAGGTCGTGCGGCATCAGCGGCTCGCTCTCGGCCTGGCCGAGGCGTTCCTTCACCGCCTTCTCGATGCGCGCGAGGCCGCTGCGGTACTGGTTCTCGGCCAGTTCGCCGACACAGCGCACGCGCCGGTTGCCGAGATGGTCGATGTCGTCGACGTCACCGTTGCCGTTGCGCAGGTCGACGAGGATCTTCACGACGTCGAGGATGTCCTCGTTGCTGAGGTTCATCTTGCCCTCGGGCGTGTCGCGGCCGACGCGGGCGTTGAACTTCATGCGCCCGACCCGGCTGAGGTCGTAGGTGTCCTCGCTGTAGAAGAGGCGGTGGAAGAGCGCCTCCACGGCGTCTTCGGTGGGCGGCTCGCCCGGGCGCATCATGCGGTAGATGGCCACGCGCGCGGCAAGTTGGTCAGCGGTCTCGTCGCTGGCCAGCGTCTGGCTGATGTAGGCGCCCTGGTTCAGCTCGTTCGTGTAGAGGCAGGGCAGCTCCTTGATGCCCGCGGCGCGCAGCTTCTTCAGCAGCGCCTCGGTCACCTCTTCGTTGGCCTTGGCGACGATCTCGCCGGTGTCGGCGTCGACCAGGTTGCGCGCGATGACGCGGCCGACCAGGAAGTCTTCCGGCGCGGAGAGGAACTTCGTGTCGCTCTGCTCGAGCTGCTTGATGTGGCGCGCGGTGATGCGCTTGTCCTTCTCGACGATGACCTTGCCTTCGCGGTCGGTGAGGTCGAAGCGCGCGACCTCGCCCTTCATGCGCTCGGGCACGAACTCGAGCTGCGCGCCCGTGTCCATGAGGCGGAAGTTGTCGTTGACGAAGAAGTTCGCCAGGATCTGCTCGGGGTTGAGGCCGATCGCCTTGAGCAGGATGGTCACCGGCATCTTGCGACGGCGGTCGACGCGGAAGTACAGGATGTCCTTGGGGTCGAACTCGAAGTCGAGCCACGAGCCGCGGTAGGGAATGATGCGGGCGCTGAACAACAGCTTGCCCGAGCTGTGCGTTTTGCCCTTGTCGTGCTCGAAGAACACACCCGGCGAGCGGTGCAGCTGCGAGACGATGACGCGCTCGGTGCCGTTGACGATGAACGAACCGTAGTCGGTCATGAGCGGCACCTCGCCCATGTAGACCTCCTGCTCCTTGATCTCCTTGACGACCTTCTGCGGCAGCGACTCGCGGTCGTAGATGATCATCTGCAGCTTGGCGCGCACGGCGGCGGCGTAGGTCAGGCCGCGTTGCTGGCACTCGCGCGTGTCGAACGGCGGCTTGGCGATGTTGTATTCGATGAACTTCATCTCCACGAGCCCGTTGTGGCTCGTGATCGGGAACGCCGAGATGAACGCCGCCTGCAGCCCCTCGGGCTTGCGCTTGGCGGGCGGCACGTCCTTCTGCAGGAAAGCGACGTACGAGTCGCGCTGCATCGTCAGCAGGTAAGGCACGTTCAGGACGGCCTCGCGCTTGCCGAAGCTCTTGCGGATGCGCTTGCGCTCGGTGTAGGTGTAGGGGGTTGCTTGCGCCATTGGACAGCTCCGTGTCGAGAGCCGAACCCTGGGCCCTGGGGTTCGGCTCGTCGGCGACTGGCTTCTCGAACGTTGCGTTCGAGGCTTGGTGGCAGGCCACTACCTGCCGCTGGCGGACAACCCCGGCATTGCACCGGAGCCCGACCAAACCCGTTCCCTGCAGTCGGATCAGGGAACACTTGCAAGCACGGCGCGCCGCGCTTGCAGGTGCCCCCCGGGCGGCGCCTGCCGGCACCACCTGGGAGTGACGGCCTTACTTGAGCTCGGCCTTCGCGCCGGCGTCCACCAGCTTCTTCAGGGCCGCGTCGGCGTCGGCCTTGGGGATGGCTTCCTTGACCGGTTTCGGCGCGCCGTCGACCAGGTCCTTGGCTTCCTTGAGGCCGAGGCCCGTGATCTCGCGTACCGCCTTGATGACGCTGACCTTGTTGGCGCCGGCCTCCAGCAGCATCACGGTGAACTCGGTCTTCTCTTCGACCACCGCAGCAGCGGCGCCGCCGCCAGCACCGGCGGCGGGGGCGGCCATCGCGGCAGCGGAGACGCCGAATTTCTCCTCGATGGCCTTCACGAGGTCATTGAGTTCCATCACCGTCATGCTGTCCATCGCGGACAGGAAGTTGTCTTTGTCGAATGCCATTTGGGGTTCCTCGAACAGATTTGGTTCAGTGGTTGAGCCGCGGCGCCATCAGGCTGCGACTGCTTGCTTCTTCTCGGCCACGGCCGCCAGCACGCCTGCCATGCGCTGGATGGGCGACTTCAGCAGGCCGGCCACCTGGGCGATCAGCACCTCGCGGCTCGGGATGGACGCCAGGGCCTTGACCCCGTTGGCATCCAGTGCCTTGCCGGCGAACGCGCCGCCCTTGACCACCAGCTTGTCGTTGCCCTTGGCGAAGTCGGAGATGACTTTCGCCGCGGCGACCGGGTCGCTCGAAAAGCCGTAGATCAGCGGGCCGACCATGGCACCCTGGGCCACCTCGAACGGCGTGCCGGCGACGGCGCGGCGGGCGAGCGTGTTCTTCAGCACATGAAGGTACACGCCCTTGGCCCGCGCATCGACGCGCAGCTTGTTCAGGCTTTCCACGGAGAGGCCACGGTACTCGGCCAGCGCCAAGGTCTGTGAACGCGCGACCTGCGCGGACACACCCTCGATCACGGCTGCCTTCTCGTTGCGGTTGAGACTCAAAGGTCTGGCTCCTCACACATCACGTGTCGTCGCGGCGGCGCCCGGGCGGGCATCACCCCTTCGACACACCTTGGATATCAGCGACCTTCTGTTCATCCGAAAAGAAACCCTGGCACCAGAGACGCTCTTCAGTTCGCAGCGGGACCGCCATCTGCGCTGGCCGCGGGGCCTCGCATCGCTGCGAGGCCTCGTGATTAAGGAGCCCGTCCTTGCGGGACGACCTCCGCCAGCGGTCTTCGATGGCCCGCCGCCCGCACTCTCGTGCCGGCCGCGGCCCACCAAATCCTCATCCGGCGCGCGCGCCAGACTCAGCGCGCGTGCCGATCATTCACTTCGCGTCAGGCCGAAGCCCCAGCGACGGCGATCGTTGCGGTATCCACCCGCACGCCCACGCCCATGGTCGAAGACACGGCCACCTTCTTCAGGTAGATGCCCTTGCTGCTCGCCGGCTTGGCCTTGTTCAGCCCGTCGAGCAGGGCGCGCAGGTTGGCCGTGAGCTTGTCGGCGTCGAACGAGCGGCGGCCGATCGTCGCGTGCACGATGCCGGCCTTGTCGACGCGGAACTGCACCTGGCCCGCCTTGGCGTTCTTCACCGCCGTGGCGACGTCGGGCGTCACGGTGCCGACCTTGGGGTTCGGCATCAGGCCGCGCGGGCCCAGGATCTGGCCGAGCGTGCCGACCACGCGCATCGTGTCCGGGCTGGCGATGACGACATCGAAGTCCATCTTGCCGGCCTTGATCTCGGCGGCGAGGTCATCCATGCCGACGATGTCGGCGCCGGCGGCCTTGGCCTCCTCGGCCTTGGGCCCTTGCGCGAACACGGCCACGCGCTTGGTCTTGCCGGTGCCCGCAGGCATGACGACCGCGCCGCGCACGACCTGGTCGCTCTTCTTGGCGTCGATGCCCAACTGCACGGCGACGTCGATCGACTCGTCGAACTTGGCGGTCGCGCATTCCTTGACCAGCGCGAGGGCGGCGTCCAGCGCATAGAGCTTGTCGCTGTCGACCTTGCCCTTCAGCGCCTTGGCCTTCTTGGTGAGCTGCGTCATGGCGTCAGACTCCTTCCACGGTCAGGCCCATCGACCGGGCGGAGCCGGCGATGATCTTCACCGCCGCGTCGAGGCTGGCGGCGTTGAGGTCCTTGGTCTTGATCTTGGCGATTTCCTCGAGCTGCGCCCGCGTGACTTTGCCCACCTTCTCCAGGTGCGGCTTGCCCGAGCCCTTCTCGATCTTGGCCGCCTTCTTCAGCAGCACGGTCGCCGGCGGCGACTTGATGATGAAGGTGAAGCTCTTGTCGGCGAACGCCGTGATGATCACCGGCAGCTTCATGCCGGGCTCATAGCCCGCCTGGGTCTGCGCGTTGAACGCCTTGCAGAACTCCATGATGTTCAGCCCGCGCTGGCCGAGGGCGGGGCCGATGGGGGGCGATGGGTTCGCCTTGCCCGCCGGGACTTGCAGCTTGATGAAGCCGACGATCTTCTTTGCCATGAATGGCTCCTGCCGAGTTCAGACGACCGCTTGCGCGATCTCCTCGTCGATCGACCCTGATGGAGTCGGCGTGCCGGGGTCGGGACGGCGCGCCACGGGACTCAAACCTTCTCGACCTGCGCGAAGTCGAGCTCCACCGGCGTCGCGCGCCCGAAGATGGTGACCGACACGCGCACCTTGCTCTTCTCGTAGTTGACCTCTTCGACCGCACCGTTGAAGTCGGTGAAGGGACCTTCCTTGACGCGCACGAGCTCGCCGACGGTCCACTCGACCTTGGGCTTGGGCTTGTCCACGCCTTCCTGCATCTGGCTCACGATCTTGGCCACCTCGGCCTCGGAGATCGGGGCCGGGCGGTTGCGCGCGCCACCGATGAAGCCGGTGACCTTGCTCGTGTGCTTCACGAGGTGCCAGGTGTCGTCGGCCATCTCCATCTCGACGAGCACGTAGCCCGGGTAGATGCGGCGTTCGGTGACGCTCTTCTTGCCGTTCTTCAGCTCCACCACCTCTTCGGTGGGCACGAGGATGCGGCCGAACTTGTCCTGCATGCCGGCGCGGTCGATGCGCTCGCGCAGGTTGCGCTCCACGGCCTTCTCCATGCCGGAGTAGGCATGCACGATGTACCAGCGCTTGTTGCCCTGGGTGCTCATGGAGAAGGCGGGTTGAACTTGATCGCTCATGGTCTTGTTCCCTTGTCCTTCAACGGCGCCAGCCCAGGACGAGGTCGTACAGCGCCCACTCCAGCGTCTTGTCGGTGAGCCACAGGAAGAGCGCCATGACGAAGACGAAGGCGAAGACGTAGCCCGTCATCTGCACGGCCTCCTTGCGGGTGGGCCAGACGACCTTCTTGACCTCGCGCACCGAGTCGCGACCGAAGGCGATGAGCTGCTTGCCCGGCTCGGAGGTGAAGAACACCGCCACCGCGGCCGCGATCAGCGCCAGCAGTGCCAGCACGCGCAGCCACAAGTCCTGCTTGCCCAGCACATAGAACGCCGCGATGCCGCCGACGAGCAGCAGCACCGCTCCGGCGAGCTTGGCCTTGTCTGCGCCGGTGGAGACGGTATCGACGGTCGTAGGGTTGGACATGAAGTGCTTCAGGAACGAAGCCCGCAACGCGCGTCTGGGCGCCTGCGGGCCGCTTTCGGAGGGCCTGGGCCAGGCCGCTAGGGCAATCGGGTGGGCAAACGAGCGCGAACGAGGTCAGGTGGCAGGGGCAGAGGGAATCGAACCCCCAACCTTCGGTTTTGGAGACCGACGCTCTGCCAATTGAGCTATACCCCTACGGAAGACCTCACTCGATGATCTTGGCCACGACGCCGGCGCCCACCGTGCGCCCGCCCTCGCGGATCGCAAAGCGCAGCCCCTCCTCCATCGCGATGGGCGCAATCAGCTTGACCGTGATGCTCACGTTGTCCCCGGGCATCACCATCTCCTTG
>JACRIX010000098.1 GCA_016215645.1 Rhodocyclales bacterium
AAGACCTCGGACCTCGTTCAGGAAATCGCCGCGGCAAGTCAGGAACAAAGCCAGGGCGTCGGCCAGATCAACGGCGCCATGGGGCAGCTGAACCAGGCCACGCAACAGAACGCCAGTGCCTCCGAAGAACTGGCGGCCACCGCCGAGGAAATGGGTGGCCAGGCGGCACAACTCCAGGAGCTGATGGGGTTCTTCAAGATCGAATCGCAGGCAAGAGTCGGCGCTGGTAGTACGGCGAGGAAGGCGCCGCGCCCGACGCCTGCCGCCCGCCTGCCCCGCCACTCCGCCCCTGCCGATCCGGTGCCCGTCCCGGCCGGCGAATTCGAACGCTTCTGAACCCTGGACCAGGAGAGCGCCATGGGACCCGCCCTGCAGCACGGCCCCGCCGTTCGCGGCAAGCCTCCGGTGGCCGCAGGCATCATTGCCGCGGCGGAGGTTCAGCAATACCTGACCTTCCAGCTTGGCGGCGAGATGTACGCGGTGGGCATCCTCAACGTCAAGGAGATCATCGAGTACGGCCAGCTCACCGAGATCCCGATGATGCCGGCCTTCATCCGGGGCGTGATCAACCTGCGCGGCAGCGTGGTGCCGGTGATCGACCTCTCGGCCCGCTTCGGCGGCGGCAGCACCGAGACCTCGCGCCGAACCTGCATCGTGATCATCGAGCTGGTGCATGAGGACGAGCACCACGACATCGGCATCGTGGTCGATGCCGTGTCCGAGGTGCTGGAGGTTTCCAGCGCCGACATCGAGCCGGCACCCAGCTTCGGCGCCAGGGTCCGCGCCGACTTCATCGCCGGCATGGGCAAGATCGCCGGCAAGTTCGTGATCATCCTCGACATCCGCAAGGCGCTGTCGAGCGACGCGATGACAATGCTGTCGTCGGCGGGCGTGCAGCTCCGGGTGGACGCGCCGGCCGCGTGAATCCGCGGGGTCGCCCGGTCCGGCCCCGCGCGCTTCAGCAGGACATCAGTACCGGCACGGTCATGTGTTGCAGGATGTAGCGCGTACCCGCGCCGCGGCTGACGAAGGGAAAGCCGATCTGGCCGTGGGCGCCCATCACCAGCAGGTCGGCGCTGCGGTCGCTGATGCGGTTGAGCAGCAGGTCCATGATGCCGAAGTCCTCGACCACCAGCACTTCCGGCCTGGCCGTGATGCCGTGGTCGGCAAGCTGGCGCACGGCAGCGGCACAGGAGGCGGCGGCATCATCGTGGCGCGTGGCGAAGGAGAGTACCCAGGCATCAGTGCAGTCGTCCAGGAGGGGGAGGGCGTCGTTCAGCGCATGCGCTGCTTCGCGCGAGTCGTGCCAGGCGATCATCGGTCGTTTGCCGATTGCCGCGAACTCGCCGGCATAGGGAATCACCAATACCGGACGACCGCAATCAATGATCACTTCCATGACGAAATCCTCGGGCAGCAAGGTGTTGCCGCCATGTTCGCGCTGGCCGAGGACGACCAGGTCGGCATGGCGCGCCAGATTGGTGACCTGGCGCAGCACCTCGGTGTCGCTGCCGCGATTGACGTCGATCCATTCCGCGCGCGCCAATCCGCCGCTGGCCTTTTCGAAGGCGGCCTTGCTGGCATCACGCGCGGCGACATAGTCGGCGCTGGGCCAGGTAGCGACGACGCCGACGCGCTGTGCCGCGGCGCGCTGGCCGAAGACGCCGATCAGGCGGGCGCCATGCTGGCGGGCCAGGCTGACCGCGAGTTCAAGGCGGACTCCGGCGCGTTCGCCGGAATCGAGGTGGACCATCAGGTTCTTCAGCGACATGGGGTTGAACTCCGTAGGGTAGCGTGAGGGATAGTCTGCCGCGACGGTGCCGGCCGCGCCATCAGTGACAAGTATAGGGCCGTGTCCGTCGTGGCGGCGCGCTAGGCCCTGGCCGGCTGCGAGCGCCGCAGCCACAGCAGCAAGGTGCGATAGAACAGCTCTGGCGACACCGGTTTGCCGATATGGTCGTTCATCCCGGCGCGCAGGCATTCTTCGCGGTCGTCCTCGAAGGCGTTGGCTGTCATGGCGATGATCGCAATGTCGGTTGCATTGGCGAGTCTGCGGATCGCGCGGGTGGCGTCGAGCCCGTTCATAACCGGCATTTGCACGTCCATCAGCACCACGACGCACTCGCCGCGCGCCGCGATCTCGGCGGCCTGCGCGCCATTTTCGGCCAGCACCGGCACCAGGCCGGCACTTTCGACGAGGAAGCCGGCGATCTCCCGGCTCAAGGGTTCGTCTTCCGCCACCAGCACGCGATGACCGGCAAATTCACGCCGCAGGCTGAGTACGGCATCGTCGTCCGGCGCAGCGGCAGTGGCCTGCTCCTCGATCTTGCACAGGCGTACGGTGGCCCAGAAGCGGCTGCCCAGTCCGGGCTGGCTGCTGACGCCGACGTCGCCGCCCATCAACTGGGCAATGCGTTTCGAGATGATCAGGCCGAGGCCGGTGCCGCCGTAGCGGCGCGTGGTCGATTCGTCGGCCTGGGTGAAGGCGCTGAACAGCCTGGCTTGCTGTTCCGGGCTGATGCCGATGCCCTGGTCGCTGACTTCCATCCGCAGCATCAGGTTCTCCGCTTCCTGCCCGGCGGCCGACACGTCAACCGTGATCAGGCCGCGTTCGGAAAACTTGACGGCATTGCCGAGGAAGTTGAGCAGTATCTGGCGCAGGCGCATGGCATCGCCATTGAGCATGCGCGGCAGGGACGGATCGATCCGGCTGGTGATCGCCAGTCCCTTGCCGCGCGCCATGGGTTCCTGCAGGTCAACGGTCTCGCGGATCAGGTCCTTCAGCACGAAATCATCGGCGGTCAGGCTCAGGCGCTCGGCCTCGATCTTCGACAGGTCGAGGATGTCATTGATCACGTCCATCAGGTGTTGCGAGGCTGCGAGGCTTTTTCTCAACTGGTCGATCTGGCGCTCGTTGGTGGCGCCGCGCAGCGCCAGGCTGGTCATGCCCATGATGCCGTTCATCGGCGTGCGCAGTTCGTGGCTCATGTTGGCCAGGAATATGCTCTTGGCGCGATTGGCCGCCTCGGCGACATCGCGTGCCGCCGCCAGTTCCGCGGTGCGCGAACCGACCAGGGATTCGAGGTGGTCGCGGTGCTCCGTCAGTTCCAGTTCCGCCTGCTTGCGCGCATCGATGTCGGTATGCGTGCCGATCATGCGTCGTGGTTTGCCCGCGGCATCGCGCGTCACCACCATGCCGCGGTCGAGTATCCACTTGTAGCTGCCGTCCTTGCAGCGGACGCGGTGTTCGTTCAGGTACTGCGGCGACCTTCCCGTCAAATAGTCGTTGACCGCCGCCATGGTGCCCGGCAGGTCAGCCGGATGGATGCGATCGCTCCACTCGCCGAGTTCATCGCCGATCTCCTGCTCTTCATAGCCCAGCATCCGCTTCCAGACCGGGCTGAAGAACACCGTGCTCCTGGCGATGTCCCAATCCCAGAGGCCTTCGCCCGAGCCTTCAAGGGCAAACTTCCAGCGAAATTCGCTTTCGCGCAACTGGTCTTCGCTTTTGCGTAGTTCCCGCGTCAGCGCCTCGGCAATGCGCGTGGCCTGTTCGCGCGTATCCAGCATCGACAGCAGCAGGGCAACAATCAGGGCGCTCAGGGCCAGGCCGGTCGCCAGGGTGATCCAGGCCGGCAGGTAGCTCACGCCCGTCGCTGCCGCGTCGCGCTCGAGGCGCAGCAGCCAGTGCCGACCCTGGGCGACGATGCCGCGCTGTTGCTGGAAGGCGGAATTGCCGACGAAGTCGCTCAGCGTGCCGCGCGAAAACAGCAGGCCGGCGGCCGCTGCCTCGCTGCCATCATGAAGGCTGACGGCCAG
Source organism: Rhodocyclales bacterium (assembly GCA_016215645.1). Classification (GTDB taxonomy): domain Bacteria; phylum Pseudomonadota; class Gammaproteobacteria; order Burkholderiales; family Rhodocyclaceae; genus Sulfuritalea. The sequence goes on from JACRIX010000098.1 coordinate 3,820, forward strand.
CTCCTTGCCATCATTGGTGCCGTGATGGCGCAGGATCTGATGCATCAGATTTACGATCCGGTAGGGGCTGGAGGTCCAGCCGATCAGGGCGGCGCGGCGCTGGCCGATGTCATCCAGCGGCGCACCCCTGCGGAATACCGGGAAATACATGATCACGCCCGGCGGCGCGTTCGGTCCGGCTTCCTGGATCAGCGTGACGATGCCGGACAGCGTCGGCCGGCCGGTATCGCGTGCCTGTTCCATGGCCGCGCGGCGTACCGGTTCGGAATAGGTGTCGTAGCCGAGCGCGCGCAGGTTGTCGCCCTGGCGCGGCTCGATGTACTGCACCGGCGCGTAGATCGGGCGCTCGCCGCCGGGGTGTATGTCGTAATCTGGCGGCCCCTCGCGCCGCAGGCGTGCCACATGCTGGCTGCGTTCGCCGGCCGTGACCAGGGGATTGAAGGCGATACCGTGCATGCCGGGCGCCAGCGCCTCGGCGCGCATGGCCTCGGCGTAGGCTCGCCACTCGCTGCGCGTGACATGGTTCGAGGCTGCCAGCAGGGCGCCGCCGCCGCGCAGGATCAGTGAATGGGCGGCCAGGGCTTCCTCGACATGCAGTGTGAGCTCGTCCGCCAGGCCGGCAAACGTGGCTATCGCGTGCTGGTCGATGTCGTTCTTGACCCGCTGGCTGGCGATTCCGGTCAGGATCAGGCACAGGATCAGCACCACCCAGGCGGGGGTGGTTCGTGTCAGGGCGATGTTCAAACCGGGAGGTCTCCTGGCTGGCGCCACATCGCAATTGCCTGGAGATCGGATCCGGAAAATCGCATCGGCGGAGCCTAATGGAGCGGGCGCCCTGCCTTGTTGACGCAGGTCAATGCCTGACAGAAAGCCTAAGGTATCTAACAGCCGCGGCGCTCAGTCCAGCGCGATCCTGACGACGCCCTCGTAGTCGAAGCTGAGCGACATCCATTCCCGGACCGGCAAGGCACGCACCCGTCCCACCAGCACTTTCATCACCCCGGCGTGGGTTACCAGCAGCGCCCGATCGATGTCCTGCGTGACAAGCTCGTCGAGGAATCCATGCACCCGCCGCTGCAGTTCGCCGACCGACTCGCCGCCGGGCGGCGCATAGCCCAGGGGATCGGCCGCCCAGCCGTCCAGGGCCTCGCGCTGGATGTGCTGCCAGGGCTGCATCTCCCAGTCGCCGAAATCCATTTCCATCAGCCTGTCGTCATGGCGTGGCGCGGGGTGCAAGGCGGCGGCGAGCTCACGGCAGCGTCGCAAGGGGCTGCTATACACCGGCAGATCGTCCGGCACCTGCGGGCGGATGCGTGCCGCCGCCGCGGCGACGTCGGCCGCCAGCGCCAGGTCGGTGCGACCGTAGCAGATGCCGGGCGCGACGTCGGGCGTCGGATGGCGGATCAGGAAAAGGTGCACAGCATGCCCAGGTAAAACGCCAGTTCCGCGACTTGTTGCGTGGCGCCGAGGCAGTCGCCGGTGTAGCCGCCGATGCGGCGCAGGAAGTAACGGGCCGCCAGCAGCGCCGCCAGCGCCGTCGCCGCCAGTCCGAACAGCAGGTCGGCAAGCGGCAGCAGCAGGCAGGGCGCCAGGCCGCACAGCGCGGCGATCAACAGCTCACCGCCGGACAAGCGCTGGGCCAGCGGCTTGGATTTGCTGCTGTCGTCGTCGCGCACATACGTCAGGAAGTAGATCAGCACGGTCGAGGCCAGGCGCGACACGGCGTGGCCGGCGATCAGGGTCAGCGCCAGCAGCGGCGGGCCAAAGGCGGCATCGATTTCCACCAGGGCATTCCATTTCGTCAGTAGCAGCAGGCCCAGGCCGATTGCCGCATAACTGCCGATGCGCGAGTCCTTCATGATCGCCAGCACGCGGGCCTGGTCGACGCCGCCGCCGAAGCCGTCGCAGGAATCGGCGAAGCCATCCTCATGGAAGCCGCCGGTGGCCAGCACCGTCGCCGCCATGCCCAGCAGCACGGCGACACCGATCGGCAAGGCCAGTGCGGCGGCCTCGGTTACCGCCGCGCCGATGGCGCCGATGATGATGCCGACCAGCGGAAAATAGCGTGCGGCGTGGTTCAGCTGCTCGGACGAATGCCCGACCCAGGCCGGCACCGGCAGACGGGTGAAGAAGCGCAGCGCGGCAAAGAAGTATTCCAGCTCGCGTTTCATGCGCTCGTCTTGTCGCTGACCCCGGCCGATTCGAAGCTGGCCATGTCATTGAGAAAGGCGCAGGCCGCCTTGAGCAGGGGCAGGGCCAGCGCCGCGCCGGTGCCTTCGCCGAGGCGCAGCCCCAGGTCAAGCAGCGGCATGCCGCCCAGCCACTCGAGTTGCAGGCGATGCCCGGCTTCGTGCGAGCAATGGGCATACACGCAGTAGTCGAGGATCTCCGGCGCGATACGCATCGCCACCAGCAGTGCCGAGGTGACGATGAAGCCGTCGATCAGCAGGGTCATGCGCGCCTCGGCGGCGGCCAGCATGGCGCCGGCCAGCATGGCGATCTCGAAGCCACCGAAGCGGGCGAGGACGCGTACCGCATCGTCCGCGCCGGCCCCGCCGGGTGCGGGCCGTTCCGGCCAGGCGTCGAGGGCTTGCGCCAGCAGCGCCTGCTTGCGTGCCAGGCCGGCGTCGTCGAGCCCGGTACCGCGCCCGACGCACTGCGCCAGCGGCAGCCCGGTGAGGCAGTGCGTGATCAGCGACGCGGAGGCGGTGTTGCCGATGCCCATTTCACCGAAGGCCAGCACATTGCAGCCGGTCGCCGCAATGTTGCGCGTGAGTTGCGCGCCGCGGTCCATCGCCAACGCGCACTCGGCCTCGCTCATGGCCGCGCCATCGAGGTAATTCGCCGTGCCACTGGCGCCGACTTTCGCATCGACCAGGCCGTTGCGCGGTCCGAACTCGTGCGCCACGCCGGCGTCGGCCACCACCAACTGCATGCCGGCCTGGCCGGCGAACGCGTTGATCGCGGCGCCGCCGGAAAGGAAGTTTTCCACCATCTGCCAGGTCACGTCCTGCGGATAGGCCGAAACCCCGGCCCTGGCGGCGCCGTGATCGCCGGCGCAGACCAGCACATGGGGCGCGACGACATGCGGCGCCAGCCTGCCCTGGATCAGGCCGAGTTGCAGCGCCAATACCTCCAGGCGTCCGAGCGAGCCGGGCGGCTTGGTCTTGCCGTCGATCTTCTGCTGGAGTTCCGCAGTGAGGGAACGGTTCAGTGCAGCCACGGCAAAGCGCGGCAGTGTGGCGGGGGAATGCATCCGATTCATCCTTTTTCACAAGCGGTGCGAACCGGCGCGGCGCGTCCAAACGCCACGCCAGCCCGCGCCACGGGCTTGACGAAAATGACCGGTCGGTCTTCTGGCTTCCGGATCGTCCTCTGCCTGCGCCTTCCCGGGCCTTTGCGACTTTGGCCCAGTGGCTTCCTGCAAGCATCGTCCCCGGTTACAGCGGCGGGCCCGCCACGGATTCTCACCGTGTTCCCTGGAGCTTGCCGTGGCCGGCGTGCTCCACCGAATCAACGCGAATTATGGGGCCGCGGAATGGCTTGTGCAATCCCGGGCGCCGGGGTCAGGCGAACCAATCCTTCATCATCGCCGTCTCGCGGGCGGTGACGATGGCGAGGAACTCGTCGGCGCCCTTCATTTCACTGAAGGCGTCGAAGCCGCGCTGCAGGAAGGAGTGCAGCGACCCGAGACCGGCCAGATGCGCCGGACCTTCCATGATGCGCAGCGAGACGCGGATCAGCGGCATGCGCGTGAGCCGGTCGAGGGTCTGGCCGATTTTCAGCACCAGGGCGATCTGCTGCTCGCGATCCTTGCGGCGGCCAACGGTTTGGTAGGCGGCGACGTAGGCATCCCAGTCGACATCGTGACTGCGTCCGGCGGCGCGCAAGGCCTTGACCATATCGGTGTCGAGCGATTCGGACAGCGTGTCCATCTTTACGGCTTCAAGCAAAGTGAACAGCGCACGTGCCGGCAGCACCCGCACCATCACCGGCACCACGCGCGCCAGTTCATCGTCGCGGCTGCGAAAGTCCTTGGGGCCGTAGAGGTCGCTGAGGAAAAATTCGGCCGCCGGGGCGTAGCGCTCGCTGGCGAGCAAATCGGCGTAGGTATGCGCCAAGCGGTCGGCCTGCCATTGCTTGAGCAGGGGGTAATCCGCCGCCTCCGGGTCGGATGCCCGCCGTGCGCGCAGCTCACGCGCCAGGGCGATGCATTCGGCGAGTTCCCTGCCTATCGTGTCCTTGTCCGGCTCGTCTTTCATTTCGCGAATTATCGCGCCGCCGCCGGGCTCCGTTAGAGTAGCCTGCCTAATCCGGCGCCGGTACCGCGAATACACTCCCGCCATGCATGGAGCACATCCAGGAGGAGCCTTGGAATGAACGCCCTAGATCCCGTACTACACCACGCGGCCGCCGACGTCGGAGACGCGTCGACCTTCCGTCGCCAGTTCGACGCCATGCACGCCGCGACCCGGCGCAGCGCGGCGGTATCGCGCGCCACGCGGCAGGGTCGGCTCGATGCCCTGTTCGACCTGGTGCATGACAACGGCGATCGTTTCGTCGAGGCCATTTCGGCCGATTTCGGCCACCGTTCGGCGCATGAAACCCGCTTGCTCGAACTTTTTCCCAGCCTTGAGGCGGTGCGCCACACGCGCTCGCAATTCGCCGGCTGGATGAAGCCGCAGGCCAAGTCGCCCTCGATCTGGTTCCGCCCCGGCCGCGCACGCATCCTGATGCAACCGCTGGGCGTGGTCGGCGTCATCGTGCCCTGGAACTACCCCTTGTTCCTCGCCATTTCGCCGATGGCTGCGGCCTTGGCCGCCGGCAATCGGGTGATGGTCAAGATGTCGGAGTTTACGCCGCGCACCGGCGAATTGCTGGCCAGCCTGGTGACGCGCTATTTCGCGCCCGACGATGTCAGAGTGGTACTGGGCGATGCCGGGGTGGGCGCCGATTTTGCCCGCCTGCCCTTTGATCACCTGCTGTTCACCGGGTCCACCAGGGTCGGCCACGACATCATGCGCATGGCCGCCGACAACCTGACGCCGGTGACACTGGAACTCGGCGGCAAATCGCCGGCCATCCTCGGCCCCGACTATCCGCTGGCAAAGGCCGCCGAGCGCATCATGGTCGGCAAGTTGCTGAATGCCGGGCAGACCTGCATTGCTCCGGATTACGTGCTGGTCCCCGCGGGCCGCGAACTGGCCTTCGTCGAGGCGGCGCGCGCCGTGGTCGCGAAATGCTGGCCCGATCCCGTCGGCTCGCCGGACTACACCGCCATCGTCAATGAACGGCATTTCCAGCGCCTGCAAGGCTATGTGGATGACGCCCGCGAGCGCGGCGCGAAGATCGAGCCGCTATCCACCGCCCAGGCCAGTGCCACCAGCCGCAAACTGCCGCCGTTGGCCCTGCTGGACGTGAACGATGACATGCGGGTGATGCAGGACGAGATTTTCGGCCCCTTGCTGCCGGTGCTGCCCTATGACAATCTCGATGCCGCGATCGCCTACGTCAATAGCCATCCGCGGCCGTTGGCGCTCTACCATTTCGAAAACGACGGCGCCCGTCGCGACCGTGTGCTGGAAGAAACCGTCGCCGGCGGCGTCACGGTCAACGACACCATCCTGCACATCGCGCAGGAGAACCTGCCCTTCGGCGGCGTCGGACCCAGCGGCATGGGTCACTACCACGGCATCGAGGGCTTCAGGACCTTCACCAAGCAGAAGGCCGTGTTCTACCAGTCCCGGCTCAATGGCATGTCGCTGTTCAATCCGCCCTATGGCGCGCTGTTCGAGCGCCTGACCAAATTCCTCATGCGCTAAGGCATGACCTAGCCGTATTGCGACGCCGTTCCATTGATAGGATTTCTTGAAAGTTCAGGTGCAGCATGAACGAATTCGATTACATCGTGGTCGGGGGTGGAGCCGGTGGCTGCGCCGTGGCCGGGCGGTTGTCGGAGGATCCGGCGGTCAGCGTCTGTCTGCTCGAAGCGGGCAAGGGCGACGACCAGTTGCTGATCAGGGTGCCCTTCTGCACGGCGCTGATGCTGCCAACGCCGATCAACAACTGGGCCTTCGAAACCGTGCCGCAGCGAGGCCTCAACGGCCGCCGTGGCTACATGCCGCGCGGCAAGGCGCTGGGCGGATCCACCTCGATCAATGCGATGGTCTATACCCGCGGCCATCCCTGGGACTACGACCACTGGGCGTCCCTGGGCAACGACGGCTGGGCCTGGCGTGATGTGCTGCCCTATTTCAGGAAATCGGAGCACAACGAGAATTTCGGCGGCGAATACCACGGGCAGGATGGGCCGCTCAATGTCGCGAACCTGCGATCGCTGAACCCCTTCCAGGAAATCTACCTCGAGGCCGCACGCCAGACCGGATTCACACTGAGCGACGACTTCAACGGCGCCGACCAGGAAGGCATCGGCATCTACCAGGTGATGCAGAGGAACGGCGAACGCTGGAATGCGGCGCGCGCCTATCTGGCTCCGCACCTGGCCAGCCGCCCCAATCTGACGGTGATCACCGGCGCGCGGGCGCGGCGCATCCTGTTTGCCGGCCGGCGGGCAAACGCCGTGGAATTCCTGCAAGGCGGGGAAGTTCGGACCATTCAGGCCCGGCGTGAGGTGATCCTGGCGGCCGGCGCGATCCAGTCACCCCAGTTGCTGATGCTCTCCGGGATTGGCGCCGGCGCCGAACTGCAAGCTTTCGGCATCCCGGTGATCCACGAGCTTCCCGGCGTGGGCAAGAACCTGCAGGACCATCCCGACTATGTCTTCAACTACCGCGCCAAGTCACTCGACCTGCTCGGAATATCGTTCGGCGGTGGGGTGCAGATGCTGAAGGAGATTCGTCGCTACCGGCGTGAGCGTACCGGCATGATGAGCTCGAATGGTGCCGAGGGCGGCGGCTTCTTGCGGCGCTTCGCGGATTCGCCGGCGCCGGAATTCCAGCTGCATTTCGTGGTCGGCATGATCGACAGCCATGCGCGCAAATTGCACATGGGGCATGGCTATTCCTGCCATGTCTGCCTGCTGCGCCCCAAGAGCGTCGGCACGCTCGCGCTGGCCAGCCCCGATCCACTCGCAGCGCCGAGCATCGACCCGGATTTTCTCGGTCATCCCGACGATCTCGATGCCATGGTCGATGGCTTCAAGCTCACCCGCAAGCTGATGGATGCCCCGATCCTGGCCGGCATCCGCACCGGTGAGATCTATACGGAGGGCATACATACCGACGAGGCGATTCGCGAGGAACTCAAAAAGCGCTGCGACACCATCTATCACCCGGTGGGAACCTGCAAGATGGGCAGCGACGCGATGGCGGTGGTCGATTCCCGCTTGCGTGTTCATGGTCTGGAGGGCTTGCGCGTGGTCGATGCCTCGGTCATGCCGACGCTGATCGGCGGCAATACCACCGCGCCGACCCTGATGATCGGCGAAAAGGCGGCCGACATGATTCGCGCCGATTGCGGGCGGGCTGGTTGATGCCGCTTGCGAGGCCGGCCTTGGCAAGCCGTCATGGCATGAGGCTGACCGCCGATCCGGCGTCGGCGTCAACCTAGGCGGCCAGGAGTCGGCGATGGTGGCACGGCAATTTCAGCTGCTGTTGCTGGCCGAACTGCTTTTCTACGCGCTGAGCGGCGGCCTGCTGGTGTCGCGCAGCGGATGGAGCGGCAGCGATGCCGTCGCTCTCGCACTGGCGACGTTTCTCGGCCTGCGCCTGATCCTGGTGTTGCTGACGTTTGCCCTCTCGCGCCGCGGAAGCAGCGAGCTTCCGGCGGCGGCGAGGCTGGGGGCAATGCCGCTGTTGCGGATGGTCGCCACGGAGTACCTGGCCTTCCTCCTGCTTTTTGTCGTGGTCATTCCCTTCGAACGCTTTTGGCTGGACCCCGACCGGCTCGGACATTGCGCTGCGCGGCGCACGCCTCTGCTTCTGATCCACGGCTATCAGTGCAACCGCGGCTTCTGGTTCTGGCTGCGGCGCAAGCTCGAAGCGGCGGGATGGACCGTCGCCACCCACGACCTGGAGCCGGTATATGCCGACATCGATCGGTATGCGCCGGGAATCGCCCGCCGCATCGATGAAGTGCTTGCCGCCACCGGCGCCGAACAGGTGATCCTGGTTGCGCACAGCATGGGCGGGCTGGCTTGCCGTGCCTACCTGCGGCGCCACGGCGGGGGCAAGGTGGCGCGGCTGCTCACCCTCGGTACGCCGCATCGTGGCACCCGCATCGCCAGCCTCGGCCTCGGCCTCAACGCACGGCAGATGCGCATCGGCGGTGCGTGGCTGGCCGAACTGGCCGCCGGTGAAGTGCTGCCGCCCGGCTCGGCGTCCATCTACGGCCAGCAGGACAACTATGTGTTTCCCCAGCCGGCAGCCTCCACGCTGGCCGGCGCGGAAGGCATCGCCATGCAGGGCGTTGGCCATGTCGGCATGGCGGTTTCGCCGCGAACACTGGCGATCCTGCTGGACGTGCTGGAGCGCTAGCGATCCTCGCCCGACGGCAGCGCGGCAGTCGCCCACAGTCTGTGGCGGCACCCAGTTCGGCGGCGTCCTGAGTTGGGCTAAAATATGCACATACGGCCCGGATTCTGATCGGACCGTGCGACTGTCCGGCAGGGGGACGGAAATGAGCGCTCCACACGAGGCACATCCGGTGGTGACAATCGGCGTGGGTTTGCCGACGCCATTTTTGGAACGCCCTGACCTGCTGAGGATGGCCATTCGGCTTACATGGTTGTCGAGCATCATCCTGCTGGCAGCGCTGTTTGCCCTCGTTCCGCACCGCGCGATATTGCTGGCGCTGCCACTACTGCTGATGGCGACGGCCGCGACGGCTACTTACTTCCAGTGGCGCAATCGCCTGCACCTGGTGGCGCGGATTGTCGCCGCCGGGGCCTGGTGTTTCATTGTCGCCAGCGCGATCTCCGTGGATGGCGTGCAGGGCCCCAGCGCCGTGGCGTATCCGGCAATCGTGGTTACCATTGGCTGGTTGTTCGGCGTGCGCGCGGCACTCGGCGCGGCCGGCCTGGCGGTTGCCGTGGCCCTGGCCATGAGCCTGACTCCTCCCTTCGGTACGCCGCTCGACAGCCTGCGTGGGCACCCGATCGACGACGGCATGGCGCAGTTCGTCGCCTTGTCGTTTTCCGCTGCGCTGGTGGCGTATTTCGCCCAACTGTACCAGGATCGCCTGGCCGCACTGTATCGGGCCGGGCGCGAACTCGATGGCCGGGCGGAGGCCCTCAAGGCGAGCGAGGCCGATCTGGACCGCGCCCAGGCGGTGGCCCGCGTCGGCAGTTGGGTACGCGATCCGTCCAGTGGCGAAATCCAGCTGTCTGCTGAAGCCTGTCGCATTTTCGGCTGGCTGGCGGACCGGCAGCCAGCCAGCCGTGACGTGCTGGCACGGGTGCACCCCGACGATGTGCCCAGGGTCGTTGCGGCCTGGCAAGCCGCCGTGAGTGGCGCCGCCTTCGATCTCGAAAACCGCATCGTGGTGGATGGCGCGATCCGCTGGGTGCGCCAAAAGGCCGAGATCGAGCTTGCCGCCGATGGCTCATCGCGGCGGGTGCTGGGCATCGTCCAGGACATCACCGAACGCAAGCACGCCGAAGCCGAACTCGAGAAATACCAGCGTCACCTTGAACTGCTGGTCGCCGATCGCACCGCTGCCCTGTCGGTTGCCAAGGATGCGGCGGAATCCGCGAGCCGCGCCAAGAGCAGCTTTCTGGCCAACATGAGCCACGAGTTGCGCACGCCGATGCACGCCATCATGGGCATGACCGCGATCGCCCGGCGTCGGTCCGACGATCCCTTGCTACAGGATCCCCTGCGCAAGATCGAGCAGGCATCGAACCATCTGCTCGCCGTGATCAACGACATCCTCGACATCTCGCGCATCGAGGCCGAGCGCCTGCATCTGGATAGCGCCTATTTCACGCTTGCCACCGTGAGGGAAAGCCTCCTCGGCCTGCTTGGTGCCAAGGCGGCGGAAAAAGGCCTGCGCCTGGAATTCGAGCTGGCACCGTCGCTGGCCGGCATCACCCTGGTCGGCGACCCGCTGCGGCTGGGCCAGATCCTGCTCAATCTGGTCGCGAATGCCATCAAGTTCACCGGGCAGGGTGCGATAGGCGTGCGCGTCGGCATTGCCGAGGAGCACGCCAATGGCCTGGTACTGCGTTGGGAAATCGAGGATGACGGCATCGGCATTCCTGCCGCCGATCAGCAGCGGGTTTTTTACGCCTTCGAACAGGCCGACGGCAGTCCTACCCGGCGCAATGGCGGTAGCGGGCTGGGCCTCGCCATCTGTAGCCGGCTGGTGCGCATGATGGGCGGCGAGATCGGGGTCGCCAGCGAGCCTGGCGTCGGCAGCACGTTCTGGTTCACCGTGCGCCTGGGGAAGGGCACTGCCGTAGTCGGACCGTAGTCAGGCCGGGTTCGCCACCGCATGGGCAAAAGCTTCTGGCGAGCGACGCTATTCCCCGGTTGCCTGGCTAGTTCCCGGCGCTAGTGGGGATCTTGCCGCTGCGTATCCAGTCCAGCATCGCGCGCACCGCATCGCGCTCGACACCGACAAAGCCATGGGCCGTGTAGGCCTCGCAGGCGGCACCGCGCCCCGGACCGCCGCCGCGCATCGTCAGCAGCGGCTTGCCCGACTTCGCGGCGAATTCCCTGGCATCGCGGTAAGCGGTGTAGCGGCAGGGATCGTCCTCGTGATGCACCCACAGCGTTGCCGCCGGCAGCGCACCAAGGTCGATGTCGGAAAGGCCCGGGCCATTGCGCGAGGGGCTGAACACCGACGCCGTCTCGATCAGGCGCCTGGCCAGCGCCGGATTCATTCGCGCCGCATGATACGCACTGATCGAGCCCTCGCTGGTGCCGACGAAAGTCCAGTCCGCCACTGTGTAACGCGCTGAAATGTCGGTCAGCAGCGCCGCGATGTCGGCGCCGTAGCGCGGCGTCTCGCGCCACTGCTGGCTGAATGCCGCCCACTGGTCGGAGGGGGCATCGACCACCGCGACGAGGACATCGTCATCCAGCCATTGCCGCCGCGAGCGCACCAGGAAATTGCCGCGCAGGTCGAAGCGCAAGGCGCCGTCTTCCACGCGCAGCCTGAGGATCCCGGGATGGCCGGCGAACAGCGCCACGCCATGACGAAAGGCTCGCGGCGCCGCGTGGTGGGTGACCAGGGCCGAAATCGTGTAGCCCTCGCGCTGTACCGTGTGCAGCCGGGTGGGGAATTCGAGATTGGGGTCGGTTACCGCGCCCGGCGTCGTCTGCGCCGCGGCGCGCAACGTGACGCAGCACAGGAGCATGAGCAGCCGTGCCGCGACACTGCCGGGGCGGGCGGAATTCACGGATGTTTCCACCGGGTGAGGCGTGGGCATGACTCGACTCCAGGATTTCGTCAGACAGCCGACCCGCTGCCGTGGCCGAGTTCGATGCTCAAGCGGTCGAGGTTCTGTTCGTTTGCCGGCTCGACGATGTGGCGAACGGACGCGGCCACCGTCGGATCGGAAAATGTCTGCGCCCAAAATAACAGCGTGCCGCCCGATGAAGGCTCCAGCGTAATCGCGAGCTGGAAATGTGGCTGGGAGAGGTGTCGGATCACGACCCGCCGATCGATCTCGATGCCAGAAAACACGGACGCATTGGGATACGTGGTCCCGTCCGGGCCGATCATGCTGAATACCCAGTTGCCGCCAACCTGGAATTCGAACACCTCGAAGCGATTGGCAAAGCCAGCCGGCCCCCACCAGCGTGCGAGGCGCGCGGGGTCCTTGATGGCGGCGAACACGGCCGTAGGTGTCGCCGCGAGTTGCCGCTTGGTACTGAACGTGGTCATGGCCGCCTTTCCTGGCATCCTGGCTCGACATTATCGCGTCAGACCGAGACGGCGGTACGGGGCCGTTGATCACTGCGACCCCGGACACCGCCATCCGGCATCGGTCGCGCTTGATGGCGGTATGCCATGGTCTGGCGTGGCCACAGGTCGCGCGCTGGGCGATGTGGGATGATAGAGTTCAAGGTTCGGGAAGCTTGATCCCCGGTTGACACTCGGGAAGAAAGCGGCGGGCGGTTGTTTTGGAGGAGAGTCCCTTGATATCGGATTTGATCAGCGATTCACTACGCACCACGGCACTGGGTGCCGCGATGAAAGGTGCCGGATTGGCCGTACGCTTCCTGCCCATTCCTCAACCTACGATTCTGGTCGGGCCGGGCGCCAGCGGCAGGCTGGGGCAGACCATCGCCGGCTTCGGCCACAGCAAGATCCTCATCGTCACCGACAGCATCATCTCCAAGCTCGGCCTGCTCGATGACCTGACCTCGGCCCTGACGGCCGGCGGCGCGGAATACGTGGTCTTCGATGCCATCACTCCCGACGCGCCGATTCCGCTGATCGAAGAAGGCATCGACTTCTATTGTGCAAATGATTGCGATGCCATCGTGGCATTCGGCGGCGGCTCCTCGATGGACGCCTCCAAGGCTATTGCCGCGGCGGTTTCCAATCCCGGCAAGACGCTGCGCGAGCTCGCTGGCTATTTCAAGGGCCTGCATACGCCGGTCAAGGTCTACGCCGTACCCACCACCGCCGGCACCGGCTCCGAGGTGACCGTTGCCGCGGTGATCTCCGACCCGGAACGCCAGGCCAAGCTGGTGATCGTCGATACACGCCTGGTGCCGAAGATGGCGGCGCTCGATCCCTGCCTGATGACCGGGCTGCCGCCGCACATCACCGCGGCGACCGGCATCGACGCCTTGACGCACGCCATCGAATCCTTTGTCGGCAAGTGGGCCAATCCCTATACGGATGACATGGCCCTGTCGGCGGTCGGGCTGATCTTCGATAACCTGCGCGTGGCCTACAGCGACGGCAAGAACCTTGCCGCGCGGGAGAAGATGGCCCTGGCCGCGACCTACGCGGGACTCGCCTTCACCCGCGCCAATGTTGGCTATGTGCATGCGATAGCCCACCAGTTCGGCGGCAGGTATCACACTCCCCACGGCCTGGCCAATGCCATCATGCTGCCGCCGGTGCTGAAATTTTCCCTACCGGCCGTCACTGACCGTCTGGCCCTGCTGGCGGTGCGCGCCAAACTTGGCCGGGAAAGCGAAGGGGAAGATGCGCTGGCGCAAAAGTTCGTCGATGCGGTCGAACAGCTCAATCGCGACCTCGGCATTCCGACCTTCCTCGCCGCACTGAAGCCGTCCGACATTCCGCAACTGGCCAAGGCGGCGTGCCACGAGGCGCGCACCGGCTACCCGGTGCCGCGCTACATGACGCAAGCGCAATGCGAAGACATGATCCGCCAGGTGCTGCCGCCGGCGCCGGCGGCGGAGAAGAAGCCGGCCCGCCGCCGCAAGAAGCCGGAGTAGCGACAGTCGCCCCGCAGCAAACACAATCGTTGGCCGAACAAGAATACGAGGAATGATGGAATGAAAAAAGTCGTTACCGTGACCCTCGGGTCGTCGAAGAAGGATTTCGAATTCAAGACAAGGTTTCTCGGTCAGGAGTTTTCGGTGCGGCGCTTCGGCGCCGACAAGGACAGCAGCAAGGCCTGGGAGCTGATGCGGCGTCAGCAGGCCAACGCCGATGCCATCGCCCTCTCCGACATGCCCGACCACTACCATGTCGGCTTGCGCACGGTGATCAACAAGAAGTCGCAGCACTTGATGCAGGTCGTCACGCGGGTGCCGGTGACCACCGGCGCCAGCCTGCGCCGCTTGCTGCAGGTGCGTGCGGTGCGCCATGTGCAGAAGGAACTGGGCAATTACTTCAACAACAATCTGGTCTTGTTCCTGTCCGGAATGCGCAACTACGACATGGCGGTGGCCCTCTCCGACTACACCAGGAACCTGAGCTTTGCCGACCCGGTGTTCCATGCCGCCTCGCCGGTGCTGCTGAGTTCGCTGGACCAGCTTGAGCTCTTCGCCAAGGGCAAGGAACTCCTGCCCGACGGCGTGCCCGGTGACTTCCTCAAGTCCGTGCTGGGCACCCTGAAGAACAAGATCGTGGCCAATGCCGTGGCCAAGTCTCACGTCATTGTCGGCACCTTCCGCGAGATCCAGGCGGTTGCCGCCGGCGGTAATCTGGAAGGCAAGACCCTGATTACCTCGGCCGTCGATGACGAGGCGTTTGCCTTCTTCGCCAAGCACAAGGTCAACCTGGCGGTGGATGTCTCGCCCAAGCTCTTCGACCAGGTGGTGGGTATCAGCACCATCACCGCCATGATTCTTGCGGCCACCGGGAAGTCGGAGTCCGAACTCACGGACCACGATTTCGAGGAGATCCTCCACGAACTCGACATCAAGCCGCGGCTGCTCCATCCCACCGGGCGTTTCCGCAACATCCGCCGCTTTGCCTTTGTCGTGCATCCACTGAGCCAGGAGTACATCAAGAAAGGCTTCCCGCTGCCCAAGGGCACGCCCAAGTTCATCATGGACAAGGTCGAGACGCTCGCCGCCTACATGCCGCCGATGGTGTATTGCAAGATGAGCAACATCGTCTCGCCCAGCGGTGCCGAGGCCGAGGGCTGGCTGATTTCCGTGGGCGGCACGCCCAAGGAGATGCTCTCGCACAGCCCCGAGTTCACCTACCGGCGCCTGCTGCATGCGGCGAAGATCGCCGAAGGCCTGGGCGCGCAGATCATGGGTCTGGGCGCCTTCACCAAGGTCGTCGGTGATGCCGGCATCACCGTGGCGCGACGTGCGAGCATACCGATCACCACGGGCAACAGCTACTCCGCTTCCGGCGCACTGTGGGCGGCGGCCGATGCCATGCGCCGCATGGGGCTGATCAAGGCGACAAAGGATTCAAAAAGAGTGCCCGCCAAGACCATGGTGATCGGCGCCACCGGTTCCATCGGATCGGTCAGCGCCCGCCTGCTGGCGATGGCCTTCGACGAAGTCGTGATTGCAGGTCGCGACATGAAGAAGCTGAATGAACTGCGGGATTCGATCCTGCTGGACACGCCCGATGGGAAAGTGATTTGCTCGACCGATTACGACAGCCTGCTGGGCGACATGGACATGATCGTCACCTCGACCTCGGGGGCCGGCAAGAAGATCCTCGACATCACCAAGGTCAAGCCGGGTTGCGTGATCACCGACGTCGCGCGTCCACTCGACCTGCCTCCCTCGGAGGTCGCCAAGCGGCCGGACGTGCTGGTGATCGAGTCGGGCGAGATCGAGCTGCCGACCCCGGTCAAGGGCATGAAGTCCATCGGCCTGCCGAAGAACGTGATTTACGCCTGCTTGGCGGAGACCATCGTGCTGGCGCTGGAAGGTCGCTTCGAGGTATTCACCATCGGCCGCGACACCGAATGGGAGAAGGTCAAGGAGATCTACAAGCTCGGCATCAAGCACGGCATGAAGCTGGCCGCCATCTCCGGCGTCAAGGGCGTGTACTCCGACGAAGATATTGCCAGGGTCGTCGCACTGGCAAAGAAGGCGCGGCTGACCTGGAAGGGTTCGAGCGACGCCGCACCCGCAAAGCCCGCGGCAAAACGGGCCGTGGCAAAGAGGACGACCGCAAAGAATGCGCTGCCGGAGAAGGTAACGGCAACGAAGCTCGCCGTTAAGAAGCCCGTGGCGAAAAAGGCCGCGGCGAAGCAGGCAGTGGCGAAGCAGGCAGCGGCGAAGCAGGCAGTGGCGAAAAGGCCTCGGACCAAGGTCGCGGCGGCGCCGACCAGAAAGCCCGCGGCAACGCCGGTGGCGAAGAAAAAGGCGAAGGAATAAGTTTCGTTCCTCGCCGCGCTGCGCGGTCCTGCGCCGCCAGGTCATTAGTGTGATATCTCTAATCCCGGCCGGTAGACTTTCCGTGTGACAGACAAGGTTCCGCTGGCGGTTCGCCCGGCGATGCCACAGAAATAAGCCAATTTTGGAGAATTCAATGGTCAAGAAACTCGTGGTAAAGAAATTGAAATCCGTCGGCGTAGACAGCCAGCTGTCCGCCACCATTCGCGATTCGGCGGAGCAGATCTGGTTGGCCGGTCTCGGCGCCTTTGCCAAGGCCCAGGAAGAGGGCACCAGGGTGTTCGACGCGCTGATCCGCGAAGGCGAGGCGATCCAGAAGAAGACCCGCAAGGTGACCGAGGACAAGGTCACCGAAATGGCCTCCAAGGCCACCGGTACCTGGGACAAGCTGGAACAGGTGTTCGAGACCCGTGTTGCCCGTTCGCTGAACAGCCTTGGCGTACCAACCAAGGATGACGTTGCGGAACTCGCCAAACGCGTGGCTGAACTCAAGGCCGAAGTCGAGAAGTTGAACGGCAAGGCCGCCAAGCCCAGGGCTGCCGCACCCAAGTCGACCGCGGCGCGCAAGGCTGCGCCAAAAATGGTCAAGCCGGCGGCACCGAAGGCGGCACCGAAGGCTGCCGAATAAGCCGGCGCGCATGCCTGCCGGGAGGGTTTGCTCGTGAGCACGGACAGGCAGCCGCACATGGCCTTGGCGCTGGCGGGTGGTGGTCCGCTGGGCGCGATCTACGAGATCGGCACTCTGATGGCGCTTTCCGAGGCGCTGGACGGATTCGATTTCAACGATCTCGATGCCTATGTCGGTGTCAGTGCCGGCAGCTTCATCGCCGCCGGTCTCGCCAACGGCCTGAGCCCGGCCTACCTGTATCGGATGTTCATCGACAGCGACTCGGCCGAGGTGCCCTTCGAACCGGAGATGCTGCTGAAGCCGGCCATCGGCGAATACGCGCAGCGAGCAGCGACGGTGCCCTCGCTGCTGCTCGAATCCCTGCGTGAGTATTTTCGCAACCCCTTGCAAAGGGATTTTCTGGCGTCGTTTCAGCGCTTGTCACGGGCGATTCCGACCGGGGTCTTCAACAATGCCGGCATCGAAGATTTCCTGTCGCGACTGTTTTCCCTCCCGGGATTGAGCAACGATTTCCGCCAGGTCAGGAAGCCGCTGTACCTGATCGCGACGGATCTCGATTCGGGGACCTCGGTCGCCTTCGGCGCCAAGGGCTTCGACCATGTGCCGATCGCTACCGCGATCCGGGCCAGCGCGGCCTTGCCGGGCTTGTACCCGCCGGTTGAGATCGACGGTCGCTGCTATGTCGATGGCGCGCTGAAAAAGACACTGCATGCGTCGGTCGCCCTCAAGGCCGGGGCGCGGCTGGTGCTTTGCATCAATCCGCTGGTGCCCTTCGACGCAAAGCATGCCTCGCATGAGCGGCACCTCAAGCAGCGCAAACTGGTGGACGGCGGCCTGCCGGTGGTCCTGGCGCAGACGTTCCGCGCCATCATTCATTCGCGCATGAAGACCGGCCTGGCCAAATACGACATCGAATACAAGGACGCCGACGTCATCCTGTTCGAACCCAGTCGCGACGACGCGGACATGTTTTTCACCAACATCTTCAGCTATGCGGATCGCAAGCGGCTGTCGGAGCAGGCCTACCGCAAGACGCGCGAGGAATTGCTGCGGCGTCACGATGAGCTGGCGCCGAAACTGGCACGACATGGAGTGACGATAAACCTCCGCGTATTGTCCGATCCGCACCGGTCCCTGGCACGGCGCATGGGGCACCTGCAGCGACATCGGGCCAGAGCCATGGGGCTGGCCGCGCTAAGCCTTTCGGATGCGCTCGACGACCTCGCCCGCGCGGTGCGGCGCATGCAGGGCAGGCCTCGGGCGGCATGAAGCGGCCAGCCTGAGAGTTCGCTGCGTGCTTTCTGCTATTCTCGGCGCATTGCTTGAGATTGATGACTGATGGAACGAAAGCCCAAGCGCCGCACGCGCGAGCGCATCCTCGAAACTTCGCTGCAACTGTTCAACGAATTCGGCGAGCCGAATGTCACGACACAGCTGATTTCCGACGAAATGGGAATCAGCCCGGGCAATCTTTACTACCATTTCCACAACAAGGACGAGATCATCGAGTCGCTGTTTGCCGACTTCGAACATGACATCGAGGACAGCCTGGCGGCGCCGACACGGCGGGCGCCGAATGTGGAGGACATCTGGCTCTTCCTGCACCTGATCTTCGAGGCCATCTGGAAGTTCCGCTTCCTCTACCGCGACATCAACGAACTGCTGTCGCGCAACCGCGTTATCGAAACCCACTTCAAGCGCATCGTGGCGCGCAAGGTCGCTACCGCGACGGCGATCTGCAAGGGCCTGGTGGCGACCGGCGACATGCGCGCGACGCCCGCCGAGATCCAGGCGCTGGCGGTCAATATGACCGTGGTTGCGACCTACTGGCTGTCCTTCGAGTTTGTCAGCGATCCGCGGAAGAAAATCGACGGCAATAGTTTGTCGCGCGGCGCCTTCCAGGTCATGGCGCTGGCGGCGCCCTACCTCGTGGGGCGTTCGCGCAAGCTGTTCGAGGAAGTGTCGAAGAACTACCTGACTGACTGAGAAGACCATGGGATCCACCACAGCAAAATCGGCCTGGAAGAGGTTTCCCTATGCCGACAGGTCTTTCGTTTATGCCGGCGTCGCGCTGAAGAAGCACTGGGAGCGCCTGCATCGCGGCGATCGCGAACCCTATCCCGCCGATCCCGTCGTCCAGGAGGCATGGCGGCTCTTCCATCAGGGCGAGTTCCATGCCGCCTGCGAGGCCGGTCTTGCCGCCGGCATCGCGGGCTACAACGCCGCCAACAAGGCCGCGATGATCTACGCCACCTATCTGGAAGACGACGCGCGGCGCAAGCTTGACCTGTTCCAGGCCATCTCCGCCCGTTGCGACGAACTGCAGCGTGCGCAGCCGGAGAACGTCAACGGGCACTACTTTCAGGCCTATGCGCTGGGCCGCTACAGCCAGGGCATTTCGGTGCTGAAGGCCCTGACCGACGGACTGGGCGGCAGGATCAAGGCGGCGCTCGAGGCGAGCCTGCGGCTCGATCCGAAGCACGCGGAGGCCCACACCGCGCTGGGCGCCTACCATGCCGAGGTGGTGGACAAGATGGGAGCCATGGTCGCCAAGCTCACCTATGGCGCGAGCAGGGAGCTTGCCGTCAAGCACTTCGAGACGGCATTGAAGCTGACGCCCGACTCGGCGATCGCCTGCATCGAATACGCCAATGCGCTGGTCATGCTGTTCGGCGACAAGCGCATGGATGACGCCATCGACCTCTACGAAAAGGCTGCCGCGACGGCACCGGCCGAGGCCATGGAAAAGCTCGACGTCGAACTGGCGAAGTCGGAACTCGAAGACGAGTAGGACTTACTTGCGGAAGCGCTTCGGTATCCGCCGCTGCGCAGCGGCGCTGGAAGTTATGTCTCCGGCGGAGCCGGAGTCGGTATCCCCTGCGGACGGCGCTGGCGACACGGCGCTTGAGGGCTTCGACGCGGTCCTGCGCTTCTCCGGTTTTGGTGCCGGCGCCCCGGTGATGCGGCGGCCGAACAGCTTCTCCTCGACCAAGCTCGGGTCAACCGGCTGATCCCATTCCAGCATCATCAGCGCCAGCAGCATTTTCTCGAACTCGGCGGCGAACAGCGGCGTGACGCTTTCCGGGTCGGGGATGAAATGGCGATCGCTGATCAGGCTGAACTGCACCGCATCGTTGTAGCTGAGGATCGAGACGCCGACGCCGATGTCGCCCGACTGCGGTACCCAGAACATGCACTGGTCGAGCCGGTTGCCGGCAAGGTAGAGCGGCTGCTTCGGTCCCGGCACGTTGGTCATCACCGCGCTGGCCTTCGCCGCCAGCATGTCGAGGAAAGCTTGCTGCACCAGCTTCGGCGCCAGGCCGACGGCGGCGAGCACGCCCAGGGTCAGCGGTGGCTGGAAGGAATGCTTGAGTTCGTCCATGCGGCTGCGCACCAGGAACAGCCGCGCGAAGGGATTGGCCTCCCAGATCGGCAGCGACAGCGTGACCAGGCCGAAGCGGTTGCCCAGCGTGCCTTCGTCGCGTGCCGAGCGCAGGTTGACCGGCACCATCGCGCGTACCTCGACGCCGTCCACGGCTTCGCCCTTCTGCAGAAAATAGGCGCGGAAGGCCCCGGCCACGGCCGCGAGCAGCACGTCATTGACCGAACAGCCGAGCGCCTTGCCCAGTGCCTTGACCTCGGCCAGCGGCAGCGGCTCGGACCACGCCACGCGCTTCACGGTGCCGGTGTGGCCCTTGAGGCTGGTCGGCGAATCGGGCGGCATCGCCAGCAGCTTGGCGAGTTCGGCCAGCAGGCCGATACCGTACTGGCCGTAAGTCTGCATGCGATCCGGATCCTGTGCCAGGGTCAGCGCCTTTGCCCCAAGGTCGCTGCCGGCATGGAAGGCCGTGCCCAGCGACTCGGCCAGGGTTTCGAGCAGGCCCCGCGAAGCTTCGTCGGCTTCGACCTCGTCGTCGCTGAATGCCCGCGGCGGCTTTTGCGGCGGCGCGCCTGGCGACTCGTCGGTGAGCGAAAGCACGACGCCGACCAGGGCGATGCCATCGGCAATGCTGTGGTGGATGCGCACCACCATCGCCGAGCCGCCTTCGTAGTCCTCGATCAGGTCGAAGCGCCACAGCGGCTTGCCCGGATTCAGCGGTTGCACCGCGAGTTCGCCGGCCAGCGATTGCAGCGCGGCCTTGCCCGAGCCCCTGGGCAGCGCGCGGCGGCGCAGGTGGGCATCGATGTCGAAGTCGGGGTCGTCCTCCCAGAAGGCGCCGCCGACTTCCTGCACCGCGCACTGGCGAAAGCGCCGGTAACGGGCCACCAGGCGGGCCGCGATGGTGTCGCGCAGGCGGGCAAAATCCATGCGCTGGGCAAAGACCATGACGCCGACGATCATCATCAGGTTGGTCGGCCGGTCCATGCGCAGCCAGGCGGTGTCGACGGCGGACATTTTTTCGCGGCGTGGCATGCAGGTGTTCCGGAAATATCGAAGCCATATAATAGTCCAGCCGAATCCCGGCGACCATTCCTTGACGGTGACGACGACATGAGCAATCTCAAGAAGAAGTTCGAAGCGGCAGCGGCCGATTCCAAGAAGCTTCCCGAGCGGCCCTCCAACGACGTGCTGTTGCGGCTCTATGCGCTCTACAAGCAGGGCAGCGAGGGCGATGTCGAAGGCAAGCGCCCCGGCTTCACCGACATGGTCGGGCGCGCCAAGTATGACGCCTGGGCAGCGGTCAAGGGCACCGCGGCCGAGGACGCGATGCAGCAGTACATCGACCTGGTGAAATCGCTCAAGGGCTGACCGATCCGCGCGTGTGTTTTACCGCCGCACCCGCGGCGGCCTGGTTTGCCGTGCACTTTCGGGGTGACCGGACGCCGGTCCGGATTCTTCCCGCCCGGCACCGGCATTTTTCGAATCTGTAGCTGGAACATTGGCGCACGGAGCGTTCGGTGCGTCGCGGCTGAAAGCCCATTTTAAGGTAGTGGGATTTGAGCAAGATCAAAAGCCGGACATGAAAGCAATGCGAGACTGCGCGCCCTTGCTGTACTTGTGAAATGTTCATGTCTGGAGGGATGAAGCATGTCAAATGCAGTCGCACTGGTTGCCTGGTCGGACGAGTTCGGTCTGGGAATGCGAGAAATCGACGAGCAGCATCGTGTACTCATCGAATTGATCAACCAGGTCTGGCGTGCGGTAGTCAAACGCGTCGATCGCGCCGAGGCCTTGCCGATACTCGAAGAACTCGAAAAGTACACGATCACGCACTTCATGGCCGAGGAAGTGTTCATGCGCGAGATCGCCTACCCGCAATTCGCCGAGCACAAGATCGAACATGACAAGTTCGTGAGCCGGGTGGCCGAGGAAAAGGCCAAGATCGTGGCCGGACAGGACGTGGCGCTCGACATGGTGCATTTTCTCAAGGACTGGCTGATCAACCACATCCTGGTTTCCGACAAGGCCTATGCGGGCCAGCACCGGAAGCAGTCGTCCGGCTTGCTCGGCCGCTTCTTCAAGCGCCTGCTGTCCTGAGCGCGTGGCGTTCGGCGGTGCAGGACGCCGCTGCGCGAGCGCAGTGAAAGCATTGTGATGAACGAGAGTGCCGGCTTCCGACAGATGGAGCACATCGCCTTCGAGGACGGTCTCGAACTCGCCTTGCAGTCGATCGACGAAGGTATCCTCTGGATCGATCCGACACTGCGGGTGCGTGGCGTCAACCCGGCCTATCGACGCCTGCTTGAGCTCGCCGACGACGTCGAACTTATTGGGCGGCCGTATGCCGAGCTGCTCTGGTATTTGCTCGAGCGCGGCGAGTTTTTCGACAGCGAGGATCACGAGAGCTTCATCGACGAGCGCCTGAAGGGGCTGCGCGGGAGGGAGAAACGACGTTTCGAGCGCGTCCGGCCCAATGGCACGGTGCTCAGCATCACGGCGATTCCGCTGGATGCCGGGGGCTTCGTGTATACCTTCGTCGATGTCACGCGCGAGACACGGACGCGCGAACAGTTGCAGCGCAATGCCAAGGCCATGGTCGTGGCGATGGCGAATTTTTCCGAGCACCGCGACGTCGACACCGGTATCCACGTTCTGCGCGTGGCGCGCCTGGTCGGGCAAACCGCGCGCAAGCTGCAATTGCGCGGCCAGTTCCTTGATGTCATCGACGAAGCCTTCATCGATCACGCCGCGACGGCAAGCATGTTGCACGACGTCGGCAAGATCGCGACACCGGACCGCATCCTGCTCAAGCCCGGACCGATGACGGCAGCGGAACGGACGCAGATGAGACGGCATACCACCGCCGGTGCGCACATGCTGCGCCAGGCCAGCCGGTCAATCGCGGCGGCCCGATATCTCGAAGTGGGCGCTGAAGTCGCGCTCACCCACCACGAATGGTTTGACGGCAACGGCTATCCGCATGGCCTCGCCGGCGAGACGATTCCGCTGGCCGGCCGGATCTGTGCGCTGGCCGATGTCTTCGACGCCCTTTGCTCGCGCCGACCGTACAAAGCGCCATGGACCACAAAGCGCGCGGTGGCACATATCCGACGCCAGGCCGGAAGCCAGTTTGATCCGGTGGTCGCCGATGCCTTCCTCGAAGTGATCCACGACCGTGAGCGGGTCTCGCTGGTATCCTGGGACGATTCGATGAGCGTCGGCAACCTGCATATCGACGAACAGCACAGGATCCTCATCGATACCATCAACCAGCTCGCCAGCGCCCAGGTGGGCAGCGATCAGACGGTGATCGCGATGATCATCGACGAACTGGTCAATTACACGGTGTTCCACTTCGACTACGAGGAAGCCCTGATCGAGGCCGCCGGTTTCCCCGATCTCGAGGCCCACCGGCGTGCGCATCGCGGCTTCGTGAATTGGGTCGGTGAGTTGCGCGACGAATTCAGTTTTCATCGCCGGCGCAAGCTCGGCGACAAGATACTCGGCTTCCTGCGTGACTGGCTCAGTCAGCACATCCTCGGCGAGGATCGCAAGTACAGCGGCTACATCGCGAATTCGAACTGAAGCCCGACCAGGCGGGTGGCGACGCCGTACTACCAGCGCCGACTTTCGACCAGACGCTCAGGCCGGGCCGAAGTTCTCGTCGCAGAAGCGGTTGATTTCGTGCTCGATGCGCGGGCCCAGCGCCATCAGCAAAAAGCCCAGCTTGACGTAGACCTCGATTTCCTTCTTGCCGACCTCGATGTGGCCGGCGACGCCCATGCGCTGGAAGCGCAGCGTGTGGCCGTCCCATTCGTGGTCGAGGGAGAATTCCTCGCCCAGCTCCTCGGCAATCTTCTCGGCGCCCTTGAGCGCCTTTTTCAGCGTGGTGTGATGCGGGCGGACGACGCGGATTTCGCTCACTGGGCCGACCCCCTAGGCTTTTTCATCACGCAACTGGCGGCGCAGGATCTTGCCGACGTTGGTTTTTGGCAGTTCGTTGCGGAAGGCAATGTGGCGCGGCACCTTGTAGCCCGTGAGGTTGGCGCGACAGTGCTCGAGCAGCGAGTCTTCGGTGAGCGCCGGGTCCTTCTTCACCACGTAGATCTTCACCGCCTCCCCGGTCTTCGGGTCGGGTACGCCGACCGCCGCGGATTCCAGCACGCCCGGATGCAAGGCGAGCACATCCTCGATCTCGTTGGGATAGACGTTGAAGCCGGAGACCAGGATCATGTCCTTCTTGCGGTCGACGATCCTGACGAAGCCGGTCGGGTCCATCACCGCCACGTCGCCGGTGCGCAGGAAGCCGTCTTCCATGATCACCTTGGCGGTTTCCTCGGGCCGGTTCCAGTAGCCCTTCATCACCTGCGGGCCGCGGATGCAGAGTTCGCCGGCTTCGCCCAGCGCCAGATCCTTGCCGTCGTCGTCGCGGATCACCACCTCGGTCGAGGAGATCGGCAGGCCGATGCTGCCGTTGTAGGCTTCGAGGTCTACCGGATTGATGGTCGCCGCCGGCGAGGTTTCGGTCAGGCCGTAGGCTTCGAGCAGGGTGGTGCCGGTGATTTCCTTCCAGCGCTCGGCCACCGCGCGCTGCACCGCCATGCCGCCGCCGAGGGTCAGGCGCAACTGGCTGAGGTCGATTTTGGCGAACTCGGGGTTGTTCACCATGGCGTTGAACAGCGTATTGACGCCGGTGATGGTGGTGAACGGGTACTTGGCGATTTCCTTGACGAAGCCGGGGATGTCGCGCGGATTGGTGATCAGCACGTTGGTGGCGCCGATCTTGAAGAAGGTCAGGCAGTTCGCGGTCAGGGCGAAGATGTGGTACAGCGGCAGTGCCGTGATGATGATCTCGTGGTCCTTGAGGAAGGGCCGGATCCAGGCGTGTGCCTGCTGCAGGTTGGCGATGATGTTGCGGTGGGTCAGCATCGCGCCCTTGGATACCCCGGTGGTGCCGCCGGTGTATTGCAGGAAGGCGATGTCATCGTGACCGACGTCGGCCGGCTTCAGCGGATGGCGGCCACCTTCGATCAGCGCGTCGCGAAGTTCGATGGCATGGGCAATCTGCCAGGCCGGCACCATTTTCTTGATGCGCTTCACCACCAGGTTCACGATCATGCGCTTGGGAAAGTCGAGCATGTCACCGAGCTGCGTCACGATCACGTGCTTGACCGGGGTCCGCGCGACGACGTTCTCCAGCACCTTGGCGAAATTCTCGACGATGACGATGGCTTCGGCGCCGGAATCCTTCAACTGGTGCTCCAGCTCGCGCTCGGTGTACAGCGGGTTGCAGTTGACCACGGTGTAGCCGGCGCGCAGGGCGCCATAGAGGCAGACCGGGTACTGCAACAGGTTGGGCATCATCAGCGCGATGCGACTGCCGCGCGGCAGCTTCAGCACCGACTGGCACCAGGCGCCGAAGTTGGCCGAAAGCTTGTCCAGCTCGGCGTAGGTCAGGGCCTTGTCCATGTTGATGTAGGCCTTGCGCGGACCGTAGAGCTTGACGCTCTTTTCGAACAGGTCACCAATCGACTTGAATTCGTCGAGGTCCACCTCCGCCGGTACGGTGGCCGGGTAATGCTTGAGCCAGATCTTGTCCACGATGCCTCTCCTTCCGATGGTTTTGCCTATTCTAATCATCATTGGAAACGGCGGCCGGGCGGGGGATAATTGCTCCTCCCCGTCATGCGGCGAACCTCGTCATGAGCTCCTTCCACTATGCGTTCACGATCCGCGACATTGCCGTCGCGCGCGATTTTTATGTCGGCCGGCTGGGCTGCAGCGAGGGCCGCAGCACCGATCACTGGATCGACTTCGAGCTGTTTGGCCACCAGCTCTCGGCGCACCTGGGGTCGCCCGCCGCTGCCAGCGGCGAGGGGCTGGTCGACGGCCACGCGGTGCCGATCCCGCATTTCGGCGTGATACTGCCACCCGAGGAATTCTGGCGTTTCGGCGATCGCCTGAAGCAGGCCGGCATCCGCTTTCTCATGGAGCCGACGCTGCGCTTTGCCGGCAAGCCCGGCGAGCAGGCGACGATGTTCTTTCTCGATCCGGATGGCAATGCGCTGGAGTTCAAGGCCTACACCCGTGCCGACGAGGTCTTCGCGCGCCAGGCTTGAGAGTTATGTCTCCGGCAAAGCCGGAGACGGTATCCCCTGCGGATATGTCTCCGGCAAAGCCGGAGACGGTATCCTCTGCGGACGGCGCCGGCGACACGGCGTGCGACCTGCTAGGCCTTGGTTTTAAGGCGCCGCGGGCTGCCCGGCTTGCGCCCGCGAAAGGCCATCGCCATCTCGAAGGCGGCGCGGGTGAAGGTCAGCACCTCGGCGAACTCCTTGTCGGAAAGCTTGCGCGCCTCGTCGTCGCTGCGGTAGATATTGGCGAATTCGCGCTCGCGGGCGGTCTGGATCAGCAACTTGCCGACGCCGAGGTATTCGAGGGCGCGCCACAAGTCGGGATTGGAGGCGCGGGTGAACTTCATGACGAAGCCGACCGGGTCGTTGCGCCCGAGCACGGCGGCCAGCCGCAAGACGATTTCGAAAGGAACGGCAATGCGGCCGTTCTCCCAGGCCTCGATCAGCGAGGGGTCCTTCAGGTTGATGGCCGTGCCGACTTCGGTGATGGTCAGTCCGGCGGCCGTACGCAGGCGCTTCAGTGCCGCGCCGGTACGCGCCCAGACGCCGGGTTCGGAAAGGCCGGGCATCACCGCCTTGAGTACGTCGGCGGCGGCGTCCATGGTCCGGCCCTGGCTGAGTGCCCGCGCCACGCCGGCCGCGGTCTTCAGGCTGCTGGCGGCGCCCACGGTCGCGGCGCCGACATCCAGCACCTTGCCCGCCATGCTGCGCATCTGTTCGACCAGCCCGGCATCCGAAGTCGATTCCGGGGTGGCAAGGCGGGCTCGCGGGCTTGCCTGCCGGCGGGCGGTGGCTTTGCGCTGCGGCGTGGATGCGACCATGTTCTGTCCTTTCGACCGTGCCGGCAGGCTGCCGGGACAACCCCTACTTTAGCGAAAGATGCTTCCTCGGGAGCGCGTGCCAGGAAACGGCCGTGCTAGGCTTTATGGCATGACTGTGGAACTGATCATCGGCGGCGCGCGCTCGGGCAAGAGCACGCTGGCCGAAAGGCGCGCAATGGACTCCGGACTGGAGGTCATTTACATCGCCACCGCAACGCCTGGCGACGACGAAATGGTCGAGCGCATCGCCCACCATCGCCAGCGTCGGCCGGTGCAGTGGCGTACCGTGGAACAGCCCCTGCATCTGGCGGCGGCGCTGAGTGCCGAGGCCGCCACGGGGCATTGCGTTCTGGTCGATTGCATCACGCTGTGGCTGACCAATTTATTGCTCGGTCCCGGCCTCGAACCGGAACGAAGCCTGTTTCTGGACGCCCTGCCGGCGCTGTCTGGCCGCCTGATCCTGGTCAGCAACGAGGTGGGCTGGGGTGTGGTGCCGATGAACGAACTGGGTCGCCGCTTTGCCGACGAGCAGGGACGCATCAACCAGTCCATCGCCGCCGCCTGCAGTCGCGTGACGCTGGTGGTTGCCGGGCAGCCGCTGGAACTGAAGGGCTAGCACCAGGGGTGGCGACAGAACGCCCACGGTTTAGAATCGCCCCATGGACAATAAATACCTGCTGGGCATCGAGGAACTCGATAGTCAGCACACCGCCGTCTTCGCGATGCTTGGAGAGTTGCAAAACGCCTGCGCGGAAAGCGCCGCCCCTGAAATGCTTGGCGCGTTGGCGAAGAAGCTTGCCGATTTTCTTGGGGCTCATTTCGACCACGAGGAATCCTTCATGGGCGCGATCGACCTCCCCAATCGGGCGGAACACAAGCAGCAGCACCTGGAACTCGCCGTGCTGCTTGGCGAACTCGTTGCCCAATGCGCGCAGACGCCAAGAGTGGGCGAGCTGGAACAGACGCTGCTCGAATCGCTCTCGACGCACCTGCTGAGGTATGACGCTGAAATTGGACATGCCGTCGAACACCTGGTGACACGCTTGAGAAGCCACGAGGCGGAAGAGCGGCTTTCCCCGCCCGAACGTCGGTAGTCGCGTTCGGCGGTCGACGTGGACTGTCCTGATCAGCGGCGCCGATCTCAGCCCAGTCCCAGTCTATCGAGCTGCAATGCGCCCTCGACGGCATCCGCGAGCCGGTCGAGATCGGCCTCACGTCGCGCGCCGAAATCCACGGCCTGCGGCGCGGCCAGGCCGGCCCAGGCCAGCAGCGCGGAAAGCGCCTCGGGCGTGTCGAAGAGGCCGTGGCAGTAGCTGCCGAGGATCGCGTTGTCCTCGCTGATCGCACCGTCCGGCCGGCCGTCGAGCAGGGCGGCGGGGCGCGCCAGGGCGGGGCCGCGGGTCACGCCCATGTGGATCTCGTAGCCGGCCAGGCGCGCCGCGCCGGGCAGCGCCAGCCTGCCGCTGACGTTGCGCAACTGCTTTTCCGGTTCCAGCTCGGTTTCGCAGTCGAGCAGGCCGAGGCCGGCAATGCTTGCGGCATCGCCCTCGAGGCCGCGCGGATCGTGCAGCTGCTGCCCCAGCATCTGGAAGCCGCCGCAGATGCCGATCAGCTTGCCGCCGTAGCGCAGGTGGCGTTGCAGCGCCACCTCGTGGCCCTGGTCGCGCAGCCAGGCGAGGTCGGCTTGCACCGCCTTGGAACCCGGCAGCACGACGAGGTCGCAGGCGGGCAGCGCATCGCCGGGGCCGATCCAGCGGAAATCCACCTGCGGATGCAGGCGCAGCGGGTCGAGGTCGTTGTGGTTGGAGCAGCGCGGAGTGGCAATCGCCACGGCCCTGAGCTTGGCCTCGGGTTTGGCCGCGCTGTGGGTGGCGATGGCATCCTCGGCGTCGAGCATCAGGCCGTGCAGGTAGGGCAGCACGCCGAGCACGGACTTGCCGGTGCGCGCCGCCAGCCAGTCGAGGCCGGATTGCAGCAGGCTGATGTCGCCGCGAAAGCGGTTGATGACGAAGCCCTTGACTCGCGCCTGTTCGGATGCCGAGAGCAGGTCGAGGGTGCCGACCAGGTGGGCGAAGACGCCGCCGCGGTCGATGTCGGCGACGAGGATCACCGGCACGTCGGCGGCCTCGGCGAAGCCCATGTTGGCGATGTCGCGGTCGCGCAGGTTGATCTCGGCCGGGCTGCCGGCGCCCTCGACGATCACCCAGTCGAATTCGGCCCTCAGGCGCTGCCAGCTTTCCATCACCGCGCCCATGGCGACGGTCTTGTAGGCGTGGTAATCGCGGGCGTCCAGTGTATCGATGGCGTGGCCATGGACGATCACCTGGGCGCGGCGGTCGGTGGTGGGCTTGAGCAGCACCGGGTTGAAGTCGATGCGCGGCGCGATGTTCGCGGCCATTGCCTGCAGCGCCTGGGCGCGGCCGATCTCGCCGCCGTCGGCGGTGACGGCGGAGTTGAGCGCCATGTTCTGCGGCTTGAAGGGCGCCACCTTGAGGCCGCGGCGGGCGAGGATGCGGCACAGCGCGGCGACCAGCACCGTCTTGCCGGCATCCGACGTGGTGCCCTGGACCATGAGGGCGCGCGCGCTCATGGCAACCACTCCGCGCTGTCGCCGAAGCCGCGCCGGCGCACCGCCGGGTTGAGGGCGCCGTGCGGCATCGTGTCCTGGTCGACGATCCAGCCTTCGGTGGCGGCGGCGTCGCCCAGCATGTCGCCGAGATGGCGCGCCTGGCGGGGGCTGGCGCGGCCGGCCTTGATCTCGATGGCATGGCGGCGCTCGCCGCGTTCGATCAGCAGGTCGATCTCGCCGCCGGCGGCGGTGCGCCAGAAATGGAAGCGGCTTTGCGGGTGCGCCAACTGCTCGCGCCGCAGCAGGTCTTCGAGGACGAAACCTTCCCAGCTGGCGCCGCGGATCGGGTGGGCGGCGAGCCGGTCGGGATCGCCGATGTCGAGCAGGTGGTGCAGCATGCCGCTGTCGCGCAGGTAAAGCTTGGGCGCCTTGGTCAGGCGCTTGCCGACGTTGCGGAACCAGGGCGTCAGGCGGCGCAGGATGAAGGTTGCCTCGAAGGCGTCGATCAGGCGCGCCACCTTGGCGTGGCCGACGCCGAGCGCCGCGGCCAGATTGCTGACGTTGAGCAGCCCGCCCTGCTGATGCGCCAGCATGGTCAGCAGGCGACGGGTCAGCAGCGGCTCGGCGGCAACGCCAAGCTGCGGCAGGTCGCGCTCGATATAGGCGCGCAGGTAGGCCTCCTGCCAGTCGCGAAAATCCGGGCCCGCGGCCCAGGCGTCGGGAAAGCCGCCGCACAGCCAGTGGCGGTGCCAGCGTCGCGCCACGTCGGCATCCGCGGCGGCGGTCTCCATCACCACCAGTGGATCGAGTTCGATGATGCCGACGCGCCCGGCCAGCGATTCGGCGACGCCGCGCACCAGCGCCGGCTGGGCCGAGCCGAGCACGATGTAGCGGCCGCGGGCAGCGCGCTCGGCGTCGATGGCGCCGCGCAGGGCGGCGAATACCTCGGGTACCGCCTGCGCTTCGTCGAGGATCAGGCCCGGCCCGGCCGGGCTGTCGAGCTGGAAGCGGGGGTCTTCGCTCCAGGCCTCGCGCGTGCGCGGGTCTTCGAGGTCGACATAGCCATGGTCGGGAAAGGCCTGACGCGCCAGGGTGGTCTTGCCGACCTGGCGCGCGCCGAGGATCAGCAGCGCGGGAAAGCGCGCGGCCAGGGTGCGCAGGCGGTCGACGGCGAGGCGCTGGTGCATGCGGGGCGGGTGGGGAGTTACATGAATAGGCTTGCATTTTCTTATTCCATAAATAAAAAAGCAAGGATATTTACCGGGCCTGCCGGCGGCCGGTAGAATCCGGCAGGCTTCCCCCTCGCCCGCCGACCTTGTTCATGACCGCCTCCGCCAGTCTGTTCGTCCTGCCCCTCGGCCTGCTGCTCGATCGCCTGTTCGGCGAGCCGCGCCGCTGGCATCCGCTGGTCGGCTTCGGCCGCCTGGCCGATGCGCTGGAGCGCGGCCTGCGACACGGTGCGCCGGGCCATGCCGTGGGCAACCGCCTGCGCGGAACGCTGGCCTGGGTGCTGCTGGTGCTGCCGCTGCCGCTGGCCTGCGCCTGGCTGCTGGCTGGCCTGGCGTGGCCGCTGGCGCTGGCCGGGCATGTACTGCTGCTCTGGTTCGCGCTCGGCGGCCGCAGCCTGGAGGAACATGCGCAGGCCGTGGCGCTCCCGCTGGCGGCGGGCGAGCTCGCCGCGGCGCGCGAGCGCCTGTCGTGGATGGTTTCGCGCGAGACCGCGCGGCTCGATGCCGAAGACGTTTCGCGCGCCACGGTGGAGACCGCGCTGGAGAACGGCAATGACGCCGTCTTCGGCGCCCTGTTCTGGGCCGCCCTGCTCGGCGGGCCGGGGGCGCTGGCTTTCCGCTTCGCCAACACCCTGGACGCGATGTGGGGCTACAGGGACGAGCGGCGCGTGTACTTCGGCTGGTGCGCGGCGCGCGCCGACGACCTGCTCGGCTTCATCCCGGCGCGCCTGACGGCGCTGACCTATGCGCTGCTCGGGCAGGGCGGCGCGGCCCTGCGCTGCTGGCGCACCCAGGCCCCGGCCTGGTCGAGCCCGAATGCCGGGCCGGTGATGGCGGCCGGTGCCGGGGCGCTGGGCATCAGCCTGGGCGGTGCCGCCACCTACCAGGGCCGCATCGAGGCGCGCCCGGTGCTCGGCAGCGGCCCGGCGCCGGTGGCCGCCGACATCGGCCGGGCGCTGGCCCTGGTGCGGCGCGGGGCGCTGGTCTGGGCCGCGCTGGCGCTGGTCGCCGCCGCGTGGGCGAGCTTCCATGCTTGAACACGGCGGGCGCCTGCGCCAGGCCGCGCAACGCTGGGGCATTCCGCCCGGCGACTGGCTCGATCTCTCGACCGGCATCGCGCCCTGGTCCTATCCCGTGCGCATCGACGAGTCCGCCTGGCGTCGCCTGCCCGAGGACGAGGATGAACTGGTGGCGGCGGCAGCGGACTATTACGGCCATCCGCAGCCGCTGCCGCTGCCCGGCTCGCAGGCGGCGATCCGCGAGCTGCCGCGGCTGCTGGCACCGGGCGTCGCCGTGTTGCCAGCGCCGACTTATGGCGAATACGCGCCGGCCTGGCGCGCTGCCGGCCACGCGGTGCGCGAGCTGGGCGCGGAG
This sequence comes from Rhodocyclales bacterium, assembly GCA_016215645.1. Taxonomy (GTDB): domain Bacteria; phylum Pseudomonadota; class Gammaproteobacteria; order Burkholderiales; family Rhodocyclaceae; genus Sulfuritalea. The sequence continues at coordinate 35,718 of JACRIX010000098.1, forward strand.
GCGCTGATGGAGCTTGTCGATGCCGACGTCGTGATGCTGGCCAATCCCAACAATCCCGACGGCGCGCGCTTTGCGCCGCCAGCCCTGCGCGCGCTGGCCGAACGCCAGGCGGCACGCGGCGGCTGGCTGGTGGTGGACGAGGCCTTTGCCGATGGCGCGCCGCAGACCAGCGTCGCCGCCCTCGCGGGGACCGAACTGCCGAACCTTGTCGTGCTGCGTTCGCTGGGCAAGTTTTTCGGCCTGGCCGGCGCCCGCGTCGGCTTCCTCTGCGCCGCGCCGGCGCTGTGCGCGCGCCTGGCCGAGGCGCTCGGGCCCTGGGCGCTGGCGCACCCGAGCCGCGTCGCGGCCGGCCAGGCGTTGCGCGACCTGGCCTGGCAGCAGGCGCAGCGCCTGCGACTGGGCGAAGCCAGCGCACGCCTGGGCCGCCTGCTCGCCGGGCACGGCCTGGCGTCGCGCTGCGGCGGTGACCTCTTCCGCTATGCCCTCACTCCGCAGGCGTCGGCCCTGGCCGAACACTGCGCGCGGCGCGGCATCCTGCTGCGCCAATTCCACCTTCCCCCGGCACTGCGCGTCGGCCTGCCCGGCAGCGATGCCGAATGGGAGCGCCTGGCCCAGGCCCTGCACGACTTTGACTGGAACCGATCATGAAGCTCCTGCTGCCCATCCTGCTCTGCCTGCTCCTCGGCGGCGCCCGCGCCGAGATCCTGCTCAAGGACGATCGCGGCATCACGGTGCGCCTCGCCGCGCCGGCGCAGCGCATCGTCAGCCTGGCGCCGCACATCACCGAGGTGCTTTACGCCGCCGGCGCCGGCAACCGCATCGTCGGCACCGTCGAGTACAGCGACTTCCCCGAGGCGGCGCAGAAAATCCGCCGCGTCGGCGGCTACTCGCGCCTCGACCTCGAAGCCATTGCCGCGCTCAAGCCGGACCTCGTCATCGGCTGGCAAAGCGGCAACGCCGCGACGCATGTCGACAAGCTGGAGAAGATCGGACTGACAACCTTCGTCTCCCAGCCCGACCGCATCGAGGACATCGCCGCCACCTTGGAGAGTTACGGCCAGCTGGCTGGTACCGGGACCGTGGCACAGCCGGCAGCACAGGCCTTCCGCGAGCGCCTGGCCGCTTTGCGCGCGCGCTACGCCAAGCGCGAGCCGCTGCGCGTCTTCTACCAGGTCTGGAAGCAGCCGCTGACCACGGTCAACGGCCGCCAGATCATCAGCGACGCGATCCGCCTGTGCGGCGGCAGCAACGTCTTCGAGGAACTGCAGATCCTGGCGCCCAAGGTCAGCGTCGAGGCCGTGCTTGCCGCCAACCCGGAGGTGATACTTGCCAGTGGCATGGGCGAGGAACGCCCGGAGTGGCTGGACGACTGGCGGCGCTGGAAGCAGCTGGCGGCGGTGGCCCGCGACAATCTCTATTTCGTGCCGCCGGCGCTGATCCAGCGCCACACGCCGCGTTTCCTCGACGGCACCGAGGTCATCTGCAAGCATTTGGAGGCGGCGCGCGGCAAGCGGCGCGGCGGGTAGCGCGATGGCGGCCGGAGGCGCGCGGGATCAGCGCGGCGCGCGCGCACGTTCGACGCGTTCGCGCGTCGCCGGGTGGCTCGATAGGTAATCCGGCGCGGAGTTCGAGCGTCCGGCTTTTTGCTCCATGCGCAGGAGTATCGCAGTCAGCGCGTCGACCGGGATCCCGCGTCGCGCCAGGTAGGCACGGGCGAAGTCGTCGGCCTCGGTCTCGAAATCGCGCGAGTACTTCGATTGAAGCACCAGGGCCGGAAGCGCCGCTGTCAGCGACACCAGCGAACCGATGTCTCCGGTCACGGCGATGACGACCAACGCCGTAGCCGAATCCTGCAACACGCGGCGCAGGCCATGGCGTTGTTCGAGATGACCTATTTCGTGGGCCAGCACGGCG
>JACRIX010000097.1 GCA_016215645.1 Rhodocyclales bacterium
CCCGCCTTCTGTGCGGCGGCGAGGATGTCGGCCACGCTTTCGTAGCGCGTGCCGCGATCTGCGCGCAGGTGCAGTTCGGGATGGCGCGCCGCGCCGGCGGCGAAGTGGCGTTCCAGGTCGGCGCGATGGACCGGCACACCGTCGAGGAAATACCTGCCGTGGGCATCGAGCGCGAGCTGGATCACGACCGGCTTGTCGTCGACTTTCTGCGAGCTGACCTGCGGCAGGTCGATGGGTACCGCCTGGTGCATCGCCGGAATGGTGATGATGAAAATGACCAGCAGCACCAGCATCACGTCGACCAGCGGCGTGGTGTTGATCTCGCCCATCGGCTGGCTGATGCCGCCCTCGCTGAAGGATCCGAATGCCATGGCGGCCTCAGGCGGCCTGGCGCGCGAGCGCAGGCGCTGCTGCGGCAGGGTCGGCCGAAAAGTCGGCGCTGGCGGGACGGCGGGCGCCGGTGGTGAAATAAGCGTGCAGGTCGTGGGCGAAGCCGTCGAGCTGGGCCATCACCAGGCGATTGGCACGGGTCAGGGCGTTGTAGGCGAGCACGGCCGGAATCGCGACGAAGAGGCCTGCCGCCGTCATGATCAGCGCTTCGCCCACCGGCCCGGCTACCTTGTCGAGCACCACGCTCGTCGAGCCAGACAGGGCGATCAGCGCGTGATAGATGCCCCATACCGTGCCGAAGAGGCCGATGAACGGCGCGGTCGAACCGACCGAGGCGAGGAAGGTGAGCCCGGTTTCGAGGCTGGCCTGGGCCGCCAGCATCTGCTTGCGCAGGCTTCGCGTCAGCCCTTCCGAAAGGCTGACACCGGCCCCCAGGCAGGCCGTGGAGTCATAGCCGTGGTGAGCGTGCGCGGCCGCCCGTGCCATGGCGGAGAAAATCCCGGTGCGGTCGGCCGCTTCGATGGCGGCCAGCGCATCGCCCAGCTTGCGCGCTTGCCAGAAGGCTTCCGGCGCGCGGTCGCAGGCGAGGTTGATGCGCAGCTGGCGGGCAAAGCGGCCGACGATCAGCGCCCAGCTGCCGACCGACAGCAGCAGCAGGAGTATCGCCGTGGCATGGGTGACGACGTCGCCCTGCTGCCAGAAGTGAACCAAACCGAGTTGGGTATGCATGGAGTCAGCTTTCGAGTTGGAAGGTGATGGGAACCTGGACCCAGGAGGCGATCGCCTGTTCGCCTCGCCTGGCGGGCACGAAGCGCCAGCGGCCGACAGCGTCCTCGGCGGCCTGGTCGAGGCGCGCGAAGCCGCTGGAGAGCTTGATTTCGATTTTTTCGGCCAACCCGGCGGCGCTGACGAAGACGCGCAGCAACACCTTGCCCTGCTCGCCCAAGCGGCGCGAGGCATGGGGATACGCAGGCTTCGGGTTGTGCAGGTAGTCGGCATCGAAGCGCGCGGCGGTGATCGCCACCTGCGCCGGGGCCGGAGAGGGCGCCACATCGATCGGCACTGACCTGGACGGCGCAGGCGGCTGCACTGGCACGACGAAGGCGGGCGCCGCGTCGCTGACGGTGTTCGCTGTCAGCAGCGGCAGTTGCGGTGGGGGCTGGAGCTTCCTGGGCTTGGGTGGCTCGGGCGGCCTGGGCTTGGGCAGTTCCGGCAGGATATCGACCAGGCGCACCGCCATCGGCTGGATCGCGTTCTTCAGCTGCTCGGCCGGCACCACCAGCGCTACCACGGCGATCAGCAGTGCATGTGCCGCAACCGCGCCGGTGAAGGACGCCAGCGCCCGCTCGGGGCGGCCGGCGGCAGGTAGGCGAGGCAACAAATGTCCCATCGGTGTGTTGATCGAATTCGGAAGGCGTGAATTCTGTGGCCCGGCGTGGTCGCCCTCCTGTGGCAAAGCGCCGCACGCGACCCTTTGCCGCGCGTCATGATGTCGCAGTCATCGGGCTTTGCTCCGATTGTTGACGGCAGTCAAGGAACCGCGAAAAAGCAGGCCGAAGCGCGCCTCCTGCGACGAAATGCCGCAGCGCTGAAATATGCGGAGAATTTAATATTGCAGTGCGCATTCAATTGTCAGGAGATCACCATGGACAGACGCGACGCCCTCAAACTTTCACTCCTTGCCTGTGTCGGCCTCGCCGCAGGCGGCGCGCAGGCGCAGCAGGCCTGCGCCGCCGACGGCACGCCGGCGCAGTTCACGCCGAAGAAGGCGGCCGATGCCAAGCCGCTGGACCGCGAGTTCGAGAAGTACCCGAAGTGTCCGTATTGCGGCATGGATCGCCGTGAGCACCATCGCGCCCGCATGCTGGTGCAATACAGCGACGACCTGACGGACGGCGTCTGCTCGATCCACTGCCTGGGCCTGAGCCTGGGCGTCAATATCGACCGCGAGCCGAAAATGATCTGGGGGCCGGACTACGGCAGCAGCGCCGAGCCGCGTCCGCTGCTGCCGGTGGAGAAGCTGAGCTACCTGATTGGCGCCGACCTCAAGCATGCGATGACCAGGCGCAGCAAGCATTCGTTTGCCTCGCTCGACGTGGCCAAGGAATTCCAGGCCAGGCATGGCGGAAGCTTCGGCGATTTCAACGAGGCGCTGAAGCGGTCCTACCTAGACATGGCGGCCGACGTCGCGCAGATCCGCAAGAACCGCGAAGAGCGCCGCCAGAAGGTGATGCAAAGGCAAGGCTGAGCTGGCAATGAAACGTCGCCATTTCCTGCTGCTGGCATCGCTGGGGCCCTTGTCGGTCGCTGCGGTGCTGGCGCAGGTACTGGCGCATCCGCCGAAGCCGGGGCCGAAGGACATGTGCCCGGTGTGCGGCATGCTGGTGTCGAAGTATCCCAACTGGGTGGCCACCATCATGTACCAGGCCGGCCACGCCCACCACTTCGACGGCGCCAAGGACATGTTCAAGTTCTGGCACGACCCGGCGAAGTACGCGGCCGGCCATCGGCGCGAGGACATGGCGGCGATCTGGGTCACCGATTTCTATTCCCTTGCGCGCATTGATGCACGCAAGGCCTTCTATGTCATCGGTTCGGATGTGCTCGGGCCGATGGGCCACGAGTTCGTGCCGCTGGCGAGCAGGGAAGACGCCGAGGATTTTCGCAAGGACCACAAGGGGCGGCGCATCCTCGACTTCGCGCAGGTCGCGCCAAAGCTGCCGGCAATGGTCGACGACGGCAGGTTCTAGACCGGCTTCGGTAGTAAACTGCCGTTCCGCCGGCGCCGACTTTCGCGCCGCGCGATTCGCCCCGTGCTTGTTGCCGACTTTTCCCATCGATGAAGATCCCGCCCCAGATCCGCTGCCAGGGCCGCAGCAACTGCAACTCCTGCGCCTTGCGCCGCGACATGGTGTGCAGCGACGTTTCGCTGGAAAACCTGGTCGACTTCCACGCCGGCATCGACGACTTCGATTTCGAACCGGGCGCCACGATGTTCACCCTCGGCACCGTGGCCGACGCGGTGTATTGCATCCGCGGCGGCGCCGCGAAGATGGTGCATCTGGAGCCCAGCGGCACGGTGCGCATCGTCCGCGTACTGAAGGCCGGCGACGTCGCCGGCCTGGAATCCACCTTTCGGCGGCACTACGACTATTCGGCGATCGCCATCGACAAGCTGCGCGCCTGCCGCATTCCGATGCCCTATTTCCACAAGTTCATCGGCAGCCATCCCGGGTTGCAGATGCGCCTGATGGAGCGCTCCCAGGCGGCGCTGGGCGAGGCGGAAAACTGGCTGGCGCAGATGGTGGGCGGCGCTATCCCGGCCCGCATTCGCGTGGCGCGCCTGCTGCTCAAGCTATGGACCGGCAATGGCGACCGCATACTGCGCTTTTCCGGCGAGGACATGGCGTCCATCCTCGGCATCACCTTCGAGACGGTAAGCCGCGTCACGTCCGAGTTCGCCCGCCTGGGCATCCTGCACAAGGTTCCCGGCAAGGAGAAGCGCTATTTCCGGGGCGACATCGCGGCGCTGGAAAAGATAGCGCGCGAAGGCTGAGGCTCACCGAACCCCGCACCACCACCCATCGAACGAGGCGAAAGAATGAAAACATTTCCTGACGCGCAAGCACGATCCGGATTTGCGGGCCGCGCCATCGTCCCGGCCTTGCGGCACGTTGCCGCCTGCATCGCGACCTTGTTCGCCGCATCCGTGCTGGCCGCCGACGCCCCCGCCCTCTACCAGCAGCATTGCGCCGCCTGCCACGGCCCCGGGAGGCTTGGCCTCACCGGTCCGGCGCTGTTGCCCGAAAGCCTGTCGCGCCTGCGCAAGCCCGAGGCGGTGAAGGTGATTGCTTTGGGTCGCGCCGCTACCCAGATGCTGGGCTTCGCCGAGCGCCTGGCCAAGGACGAGATCGCCGCACTGGCGGATTACGTCTATACCGCCGTGTCGCCAGCGCCGACTTTTACCGAAGCCGACATCAAGGCCTCGCGCATTGCGTACCTGGAGCCGGGCAGCCTGCCGGCGAAGCCCGCCGAGGTGTTCACGGGCGTGGACATGATGAACCTGTTCATCGTGGTCGAAACCGGCGACCACCATGTCACGGTGCTCGACGGCGACAGGCTGGAGCCGATCCATCGTTTCCCCAGCCGCTATGCGCTGCACGGCGGGCCGAAGTTCACGCCGGATGGGCGTTACGTGTTCTTCGCCTCGCGCGACGGCTGGATCACCAAGTTCGACATCTGGAACCTCAAGGTAGTGGCCGAGATCCGCGCCGGCATCAACACGCGCAACGTCGCCGTCTCGGGCGACGGCAAGGTCCTGGCGGTGGCCAACTACCTGCCGCATACGCTGGTGCTGCTCGATGCCGACCTCAATCTGTTGAAGGTTCACGAGGTCTGGGACAAGGATCACAAGGAAAGCTCGCGCGTTTCCGCCGTGTATGACGCCGCGCCGCGGCAGAGCTTCGTCGCCGCGCTGAAGGACGTGCCCGAGGTGTGGGAGATCAGCTACAACCCGAAGGTCGACGACATCCCGATCGGCATGGTGCACGATTTCAAGTACAAGGAAGGCAGTTTCATCCCCGGCTTCCTCAACCCGCGCCGCAGCTTCCTCACCGAGCCGCTCGACGATTTCTTTTTCACCCAGAATTATTCGGAGCTGATGGGCTCGAGCCGCGAGGCCGGCAAGGGCCAGGTGGTCAACCTCGACGTGAGGAAGAAGATCGCCGACCTGAATCTGCCCGGCATGCCGCACCTGGGCTCGGGCATCACCTGGAACTACAAGCCGCCGCAGGGCGCGCAGGACCGCACGGTGATGGCCACGCCCAACCTCAAGGAAGGCCTGATCACGGTGATCGACATGCAGGACTGGAGCACGCTCAAGACCATTCCCACGCTGGGCCCCGGCTTTTTCATGCGCAGCCACGAGAACACGCCGTTCGCCTGGACCGACTCGATGATGTCGAAGGGCAAGGACACGCTACAGGTGATCGACAAGCGCACGCTGGAAAAGGTGGCCGAGATCCGCACCAATCCGGGCAAGACTCTGGCCCACGTCGAATTCACCCGCGACGGCAACTACGTGCTGGCCAGCCTGTGGGAGCGCAAGGCAGACGGCGGCGCGCTGATCGTGTTCGACGCCGCGAGCTTCAGGGAAGTGAAGCGCATCCCGATGGACAAGCCGGTCGGCAAGTACAATCTCTACAACAAGATCAATCGTTCCGAGGGGACCAGCCACTGAGTCGGCAAGGGCGCCGAGCCTACTACGTAGATTCCGCAGTTCGCCGCGCAATCTACCGATATGTCTTCGGGTGTGGTCGTGAGAGCATCGGGACCGTAGGCGGGGTCTGCCCGCGATGCCTGATCCATCGGAACCCACAGACATGCGACCCAAGCTAGTGCTGCTCCTTGCTCTGTTTCTCGGCCTGACCTCCGTGGCACGCGCGGACAAGCCGACGATCACCGTCAGCACCAACAACACGCCGCTGGATCGCCAGGCCTTGCACGATCTGTCGAAGGAGGCCTTCCGTCGCATCGGCCTTGAATTCAAGCTGGTCAGCCTGCCCTCCGAGCGTTCCTTGCATTCGGCGAACCTTGGTGAAGTCGATGGCGAGGGCCTGCGCATTGCGGGTTTGGGCGGCCAGTATCCCAATCTGGTGCAGGTGCCCGAGCGCTACATCGGTATCAGCTTTGTTGCCTTTGCCAGGGATGCCACGATCAGGCTGGATCAGGGCTGGGAAAGCCTGAAGCTGCATCGTGTCGCCTTCATCAACGGCTGGAAAATGTTCGAGGCCAATGCGTCGGGCGCGCGCAGCGTGAGCAAGGTAGACAAGCCGGAGCAGCTTTTCCTGATGCTGGACGGCGGGCGGATTGACCTTGCCCTCTACACCCGCGCCGACGGTGTCGCCCTGGCACGCGGCATGGGACTCGCTGCCATCGCGCCGATAGCGCCGGCGCTCAAGGATGCCGACATGTACCTCTACCTCAACAAGAAGCACGCGGCACTGGCGCCGCGGCTTGCCCAGGTGCTGCGCGAGATGAAGGCGGACGGAAGCTACAACCGCATCCTCGCCGCGCTGAGGCTTGAGTAGCGAAGGCATATTCGTGGCGATGCCCGCATTCGGCCCCGATCCGCTCGATTTCCTCGGCCTCAAGAGTCGGTTGACGCGGCGCATCCTCCTCTGGTCGTTGCTGGTCGGCGGCATCGCCTCGGCGCTGGTCTCGGCGGGCGAGGCGGTCCTTTCCTATCGCGAGCGCATGGCCCAGCTTGATGTGCACCTCAAATCCGTCGCGGCCTTCATCAGTCCCGCGGTGACCAAGAGTCTGTGGACCTTTGACCTGGAGCAGGTGGAAGTTCAGTTGCAGGGGGTGACAAAGCTGCCCTCGATTCACGCGATCCATCTCAGGCAGGCCGGCAAGCCGGATATCAGCTACGGCAACAAGTCGCTGCACGCGGAAACCATCGCGCAGGTCTTTCCGCTGGTCTTCGCGGCGGCCGGACAGCGCCACGATCTGGGAACGCTGGAGATCGTGACCGACGTTGCCGAGATTCGCGCCGAGCACGTGCAGCGCGGACTGATCTCGTTCGCCGGCAATACCCTGGTGATTCTGCTGATCGTGTTGCTGGCGGTGATGATTTACCATGACTTCGTGCGCCGCCGACTGCTGGTGATCGCAGAGGAACTGAAGAACGTTACCCCGGTGGATCTACGCCGATTTGTCCCCGACGCGGACGCGGCGGTGGCGGGCAACGCGCGGGACGAGATTGACGAGCTGGCAGCGGCCATCGTCGTGCTCAAGCATACCGGTGCCACGGCGTTGCAGACCGCGGATCTGCGAAATGCCATGCTGGTCGAAAGCGAGGAGCGCTACCGCAGTCTGGCCGAGGACTCCGCTGACTGGGTCTGGGCGCTGGACTGCGCTGGGCACCATACCTACAGCAACCAGCGAGGCCTGGACATCCTCGGCAAGGATGCGGGCGAATTCCTTTGGAGCGATCCGTTGGCGCTGGTACACCCCCACGACAGGGAATCGTTTCAGGCATGTTTTGAACGTGCCGTGAGCGAAAAGCGGGGGTGGCACGGGGTGGTCACCCGATGGCTGACCGGCGACGGAAGCTACCGCAGCTTCGAGTCCAACGCGTCGGCATTGTTCGACGGCGACGGCGGGTTGGTCGGATTCCAGGGAGTCGACCGGGACATTACCGAGCGCATGCGGATCGAGGCGGAACTGGAACATCACCGCAGTAATCTCGAAGAACAGGTGCTGGCCCGCACCTTCGAGCTGGCCGAGGCCAAGGAGGCGGCGGAGGCCGCCAGCATTGCCAAGAGTGCCTTCCTCGCCAACATGAGCCACGAAATCCGCACGCCGATGAACGGCATCGTCGGCATGGCCCACCTGCTCCGGCGCGGCGAGGTGACGCCGCAGCAGGCGCGACAACTGGACAACATCGATGCCGCCGCCGAGCACCTGCTCGGCATCATCAACGACATTCTCGACATTTCCAAGATCGAAGCCGGCAAGTTCGCGATGGAAGCCATTCCCCTCGACATTCCCGGCTTGCTGCGCAAGGTCGGATCGCTGCTGGCGAATCGTGCGCGGGCCAAGGGCGTGAGGCTGATGATCGAGACCGGTTCCCTGCCCGAGGGGTTGTTGGGCGACCCGACCCGGATCCAGCAAGGCGTGCTCAATTACGCCAACAATGCCCTGAAGTTTACGGAAAAGGGTTCGGTGACCCTGCGTGCAAGCCTGACGGCCGATGATTCCCATTCCGCCGTGGTGCTTTTCGAAGTCATCGACACCGGTATCGGCATCGACGCCGAGATTCTGCCTCGTCTGTTCAGCGCTTTTGAACAGGCCGACAATTCGACCACGCGCAAGTATGGCGGTACCGGACTGGGACTTGCCATCACGCGGCGCCTGGCGGATTTGATGGGCGGCAAAGTCGGCGTCGACAGCACGCCGAACGTAGGCAGCCGCTTCTGGTTCAGCGCCCGCTTGCGCCGTGGTGTTGCCAATGCAGGGGTGGATGACGATGCCGGCATCAATGCCGAAGCCCTGATCCGGCGGCACTATGGCGGACAGCGCATCCTGGTGGTGGATGATGAACCGGTCAACCTCGAAGTGGCGCGCGTGTTGATGGAGGACACGGCGCTGCTGGTCGATACCGCGGAGGATGGCGAAAAGGCATGCGCGCTGGTGGCGACCGAGCGTTACGCGCTGATCCTGATGGACATGCAAATGCCGAGGATGGACGGCCTCGATGCCACGCGCTGCATTCGCAAAGACCCGGCCTACGCGCAGACGCCGATCATTGCCATGACCGCGAATGTCTTTGCCGAGGACCGGGCGCGCTGCCTCGCCGCGGGAATGACGGACTTCCTGACCAAGCCCTTCAACCCGAAGTCGCTGTTCGAGATCCTGTTGCGCGGTTTGCGCCGGGGCGAAACCTCGAACGCATGACACATCGTTGAGGCCGGCCTATACTCGTGGTGGGTCGACGCCTGATTTCAGCCGGCGTCGCGGCAGTCGAGGAGCCAGGCCATGAGCCACAAGCACCGCAGCGTCCTGCAGACAATCTTCCACGATCCGGTCAGCGGCAACATCCAGTGGCGCGAGGTCGAATCGCTTTTGCATCATCTCGGCGCCAGCGTCGAGCCTGGCCACGGGGCGCGGTTTCGGGTCGTGCTCAACCGTCACGAATTCACCGTGCATCATCCCCACCATGGCAACGAGATGGGGCGCAATGACATTCGCTACCTGCGCGAGCATCTTGCCGCCGCCGGCGTCAGCCTCTCCGTTTATGACGCACGGACAAAGTCGGAGGACGCCCATGAGTAAGGCGCCGCCGCTGACCTACGAAGCGCATCTCGACGAGGTGGCCACCCTGCTTACCGAGCTGTTCGATGCCGAGGACCAGGCGGCGATCGCCATGGTGATGCGCGCCCAGGCCGACGATTTCTTCAGCGGGCACGATGACGATCCCGCGATTTGCACGCTGAAGCGCGCGCAACAGGACGCCAGGGCGGTTTACACGAAGTACCGCTAGTCGTGGCAGTCGGGTTTCAGGCCCGGCGCCGCATCGAACTCAGGGCTTGCGGCTCCAGTTGCCCTGGGCGTCGCGCAGCCACCAGCCGGATTTCCATTGCTGCTGCCAGCGTGCGCGTTGCAGTTCCCAGACGCCCGCCTCGTCATTGCGTCGGCCATTGCTGTCGGCCAGGGCCTGGACCAGCGCACGGCGTTCCTGGTTTTCGGCGTCGATCAGTTTCTCGGCGATCTGCTGCTTCACCAGCTTCATCTTGCTGCCCTCGCGCAACTGGATGAATCCGTCGTGGCCGAGGCCGATCTCGCCGGCTTCGTAAAAGCGCACCAGGCGCGAGGTGCGCTGTGCCAGGGCGTGTTTGACCACCACCACCGGCGGCGTGCCGATGTCGAGGTTGATCGGCGCCCTGGCGGGTTCGGCAGCCGAGGGCATGGTACTTGGCAGGGCCAGGAAGGCGAGGACGAGGAGCAGGTTTTTCATGGCGGGCTTTCGGTGGGGATTCATTTGCCGGCAAGCAGCAGTTTGAGGTCGGCGGCGACGTTGGCGGGGGTCTCGCCGTGGCGCAACAGCAGGCGCAGGCGGCCGGCGGGGTCGAAGGCATAGCTGCCGGTGGAGTGGTCGACGCTGTAGCTGTCGGGTGTCTTGCCCGGCTGCTTGACGTAGAACACCTTGAAGTCCTTTGCCGTTGCCGCGATGCTCGCCTCGTTGCCGTACAGGCCGAGGAAGGAGGGATGGAAGCTCGGTACATACTGCGCCAGCAATTGTGGTGTGTCGCGCGCCGGATCGACGGTGGCGAACAGCACCTGCACGCGCCTGGCATCATCGCCGAGCAGCGTCATCGCTTCGCGCATGGTCGACAGGGTGGTCGGGCAGACATCGGGGCATTGCGTATAGCCGAAGAACAGCACCACGGCCTTGCCCTTGAAGTCGCCAAGACTGCGCGCCTGGCCAGTATGGTCGGAGAGCTTGAAGTCCTTGCCCCAATCCACCATCGAGAGGTCGGTGGAGACGAATTTCCGGGGCTCGGTGCATCCGGAAAGGAGCAGGGCGAGGCTGAAAAAGAGGGCCGAAAGCAGCTTCATGGCGGGCGGGGGAAAATAATCTTGGTGAGTCCGCCAGTGTACCCCTTTGGCCTCCGATGCTTGCCGTATACTCGCTGTATTTTCGTGGGGCAATAGTGAATCCGCATATCATCGAGGTCGCCCCGGGGGCACCGCAAAAGCTTGCCCGCGGCTGGCTCTGGATGGGTCTGATGGCCCTGACAGGATCGGGGTTGCTGGCCATCCTGCTGGTGCTGTCGCGCACGCCGGGCATCCAGGATGTCTTCCCGCTGAAAAACTTCTTTCGTGCCGCGCTGGTGGTCCATGTCGACCTCTCGGTGGCGATCTGGTTCATGGCTTTTGCGGCCGTGATCTGGAGCGCGCTGGGACGCGGTGGTTTGGCCTGGCTGGGCTGGGCAGGGCTGGGGCTGGCGGCGCTGGGGACGGCGCTGATGACGGTGTCGCCGTTTCTGGCGGGCGCCGAGCCGGTGCTCAACAACTACATTCCGGTGTTGCAGCAACCCTTCTTCCACGTCTCGTTGTGGATCTGCGGTGCGGGTTTTTCGCTGGCGGTGCTGCGCGCGCTGTTGACCACCTGGCCGCGGCCGGCATTCGGCGCGCCCTTGCAGACCGGTGCCTTCCTTGGCGCCGTGGCCGCCTTCCTTGCGCTGGCGGCTTTTCTCTGGTCCTTCCTCGTCGTACCGCGCGCACCGGAGATCGAGGACAAACTGTATTTCGAAGTGCTGTTCTGGGGTGGCGGGCACACGCTGCAATTCCAGCACGCGCTGCTGATGGTCGTGGCCTGGTTGTGGATCGCCGCGGCGCTCGGCCGCGGCATGGATGACGCCCCGCGCGCGCTGTCGGCGATGTTCTGGATCGCGGCGCTGCCCTTGCTGGCGGTGCCGGCGATCTACCTGACGATCCCGGCCGGCGAGTTGCCGCACATGCAGCTCTTTGCCAAGCTGATGATCTGGGGCCATCCCTATATGGCGCCCTTGATCCTCGCCGGTTTGCTTTCGCTATGGAGTGTCCGCCACGCCCCGCCGGGCGGCGCCAAGTCGGCCTTCATCGCCTCGTTCGCGCTGTTTGCCGTCGGCGGCATTCTGGGCTACATGATCCAGGGCGTGAACGTGGTGATTCCGGCGCACTACCACGGCTCGACCGTGGGTGTGACATTGGCCTTCATGGGCCTCGCCTATGTGCTGCTGCCGCGCCTGGGGTACGGCGAGGTCGATGGCGCCATGGCGCGCTGGCAGCCCTATGTGTATGGCGGCGGCCAGTTGATCCACATCCTCGGCCTGGCCTGGTCAGGTGGCTATGGCGTACAGCGCAAGGTGGCCGGCGCCGAGCAGGCACTGACCACGCTGCCGCAAAAGATCGGCATGGGCATGATGGGTGCCGGTGGCCTGATCGCGGTGATCGGCGGCATCATGTTCGTGCTGGTCTGCCTGAAAATACTGCTGCGCAAGCGCCGCTGAAAGCCCTCCGGCGGGGGGCGGTGGCGCGGGCGGCGACAATGGCTGTCGAGCCGCCGCCGGCCTCCGTTCAGTGTCGGCGCTGCGCCCGAACCGACGGTGTGCGACCTTCGATGTGACGGAAATTGATCCGCCCCTTCGAAAGGTCATAGGGCGAAATTTCGAGGGTCACCTTGTCGCCGGCGATGATGCGGATGTGGTGCAGGCGCATCTTGCCGGCCGTATAGGCGACGAGCATATGGCCGTTGTCGAGCGTGACGCGGTAACGCGAGTCGGGCAGCACTTCGGTCACCACGCCCTGCATTTCGATGAGTTCTTCCTTGGCCATGAGGCGTTCTCCGGGAGTCATCTGGGCCTTGCCTGACGGGAATCGCACGACGTGCGCCGCCAAAAAAAGCCCGGCATGCGCCAGGCTTTTCCGGCTATGTCCGCGACGAAGTCGGGGACGGTATCCCGCAGGAAGGATGGCGTTTGCCGGAACGGGCGCGAGGCCCGTTCGGTCAAGCGCTCAAGCCGCGTCGCGGATGTTGGAAGCCTGCTTGCCCTTGGGGCCGGCGGTGACGTCGAAGCTGACGCGCTGACCTTCCTTGAGGGTCTTGAAACCCTGGGCCTGAATCGCGGAGAAATGCGCGAAGAGATCTTCGCCGCCATCTTCCGGGGTAATGAAGCCGAAGCCCTTGGAGTCGTTGAACCACTTAACTGTGCCTGTTGCCATGTCTTGAATATCCTTGAAAACGATGAATAGGGGTCGCGCCCCGGAAAGGGCGAACATCAAGACGGCGGGGTGGTGAAGGAAGAAGGACCGCGAGCGCGGACCCGGAAACCAGACAACAACGGCACTGCTTGAAGATCGCTGGGGCGCACTGTGCACTGATTCGGGAAAATAAGCAATCGAATTCTTGCCGCGCCGGTCGGAGATCCACGCAAGGGGTTTGCGACATAATCACGCTGTCATGGAACACAAGGCCGACTCCGCGATCCCCAGCCGCGCCGAAACGCTGAAGTTGCTACAGCTGATGGGCAGGTACGCACCCATGCTGATGCTGTGCGGCGACGACAAGGGATTTGGTTGCCGCTGGACCCTGCACGGCATGCAGGTACAGCCCGCCATCGCCGGCTGGCTGATGGAGCAGGGCTATCTGGTCGACGAGGGGGCCACCGAAATGGGCGCCCGGCGCCTGGTGCTGAGCGCTGCCGGGATCGCCTTTCGCGACGACGGCCTGCGCTGGTGGGCGCGGCTCGGCCCGCTGGGCAAGCTGCGCGTGATCCTCTTCGGCTGACCCGACGCCGCGCTCAGCGTCCGGGCTGGAAGGCCATCGAGCGGGCCGAGACGGTGAAAGCGTCGGAGAAGCACATGCCTTCCTCGGCGCCGTGGTCCTTCAGCGAGGGGAAGATCGCCTCGACCATCTTCACCGATCCGCAGGCGTAGATTTCCTTGCCGGCAAGATCGGGGAAATCGGCGAGGATGGCTTCGTGTACCAGGCCCGTGCGTCCGCTCCAGTCGTCCTCCGTCGCCGGCTCCGACAGCACCGGGATGAAATGGAAGTTCTCGTGATCGCGCGCCCATCGTTGCGGCAGGTCCGGCAGATACAGGTCAGCCAGGCGGCGCACGCCCCAATAGAGATAGATGGGGCGCTTGAGGCCGCGATGGAAGGCGTCCTCGACCATGCTCTTGACCGGTGCGAAGCCGGTGGCGCCGGCAACGAAGACGATCGGCCGCTCCGATTCTCGCAACGAGAAATCGCCCAGCGGACCTTCGAACTGCACGGCATCGTCTTCCTTCATGTGTTCGAACACATGGGTCGTATAGCGGCCGCCGGGCATCAGGCGGATCTGCAGCTCGATCAGGTCCGGCTGGTGCGGTGGATTGGCAAACGAGAAGGCGCGGCGCTGGCCGTCGTCGAGAATGATGTTGATGTACTGCCCGGCCTTGAACGAGATCTGTTGCCCGTGAGGCAGCCTGAGCATGACGCGCATGACGTCGTGGGTGAGCTTTTCCATGTTCACCACGTGGGCGGTGTAGCGGCGGATCGGACTGGGCACCGCGGGCGCGGCGTACTCGATTTCGACGTCACCCGTCGCGGTGGCGCAGCACAGCAGGACCTTGCCCGCCGCGCGCTCCTCGGCGGACAAGGCGCTCGGCTGATACAGGCCGGGATCGACATCGCCGGAGAGCACGGTACATTTGCACTGGCCGCAGCCGCCGTTACGGCATTCGTAGGGCAGGTTGATGTCATGGCGCAGGCCGGCATCGAGCAGGGTTTCGTCGAAGCGAATGGCGACGCTCCGGTGGTCGGGGTGGAAGGTGACGACGGCGTCGGCCGGCGCCGCACCCATGCGCTTGGGCGGCAGCCAGGGCATGAGGAAGAGCAGCAGGGTGAAGCCGATCATGCCGTACCACAGCTTCATCGGATCGACCCAGTACACCAGGGCCAGGGTCGGCATCTGGAACCAGTCGATCTGGATGTTGGTCGGCACCACCAGCATGTCGGCTTCGCCGCCCTGGCTGACCACCGGCTTGACCAGCGCCAGCACCACGAACATCACCGAGACGGCAATCGCGATCTCGCGCGGCGGGTTGATGTGCGCGCGCGGCACGCGCTGCACATGCACCCAGGCCAGCACGCCGGCGATCAGCGGGGCACCGAGGTGGATGAAGGCGAGCAGGGTGAACAGCCGGCTGGTGACGTTCTCCTGGTAGATGAAATTGCGGATCAGGGTGCCGTTGAACATCGGCAGCACGTCGAACCATTCGGCGGTGGCGATCACCACGAACTGCGCCAGCTTGTCCCAGACCAGCATGAAACCGTTGAGGCCGGAGATGTAGATCAGCCAGATCAGGGCCACGCCGATCGCCCAGGAGAACCAGCGGAAGCCGCGATAGCGGTCGTAGGCAAAGTGGCGCAGCATGTGCAGCAGCATGGTCAGGATCATGCCGTCGGTGGCATAGCGGTGGATGCTGCGCATGATGCCGCCGGCCCACCATTGCTCATGGGTGATGCGCTCGACGGACTCGTAGGCGTCATGCACCGCGGTGTCGGCGAAGATGTAGAGGTAGAGGCCGGTGCCGATCAGCAGCCAGAACTGCCAGAAGCTGATGGTGCCGAGGTGATAGAAGGGGTTCAGCTTCTCGCCGAAGGCCAGGTTGAACAGGTTTTCGACGCGCATGAAGAACCAGCGCACGATGGCTTGGATGAGTTTGAGCATGGTCGCGATCCGCCTCAGTTCTTCGCCTGGCGGAAAAACAGGCCGCCCTGGTCGGGGTTGAAGTCGATCACCAGCACCTGCGCCGGCTTCAGCGTGACGAGTTCTTCCTTGACGAAGTTGAAGCCTGGATTGACCAGGTTGTCGTTCATCCTGACGCCGAGCTTGTAGCTGCCGGCCTTCAGCTCGAAGCGCTTGTACACCGTGCCGACGCCGTCGCGCGAGAGGCCGGTCGGGTGCATGATGACCTCATAGAGCGGCTTGTCGTCGAGTTCCAGCACGATTTTCGTATCCGAGCGGCCGCGCGGGCAATCCAGCGGCGCGCGCATGTTGGGAGGCAGCTTCTGCAATTCCTCCGGCGTGCGCTTGCGACACTCGCGGCCGCCGAGATGGCTCATCGACAGTTTGACCAGCGCCACGTCGTCGGGAATCTGATGGTAGGTCGGGTTGGTCGAGAAGTGGCCGATGAAGGCGGCAAAGGCGCCGTAGAGCACGACCTGGCCGATGATGGCGACGGGTTTAGCCATGGTGAGTTCCTTCGCAGGGCCGCCCCAAGATGGAACAGCCATTTGCATGGAGCGGGCACGGCCCGCGAACAATCGTCACCCCCTTGCTTGGCAAGGGGGCCGGGGGGAAGGCAGTCATCTGGTTCTCCGGGTGAAGGCGGGAAGTTTGTTGATTTCTGCGGCTTCGGTTTCGAGCCGGGCGCGGAAGGCGGTGACAGTGGCGGCGAGCCTGGCACCCTCGCCGCGCGCGACCGGCACCACCTCGATGCGATTCAGCGGAACGCTGGCGCGCAGCTGCGGCTCGCGGCTTCGCGTCAGGCGTTCGCGGGTCCATTCCATGCCGAGGCGGAATTCGCAGCCGCCGTCGCGGCAACCGGCAATGACGACGCCATCGGCGCCGCTGCGCAAGGCGTATTCGATGAAGGAAGGCGGCAGCATGCCGGCGCAGATCAGGCTCAGGGCCACGGTGTCGGCCCCCGCCAGCGGGCGCACGTCGGCGCCCTGGTCGCAGCCGAAGACCACCAGCCGGGTGCGGCCGGAGAGGCTGGCGAGGCCGGCTTCGAGCTGCTGGCGCAGGAGGTCGACCGGCTGCTGCGGCATGTCGATGCCGGTGACCAGGCGCTGCTGGCTGCGGAAGGGGGTCGAGGACGGGCAGGACCCGGCGCAAATGCCGCAACCGGCGCAGAGGTCGGGGTCGACGATGGCGATCCGGTGGCCGCGCTTGTCGGGATGCGGCGCCATGGTGATCGCCTCGTAGGGGCAGTCGGCATGGCAGCGACTGCAACCATTGCAGTTCGGGGCATCCACCAGGGCGATCGGCTGGCGTTGCGGATGGGGCAGGAAGGGCAGGACGAAGAGCAGGATCGTGGCACCGAAGATCAGGGTCCAGACCGCGGCCGGCGAACTCAGGTCGGTCAGCGGATGGAGGAAAAGGATGATCCAGTCCAGGCGGATCCCGTTC
>JACRIX010000002.1 GCA_016215645.1 Rhodocyclales bacterium
CACCTTCGGTCCGCTCTTGAATTTGCCCAGCCCCTCGGCCGCGTTGCCGGCCTTTTCCACCGCATAGCCCGCCTTGGTCAGGATGTTCGAGATCGACAACAGGATCGTCGCCGAATCGTCCACCAGCATGATTGTGCTCATTCGAATCTGTCCTCATCGTCGCAGCCGTGGCGCCGAATTGATTCCGGCGCAGCTGCGGCATTTCACGTATCGGCATCGTCTCAAAGCGCCAGGCTTTTGTTTATCCGTGAATTACGCGGCAAACTGCGGGATCTACGTAGCCATTCCGCCGGTCGGTGCACAAGCCCCATCGGCCAGGAAATTCCTCACATGTTCGGTAGTCAAGCTGGCGGCAAAAGCGGATTCCGGTCAGGCTGGGAGCGCCGGTACCGTGGCCGAAACTGCCACCAGCGACCGGAACGCGGCGTGGCCGTGCAACAACCGGGTACCCAGCGAACCGGCGATGTGATCCGTGGCGGGCTGGCGCGCGCCGGCAAGGTAGTCGAGCCTGACGCCGAGATGCTCTTTGGCGGTCAATTGCATGTTGCGAAAAATGGCCTGCGATTCTTCGTCGGATCGGGCGCGCGTGATCACCACCTGAAAGGAATCGCGCCCGCTTTCACGTACCAGCCGCTTGATCAGGGCATAGGCACGGGTGATCGCCGTGCTCTGTGCCGCGACCACCACCGCCAGGCACGGCGCTGCAAGCGCCAAGGGTGAAAGATGCTGGGAGCCGCGGTCGGCGCAATCGATCAACACATAGGAGTGGTGTTCCTGCAGCCGTCTCAAGGCGCCATCCAGCCGCCCTGCCAGGTCGGCATCAAATCCACTGCGGACGGCGAGTCGAACCGCCGACATCACGCCCAGCCCCGCCACCGCCGGCTGGATCAGCCGATCGACGGCAACTCCGCCGATGGCCGCGTCGAGCAGATCCTTGCCCGGGCGCAAGCCAAACGCGGAATGGACGTTGGCGTCACCGCTGTTCTCGTCGATGACCAGTACCGACTCACCGCTTTTTGCGAGCGCTGCCGCTGTCTGTACCAGCAGTTTGGTGCGGCCACAGGCTTCACGACCGGAAACGAAGGCAATTGCCCTGCCGGTCCGGGTCCTGAACAATCGTCGCAATCCGGCCGCCTGATCGAGATGGGCCTCCTGCCCGAGTTCAAGCAAGGCGTTCTCCGCTCGCCACGCTGCGGTTTTCGGGGAAGGTCAGCACAAGCTCTTCCTTGCGCAGGCTGTGCGCCGTCTCGCCAGCGCCGACTTTGAAGGCGCGATGCAGCAAATACTTGCGGTTCGGCAAGTGTAAATCTTCAGGCACGCGCTGGCCGTTGCCGACGTAGCTCAGCGTCAGCCCATGGCGCACGATGCAATCCAGCGCCGGAGCCAGCGAGGCGGTTTCGTCGACCTTGGTCAGAATGCAGCCGGCCAGATCTTCACCGCCATAGGACTTGACCACGTCATCGAGGGTATCGCCGCGGCTGCCGGCATTCAGCAGCAGCAGCCGATTGACCTCGCCTGAGCGCGTCAGCATCGCCGCCTGCTCCGCCACCATGCGGTCGCGCTGGCTCATGCCAACGGTATCGATCAGGATCATGTGCTTGCCATGCAGATCGGCCAGGGTACGGCGCAAATCCTCGGCATCGCGGACCACAAACACCGGCACGCCAAGGATGCGGCCGTAAATGCGCAGTTGTTCATGGGCACCGATCCGGTAACCGTCGGTGGTCAGCAGTGCCAGGCTGTCCGCACCGTAGCGCACCACGCAGCGCGCGGCGAGTTTGGCCGTCGTGGTGGTCTTGCCGACCCCGGTCGGGCCGACCAGGGCATAGACGCCGCCACGGTCGATGAAATCGGCCTCCGACGACAAGGTGCGCAAGCGTCGATTGATGGCGGCCGTCAGCCACTTGCGACCCTCATCATGGTTGAGGTCGCCCGCCATTTCCTGCACCAGACGGCGCGCCAGGCTGCTGGAGAATCCGGCACTGAGCATTTCGGCCAACAACTGGGCCCGCGCCGGCGCCTCGCGGGCCATTTCACCCCAGGCAAAGCCGGCCAACTGGCGCTCCAGCAGTTCCTTGATGATGCGTACTTCATCGATGAGGTGCGCGGTTTGGACGCTGCTCTCCTGGACCGGGGGGTGAGGCATGCGTTCAGCACCCTGGGCATGTTCATGCGGCGGCGGCGTGAGTCGATCAGACACCGGAGGCAGCACCACCCGCTCCGCCTTGGCGGGCTGGGGTCGCGCCGCCGGCGCCGCATGAAGCGGCCGAGCGGCGCCAGGCTCGGACGCGACAGCCGCAGGCTTGCTTGCCGCCGGGACATCGAGTCGCTGCGGTTCCCATGGTCGGACCAGCGGAGGCCCCGGTTGCCGCGCGGCTTCGCGACGGGCCGCGGAGAGCGAAACCGTATAGTCGGAATCGTAGGCGGGATCGACGGTCGGCGGCGCCGGGCGTGGTGCCGGCGCGGGATCCATCGGCCGCAGCTGTTGCGAAATGGCGTTGAGGCTCTCGGGCGACATGGCCACAATCTCCACGCCACCGTCGACGGCCCGGTTGGAAACGACCACGGCATCGGCGCCGAGGGTCTCCTTGGCCCGCCGCAGGCAGTCTCGCGCCGTCGCGCCGACGAAGCGTCTCACAGTCATTTTCTGGCTCCGATGATTGATGTCACTTTGATGATCTTGGAATCCGGCACTTCGCCGTTGGCGATGACCTTGAGGTCGGGT
Source organism: Rhodocyclales bacterium (assembly GCA_016215645.1). GTDB lineage: Bacteria > Pseudomonadota > Gammaproteobacteria > Burkholderiales > Rhodocyclaceae > Sulfuritalea. Next base: position 2,726 of record JACRIX010000002.1, read on the forward strand.
ACGGCCCGGCGCAGGAAGCGCGACAGCAGCCAGCGCAGTTGCCCCGGTACCAGCAGAACCGCCGGCAGGCCGAGGTCTTCCTGCTGCCGGGCGGCGTTGGCCGTTTCGCGCAGCAAGGTATCGGCGAGTCCGGGCTCGATGCCTCCGGCGTCACTGCCCCCCTGCATGGCCTGGCCCAGCAGGCGTTCCAGCGACGGATCGAGCGCAATCACCTGCATGTCATTGCCGCTGGGGTAGTACTGCTGGATGATCGCCCGGCCCAGCGCAATACGAACCTGCGCCGTCAGTTCGAGCGGATCCTGGGTTCGGGGCGCCTGCTCGGCCAGGGTCTCGATGATGGTCCGCATGTCACGAATGTTGACGCCCTCATCGAGCAGGTTCTGCAACACCCGCTGCAGGATGCCCAAGCCGATCTGCTTCGGCACCAGATCCTCGACCAGCTTTGGCGTTTCGACGGCCAGGTGGTCGATCAGCGCCTGGGTCTCAAGGCGGCCGAGCAGGTCGGTGGCATGGGAGAGAATGACATGGTTCAGGTGCGTGGCGATCACCGTCCCGGCGTCGACGACCGTATAACCGAGGACATGCGCCTGCTCGCGCAACACGGCCTCGATCCAGATCGCGGGCAGGCCGAATGCCGGATCCTGCGTCGGGTTTCCCGGCAGGGTTCCGGAAACCCGCCCCGGATTGATCGCCAGGAATTGACCGGGATAGGCCTCGCCCTGCCCGATGCTGACGCCTTTGAGCGTCAACCGGTAGGCGTTCGGCCGCAGTTCGAGGTTGTCGCGGATATGCACCTGCGCCGGCAGGAAGCCGATGTCCTGGGCGAATTTCTTGCGCAGGCCGCGAATCCGCTTGAGCAAATCGCCGTTCTGGTTGCGATCCACCAGGGGGATCAGTCGATAGCCGACCTCCAGCCCCAGCACATCGACCGGGGCGACGTCCGCCCAGCTTGCCTCCTGGTTTTCGACGGGCTGGGCGGTCGCGGGTTCCGCCGGCAGGGCTTCACCGGCGCCCGCTGCCGGCACGCCGAACTGACGCCAGGCCAGGTAACCCAGGCCGCTCGCCAACAACAGGAACACCAGGTTGGGCATGCCCGGTATGAGGCCAAGGATGCCCAGGATCACGGCGGTGAGTCCAAGCACCATGGGGTTGCCGAAGAGCTGGGCAACGAGTTGCTGGCCGACATCCTGATCGGAGGCGACACGGGTGACGACCAGACCGGCGGCGGTGGAAATGATCAGCGCGGGGATCTGCGCCACGAGGCCGTCACCGATGGTCAGAAGGGTGTACACCTTGGCGGCGTCACCGGCATTCATGTCATGCTGCACCACTCCGACAATCAGGCCGCCGATGATGTTGATGAACAGGATCAGGATGCCGGCAACGGCATCCCCACGCACGAACTTCGACGCACCATCCATCGAACCGTAAAACTCGGATTCCTGGCCGACGGTCGCGCGGCGCTTGCGTGCCTCGTCCTCGCCGATCAGGCCGGCATTGAGGTCGGCGTCGATCGCCATCTGTTTGCCGGGCATGGCATCGAGGGTGAAGCGAGCCGACACCTCGGCAATCCGGCCGGCGCCCTTGGTGATGACGATGAAGTTGATCAGCGTCAGGATGACGAACACGATGATGCCGACTGCGTAATTCCCGCCGACCAGGAAATGCCCGAAGGCTTCGATCACCTTGCCCGCCGCATCCGGACCGGTATGCCCATGCAACAGCACCACGCGCGTCGAGGCCACGTTGAGCGACAGGCGCAGCAGCGTCGTCACCAGCAACACGGTGGGAAATACCGCGAAATCGAGCGGCTTGCGGGTGTACATCGCGACCAGCAGGACCATGATGGAGATCGCGATGTTGAACGTCAGCAGCACATCCAGGGCGAACGCCGGCAGCGGCAGCACCATCATCGACAGGATCATGACGATGAGCAACGGCGCCAGCATCTGGCGCAGGTTCAGGCGCTGCAGAAAATCCTGCAAGGTCAGGCTGTCGTTCATGCCGGAACTCCCGGATCAAATCCAGGCGGCACCGCGATAGCCTGCGGTGCGACCGGCTCGAACGGGCTTTCCAGGCCCTTGGCATGGGCATGCACCTGAAACACCCAGGCCATGACCTCCGCCACTGCGGAATAGAGGGCGGCGGGAATCGAGTCCCCTACGTCGGCATGGCGGTACAAGGCACGTGCCAGGGGCGGCGCCTCGAGCAGCGGAACCTGGTTCTCGGCGGCAAGCTCGCGGATGCGGTCGGCAATGAGGTTCATGCCCTTGGCGACCACCACCGGTGCCGCCATGTGGTCACCGTCGTATTTGAGGGCGACCGCAAAATGGGTCGGGTTGGTCACCACGACATCGGCCTTGGGCACTTCCGACATCATCCGGCCGCGCGCCATTTCGCGTTGCTGGCTGCGGATTCGCGCCTTGAGGTGGGGATCGCCTTCGCTCTCCTTCGACTCCTGCCGCAGCTCCTCGCGGGTCATCTTGAGGCGGTCGTGGTATTGGTAAAGCTGGAACGGAACGTCGATCGCCGCAATCACCGCCAAGCCCGCAATCAGGGCCACGAAGCTGAAGAACAGGACCTGTGAGAAGGAGGCAAGCCCGACTTCTATCGGCGCGGAAACAAGTGCGAACAGGCGATCCTGCTCATGGCGGACCACCCAATACAGAACGAGGCCGATCAACAGCGCCTTGAGGATGGCCTTGACCAGTTCTGCAATGCTCTGCCAGGAAAACATCCGGCCGATGCCCTTGACCGGATCCATGCGCGTCAGGTCCAGTTGCATGGCTTTGGGTGAAAGAATCCAGCCGCCCATCATCACCGGGGTGGCCACGATGGCCGCGATGATTGCCAGGAAAATCGGGCCGGCAACGAGGAAGGCATCCAGCGTCAAGCCCATGGCCCCCTCGCGCATCACTACCGAATCGAACGCGGCCGCGCGGGTGAAGCTCAGCCCGTGGCGGACCACGTCCGCCGCACGCTGTGCGATCCACCCCCCCAAAATCCAGAACGTGCCGGCACCGGCCGCCAACACCATGAATGCCATCAGTTCGCGCGATTGCGGAACATTGCCCTCCTCGCGCGCCTGTTCAAGCCGGCGCGTCGATGCGGGCTCGGTTTTTTCGAGGTCGCTTTCCTCAGCCAAGGACGGTCTCTCCCATGCCGAGGATTATTCCCGCCGGGACCAAACGAGAGGCCGCGAAAAAGCGCCGAAACCTCGACCTATTCGGGTAGCGTCGAACCGTGCCCGGAAAAGTCCGCCGCGAGACTCAGCGGCCGAACCGGGAAGCGCTGCCGGGGGCGCTCAGACCGAGCCGGATTCGCGAGCCTTGCGCTCGCGTTCGGTCTTGGTGATGTACCGCTGGATCAGGGTGGACTTGGCGTGGGGCAGGCGCAGAAACTCCAGCCCGGCACGCTTTGACGGCACACCACTACGATTTACCACGTCGACCATCCAGCGCAGTTTCAGGTTGGCGACGACCGCGCCGCCTTCCGGCAGGTCAATACTGCTGTCGCTGAACAGCGTATCGGTACCGAGCGGCAAATCCGCGGGCAACCCAGCCAGGCAAACGCCGCCGACGCTGATGTCAACCACCTGCGCGCTCAGGCTCATCGGAGCGCCGTCCGCGTCGCTGCAATGAATCTTGCAGCGCAACGGCGTGACGATAGGGGTCAGCAGGCGGAAACACTCGCGCCGCTGGAGGCGCAGGATGCTTTCCGGAAGTGGCGCATGAAAGGTCGGCCGCCCATCGACCACCACGCGTTTGACCCCGCGCAGGATGAACTGGATCTCGACCTTGTCGAGCTGTGCGGCGCAAAACAGTTTTTCGGTCTTTAACGCCGCCTGATTCATCTCCTCGCTGGCCCCGAAATCCAGCAGCAGACCGTTTTCGCCCCAGTTGATCAAGGTGGTCAACACCATGTCGTGACCGCCATTGAAGATCATGCTGATCAGCGATACGTGCTCCGCCAGTCCGCGACAGACCGCAAACATCTCGTTCCTGCCGGTGAGCAGATACTGGCTGTATTTGTCACCCGGCAAGAAGTCCGCAAGGGTACGTGCTGGGGTGGGCAAGACGGAACCGGGCGGAGTGTTGGGGGGCGGAGTGTTTGGGATAGTCATTTCAATAGCATGTATTGACAGCCTGCTGCGGCCCTGCGCGCGGCGGAGAATCAGCCCCGCCACCGGGTAAGCGCGGCAATTCTAGCTCGGATTGTTTTCCTCGACCAAGGCGGTGAATGCCGGTGGCTCACCGCGCTCGACGCGATACAGCCACGCCAGCAGCTCCGCGACCGCAACGTAGAGTTGCGGCGGAATGAATTGGTCGATATCAACTTGCGCAAGCAATGCCACCAGGGCCGGAGACTCATGCACATAGACGCCGTGTTCCCTGGCGCGCGCGATGATCTCGTCGGCGATCAGACCGCGCCCCTTGGCGACAACAGTCGGCGCGGAATCGCCGCCCGCATAGGTGAGTGCCACGGCCAGCCGGCGCCGCCGCTCGTCATCAGACGGCTTCACGTTTCACCTGGGCGCCCGCAAGGTTCAGGCCGGCGGCAGAAAATGCTTGCTGGAGCGCAGGGAGCGCCGCCTGAAGCTTGGAACCGCTGGCGGCTTCCGGGGTATCCAGCATGACATTCACGCTGCCGGCGCTGAACTGCAGCCGCACGTCGATCTCGCCCAGGCGTGGCAGACTCAGGCGCAGGCGGGTCTGCCAGACATCCTGGGCGTCGGGGACTTCGGTACCGCCAGCCCCGTCACGGCGAATCTCCCACTCAATGGTCTGATCCGGCCAGATTTCCCCCTGCCAGACCAATCGATTGCTCGCGCCGGCCTCAAGTTGTTGCTGGATCAGCGGCCGCAGCTCGTCGGGTATCGACACCGGCCGCGCGGGCGCGGAAGCCGCCGCATCGCTGTCGGTCAGTCCAGCCGGGAGATGCTCCCGACCGGACATGGCCTGCGAGAAATCCCTTGCCGCAGCCGGAGCGGCGCTTTCTCGCCGTGCCGCCAGCGCCGACTCTTCACTGCCTTCCGCAGCCGCAAGCAAGAGTGCCGGCCTGGAGTGCCGCCCCTGCGGTTCGGTCAGCAGGCTGGCAAGCGGACGCTGCCCCAATGCCCATTGCACCTGATGGGACTCATAGAACATGCCACTACCGGCAACGGCACGCGAAAGACTGGAAGGAAGTTCGCGTGCGATCTCCGCTGCATTCGCCGGTACCCTCACCAGCACCGGGCCGCCACGAGACAAATTGGCGGGCGGCGGCGCCTCGCCTTCGGCACCGAGCAGCGATGCAATGAGCTGTCCGGCACGAGAAAGGTTGGCATTGTCGAAGGGCGCCATGGTTCCGCCGGCACCATCGCTGCGCTGGGCAAGGATGGCTCGCGGAGTGTGCCCGACCACCACGAGTTCAAGCGTATCCCCGGCTTTCGCGCCCTCCGGCAAGGAAAGCGTCAGCAGGCGCCCGGCCACGACCGCTTTGTAACTATTCTCGGGAAGAACTTCCTGGATGCGGGCACTGAACACCTGCCCCTGGCGAAGTTCCGGCAGGTCGGACGGAATCTCTCCGATCGCGCGGATGGGATGGGTTCCCGGCTCGGTCTGATTTCGGACCTGAATGCCAACATCGGTGGGGATCATCACCATGGCAATGTCTCCGCTTTAGCGTTCGGGCGTGCCGCGAAGCGACCGACGCCGACTACGATGAGGTCGACCAGGTCGGCCCGGGCCCTAAGGACCGACGCCATGCTTGTTGCCGGTTTCCGCCACATTGTCGTTACCCGGCACTTGCCAGTTGCTCAGGTGTCCGGACAGCAGTTGACGCACCTGCTCCATCCATGGCTCGGTATGGCGGCGCACCTCGGCATCGTCATCGAGAATCTGCTGGATCAGCCCCCGCATGCGCACTGTCTCCGGCACGGCATACGACGAACCGGTCGGTGCGGCGGCCTCGGCAACCAGGCCGTCGCGCAAGGCGGCAACGTGGCGCTCCAGATCCACCAATCCATCCCAGTCTCCGCGGCGGGCAGCAGCGACCATGCGCGCGGAAAGCGCGGAAATCTCTTCGTAGCGATCGAGCTGGGCAGGCATCCGCAGCATGCTAAGACTCAGGCGGCCGCCTTGGTCGAGGAAACTACGGCGGGATCGTCGGCTATTTCTTCCCAGGCGCCCCGAATCTCGGAAAGCAGACCGCTGACTTCCTGCAAGGCACTGGCGTCGTTTTTCACATTGGCGTGGATCAGGCGCAGGACCATGTAGTCGTAAAGGCCCGCAAGGCGGCCCGCGAGGTCATCGCCGCCGGAAAAGTCGAGGCTGGCGCGCAAGCCGCTGCTGATGATGTCCGTAGCGCGTGAAATCGCCTGGCTCTTTTCAACGATTGCGCCGTGCCTGAGGGAAGCGTCGGCCTTGGCGATCGCCAGCAATGCGCCATCAAACAGCATGAGGATCAATTGGTGTGGATTGGCGGCGGTAACTCCGGTCTCGACCCCGACACGGGCGTAGGCTTGCGCGGAATTCTGGGAAGCGAAGCTCATGATGATCTCCGGTTAGTTGTTGGCGTTCATGGCCGTGATTTGCTGTGTCAGGTACTGGCTGGTCCGTGACATGCTGGCGGCTAGGCCGTCCAGGGCGGCAAACTTGGCCCGGTAGCGGGCCTCGATCTTGTCCAGTTTGACCAGCAAGGCTTCACGGGTCGTACCGATGTCCTTGATCGAGGTAGTTAAGCCGTCGGTACGGCCGGCAAGCAAGCCGTCCGCCGCCAGGATCGAGGTCATCGAGTTCTTGATCTTGACCGCGATACCCTCATTGCCGGTCGTGGTCTGACCAAACAGCGATGTCAGATCTTTGGCCGGATCCGCAAGGGCAGCCTGCAGCTTGGTGTTGTCTATCGCCAGTGAACCGGAAACCTGCATCGTGATCCCGATACTGGACAAGGTATCGACGCCGCCGGCAATCCCGCTAACCGCGGTGGATATCAGGGTACTCAGCTCGGAACGGATCGTCCTTACCGTACCCTCGGCGTTCAGGGCGCCGCCGGTCTTGGTGGTGGCGTTGTAGGCGGAACTGCTCTTCATGTACTCGACGGCCGCGTTGTAGGCCTTGACGAAGCCCTCGATCGCCGTAGTGGTGGCCGCCGTATTCTTGGCGATGGATACCGTCGAAACGCCGGGGGATCCGGCCGTGCCCTTGGTCAGGTTCAGGGTCAGTCCCTCGACCACGTCGGTGACTGTATTCGAGGAGCGTGTCACCGACAGGCCATTGACGGAGAACTGCGCGTTATCCGCCGACTGGACCTGGAATAGCCCGGCGTTTTCAAGCTGCGTCAGCGCATGGGTGCCGCCACTACCGTCGTCGCTGGCCGTCACCGTGATGGCGCCAACGGAACCGCTGGTGTCCGAGGTCAGCACCAAGCGATTGGTGGTGCCGTCATTGACGATGGTCGCCGTAACCCCGGCAGCGGCATCATTGATCGCTTGCCGGATTCCGGAAAGCGTGTTGTTGCCGGCAGTGATTGCCACATTCACTGCCGCTCCGCCACCGATTGATATCGCCAGCGTGCCGGTATGGAAGGTTTCCGTGGTCGCCGCATAGTCGGTGTTGCTGCGCAGGGTGTGGTATTTGGCAAGTTGGGTAACGCTGATGCTGTAGCTGCCAGCCGCGGCATTACTGGACGCCGCGGCAGTCAGCACCGTCGCATCCGATACGGAAGCCGATTTCCCGGTGAAGGTCGAGGCGGTTGCCAGCGTCGTGGCCGCCGTCTGCAAACTGGCAAGGTAGCTTTTCACCGACCCGTAGGCCGTGATCTTGGCCTGATAGGTGGTTTCCTTGGAATCTAGCCGGGTAAGGGGCTTCTCCTCCAGCTCCATCAGCTTGCTGACGATGCCCTCGACGTCGAGACCTGATCCAACTCCTGCTGATGTGATCGATGCCATGAATGTTTGCTCCTCTATGGCGAAATTAACGGAACACACCCCGAAAACTTTAGCCTGGACACGATGAACTGCGTGCACGCACGTATGCGATTGCAAACTATGTGCCTGATTCGCACTTGCATCAAGCAGGTTGGAAGATATCTCGAGAATCTCTACGCCAGCGCCTAAAGTTCTTCCGTCCGCCGACGTAAATGCCTGCAAGTCCGGCAGCAAGCCTGCGGCAAACCCGGGCAAACCGAAGCGGATGGCAACACGAACGCCATCACTACTGATCTAACCGCAAGGAGATAATCATGGCACAAACCATCAACACCAACGTTGCCTCGCTGTTCGGCCAGCAAGCCCTGAACAAGTCGTCCCAAGGCCTGCAAACCGCCATGCAGCGCCTGTCCTCCGGCGTGCGCATCAACAGCGCCCGCGACGACGCGACCGGCATGTCCACCGCCTCCGGCTTCGAATCCAAAATGCGTGGCGCCAACATGGCCCTGCGTGCCGCCAATGAAGGCATCGCCAAGGCCCAGATCAACGACGGCTACCACGCCCAGGTCTATGAGAACCTGCAGCGCATGCGCGAAATCGCCGTGCAAAAGGCCGGCACCGCTTCCGGCGACGAATACACCTCGTTGAAGGCGGAAAACACCCGCCTGCTCGGCCTCGCGGCAGCCACCGGCGCGGTCGTGGTGAAGTCCGACGGCAGCACCGTCACCGGTGCCGCGACGGCTGTGGCATCGATCAGCGGCAACGCGACAGTATCCGACATCGACAACGACATCACCCTGGTCGTCGCCGCCCGCTCGAAGTATGGCGCCGACATGGCCACCTTCTCGTCCGCCGCCGGCGCCCTCGGTACCGAGGCTGTGAATTCCGCCGCCCAGTACAGCGCCGTGATGGACACCGACTACGCCGTCGAAACCACCAACA
>JACRIX010000099.1 GCA_016215645.1 Rhodocyclales bacterium
GAGGGCATGGTGCAGCCGATCGAGATCGTGATCCCGAGCGGCACGATACTGAATGCCGCCTACCCCAAGGACACCACCTTCGGCAACCACCTCTGCCCGCCCAACGCCGACGCCATCCAGCGCGCGCTGGCCCCGGTGATGCCCGACCGCGTCACCGCCGGCTGGAACAACCTGCTGGCTTCGCTGACCACCGGCCTCGATCCGAAGAACAACGAGAAGTACGTGGACATCGGCTTCATGGGCCTCAAGGGCGGCTCCGGCGCCATGCGCGGCACCGATGGCTACGACCACATCGGCATGATCGATGCCTCGGGCGGCGTGCTCGACCAGGACTACGAGATGTTCGAGCAGCAGACCCCACACACCCTGATCCGCCACGAATTGCTGACGGATTCTGCCGGTGCCGGCGAATGGCGCGGCGGCCTCGGCGTCGAAACCATCTTCACCATCGGCTCCGACGACACGCAACTGGTGACCTTCGGCGATGGCGATTTCGAACCCGCATTTGGTCTATTCGGCGGCGGCGAAGGTGGCCTCAACTTCATCCGCCTGCATTACCCCGACGGCCAGACCGTGGTACCGAAGAACAAGGACCTGATCACCGGCGTACCGAAGGGCACCCGCTACCACCAGGTCGCCAGCGGCGGTGGTGGCTACGGCGATCCGAAGAAGCGCGACCGCAAGCTGCTGGCCGAGGAGATCCGCAATGGGGTGATCACGAAGGAAGCCGCCCAGCGCGACTACGGCTACAGCGAATGAGCGCTGAGATGAAACGCAGCTGTGCAACCGCCCACGCACGATCGTGCCGCCAGGGTGCCCTGCTCCGCTCCATGTCCCCCGTCGTTGGCCTTCGGCCAACTCCTCCTCCTTTACTTGCGCGGAACAGGGCACCCTACCGGCCCGATTCGGAAACGCCGCGCCGATTTTCGGTTGCAAGGCACCGGCGTATCACGCCTGGGGTGTCGGGTGTCCGAATCCCGCAGGTAAAGGGGGAGAACCGAGCGGAGCGAGGTTCGGAGGACACGGAGGGAATCGGACACCCGGCACCCCGTGCGCGCGCCGACCGCAACTAACGACAACACAATGAACTTCGAACTCACCCAAGACCAGCAACAGATCCGCGACACCTTCGCCCGCTTCTGCGACGAACGCATCGCACCGCAGGCGGCGGCACTCGACGAAGCGAAGCAATACCCGCGCGCTCTGTTCCAGGAACTCGCCGACCTCGGCTTCTTCGGCATGCGCTATCCCGAGGACGTCGGCGGCACGGGGATGGCTCTGACCGAGTTCGCCATGGCGCTGCAGGAAGTCTCGCGCGGCTCGATGTCGCTGGCCGGCGCCGTCGCCATGCAGTCGCTGATGGGCACCAAGTTCCTCCACCTGCTGGGCAACGCCGACATCATCGAGCGCCTATTCAAGCCGGCGCTGCGCGGCGAAAAGATCGGCGCCATTTGCATGACCGAACCGAACGCCGGCTCCGATCTGGATTCCATAGCCACCACGGCGAAGAAAGTCGACGGCGGCTACGTCATCAACGGCCAGAAGACCTGGATCACCTCGGCGCCGGTGGCCGACTTCTTTACCGTCTTCGCCAAGGCGGGTGAAGAGAAGAAGCTGACCATCTTCCTGGTCGAAAAGCATTTCAAAGGCCTGATCGTCGGCCGCGAGATCCACAAGATGGGCGTCTGGGCCCTGCCCACCTCGGAAGTGGCGTTTGACGACTGCTTCGTTCCCGACAGCCACCGCCTCTCGCAGGCCGAGGGCGACGGCGAAAGCCACCTGCGCAAGACCCTGGGCGAGATCCGCATCATCACGGGCGCCATGGGCCTGGGGGTAGCGCACGCGGCGCTCGCCGAAGCAGTGCGCTATGCCGGTGAACGCAAGCAGTTCGGCAAGGCGATCAACCGCTACCAGGCGATCCAGATGAAGCTGGCCGAAATGGCCACCGAACTCGAAGCCGCCGAACACCTGGTGTATTACGCCGCCTGGCTGCGCGACGCCGGCAAGCCGTATCACAAGCACGCGGCGATGGCCAAGCTGTTCGCCACCGAAACAGCCGCCAAGGTCTGCGACCAGGCCGCGCGTGTCTTCGCCTCCTACGGCTATGCCATGGAATACCCGGTACAGCGCTACCTGCGCGACGTGCGCTTCACGCTGATCGGCGGCGGCACCAGCGAAATTTTGAAATTGATTATCGCCAAGGAGGTATCGGCGTGAATGAACGTCGCATCAAGATTCTACTCGGCAAGCCCGGCCTCGACGGCCACGACCAGGGCGCCAAGGTCGTTGCGCGCGCCATGATGGACGCCGGCTTCGAGGTGATCTACACCGGCCTGCGCCAGACGCCGGAGCAGATCGCGCGCATTGCGCTGGAAGAAGACGTCGAGGTGTTTTCGCTCTCCAGCATGGCCGGCTCGCACATCCCCTTCTGCCGCAAGTTGAAGCCCCTGCTCGAAGAAGCCGGACTGACCGACAAGCTCTGGGTGATCGGCGGCAACCTGCCGGCGCAGGACCACGATGCCCTGCGCGCGCTGGGCTTCAAGGGCATCTTCCCCTCGGGCTCCAAGTTGGATGCCATCTGCGACTACATCCGGAAAGAAGTGCCATGAAGCCCGTCATCAACGAGTCGGGCATCGAGGTCAAGCCGCTGTACACGGCGGCGGACGTCGAGGCCAGCGGCGGCATGGACATGGTCGGCGAGCCCGGGGCTTATCCCTTCACGCGCGGCATCCACCGCGAGATGTACCGCAAGCAGCCCTGGACCATGCGCCAGTACGCCGGCTTCGGCAACCCGGCCGACACCAACGCGCGCTTCAAGTACCTGATCGCCAACGGCCAGACCGGCCTCAATGTCGCCTTCGACCTGCCGACCCAGATCGGCCTCGATTCCGACGATCCGCTGGCCGAGGGCGAGATTGGCCGCGTCGGCATGTCGATCGACACCCTGCGCGATTTCGAGATCGCCTTCGACGGCATCGACCTGAAGAAGATCACGGTGTCGCTGACCATCAACGGCGCCGCGGCGATCCTGATCGCCATGTACCTGGCGATGGCCGAGAAGCGCGGCTACGACATCAAGGAACTGCGCGGCACGGCGCAGAACGACATCCTCAAGGAATTCATCGGCCGCGGCACCTGGATCTTCCCGGTCGAGCCCTCGATCCGCCTGGTCGGCGACACCATCGAGTACTGCGCGAAAGAGGCGCCCAAATACACGCCGGTCTCGGTCTGCGGTTACCACATTCGAGAATCCGGGGCGACGCCGGCGCAGGAAATGGCCTACGCCTTCTGCATCGCCAAGGCCTATGCCGACGACGCGATCCGGCGCGGCCTGCCGGTGGACGAATTCGCCGGACGCCTGTCGTACAACTTCAACATCTTCGGCAACATCTTCGAGCAGGTCTGCAAGTTCCGCGCGGGACGCAGCCTGTGGGCCAAGATTATGAAGGAGCAATACGGCGCCGAGAAGCCCGGCTCCATGTGGCTGCGCATGATCGCCGCCGGCGGCGGCGGCGGCCTGACTTTCGAGCAGCCCGAAGTGAATATCATGCGCGGCGCCTACTACGCGCTGATCTCGGCGCTCTCGGGCACCCAGACCATGGCCTTGTGTTCCTACGACGAGGCCTACACGATTCCCACCGAGTACTCGGCGCGCATTTCGCTGCGCACCATGCAGTTGCTGATCGCGGAAATGGGCCTGACCGAAACCGTCGATCCGCTGGCCGGCTCGTTCTATGTCGAGACCATGACCAACGAGATGCGCAAGAAGATGGAAGAGATCATGGCCGAGGTCGATGCCCAGGGCGGCATCGTCAGGATGGTCGCCGAGGGCACGATCCAGGCCAAGGTCTCGTCGCAGGCCTACGGCATGCAGCGCAAGATCGAATCCGGCGAATTCCCCAAGGTCGGCGTCAACTGCTACAAGAACGAGCAGGAGGAAGACCATGCGGTCGAGTTCCACCCCTACAACGAGGATGACGCACGGGTGCAGATCGAAAGCCTCAAGCGCATCCGCGCCGAGCGCGACAACAAGGCGGTGGATGCCGCGTTGGCCCGACTGCGTACCGACGCCGCCGCCGGAACCAACGTCATGCCGGCCCTGATGGCGGCAGTCAAAGCCTATGCCAGCGTCGGCGAGATGACCAAGGAACTTGTAAATGTTTTTGGGCGCTACCAAGAGCCCATTCGCTTCTGAGGAAGACCCGATGACCGAACTGAAACGCTATCTCGCCCCGACCAGCCTCGACCAGGCGGTCGAGTGCCTCAAGGGCGGCAATGTCACGATACTCGCGGGCGGCACCGACCTGACGCCGCAAAGCCAGGCGGGCCGCATCAAGTTCAAGCAGACCTTGATGAACATCCGCCACATTCCCCAGCTCACCGGCATCACGCTGGAGGGCAAGGAAATCCGCATCGGCGCGCTGGCGACGATCACCGAGATCATGGAGCATCCCCTGGTGCGCCAACACCTGCCGGTGCTGGTCGAGGCCTGCGACCACTTCGCCAGCGACCAGATCCGCAATGCCGGCACCATCGGCGGCAACATCTGCAATGCCTCGCCGGCCGGCGATACCCTGATTCCGCTGCTGGTGCTGGATGCCTGCGTGGAACTCGCCTCGATGCCGGAAGCCAAGCTCTATCGCCACTGCATGCCGATCTCGACCTTCTTCACCGGCCCGGGCAAGACCCGCAAATCGCTCTGCGAACTGGTCACCGGCGTGCGCATCCCGGTGCCCGGTGCCGGCCACGTGTCGCGCTTCTACAAGCACGGCACGCGCCCGGCGCTGGATATCTCGACCATCTCGATCGGCCTCGCCGCCGACATCCACGACGGTGTAATGAAGAACGTGCGCGTCGCCTTCGGTGCCGTGGCGCCGACGCCGCTACGCGCCACCGCGACGGAGTCGGCGCTGGAGGGACGCCACCTCGACGCCGCCACCATCGAGGCCGCCGCCATCGCCGCGCGCGACGAAGTCAATCCCATCGACGACGTGCGCGCTACCGCCTGGTACCGCAAGGAAATGATCCACAACATGACGAAGAGGCTCCTCGAAAATGTCAGCGCTTAAACACGAAATCGAATTCACCCTGAACGGGGTGAAGCGCAAAGTGACGGTCGACGTCACGATGAACGCCCTCGACATGCTGCGCGACGTGGTCGGCCTGACCGGCACCAAGTACGGCTGCGGCGAGGGCGAATGCGGCGCCTGCACCATCCAGGTGGATGGCGTGTCGCTGAACTCCTGCCTGATGTTCGCCGTCGATTGCGCCGGCCGCACTATCACCACGGTCGAAGGCCTCACCGACCAGCCGCGCGGCGAGGCGCTGCGCGATGCCTTCGTCGAGCACGGCGCCGTGCAATGCGGCTTTTGCACGCCGGGCATGATGATGCAGGCCGACCACCTGCTGCACAAGCACCCGCATCCCGACGAGGGCTGCGTCAAGCGCGGCCTCGAAGGCAACCTGTGCCGCTGCACCGGCTACAAGAAGATCGTCGACGCCGTGGTCGCCTGCGGCGCTGACAAATAAAGGAGCACCCCATGACAGTCGCCGAAAAAAAGCACCGTGTCATCGAGCCGGATTCCCTGATCGGCAAGCGCATCCCCAAGATGGATGCGCCGGACAAGGCCAGCGGCCGCACGCGCTACATCCACGACATCAACCTGCCCGGCCAACTGCACGGCAGGATCCTGCGCTCGGCCCGCATCCATGCACTGATCAAATCGATCGACACCTCGGCGGCCAGGGCCCTGCCCGGCGTGCATGTGGTGATCACCGCCGCCGACATCCCGGACCAGCGCCCGATCGGCGTCGCCAAGGACCATTTCCCCCTCAAGGTGGGCCGGGTACGCAGCGAACGTGACGAGATCGCCGCGGTGGCCGCTGAGTCCGAAGAGATCGCCGAAGCCGCGCTGAAGCTGATCAAGGTCGAGTACGAAGACCTGCCGGTGATAGGCAATCCTGAAGACTCGATCAAGCCCGGCGCGGTCCTGATCCACCCCGAGCCCCACGGCGCCGATGGCAGCCACCTGCACCTCAAGCAGGGCACCTCGATCGCCCATCGTGGCAAGGCCGACAACGTCGCCATGCGCTTCGACTACAGCCACGGCGATGTCGTCCAGGCCGAAGCCGAATCCGACGTGGTGATCGAGGACAGCTTCAAGCTGCATTACGTCACCCATTGCTGCATGGGCGTCTCGGGCATGATTGCCGAGTTCGATTCCGCCGGCAACGTGCTGATGTACTCGAACACGCAAGTGCCCTTCCTGCACAAGCGCGAATTCGCCGAGTACCTCAACATCGACCCGGCGCGCATCCGCATCATCCAGCCGCCGATCGGCGGCGGCTTCGGCTCCAAGCTCGATATCTATCCCTTCGAGGTGATCTGCCTTTTCCTGGCGCGCGCCGCGAAACGCCCGGTAAAAATGTTGTTCACGCGTGAAGAGGAATTCCTCGCCTCGCCGACGCGCCAGCCGGTGCTGCTGACCCTGCGCTCGGGATGCAAGAAGGACGGCACCCTGACCTTCCGCCAGGTGCATACCCTGCACGACAACGGCGCCTATACCTCCTGGGGCGCGACCACGCCCTTCGTCATGATGCAGACCTTTTCCTCGCTCTACCGTGTGCCGAACTGCGATTACCACACGGCGGCGGTGTATACCAACAACCCCTACGCCGGGTCCTTCCGCGGCTACGGCAACCTGCAGGCCACCTTCGCCATCGAGCAGCACATGGACATGCTGGCCGAAGCGATCGGCATGGACCCGCTGGAGTTCCGCATGAAGAACGCCCAGGACGCCGGCGAGGTCACCGGCCAGGGCATGAGCTTCAAGAGCTGCGGCTTCAAGGACTGCATCAAGTCGGCGGCCAGCCGCAGCGATTTCTCGCGCAAGTTTGCCGAGAACCACGCCAACCAGAAGAAGCCCGGCAACATCAAGCGCGGCATCGGCATGGCCTCGATGCTGCACGTCGGCGGCGGCGCCAAGATCTACCCCTCGGACGGCTGCGGCACCATCCTCAAGATGGACGATTTCGCCAATGTGACGCTGATCACCGGCGCCTCGGAAATCGGCCAGGGCTCGGAAACCGTGCTCTCGCAACTGGTCTGCGAGGAGCTCGGCCTGCCGATCTCGGCCGTGACCGTGGTCAACAACGACACGGCGATCACGCCCTGGGACGTCGGCGTCCATGCCAGCCGCACCACCTTCATCGCCGGCAATTCGGCGATCGGCGCGGCGAAGAAGGCCAAGTCCAAGATCCTTGCCGTCGCGGCGAAGAAATTCGACTGCACGGAGGCCGACCTCGACCTGCGCGGCGGCTTTGTGATCCGCGCCGACAGCGGCGAAGCCCTGGTGGAGCTCTCCAAGCTGTTGCGCAACCTGCATTTCCAGGACAAGGCCGAACTGGTGATGACCACTTTCTATTACGAGCCGCCCAGCGTGCACCAGGACAAGGGCTTCAAGGGCGACGTCTCCGCCGCTTATGCCTGGGGCAACCAGGTGGTCGAGGTGGAAGTCGATACCGACACCGGCTTCATCAAGCTGCTCAAGGTGACCGGCGCCCACGACGTCGGTCGCGTGCTCAACCGGTTGGGCATCGAAGGCCAGATCGAGGGCGGCGTGGTGATGGGCCAGGGCTATGCCTTCACCGAGGACCTGATGATCGAAGACGGCAAGATGAAGAATCCCAACTTCCGCGACTACAAGCTGGTCACCGCACCCGAGATCCCGGAAATGGACATCGCCTTCATCGAGTCCATGGACGGCGAAGGCCCGCAGGGCGCCAAGGGGGTCGGCGAGGCGCCGGCGATCTGCATGGCGGCCGCGGCCGCCAACGCCATTGCCAATGCCACCGGCGTGCGCCTGTTTGAACTGCCCTTCACCCCGGAAAAGGTCTACCGCGCCCTGCACGGCCAGACGCCCAAGCGGTACTGGAAGCCGTGGAAAGCCGAATAGCGTGAGACGCCGCACCGTACTTTCCATGGAACAGGCGCTGTCGCTGCCCTATGCCACGCTGCGCTTCGCCCAGCTCGGCTGGCGGGTGATCCGCATCGAGTCGACACCGACCGGCGAAGGCCTGCCGGGTGACCCCAACCGCTACATCGGCGGCAAGGTGGCGGACGACGACCGCCGCAGCTATTTCATCGCGCCCAACGTCGGCAAGGAAGCCATTGCGCTCAACCTCAAGGACCCGCGGGGCCAGGCCTTGCTGAAGAAGCTGATCGTGGACCTCGATGCCGACGTGTTCTGCTGCAACACGGTCCCCAAACGCTACCAGCAGCTCGGCATCGACTACGAAAGCCTGTCCGCCGTGAAGCCGGACCTGATCTGGGCCGGCATCTCGGCCATGGGCCCGGAGTATCCCGATGCGCCCGGCTACGACCCGGTGATCCAGGCCATGGCCGGCTACATGGAACTCACCGGTCCGGCCGACGGCCCGCCGACCTTGTCCGGCGTGCCACTGATCGACCTCAAGGCCGGCGACGAGGTTTACGCCGGTGTCATGATGGCGCTGCTGGAACGCGCCGAGACCGGCAAGGGCAGCCGCATCGACGTCTCGATGCTGCAGGCGGCGGCCTCCTGGCTGATCACCACCCTGCCCCTGCTCGACTTCAACTGCGATCCGTCGGAGATCACGCGCTGCGGCAACGAACACCGCAAGTTCATCCCGACCAATGTCTATCCGACGGCCGACGGCTTCATCTACATGGCCATCGGCAGCGACGTGCAGTGGCGCCGCCTGACCGAGATACCCTGGTTCGCCCCGGTCGCCAATGCCGTGCGCGCCACCAACGATGGTCGGGTCAAGGAACGCGAAGCCATCCACCGCGACATGGCGGCCGTCACCCGCCGTGTCGCCACCGCCGAGATTGCCGCCGCCTTCCGTCAGGCGACCATCCCGCATGCGGCGATCAACGACATCCCCGCCGTGCGCGACATGGAAGCCGTCGCCCGCCGCCTGACCCGCACCCTCACGCCCGACGGCCGCGAGCTGCGCATGCAGCCGATGGCGGTGGACATGGCGGGCGCCGAGCGCGAGCTTGGCTTCCCGCCCAGGTACGGTGAACACACGCAGTCCGTGCTGGCCGAGGCGGGATTCTCCGCGGCGGACTGCACAAGCCTCAGGGAACAAGGCATCATCGCCGGATAGACATCAACAACACCACATCAAGGAGGAGACACAATGACCAAACTCAATACCCTGCTCAGCGCCGCCGGCATCGCCCTTGCCGTGAGCCTGCCCGTTCACGCCCAGGTCAAGATCGGCGTCATCGCCTCATCGACCGGCGCGATTCCCTTTGTCGGCATCCCGCAGAAGAACGCAGTCGCTCTGTTGCCGAACAAGATCGGCGACTTCAGCGTCGAGTACCTGGTGTACGACGACGCCAGCGATCCGACGCAGAGCGTGCAACTGACCAAGAAGCTGCTCGGCGAAAGCAAGATCGACGCGCTGATCGGTCCCTCCGGCTCGGGCAATGCCATGGGCGTGCTCGGCTTCATGGCCGAAGCGCAGACGCCGATGCTGGCCCCCGTTGGCACTTCCGCCGTTGTCCTGCCGATGGATGACAAACGGCGCTGGGTGTTCAAGACCCACCCCAACGACGACGTCATCAGCGAAGGCCTGGTCGCCGCAATGTCGAAGCGCGGGGTGAAATCGGTTGCCTTCATCGGCCGCAATGACCCCTATGGCGAGAACTGGTACAAGACCTTCGCGCCGATGGCGGAGAAGGCGGGGATCAAGATCGTCGCCAATGAGCGCTATGGCGCCAAAGACACGACCGCCCTGGCCCAGGCGCTGAAGATGATCGCCGCCAAGCCCGACGCCATGCTGGTCGCCGGTGTCGGTGCCGATGCCGCGATGCCACATGCGCAGCTGGTCGACTCCGGCTTCAAGGGCCCCGTCTTCCAGACCCACGGCGCCGCCTCCGGCGCCTTCCTGCAGATCGGTGGCAAGAAAGTGGAAGGCGCCTTGATCATGGGCCCGCTGGTGGTGGTGCCGGACGAGATTCCGGACAGCGTCCCGTCCAAGGCGGTCACGCTCGACCTGATCAAGGGCTACGAAAAAGCGTTCGGCGTCAAGCCGCCGATCTTCTCGGCCGGCACCTACGACGCCGGCCTGCTGCTGAGCCGTGCCATTCCGATCGCCGCGAAGAAAGGCAAGCCCGGTACCCAGGAATTCCGCAGCGCGCTGCGCGATGCGCTGGAGGAGACCAAGGAAATGAAAGCCTCGCAAGGCATGATCTCCATGTCGGCCAAGGATCATTCCGGCTATGACCTGCGTGGCCAGGTGATGATCACGGTCAAGGACGGAAAGTTCACCCGGGTCAAGGACTGAGGGCTTGCGGGGCGACGGCCCTCGCCGCCCCCTTTGCATCTGCCTGCCCATGAGCCGGAACAAGCAGTCGCCGTGGACTCCGTCAGCGGAGCACACGGCGCTGTTGCCTGAAATTTCGGGCCGCAGCTTCAACGGCTGGAATGAGTCCGAAGCACGTCGCCCGCGCCAGATCTTCTGGTTGCGCAAATCCGAGGGGCATCCCTTCGGCCGCCTGCTCGATGCCGTCAAGCTGCGCTTCTCCAGTGTCCAGGCCTACACCGATGTATACGCCCACGCTGACCGTGGTCCCGGCAAGCTGCCGGACTCGTCGCCGAATCGCCGTCACGCCAGCGCCGACTCCTGGACCCGGCAGGTCAAGGACTTCGCGCTCAGCCGCCTGGGGGCCCGCCCACCGGGCTATCCCGGTGCCGGCAGCGAGGCCGAGCTGGTCGGCATCAGCGCCATCCGCCCGGAGTGGGTTTACGAGGGCTTCGAACGCTGCCTGCCGAATCTGATCATCGTCGGCAACGTCATGGACCACGCCCGACTCTCGCGGGTGCCATCCAGCGCTGACGATCCCGAAGGCCAGCTCGAAGTCTGTGATCAGTACAACCGCGGCGCCCGCGTGGTGAATTGGCTGGCGCACTGGATCCGCGCCCAGGGCTATGCCGCCACGCCCCACGCCGGCCCCTGGGTCGGCTCGCTCAACCTGCTGCCGGCGGCCATCGCCTGCGGCTTCGGCGAACTCGGCAAGCACGGCTCGCTGATCAACCGCCAGTACGGCTCCAGCTTCCGCCTGGCCGCAGTCGAGACCGACCTGCCGCTGATTCCGGATGCGCCGGATGCTTTCGGCGCCGACGATTTCTGCGCCGGCTGCCAGGTCTGCGCCAACGAATGTCCGCCCGACGCCATCCTCCGCGAAAAACTGATGGTGCGCGGCACCGTGAAATGGGCGGTGGATTTCGACCGCTGCATCCCCTACTTCAACGAAACCTACGGCTGCGGCATCTGCATCGCCGTCTGCCCCTGGAGCACGCCGGGACGCGCACCGAAGCTGGCCGAGCGCTTCGCCCGCCGCGCGCGCGAAAAGCAGGCAGCCAGCGCCCCCGAGGTCGCCGCATGACCCTCTCGCATCGCATCTCGCTGCGCCTGTGCCACTGGTGGCGCACCACCACCGACGGCGCCCGAACGCCCTCCCCGCCCAGACACTGAACGCGCGATCCACCGCGATCGCGCCTGTGACGAAGATGCCCGGCAGGGCGCGCAGCACGGAGGAGCAGCAGATGACGATCGCCAATGTACGCCTCGACGACAAGTACCGGCTCGAACGCGGCAAGGTATTCCTCACCGGCATGCAGGCTCTGGCCCGCCTGCCGATGTTGCAGCACGCCATCGACCGCGCCGCCGGCCTGCATACCGCCGGCTATGTTTCCGGCTATCGCGGCTCGCCGCTGGGCGGGCTGGATACCGCACTCCACGCCGCCGGCCCCTTCCTCAGGCAGCACGACATCACGTTCCAGCCCGGCGTCAACGAGGACATCGCCGCCACCGCGATCTGGGGCACGCAGCAACTGCACCTGTTCCCCGAGCCCAAATTCGACGGCATATTCTCGATGTGGTACGGCAAGGGCCCCGGCGTCGACCGCAGCGGCGAC
>JACRIX010000100.1 GCA_016215645.1 Rhodocyclales bacterium
CCGCAGATCGCCGTGGTGCATGGCGCCTCGACCGCCGGCGGCGCCTACCTGCCGGGGCTGTCGGACTACGTGATCCTGGTGCGCGGCCGCTCCAGCATCAATCTCGCCGGCCCGCCGCTGGAGAAAGCCGCGATCGGCGAGGACAGCGACGAGGAGACCCTGGGCGGCGCCGAGACCCACGCCAGCGTCACCGGGTTGGGCGAATACCTTTGCGAGAACGACGCCCATGCCATCGCCACGGCGCGCGAGGTCATGGACAAACTGAACTGGATCGGCGTACCGCCAGCGCCGACTCTCGCTGATCCCCGTTACCCAAGCGAAGAACTGCTCGGCCTCGTCCCCGCCGACGAACGCGAACCCTACGACGTGCGCGAAGTCATCGCCCGCCTGGTCGACGCCTCCGACTTCCTCGAATTCAAGGCCGGCTACGCCCCCGACACGATCTGCGGCCACGCCCGCCTCCACGGCCATGCGGTCGGCATCCTCGGCAACAATGGACCGATCCAGCCCAAGGGGTCAACCAAGGCCGCGCAGTTCATCCAGCTGTGCGACCAGAGCGCAACGCCCTTGATCTTCCTGCAGAACACCACCGGCTACATGGTCGGCGCGGCGGCGGAACGCGAGGGCGCGATCAAGCACGGCTCGAAGATGATCCAGGCCGTGGCCAACGCCCGCGTGCCCAAGCTCACCGTGGTGCTCGGCGGCTCCTTCGGCGCCGGCAATTACGGCATGTGCGGGCGCGGCTTCGACCCGCGCTTCATCTTCGCCTGGCCCTCCGCGCGCACCGCCGTGATGGGCGCGGCGCAGGCCGCCAAGGTCATGGAAATCGTCGGCCGCGCCAAGCTGGAACGCGCCGGCCAGCCCGCCAACGAAGCGGCGCTGGCGGCGATGAGCGAAGGCCTGCGCCGCAAGCTTGACGCCGAATCCACGGCGCTGTTCGGCACCGCCCGCCTATGGGACGACGGCATCCTCGATCCGCGCGACACGCGCCGCATCCTCGGCCTGTGCCTCGACATCTGCGCCGAGGGCGAAACGCGAACCCTGCGCCCCAATACCTTTGGCGTTGCCCGCCTCTAGAAAGGGATCCCCATGCAATTCACCGCCGAACACCGCCAGCTTGCCGATACCGTGCTGCGCTTCGTGCGCGAGCAACTCAATCCGCATGTCGCGGAATGGGAAGCGGCCGAGCAATTCCCCTCGCACGAGGTGTTCAAGCAGCTCGGCGACCTCGGCCTGCTCGGGCTCAAGTACGACCCGGCCTACGGCGGGCTGGGCCTCGACTTTTCCTACTCGATGGTGATGGCCGAGGCGCTCGGCGAATGCGGCTGCGGCGGCGTGCCGATGGCCATCGGCGTGCAGACCGACATGTGCACGCCAGCGCTGGCGCGCTTCGGCTCGGACGAACTCAAGCGCGAATTCCTCGCCCCGGCCATCGCCGGCGACGTGGTCGGCTGCATCGGCGTCTCGGAACCCGGCGGCGGCTCGGATGTGGCGGCGGTGAAGACCACGGCGCGCAAGGACGGCGGCGATTACGTGATCAACGGCAGCAAGATGTGGATCACCAACGGCATGCAGGCCGACTGGTGCTGCCTGCTCGCCAACACGTCGGCCGAGGGAGGCCCCCACCGCAACAAGTCGCTGATCATGGTGCCGATGAGTTCACCAGGCATCAGCCGGCAGAAGATCATCAAGATCGGCATGGACGCCTCGGACACCGCGCAGATCTTCTTCGACGACGTGCGCGTGCCGCAGCGCAACGTCATCGGCCAGGAAGGCATGGGCTTCACCTACCAGATGCTGCAGTTCCAGGAGGAACGCCTGTGGGGCGCGGCGAGCAGCCTGCGCATGATGGACAACAGCATCGACCAGACCATCGCCTACACGCGCGAACGGCAGGCCTTCGGCAAGTCCATCCTCGACAACCAGGTGGTGCATTTCCGCCTGGCCGAGCTGCGCACCGAGGTCGAGGCCCTGCGCGCACTGACGTACCGCGCGGTCGAGGAGTACATCGGCGGCAAGGATGTGACGCGGCTGGCCTCGATGGCCAAGCTCAAATGCGGGCGCCTCGATCGCGAAGTCGCGGATTCCTGCCTGCAGTACTGGGGCGGCATGGGCTACACCTGGGACAACCCGGTTTCGCGCGCCTGGCGCGACGGGCGCCTGGTCTCGATCGGCGGCGGCGCCGACGAGGTCATGCTGGGCATCATCTGCAAGCTGGAAGGCACGCTGCCGCGTCCATGAGCTTCCGAAAAGTATTGGTGGCGAACCGCGGCGACCAGCCGCACAGCGGCGCAGCGGCGCAGCCAAATCGCCTCGGGCGCGAAGCGCACTCAGGCGATTTCTCCGCGAAAGTTGCACGTGTTTAGAAAAATCCTGATAGCGAACCGCGGAGAAATCGCCTGCCGCGTGATGCGCACGGCGCGCACGCTGGGCTACCGGACGGTGGCCGTGTATTCCGACGCCGACGCCGGCGCGCCGCACGTGGCGCAGGCCGACGAAGCGGTACGCATCGGCACCCCAGCGGCGGCCGAGTCCTACCTCAAGGTCGCCGCCATCCTCGATGCCGCGCGGCGTACCGGAGCAAACGCGGTGCATCCCGGCTACGGCTTCCTCAGCGAGAACGCGGCCTTCGCCCGGGCCTGCACCGACGCCGGGCTGGTGTTCATCGGGCCGCCGGCCGAGGCCATCGCCGCCATGGGCGACAAGGCCGGCGCCAAACGGCGCATGATCGCCGCCGGGGTGCCGACGGTGCCGGGCTATCTCGGCGAGGAGCAGGGCGACGCGCGCCTGACGGCCGAAGCCGAGGCACTGGGCTTCCCGCTACTGGTCAAGGCCGTCGCCGGCGGCGGCGGACGCGGCATGCGCCTGGCCACTTCCGTGGCGGAACTGCCCGAGGCCCTGGCAGCTGCGCGGCGCGAAGCGATGGCGGCCTTCGGCGACGGCACGCTGATGCTGGAGCGCCTGATACCGCAGGGGTGCCACATCGAGATCCAGGTCTTCGCCGATGCCCACGGCCAGGCCGTGCATCTGGGCGAGCGCGACTGCACCGCCCAGCGCCGGCGGCAGAAGGTGATCGAGGAAGCGCCCTCGCCCATCGTCACGCCGGCGATGCGCGAGTCCATGGGGCGCGATGCGGTGGCCGCCGCGCTGGCCGTCGGCTATCGTGGCGCCGGCACGGTCGAGTTCATCGTCGACCGGGACTTGAAGCACTATTTCCTCGAAATGAACACGCGGCTCCAGGTCGAGCACCCGGTCACCGAAACAATCACCGGGCTGGACCTGGTCGAATGGCAGCTGCGCGTCGCTGCAGGCGAAGCGCTGCCACTGGCGCAGGACCGGATCCGCTTCGAGGGTCATGCGATCGAGGCGCGCCTGTACGCCGAGGACCCCTACGCCAACTTTGCGCCGCAGACCGGCACCGTGCTGCATTTCCGCCCCGAGGACGCGCTGCGACCGGGCGTGCGCATCGATGCCGGGATCGCCGAGGGCGGCAGTGTGACGCCTTATTACGACCCGATGCTGGCGAAAGTGATCGCTCACGGGCGCGACCGCGACGACGCCATCCGGCGCCTGATCGCCGCGCTCGAGGACGCGCCGCTGCTGGGCGTGACGACCAACGGCCGCTTCCTGCGCGACCTGCTCGACCACCCGCGCTTTCGCAGCGCGACGATGCACACGGCGCTGCTCGACGAATGGGCGGCCGGCGACGAGCCGATCCTGAGCCAGCCCCGGCCCACCGAAGCGGAATGGCAACTGGCGGCCGCGCTGTTCGCTGGCACGCCCGGCTGGCGGTCCAAAGGCGTTGCCGGATTCGACCTGACGCTGATCTGCGGTGAGGAACGCAGGACAACAAGAGTCGGCGCTGACAACACGGCGATGGAGCTGCATTTGGGAGACAACGGCCGCCTGCGCTATACCCGCGACGGCATCACGCGCCAGGCCGACATCCATCGCGATGGCGACACCCTGCACCTCGCGCGCGGCGCGACGGTCTTCGTCTTCCGCGAAGCCTCACCGCTGCCGACCACGGAAAATCGCATCGACCCCGCCTTTGCCCGCGCCAGCGTTGCCGGCACGGTCACGCGCCTGGAAGTCGGCGCTGGCGACACGGTGATTGCGGGCCAGACGCTGGCCGTGATCGAGGCCATGAAGATGGAAATGCGCGTCACCGCCGGTGCCGCCGGAATCGTCGCCGCCGTGCGCGTGCTGGCCGGCACGCAAGTGGAGGCCGGCGCGATACTGGTGGAACTGGACATCGAGGAACCGACATGAGCGGCAATGACAAAGCCATCCTCACCTGCGCCCTGACCGGCGTGCTGACCGACCCGCAGCAACACCCCGTGCCGGTCACGCCAGAGCAGATGGCCGCCTCGGCGCGCGAGGCCTACAACGCCGGGGCCAGCATCATGCACGTGCACCTGCGCCAGCAGGGTACTGGCCGCGGCCACCTGCCCTCCTGGGACCCGGAGGTGGCCGCCGAGATCGTCGACGCCATCCGCGTGGCCTGCCCCGGCGTCATCATCAACCTCACCACCGGCGTGATCGGCCCCGACATCTCCGGCCCCGCCGCCTGCATCCGCCGCGTCAGGCCGGAGATCGCCGCCTGCAACGCCGGCACGCTGAACTACCTGAAACTGAAGGACGACGGCCGCTGGGCCTGGCCGCCGATGGTGTTCGACAATCCGGTGGAAAAGGTCCAGGCCTTCCTCGACGTGATGGACGAAACCGGCACGCGGCCCGAGTTCGAATGCTTCGACGTCGGCATCGTGCGTTCGGTAGCGATGTACCAGAAGGCCGCGATGTCACCCCAACTCGCCGACCACGCCGAATACAACTTCGTCATGGGCGTCGCCTCCGGCATGCCGGTCGATGCCGAGCTGCTGCAATTGCTGCTGCGCTGGATTGTTCCCGGCTCGCACTGGCAAACCACGCTGATCGGCCGCGCCGAAATCTGGCCCCTGCACCAGCGCACGGCGGAACTCGGCGGCATGCTGCGCACGGGCCTGGAAGACAGCTTCTATCTCCCCGACGGCAGCCGGGCGAGTGGCAACGGCGCCCTGATCGAGGCGCTGGCCTCCTTCGCGCGCAGGGCCGGGCGAGAGATCGCCAGCCCCGCTGAGGCGCGCGCCATGCTCAGGCTGGGCGGGGGCTAGGTTCGTCGACCTCGCGCACAGGGAGTTCATGTGCTTCAATGCGGAGGAAGAAGAATCCATCCGCTCAGGGAGAAAAACGTGAAAGCCATCGTCTGGAGCAAGATACTCAGCGTCGGATTCGAGGAAATCGACGAGGACCATCGCAAGCTGGTCGGCATCTTCAATGAACTCAACCATGCGGTGACGGCTGGCGATGCCGCCGACTACCTCGCCGCGACGCTGGAGGAACTGATCAACTGCACCGTCTGGCACTTCAGCCACGAAGAGCGGCTGATGCTCAAGTACCGCTACGACGGCCTCGAGGAGCACAAGGCCGAGCACCGCGAACTCATCCAGAGCGCCAGGGAGCTGCAACAGCAGCTGCTGCAGGCGGGCCAGGGCGTGGCCGAGGAGCAGATCGCGTTCCTCGAGCGCTGGCTGACCGGACACATTCTTACCACCGACCAGCGGCTTGGGGCATTCCTCACGCAAAGAAGCTAGCAGCAAAGCAGCACGTCCAAATCGATAAGTGCCCGATATGCGGGGATCGAAGCTGCTTGCGGAACGGTTCCACCGCCATGCTATCGTCGCACCCATGAATACCATCCGCTCCGTCACCGTCGACCTCGACGGCACCCTGCTCGACACCATTCCCGACCTTGCCGCCGCCGCCAACGCCATGCTGCGCGAACTGGGCCGGCCCGAACTTCCGCTGGAAACCGTGGCCACCTTCGTCGGCCGCGGCATTCCAAAACTGGTCGCGCGCTGCCTGCCCGATCTCGACGAGGCTGCCGTGGAAGCTGCCCAGGTCATCTTCCGCCGCCATTACGCGATCGAGAACGGACGCTGCTCGACCGTCTTCCCCGGCGTGCTCGACGGCCTGCAGGCGATGCGCGATGCCGGCCTGCGCCTGGCGGTGATCACCAACAAGGCGGTGGCCTTCACCGAGCCGCTGCTGGTCGCCACGGGCCTCGCGCCCTGGTTCGAATTCGCCGTCTCCGGCGACAGCCTGGCGCACAAGAAGCCGCATCCGGCGCAATTGCTGCACGCCTGCGAACGCATGGGCACGCTACCCGCCGAGAACCTGCACATCGGCGATTCGCACCACGATGCCGTGGCGGCGCGCGCCGCCGGCTGCCCGGTGTTCATCGTCCCCTACGGCTACAACGAGGGCATGGACGTGCAGGGAATCGACTGCGATGCTATAGTCGCGTCGCTGGCCGAAGCCTATCGCCGTGTCCCCCAAGGGGACTTCCTTCGGGGCGTCGCCAGCGAAAGACAACCAAGGACCGCTTGAACCCCATGCTCCACCGCAACCTGCATACGACA
>JACRIX010000101.1 GCA_016215645.1 Rhodocyclales bacterium
AGAGCGCTTGCATGGCATGCAAGAGGTCCGCGGTTCGATCCCGCGTACCTCCACCAAACGATACGTCCCTATCGTCTAGAGGCCTAGGACAATACCCTTTCACGGTATGAACCGGGGTTCGAATCCCCGTGGGGACGCCAGCTTCAGGAAACACGCCCGATTCCGCAATGAGTTGGGCGTTTTTCTTTGCGTGCTCGGTCCCCAAGGGGACGGTCTCCAGAGGACGGCTAGAATCGCGACACCTCCCGCTTTCCCGCATACCGCGATGGCCCGCATCAGGCTCCAGTTTTCCGACGACCAGTTCTGCTACACGACGCGGCTTGTGGTGCGCATCACCGACATCAACGGCGCCAACCACCTCGGCAACGACTCGATGATCTCGATGATTTCGGAGGCGCGGGCGCGCTTCCTGTTCGACTTCGGGGTCGAGGAAAGCGCCGACGAGCAGATCATCGTCACCGACCTGGCCACCACCTACCTCGCCGAAGCCTACGCACGCGACGAGCTGCGCTTCGAGATCGGCGTCGCCGATTTCAACAAGTACGGTGGCGACATCGTCTTCCGCATCACGCGGCCGGCCGACGGCACGCTGATCGCCATGGCCAAGTCCGGCTTCGTCTTCTTCGACTACCACGCCAAGAAGGTGGTGCCGATGCCGGAACTGTTTGCCGGCCGCTTTCCCAAGCTCAATCGGATCTAGGCGTGCTCCCCGACCTGGTCTCCTTGTCCCTGTTTCTGCGTGCCGTCGAAGCCCGCAGCTTGTCGAAAGCGGCGGCCCAGTCGCATCTGGCACTGGCGGCGGCGAGCCGCCGCATCGCGCAACTCGAACACTGCTACGGCGTGCAATTGCTCTATCGCTCGGCGCAGGGCGTGGAGCCGACGCCGGCGGGCAATTCGCTGGCCTTCCATGCGCGCCAGCTTCTGCATCAGGAGGAGCGGCTGCGCGCCGAGCTTTCCGATTTCGCGAAGGGTATTCGCGGCCACATCCGCATCCAGGCCAATACCTCGGCCATCACGCAGTTTCTTCCGGGGGATCTCGCGGCCTTCGTCGCCGAGTTTCCCGACGTCAAGCTCGAGCTCGAGGAAAGCCGCAGCATCCGCATTGCCCAGGCGCTGCGCGAAGGCAGCACGGAGATAGGCATCGTGCTCAATGGCACGGACCTGCAGGGGCTGGAAAGCTTTGACTATCGCGCCGACCGCCTGGTGGCCGTGGTGCCGCGCGGACATGCCTTGCGCCGGCGCAAGGCACGCTTTGCCGAGCTGATCCGTCATGACCTGGTCGGGCTCGACAGCGGCGCGGCGATGATGCGCCTGCTGGCCGATGCCGCTGCGGAACTTGGCGAACCGCTGCGCCTGCGGGTGCAGGTCAGCAGCTTCGAGGCCGTGTGCAAACTGGTACAGGCCGGGATGGGCATCGGCGTGCTGCCGGAAGGCGCGGCGCGCGACTTCGCCGCGGTGATCGGCCTGCGCCAGATCCACATCGAAGACGCGTGGGCCGCTCGACAAATGCTGGTCGCCGTGCGCCGCCTCGATGCATTGTCGCCGGTCGGACGCAAACTGGTCGCCCGGCTGGTAGCCGGCTGAACAGCGGCCCGGGGCAGGGCCTTCGCCGTTTGCGAAGGCCCTGTTTGACGATCGGCAATTGCCGATCCGGCCTTGCAGCCCCTACACTGCGCCTTCGGCCGCCCGTGCGGACTGAATTGCAGGCAAAAAAACCATCGAGGAGGAAGCGAAATGAAACAACGCACGCTGTTGTCCACGCTGCTGGGAGCCGTAGCATTGACCTTGGCCCTGCCGGTCGCCGCCCAGGCGCCCATCGTCATCAAGTTCAGCCACGTCACGACCTCGGATACCCCCAAGGGCAAGGGCGCCGACCAGTTCAAAAAGCTGGCCGAGGAGCGCACCGGCGGCCGCGTCAAGGTCGAGGTCTATCCCAATAGTTCGCTGTACAAGGACAAGGAGGAACTCGAAGCGCTGCAACTCGGCGCGGTGCAGATGCTGGCGCCTTCGGTGTCGAAGTTCGGCCCGCTCGGCGTGCGCGAATTCGAGGTCTTCGACCTGCCCTACATCTTCGACAGCATCGAGGAAATGCACCGCATCACCCAGGGACCGCTGGGCCAGGCGCTGCTGAACAAGCTGGATGTCCGTGGCATCCTGGGCCTGGCCTACTGGGACAACGGCTTCAAGCAGATGTCGGCCAACAAGCCGCTGAAGAAGCCGGACGACATTCGCGGCCTCAAGCTGCGCATCCAGTCCTCCAAGGTGCTCGAAGCGCAGATGCGTTCCGTCAATGCGCTGCCGCAGGTGATGGCCTTCTCCGAGGTCTATCAGGCGATGCAGACCGGCGTGGTCGATGGTTCGGAAAACACCCTGTCCAACATCTACACCCAGAAGCACCACGAGGTGCAGAAGTACCTCACCCTGTCCGACCACGGTTACATCGGCTATGCGGTGATCACCAACAAGAAGTTCTGGGACGGACTGCCGGCCGACATCCGCGGCATCCTCGACGGCGCCATGAAGGACGCGACCAAGCACGCCAACGACATCGCCAAGAAGGAAAACGACGACGCCCTGGAAGGCATCCGCAAGTCGGGCAAGACGCAAATCCTGACCCTGACGCCGGCGGAAAAGGCCGAGTGGAAAAAGGCCATGGTCAAGTCGCATCGGCAGATGGAGGAACGCGTGGGCGCCGACCTGATCAAGGCCTTCTACAAGGAAACCGGCTTCGATCCGAACAAGTGAGGAAGGCGGAGAGTTCCCATGATTGACCTCGAACACCTGCGCGGCTGGGTCGGACGTACAGAGACCGTTGACGATTTCGTCGCGCCGTCGAAGGTGGCGGCGCTGGCCGCGACGCTCGATCGCGACGACGCGTCGCCGGCGGCCGGCGACCCGCTGCCGCCTCCCTGGCACTGGACCCTGTGCGTGCCGGCGGCGCGTCAGTCGGCGATCGGCCCGGACGGCCATCCGGCGCGCGGCGGCTTCCTGCCGCCGGTGCCCCTGCCACGGCGCATGTGGGCCGGCGGGAGGCTGACCTTCCCGCAAGCGTTGCGCGTCGGCGAGTCGGTGCAGCGGCGTTCGCAGGTGATGTCGGTCGATCACAAGAGCGGGCGCAGCGGCGAGCTGGTCTTTGTTCTGGTGCGCCATGAATTCCACGCGGCGGCGGGCCTCTGCATCACCGAGGAACACGACATCGTCTACCGCGACATGCCAGCCGCCGATGCGGCAGCGCCGGCCTACAAGCCAGCGCCCGACGGGTCGACCTGGGAACGCCAAATCGTGCCCGACGACGTGCTGCTGTTCCGTTATTCCGCGCTGACCTTCAACGGGCATCGCATCCACTACGACCGGCGCTACGTCACCGACGTGGAGGGCTACCCCGGCCTGATCGTACACGGCCCGCTGATCGCCACGCTGCTGGTCGACCTGCTGCGGCGCAAGCTGCCGCAGGCCAGGGTGGCGGCCATCGAGTTCCGTGCCGTGAAGCCGGTGTTCGACATTGCGCCTTTCCACGTCTGCGGCCGGCCGGAAGCGGACGGCAAGACCGTCAAGCTGTGGATCCGCGATGCCGAAGGCCACCTGACCATGAACATGACCGTAACCCTTGCCTGATACGACCCATCACGACATGAATGCGACCAACGACGCCTGGCAGGACATCCGCGATGCGGTGCGCGACCTCTGCGCCCAGTATCCGGCCGAATACTTCCGCAAGATCGACGAGCAGCGCGGCTATCCCGAGGCCTTCGTCGACGCATTGACCCGCGCCGGCTGGATGGCCGCGCTGATCCCGCAGGAATACGGTGGTTCGGGTCTGGGCCTCACCGAAGCCTCGGTGATCATGGAAGAGATCAACCGCTGCGGCGGCAATTCCGGCGCCTGCCACGGCCAGATGTACAACATGGGCACGCTGCTGCGCCACGGCTCCGAAGCACAGAAGCAGCTTTACCTGCCGAAGATCGCCAGCGGCGAACTGCGCCTGCAATCCATGGGCGTGACCGAGCCGACCACCGGCACCGACACGACGAAGATCAAGACGACCGCCGTGAAGCAGGGCGACCGCTACGTCGTCAACGGCCAGAAGGTGTGGATCTCACGCATCCAGCATTCCGACCTGATGATCCTGTTGGCGCGCACCACGCCGCTGGCGGAAGTGAAAA
Source organism: Rhodocyclales bacterium (assembly GCA_016215645.1). GTDB lineage: Bacteria > Pseudomonadota > Gammaproteobacteria > Burkholderiales > Rhodocyclaceae > Sulfuritalea. The sequence continues at coordinate 4,164 of JACRIX010000101.1, forward strand.
AGAAATCCGAGGGCATGTCGATCTTCATTGTCGACCTGCGCGACGCGATCGGGCATGGCATGACGGTACGTCCCATCCCCAACATGGTGAACCACGAGACCAACGAGCTCTTCTTCGACAATCTGGAAATCCCGGTGGAGAACCTGATTGGCGAGGAAGGCAAGGGCTTCAAATACATCCTCGACGGGCTGAATGCCGAGCGCACCCTGATTGCCGCCGAGTGCATCGGCGACGGCTACTGGTTCATCGACAAGGTCAGCGCCTACGTCAAGGAACGCGTCGTCTTCGGCCGGCCGATCGGCCAGAACCAGGGCGTGCAGTTCCCCATCGCCGAGTCCTGGATCGAGGTCGAGGCCGCCAACCTGATGCGCTGGGAGGCCTGCCGCCTGTTCGACGCCCACCAGCCCTGCGGCGCCCAGGCCAACATGGCCAAGTACCTTGCCGCCAAGGCCTCGTGGGAAGCCGCCAACGCCTGCATCCAGTTCCACGGCGGCTTCGGCTTCGCCTGCGAATACGACGTCGAGCGTAAGTTCCGCGAGACGCGCCTCTACCAGGTGGCGCCGATCTCGACCAACCTGATCCTTTCGCATGTTGCCGAGCATGTGCTTGGGTTGCCGAGGTCGTTTTGATGAGAACCACCGCGTTGTTGAGGCGGGCGCGGGATCGGGAGGGCGGGGCATTCTGCTTCGCTCATGTCCTTCGTCGGCGCCCTGCGGGCGCCTCCTCACCCTTTACTTCGCTGCGCAGAACGCCCCACCCTCCCGATCAAGTGAGGCCGTCGCGGGTTTGCGGTGGCAAGGCAGAGGCGTCTCCTGCCGGGGGCGGCGGGTGGTAGTCGCAGCGAGGTAAAGGGGGAGAGTCGGGCGTAGCCCGGCTCGGAGGACACGAGCAGCGACGACTACCCGCCGCCCCCGGCACCCCCATTCCCTCGACAATCCACGCGAACTCAAACTGAGATAGCCATGGCCAACGCAAAACGCCCCCTCGACGGCATCACCGTCGTTTCACTGGAACACGCCATCGCCGCGCCTTTCTGTACGCGCCAGCTGGCCGACCTCGGCGCGCGGGTGATCAAGGTCGAACGTCCCGGTGTCGGCGACTTCGCCCGCGGCTATGACGACCGCGTGCATGGCCTGGCCTCCCACTTCGTGTGGACCAACCGTTCCAAGGAGAGCCTGACGCTGGACGTCAAGCATCCGGAGGCCGAGAAAATTTTCGAAGGCCTGCTGACCGAAGCCGACGTCCTGGTGCAGAACCTCGCGCCCGGCGCGGCGGCACGGCTGGGACTGTCCTTCGATGAGTTGCACGAAAAATATCCGCGCCTGATCGTCTGCGACATTTCGGGTTACGGCGATTCCGGTCCCTACCGCGACAAGAAAGCCTACGACCTGCTGATCCAGAGCGAGTCGGGCTTCCTCTCGATTACCGGCAGCGAGGACGAGCCGGCCAAGGCCGGCTGCTCGATCGCCGACATCTCCGCCGGCATGTATGCCTACAGCAACATCCTGGCGGCCCTGATACAACGTGCCAAGACGGGCAAGGGCTCGCGCATCGAGGTCTCGATGCTGGAGGCCATGGCCGAGTGGATGAGCTATCCGCTCTACTACGCGATCGACGGCGCCGAGCCGCCGCCGCGTTCGGGCGCGGCGCACGCCACCATCTACCCCTATGGCCCGTTTGCCGCCGGCGATGGCAAGGTGGTCATGCTCGGCCTGCAAAACGAACGCGAGTGGGCCAGCTTCTGCGACAAGGTATTGCTGCAGCCGGAACTGGCGACCGACGCGCGTTATGCCTCGAACAAGAAGCGCACGGCGGCCCGCGACGAGGTCAAGGCGCTGATTGAGCAGGCCTTTGCCGGCCTCGACGCGGCGCAGGTCGAAGCGCGCCTGGAATCCGCCGGCATCGCCAATGCGCGCGTGAATGACATGCACGACCTGTGGCAGCACGAGCAGTTGAAAGCACGCCGCCGCTGGGTGCAGGTCGACAGCCCGGCGGGCAAGTTGCCGGCGCTGCTGCCGCCGGGCCTGCCGGACGACGTCGAACCGCGCATGGATGCCGTGCCGGCACTGGGCCAGCACACGGCGGCCATCCTCGCCGGCCTGGGCTATGCTCCCGCCGACATTGAACGCCTGCGCGCCGCACGCGCAGTTTAGGAGTCCTTGATGAGCGATCACCCCACCCGGGATCTGGCGCGCTTTGCCGCTGAACTCGATCACGCGGCCATTCCTGCAAGCGTCCTGCGTCGCACCGAAGACCTGTTCCTCGACTGGGCCGCCTCGGCGCTGGCCGGCAAGGGCGCCGAACCGGTCGAGATCATCGAACGCTTCGCGCGCGCCATGGGCCCGAACATGGACGCAAGTGAGGGCAAGGCCGAAGTCCTGATCTCGCGCCGCCATACCTCGCCGCTGTTTGCGGCCATGGTCAACGCCGCCGCCTCGCACGTGGTCGAGCAGGACGATGTGCACAACGGCTCGGTGTTCCATCCGGCCACGGTGGTTTTTCCGCCGGCGCTCGCCGTGGCCCAGGCGCGGGGCAAGTCGGGACGCGAGCTGCTGGTGGCCTGCGTCGCCGGCTATGAGGTCGGCATTCGCGTCGGTGAATTCCTCGGCCGCTCGCATTACCGCGTCTTCCACACCACCGGCACGGCAGGCACGCTGGCTGCCGCCGCGGCGGTCGGCCGGCTGCTGGAACTGACGCCGGAGCAGATGCTGCATGCCTTCGGCTCGGCCGGCACGCAGTCCGCCGGGCTATGGGAATTCCTGCGCGACGCCGCGCATTCCAAGCAACTGCACACGGCACATGCCGCTGCCTCCGGCCTCACGGCGGCTTACCTGGCGAAGGACGGTTTCAGCGGCGCGCAGCACATCCTCGAAGGCCCGCAGGGGTTGGCGGCCGGGACCTCCACCGACGCCGATCCGGCACGCCTGGTCGATGGTCTCGGCACGCGCTGGACGGTGGCCGAGACCTCGTTCAAGTTCCACGCCTCCTGCCGCCACAACCACCCGGCGGCGGATGCGCTGCAGAAGGCGATGCAGGATCACCGTCTCACCAGCGCCGACATTCGGGATGTCACGGCGCAAGTGCATCAGGCGGCGATCGACGTGCTCGGTCCGGTCACCGACCCGCAGACGGTGCACCAGGCCAAGTTCTCGATGGGCACGGTGCTCGGCCTGATAGCGACCAAGGGCAGGGCGGGGCTGGCCGAGTTCGACGCCTGCCTCGGCGACGCGGCGGTGCGTGATTTTGCCGGCCGCGTGCGCATGGAACTCGATGCCGAAGTCGATGGCGCCTACCCGGCGCGCTGGATCGGCAAGGTCACGGTGAGGACGCGCGATGGCCGGACGATCGCGGCGCGCGTCGACGAACCCAAGGGCGATCCCGGCAACACCCTGTCGCGCGCCGAACTCGAAGACAAGGCACTGCGCCTCGGCGCCTATCGCGCCGGCGCCAGCGCTGCCGAGATGCGGCGCATCATCGACATGGTCTGGGGCATGGAGAGCCTTTCCGTCATCGGTGACCTGCTGCCTGCAGCCGGCACGATGCGGGCGGCCGCATGAAGCCGCTCAATTCCCTGCTCTTCGTTCCCGCCAGCCGTCCCGAACGCATCGCCAAGGCGCTGGCGGCCGGCGCCGACGCGGTGATTGTCGACCTCGAAGATGCCGTGGCCCCCGCCGAAAAGGACAGCGCCCGCGCCGCGCTGGTCGCCGTCCTCGATCCGGCGTGTCCGGTGATGCTGCGCGTCAACGCCGCCGATACATCATGGTTTCCGGCCGACCTGGAATTGCTGGCCCACCCGGGCATCGCGGCCGTGGTGCTGCCCAAGGCCGAGCATGCCGAGGACGTCGCGGTGGTTCATCGTGCATCGGGCGGAAAGCCGGTATTGCCCCTGGTCGAATCGGCGCTGGGCTTCGAGCAGCGCCTGTCACTGGCCCATGCCGAGGGCGTGCAGCGCCTGGTCTTCGGCCAGATCGACTTCCAGGCCGACCTGGGCATGCGTGCCACCGAGGACGAGCTGTTGCCCTTCCGCGTTGCCCTGGTGCTGGCCTCGCGCCTGGCCGACATCGCGCCGCCGATCGACGGGCCGACCACGGCCATCGACGACGAGGCCCTGCTGCGGGCCGATTCGCGGCGTGCGCGCCGCCTCGGCTTCGGTGGCAAGCTGTGCATCCATCCGCGCCAGGTGGCGGTAGTCAATGCCTGCTTCATGCCCGATGCCGACGAGATCGCCTGGGCGCAGCGCGTGATCGCGGCCGACGCCGTGGCCGGCGGTGGCGCCGTCGCGGTCGACGGCAGGATGGTGGATCGCCCGGTGGTGCTGCGCGCGCAGGCCATCCTCGCCGAGGCGGCAGTGAGAAAGCCGTGAGCAGTCCCACCGACAAGCTCGCCGACTTCTGGAACCAGCGCTACGGCAAGGAAGAATTTGCCTACGGCGTCGAGCCCAACGATTTCCTGGTCGAGTTCGCTCATCAACTCAAGCCGTCCGGCAGCGTGCTCTGCCTCGCCGACGGCGAGGGCCGCAACGGCGTCTGGCTGGCCATGCAGGGCCATGCCGTGACCTCGGTCGACATTGCGGCGGAGGGCATGGCCAAGGCCGGCCGCCTGGCCGCCGCGCAGGGCGTCGATGTAGTCACGCGGGTCGCGGATCTCGCGAGTTTTGATCTGGGCGTGGCGCGGTGGGACGGCATCGTCTCGATCTTCATGCACCTGCCATCGAAACTGCGGCGCGATGTGTTTGCGCGCAGCGTTGCGGCCTTGCGACCCGGTGGTGTGGTCCTGTTCGAGGCCTATGCCAAGGGCCAGCTCGGTCGCGGCACCGGCGGTCCGCCGGAGGTCGATCTGCTGGTGGCGCTGGCGGATGTCGAGCAGGAGTTCCCCGGCTGTCGTATCCTGCACGCCTTTTGCGGCCTGCGTGATGTCAACGAAGGCCGCCATCACAACGGAATCGGCGAGGTGGTGCAACTCGTCTTGCAGAAGCCATGAAAATCGACAGCCTCGACCATCTGGTGCTGACGGTGCGCGACATCGACGCCACCGTCGAGTTCTATCAGCGCGTGCTCGGCATGGACGCCGTGACATTCGGCGCCGGCCGCCGCGCGCTGGCCTTCGGCCGGCAGAAGATCAACCTGCATCCGGCCGCCGCGCCGCTCAAGCCGCATGCGGCGACACCGATGCCCGGCTCGGCCGATATCTGCCTGGTGACATCGACGCCGGTCGCGGAGGTCGTCGCGCATCTTGGCCGCCAGGGCGTGACGGTCGAGGAAGGCCCGGTGCCGCGCACCGGTGCCACCGGCCCCATCCTCTCGGTGTATTTCCGCGATCCCGACGGCAACCTGATCGAAGTCTCGAATCCGGCATGACCGCTGCAAGATCGCCGTGTCGCCGGCGCCGACTTTTGGTTGATCGGGCATGAGCGAAGCCGTAACGCCGCTGATCAAGCGCAACGTCGGGCTGCTCGCCGGTTGCCAGGCACTGCTGCTGTGCAATGCCGTCACCCTGATCGCCGTGAACGGCCTGGCCGGCGCCAAGCTGGCGCCGACGCCGGCGCTGGCGACGCTGACCGTCACCGGCTACGTGATCGGCACCGCGCTGACGACGCTGCCGGCTTCTGCCTTCATGAAGCGCTACGGGCGTCGCGCCGGTTTCATGCTCGGCGGCCTGCTCGGCATCCTCGGCGGCATCACCTGCGCCACGGCGGTGACCATCGGCAGTTTCTGGCTGCTCTGCTTCGGCACCCTGTGCGCCGGCACCTACAACGCCTTCGGCCTGCAATACCGCTTCGCCGCCGCCGACATGGCACCCGCCGACTGGAAGCCGACGGCGATTTCGCTGACGCTGGCCGGCGGCATTGCCGGCGGCTTCATCGGCCCCTGGGCCGGCAAGATCACCCGCGACCTGTGGGCCGTCGAGTTCGCCGCCACCTATGCCACGCTGTCGGTGTTCGCGGTCGTCGCGATGCTGATTGCCAGCCGCCTGCGCGTGCCCGACATGGCGGGCGGGGCGCAAGCCGGCTCCGGCCGCCCGCTGCCGGTGATCGCGCGCCAGCCGGCCTTCATTGTCGCCGTGCTGGCCGCCGCGCTGGGCTACGGCACCATGAACCTGCTGATGGCGGCAACGCCCCTGGCGATGGACATCTGCGGCTTGCCCTTCGGTGACGCCGCCTTCGTCCTGCAATGGCATGTGCTGGGCATGTACGGGCCCTCCTTCTTCACCGGCAGCCTGATCAAGCGCTTCGGTGTGCTGTCGATACTCATGGCCGGCGTGGTACTGATGGTGGCCTGCCTCGCGCTGGCGCTCTCGGGTGTGACGCTGATGCATTTCTGGGGCGCGCTGTTCATCCTCGGCGTGGCCTGGAATTTCCTTTACATCGGCGGCACCACCCTGCTCACCGAAACCTACCGCCCGGAGGAGCGCGCCAAGGTCCAGGGCAGCAACGACTTCATGGTCTTCGGCGTGCAGGCGGTGTCTTCGGTCTCCGCCGGTGCCCTGGTGCTGGGCGGTGGCTGGACCCTGCTCAACTTGTATGCGATTCCGGCCGTGGCGGTGATCGCCATCGCCGTCGTTTACCTGATCCTGCATCGCCGCCGGCCCGGCGCCGGCCACGCCTGACACGGAGTACGGAATGTCGCGCCTCTTCTCGCCCTTTGCCCTTGGCCGCACACAACTCGCCAACCGCATCGTCATCGCGCCGATGTGTCAGTACTCCGCGATTGACGGCAATGCCAACGACTGGCACCTGATGCATTACGGCAAGCTCGCCTTGTCGGGGGCCGGTCTGCTGATCATCGAAGCCACCGGGGTCGAGCCGGAAGGGCGCATCACCCCGGGATGCCTCGGGCTGTGGAACGATGCCAACGAGGTCGCCCTGGGCCGCATGCTGGCGTCGGTGCGCGGATTCAGCCGCATGCCGGTCGCCATCCAGCTGGCCCATGCCGGGCGCAAGGCATCGAGCCACAAGCCCTGGGACGGCGGCCAATTGATTTCACCAGCCGAGGGCGGCTGGCTGCCGGTTGCGCCATCGGCCCTGCCGCATGCGCCGCACGAGGCGCCACCGCTGGCGCTGGATGCGGCCGGAATGGAGCGCGTGCTGCGTGCCTTCGTCGCCGCCGCCGAACGCGCCCTGCGCCTCGGCCTCGATGCCATCGAAATCCACGCCGCCCACGGTTACCTGCTGCACCAGTTCCTCTCGGCGCTGGCCAACCAGCGCACGGATGAGTTCGGCGGCTCGGCGGAGAACCGCATGCGCTTCCCGCTCGCCGTGTTCGATGCCGTGTACAAGGCGGCCGGCGACCGCGTCGCCGTCGGTGTGCGCATCTCGGCCACCGACTGGGTCGAGGGCGGCTGGGACATCGAGCAGAGCGTGGCCTTCGCGCAGGCCTTGCGCGCGCGCGGCGCGGCCTTCATCCACGTCTCCAGCGGCGGTGTCTCGCCGCTGCAGAAAATCGCGCTGGGACCCGGCTACCAGGTGCATCTGGCCGAGCGCATCAAGCGTGAGACCGACCTGCCGACGATGGCCGTCGGCCTCATCACCGAACCGAAGCAGGCCGAGGCCATCATTGCCTCGGGCCAGGCCGACATGGTGGCGCTGGCGCGCGGCATCCTCTACGACCCGCACTGGCCTTGGCATGCGGCGGCGGAACTGGGTGCCACGGTGGTGGCCCCGCCGCAATACTGGCGTTGCCCGCCGCGCGGGCACGCGAATCTCTTCGGCGAGGTTCGCACGGCGCAGCGCTGAGCCCGGCGCGCAGCGGCCGGTCCCGTTCGCCCGGCGCAGACCCTCCGGGCGGGATTTCCGGCGGCCCGGCCGGATTCCGTCGCGACTACGTAGTTTCCGTGGTGCACTGCGGAAAGCCACACTATTGTTGCCTTGGTTGTTTCTTTAGCCTTATGTCCTTCAGGACGTTTCGTCCAAAAATACTTCCAAAATCAACGAACTGAAGGGGTGTACGGTGAATAGGCTTCGAAATGCAGGAATCGGTGTTCGCTTCAGCCTGCTGCTTGCCATGGTGATTGTCCTGATGGCCGCCATCGCGGCAATCGGGCTCTGGAACCTGCGGAACATGACCATTCACAGCGAGACCACCTACCGCGAAAACATCGTACCGGCGGGGCAGTTGGCGGCGGTCGCCAACAGCTATGCCGAGATTCGCAGCCAGATCCTGCTGGCGCTCCAACATGCGCCGGATAGCCCGTTCCTGGCGATGCATGACCACCCGGTGACGCTGCACCTCGATGTGATCGAGGCCAGATTGACATCGAGCGATGAGGCCTGGCGTGCCTTTGCGACGCGGGAGCCCGATCACGCGGCGGAGGGAAAGTATGTCGCCGCACTGCGGGAGCTGCAGCGACCGCTGGTGGAAGACGGCGTCCGTCCGGCACTCGCGGCCCTGCGTCAAGCCAATTTCAAGGAAGCCAATCTGCTGCTGCTCAGCAAGGTAAATCCTCGGCTGAATCCCTTCATTCGGGATGCGGCAGCGCTTTCCAAAGTTTTCGAGGACGAATCACGCGACCTGAAAGCCCAGGCCAGCACGGCCTATGAGACGGCGTTTCGATGGATTGCGGGTGCCGGGCTGTTTGCCATGCTGGCTTCAATCGGTTTTGGCTACGCGATCGTGCATTCGCTAGCGACACGGCTGAAGTGCGCCGTGCTTACCGCCGACGCTCTCGCCAACGGCGACCTGATGAGCACAAAGGTCGACGGTGCCGGCAAGGACGAGGTTGGCCGGGTGCTCGCCGCCCAGCAGAACCTGATCGCCAAGCTGAGTCATATCATCGGCGACGTGAAGGGCGCGGCCGATGCCCTGGCCAACGCCTCCGGCCAGGTCTCGGCCACGGCGCAGTCGCTGTCGCAGTCGTCGTCCGAGCAGGCGGCCTCGGTGGAAGAGACCACCGCCAGCATCGAACAGATGACCGCCAGCATCACCCAGAACACCGAGAACGCCAAGCTCACCGACAACATGGCCACCCAGTCCTCGGTCGAAGCCGAACAGGGCGGCAAGGCGGTGAAGGACACGGTGGAGGCCATGAAGTCCATCGCCGACAAGATCGGCATCATCGACGACATCGCCTACCAGACCAACCTGCTGG
>JACRIX010000103.1 GCA_016215645.1 Rhodocyclales bacterium
GCGACATGCGGATTGAGTTGCTCGCGCACGAAGCGCAGCACGGTATCGGCAAGCTGGCGGTGTTCGGCGGTGAATTGCATGGGGATCCCTTTCTAAAGGCGGGCAACGCCAAAGGTATTGGGGCGCAGGGTTCGCGCCTCGCTCTCGGCGCAGACGTCGAGGCAAAGGCCGAGGATGCGGCGCGTGTCGCGCGGGTCGATGATGCCGTCGTCCCACAGGCGGGCGGTGCCGAACAGCGCCGTGGATTCGGCCTCCAGCCGGCGGCGCAGGCCTTCGCTCATCGCCGCCAGCGCCGCTTCGTTGGCCGGCTGGCCGGCGCGTTCCAGCTTGGCGCGGCCGACGATCTCCATGACCTTGGCCGCCTGCGCCGCACCCATCACGGCGGTGCGCGCCGAGGGCCAGGCGAAGATGAAACGCGGATCGAAGCCGCGCCCGCACATGCCGTAGTTGCCGGCGCCAAACGACCCGCCGAGCACCACGGTGAGCTTGGGCACGCGGGCGTTGGCCACGGCCTGGATCATCTTCGAGCCGTGCTTGATCGCGCCCTCGCGTTCCGCCGCCGCGCCGACCATGTAGCCGGTGGTGTTCTGCAGGAAGACCAGCGGCGTGCCGCTCTGGTCGCACAGCTGGATGAACTGCGCGGCCTTGGTTGACCCCTTGGGCTGGATCGGGCCGTTGTTGCCGAGGATGCCGACCGCATGGCCGTGGAGGCGGGCATGGCCGCAGATCGTGTCGGGGGCGTAGCCGGCCTTGAACTCGAGGAAATCGGACGCATCGACCAGGCGGGCGATGACTTCGCGCACGTCGTAGGGCTCGCGTTCGTCGGCTGGGACGAGGCCGAGGAGTTCTTCAGTCGGGAAGCGCGGATCCTGAAAAGTCGGCGCTGGCGGCACGGCGTTCCAGTTGAGTTTGTCCATCACCTCGCGCGCCGTGGCGATGGCGTGGGCGTCGTTCTCGCAGAGGTATTCGCCCAGACCCGTGACCGAGGCGTGGGTTTCGGCGCCGCCCAGGGTTTCCTCGTCGCTGTCCTCGCCGATCGCGGCTTTCACCAGCGGCGGGCCGGCGAGATAGATGCTGGAGCGGCCGCGCACCAGGATCACGTAGTCCGACAGCCCCGGCAGGTAGGCGCCGCCGGCGGTCGAGGCGCCATGCACCACGGCGATCTGCGGGATGCCGGCTGCCGAGAGCCGCGCCTGGTTGGCGAAACTGCGCCCGCCCTCGATGAAGATGTCCGCCTGGTAAAGCAGGTTGGCGCCGCCGCTCTCGACCAGGTAGATCAGCGGCAGGCGGTTGTCGCGCGCCATCTCCTGGGCGCGCAGGCTCTTTCGCAGGCCCATCGGCGGGATGGTGCCGCCCTTGATCGCGCTGTCGCTGGCCAGCACCACGCAGCGCTTGCCGGCGACCGTGCCGATGCCGATGATGGAACCGCCGCCCTGCACTGCATCCTTGCCGTCGTCGTCGTGCATGCCGAGGCCTGCGAGCGTGCAGAACTCGATGAAGTCGCTGCCGCGGTCGATCAGGCGCGCCACGCGCTCACGTGGCAGCAACTGGCCGCGCTTTTCGAACTTGTCGCGCTTGGAGGCCGATTCCTCGCGCACCTTCTGTTCCATGGTGCGTACCTCCGCCAGGCGCTCGGCCATGCGCGCGGCATTGGCGGCGAAGGCGGCCGAGGCGGTGTCGATCAGCGTGTCGAGGACCGGCATCAGTCCTCCTTCAGCACGTCGGGCGTGACGCTGCGATGGAAGCCGTCGAAAGCTGCCGAGCGGCTGTGGTCGGCGATCGGGAACAGCGGGGTGTCGAGCGGCGCGCCGCCGTCGATGGCCAGCGTGACGCCGGTGATGAAAGCCGCGCCGGGCGAGAGCAGGAAGCAGATCGCGGCGCTGACTTCGGACTCGGTGCCGAGGCGGCGCAGGGGTACGTGGCGCTTGAGCTTGGGGATCATCTCGCGCACCGGGCCCTTGTAGGTGTCCATGCCCGACGAGGCGATCCAGCCCGGGGCGACGGCATTCACGCGCACGCCGCTGGCCGCCCATTCGACGGCGGCGGTCTTGGTCAGGTTGGCCATGCCGGCGCGCGCGGCGCCCGAGTGGCCCATGCCGGGCATGCCGTTCCACATGTCGGCGGTCATGTTGACGATGGCGCCGCCGTGGGCCTGCATCGACTGCAGGTAGAGCTCGCGCATCATCAGGAAGCCGCCGGTCAGGTTGTTGGCGATCACGGTTTCGAAGCCCTTCTTGCCGATGGCCATCAACGGCGCGGGGAACTGCCCGCCGGCGTTATTGACCAAACCATGGATGCGCGAGTGCCGTGCGACGACGGCCTTCACAGCCGCCTTGACCGCGTCTTCGTCGCGGATGTCGAGGACGGCGACCTCGGCGCGGCCGCCGTCCTGCACGATTTCGGCGGCCACCGTGCGCAGCTTTTCCTCGGTGCGGCCGCTGAGGATGACGGTGGCGCCTAACGACGCCAGTTCATGGGCGACGCAGCGGCCGATGCCGCTGCCGCCGCCGGTGACCCAATGCACTTCGCCGGAGAACAGGCCGGGGCGCAGCACGCTCGCGTAGCGGGAAAACGGGGCGTTTTCGGGAGGCTGGGAATGGGTCATGCGCGGGTCTCCTTGCCGGCGTCGACCAAGCCATGCTACCGAGTGCTTACGTTAACGTCAACAACCTGCCTTATAAGGAATATTTGTCTTGAAAGCGGCATGCCGGCTTGCTAGCATGGCGCCATGAACCCATCCCGCAGGCAACCCGTTCACGCCGCGACATCCTCGTCCGGGGACGAACTTTACGGAATTACCGAGCTGGCCGCTGAGTACGGCATCTCGCTGCGCACGATCCGCTTCTACGAGGACAAGGGCCTGCTGGCGCCACGCCGCATCAACGGCGGCCGCGCCTACACGCGGCGCGACCGGGTGCGGCTGGGCCTGATCCTGCGCGGCAAGGCGGTGGGCATGTCGCTGGCCGAGATCGAGCACATCCTCTCGCTCTACGGCGAGCACGGCGAGGGACACGCACGACAGCTCGACTACCTGATCGGGCGCATCGACGCGGCGATGGCCGAGCTCGATCAACGCCGTCGCCACATCGAGACCATGGTGGCGGAACTGGACAAGGTTCGCGGCGAATTGAAGCGCGAGCGGGCGGCCCGGGCCCGTGCTGCGAAGAAGCGCGCAGGGGCTACCTGACGCCGCCGCGGTCGAATTCCGGCCGCTCCGATTCGCATGTCCGAAAACGGCGGGTCGCGTGCCGGGGCAGGGCTACACTGCGCCCATGAATTTCGCCCAGCTCAGTCCCGCGGCCTGCTACCAGGCGATGAAGTCGCATGACCTGCGCTTCGACGGACGCTTCTTCGTCGGCGTGGCCACGACGGGCATTTATTGCCGGCCGATCTGTCGCGTGCGTCTGCCACGGCAGGAGAACTGCAGCTTCCATCCCAGCGCGGCGGCGGCGGAAGCGGCCGGGTTCCGCCCCTGCCTGCGCTGTCGTCCCGAACTGGCGCCAGGATTCGCCGTCTCCGAAGCGAGCGCGACGCTGGCACGCGCGGCGGCGCGGATGATCGAGGACGGTATCGGCGACAGCGTCGACCTCGCGCAGGTCGCTGCACGCATCGGCGTTACCGGCCGCCACCTGCGGCGCATTTTTGCGGAGGAGTTCGGTGTCACGCCGATCCAGTTTGCGCAGACCCATCGCCTGCTGCTGGCCAAGCGCCTGCTCACCGATACGCGGCTGCCGGTCACCGAGGTGGCGTTCGCCAGCGGGTTTTCCAGCGTTCGCCGCATGCATGCACTGTTCGCGCAGCGCTACCGATTTTCACCGGGGCATCTGCGCAAGGAGGGGCGGCTTCCCGGCGCAGATGCTGACGGCAATGCGCTGACATTCGTCCTGCCCTACCGGCCACCCTACGATTTTCCCCGCTTGCTGGGCTTCTTCGGCACGCGGGCGATACCGGGCGTGGAGTCGGTCACCGGCGAGGCCTATCGCCGCATCGTGCGGATCGAGGGCGATGCCGGGCCGGCGCAGCACGGCTGGCTCGACGTAAGCTGGCTGCCGCGGCGCCATGCCTTGCAATTGCGCATTTCGTCCGAACTGGCGGCGGCGACGCCGCGCCTGCTGGCGCGTACCCGGCGGGTGTTCGATGTCGCCGCCGATCCGCAGGAAATCGGTGCGGTGCTGGTGGGCCTGGTGAATGGCGCCGAAGGCTTGCGCCTGCCCGGGGCCTACGATCCGTTCGAACTTTCGATGCGCGCCATCCTCGGCCAGCAGGTCACGGTGAAGGCCGCGCGTACCCTGGCGACGCGCTTTGTCGCGGCCTTCGGCGAAGCGGTGGTGACCCCGTTCGCCGACCTGACGCGCGCCTTTCCGACGCCGGCGCGGGTGGCCGGCGCGACGCGCGACGACATAGGCCGCCTCGGCATTGGCGGCCAGCGCGCGGAGGCGATGATCGCCATCGCCCGAGGCGTGGATTGCGGCGAGTTGCGGCTCGACGATCTCCAGGATCCGGCACGGACCATTGACGCCCTGGGCGCCATCCGCGGCATTGGTCAATGGACCGCCCACTACATCGCCATGCGCGCCCTGGCGTGGCCGGATGCCTGGCCGCCGCGCGATGTGGCGCTGCTCAAGGCGCTGGACCTGCCCAATACCGCGTTGGGACAGCGCGCGGCCGACGCGCGGGCGGAGGGTTGGCGTCCGTGGCGCAGCTACGCGGTGCTGCACCTGTGGCGCACGCTGGAACCTCTTGCCGACGAGGAGAACTGAGATGACACGATATTTTCAATGGCATGCGTCGCCGCTGGGTGAGCTGCTGCTCGCGGCATCGGACAGGGGCGTCACCGATGTCCATGTCGGCGCCGGGAAATATGTTCCGGCGATTCCGCGGGACTGGCTAGAGGCCCCGCGCAATCCGCTGCTGCTTCAGTTGCAGCGCGAACTCGACGCCTATTTCGCCGGGCGCGTGCACCGCTTCGGCGTTCCGCTCGATGCGCGGGGAACAGATTTCCAGAAGCGCGCCTGGGCCGCGCTGGCCGAGATTCCCTATGGCGAAACGCGAACCTACGGCGAGCAGGCGGCTGCCATCGGACGCCCACAGGCGGCGCGTGCCGTCGGCGCCGCCAACGGCCGCAATCCGATCGGCATCGTCGTGCCCTGCCACCGCGTTGTCGGTGCCGATGGCGCGATGACGGGCTACGCCGGAGGAGTGGACTGCAAGGTTTATCTGCTGAAACTTGAAGGTGCGCTGTGAGCGCGCGCCTTCCTCAGGCCTTGGCCAGTTCGGCACGCAGCGCGCCGATCACCGTGTCGTAGCGGTTCGGATCGCTGTCCTTCGCCGCGCCGAACACGGCGGAGCCGGCGACGAAGGTATCGACCCCGGCCTTGGCTACTTCAAGAATATTCGCCGGCCCGACGCCGCCGTCGATTTCGAGGCTGACATTCAGGCCGCGGTCATCGATCATCTGCCGCACCTTGCGCGCCTTGTCGAGCACGTAGGGGATGAACTTCTGCCCTCCGAAGCCGGGGTTCACGCTCATCAGCAGCACCATGTTGAGCTTGTCCAGCGTGTAGTCGAGCACGTCGAGCGGGGTGGCCGGGTTGAACACCAGACCGGGCTTGCAGCCGCATTCGCGGATCAGGGCGATGGTGCGGTCGACGTGCTCCGACGCCTCGGGGTGGAAGGTGATGTAGGTGGCGCCGGCCTTGGCGAAGTCAGGAATGATGCGATCCACCGGCTTGACCATCAGGTGCACGTCGATCGGGGCGGTGACGCCGTGCTTCTTCAGCGCTTCGCAGACCAGCGGGCCGATGGTCAGATTGGGCACGTAATGATTGTCCATCACATCGAAGTGCACGATGTCGGCGCCGGCGCGCAGGACGTTGTCGACCTCATCACCCAGTTTGGCGAAGTTGGCGGAAAGAATGCTGGGGGCGATCCTGAAATTCCTGGCCACGGCGAACTCCCTGAAAAGTATGGGCCGATTCTACCGGTGGCCCCGTCGCCTGGATTCAGGATTTGTGATGACAGGCATAAGCGCCAATCGGGAAGTGACCCAAAATCGCCGTGCCGTGAGCGCCGACTCTTGCTAAAGGCTCATCAGGGCAGGCGCCCTGCGGCCACCAGGCGGTTGAACAGCGTGCTCTTGGACATCCAGACCACCTGGTCGTCAGAGGCGCTGCCCTGGGCCGCGCTGACGAAGGCGCGGTCGGCCGTGGTCGTCGATCGCGGGTTGGGGTTATGGGTCTCTTCAGTGCCGGAGCCTGCCGAACCGGCATTCTTGCCGAGTGAGTAAATCACCGCGACAGCATCGCTCGCCAGTGCCGTACCTGAGGCGCACGCCGCCGTGGCGAGCCCGGCGTTCGACATTCCCACCCCGGTGGAGCAGACCTGCAGGTCGGGCGCCAGTACCGTGATGCCGGTGTTTTTCATGCCGGATGAGGTGGTAAAGGCGTTTGTATTGGCGGTGCTTACCGAATAGCGGATGCGGTTGTCGCTGTCGCTGCCCCAGCCGTCGACCAGGAAGCCTTGGGAGTCGACCGGGCTCAAGCCAAGCGTCGCGGCCGGAAAATATCCATCGTAGGGATAGTTGCAGGTGCCACCGCCGACCGGATCCTCCACGCCACTGCTGGTGCTGGAGGCGGGACAGGGCAGGCGATCGTTGGCCATGGCATAGCCCAACAGGGCGTCGCGTGCTTCCGAGAGAATCTTTTGCGTGTCTCCGTACGCGCGGACATCCTGTTGGGCCGAAAGCGGCAACAACATGCCGCCCAGCAGCAGGGTGACGATGAACATCACGATCGCCAGCTCGATCAGGGTGAAGCCGCGTTCGGCGTGACCCGGTCGAACTGCCGGAAAGGGAATCAGATGCATGGTGATCCGTGGCGGATGGCGTTCTGCAGCAGTGGGCTATTCCGCTTCATTGTGCCACAGCGCATCGATCCACCCCAAGGCGTATCAAGGCAGCCAGGTGGTCGCGCGATCACTGATCTCGACAAGTTGCCCGCGCGCTGTCGTCGTATTGGTGGTCGGTCGCTCGGACACGGTGTAGCCCAGGCGCAGGTTGCGGAAGGATGGCTTGTAGCACATGTTGTCGGAGCCGCAGGACTGGCCGGTGGGACACAGTGGTGCGCTGCCGGCGCAGGCGCTCATCTGCTCGTCGTAGATCAGCGCCGTGTCCTGGACGAAAGCTGTCGCCGTGGCGTCGAGTTCGCTCATGGGCCGCGTGGTGTTTGCCAGGGCGGTGGCGCGAGCGGTCAGCGCCTTTGGGGTGGCCACGGCGGTGGTCATGTCGCCGGGTTCATAGTCGAGTTCAAGGCCGAAGCGATACGAGTTGTCGTCGATCTTGGTGATGGTTCGGGTGCCGTTGTACTCGGGCGGGAAGGCGCCGGAAATGGTGACACTGTTGCCGGTGCTCAGTCCATGGCTGGCCGAGGTAACCGTGGCGCGGTCGGTGCTGCCACTGACGTCTGCCCAGGTGATGGCGGAAATGAATTTCCCCGGATTCGCCGTACCGCTGGGCAGCGTCGCCGTGAAGTGCGTCGTGTCGGTGACGGTGACGGTGAACTCGCCGTTGTAGCCGCTAGGAACGGCGTCCTTGATGACCACGGTGTCACCGGTCGCCAGGCTGTGGGCGGAGGCCGTGGTCACGCTCAAGGTCGGCGGGCTGCCAGAGTTGTAGGTGATCGCCGAGATGTTCGCCGCCGGCTGGGCTTCAATGAAGAATTTCAACAACACCGTGGTTACGCCATCCTTGGCGTCGGTGGGGGCGGTAAAGCTACGGGTCACTTCAAGGCGGGCATGAAATTCGCGGAATGCGACGGTGGTACTGCCCATGCGGTCCAGCGGAGCGACGCCGCCGGGCGGACTGGGCGCGGGTGAAGGATAGGGAAGCACGGGCGCCGGGTTGCGGGGTGCCGGGCGCGCGGAACTGTCGGGTGGCGTCGGGAGGCCATGATAATTGTCGTCGAGCAGGGGCAAGGTGACCCCGGCGCCGGCATTGGCCGCACCGTGGCCCCAGTACACGATCGCGACGTGGCTGCTATTGTCCAATCCCTGGTTGGAGCCGCCGGGATAGAGGATGCTGCCTGACCAGCAACTCGAGGTGTAACAGGGGTCGTTTCGGCCATTGGACAGACTGCTCCCCGACTCGGTGAATACGCAGGAGGGAACGCCGCTGCCGTCGAAGTAGGGGGAGTTGCAGTTGCGTACCGTGTCGAACTCGATGGCCAGCTTGGGCCAGGCGATCTCGGGGATCAGCGCATTGCCGTTGTCGCCCGAGTAGCCGAGGTGCTGCCGTGACGCACCGCAGGCATCGGCGGCGTTGCGGTCGCCATCGACCACGGCAAAGGTAAAGCCCTCGCCGACTTTCTTGATTCGGAATCGGAAATAGCTGCGCAAGCCCGTACCGGCGGTATGTGTCTCGGGGGTCCAGGCGCAGGCGTACAAGTCGGATGCGCTGGCGCCGTAATTCGAATTGATATCCGAACTGCCGAGGGTGAGCACACCGGTACCCGGCGCATAGCGCGCCAGGTTGATGTCGCCGGCATTGGCGGAGACGGTGGGCGCGACCACGGTCAGGCTGGCGCCTGTAGGAATGCAGCGCACGATGTCCTGGGTGGCGACCTGGGACGATGACACTTGAAGAAACTGGCTGTGTCCGCTGAGGTTGAGGGCCCCGGTCGTGGTGAAGGCGGAGAGATTGTTGCCTTCCAGGTAGTTGGCCGGCCAGTTGGTGTTGAGGATTGAATTGCTTGCCGAAACCTGGTCCGACGTACGTAGCTGCGTCACGGACTCGCCCCCGTCTGTCGGAACCGGATTCTTGGTGCCGCGCTGTCCGGCAAAAATCAGTCCCGCGGCGCAGCTCTGGGCGGCCCCGCTATCCAGGGTAACGCTGAGACTGCCGGTAGTCGGCTTGATGAGGAACAACTGATCGGCATAGTGACTGAAATAGCCAAGCGGATTCTTGGTGTCATCGTAGCAGGCGCTGCTTGGAATGCGGCCCACGGACTTGTCCGTGGGCGACGTGAATCCGGTCAGTGCGGTCGGCGCAAAACTGCTGCCCGCCGCGATCTGGTCCCTCAGGCATTCGCTCATCCGCTCAAGCATGGAGTTGATGTCGGCACGGAAGTAGCTTGATCCACGCAGGATGCGGAACAACTGCTCGCTGGTGAGCACGGTACCTGCATCATTGGCGACCACGCTGCAGCCATCCGAACTGCCGGCCGGACATGTACCGGCCCACAGCATGCCATCGTTGCGCAGCGTTGCCGAACCGATGACGAGTGATTTGGGTGTGGCGGAGGCGTCTCCACTGGCGCTGTTGGTGCTTCCTGCAAAATAGTTGGTGACGCCGGCAAGCGCGGTGCTGGTAGCGGGGTCGAGGTAGTTGCTGACAATATAGTTGCCGCCGCATTCGGTGACGCTGTCGGTCGACGAAGCCTGGCGATTCTGGCCGGCAAGCGAAGGCCCGGGTGAAAATATGACGGCAATCGGCCGGTCGTGCGCCGAACTGATGGCGCTGACCATGGCCGCCGTGCCTTTGGCGACCACGATATCGATGTGCCCGAGCGTATCCCAGTTCATTGGCGTGGCGCGCTGGATTCGCTGGTGACTGCCGGATACGGCATACCAGAGGCATTCGCCGCTGGCGTCACGAAGGGGGCCGGTACCGAGTGCGCGCCAGGGGAAGCGGCCGATGACAGTAGTGTTTGATACGTTGCCGGCGAAGTTGGCGGCCTCGCAGCCCTCGTCCGTACACGACGTGTTGTTGTTGCGCGACGTTCCCAGGTCCGGCATCGGCAGGTAGCCGTAGACCAGCCCCGAGGTTCCGGTATTGAGCTGATCGTCGCGAAAGCGTACCGCATAGCCGACCAGCGCTTCACGCGCCTGTGCCAACGCGTCTCCGGTGGTTTGTTGCGCCCGTTCGCGAAGGAATTCCGGCGAAAGATTGCTGATGAAGAAGTAGAGGCCACCGATGGCCAGCATGGCCAGCAGGGCGATCAGGACGAAGCCGCTCTCCCGGGGTCGTGGGTACCTGATGGCGTGGCGGAGTCCGGTCATGGCTTCGATCCCGGCTGCCACGACAAATGATGTTCTATGCGAAACGGCATGCGGATTCGTGCACGCTGAATGCCGGAATTGTCCGCAGTGAGGTTCTGGCGGAAAGGCAAAGCCACCCCCAGGTCAGGGAGACCTGCTTTCGCCGCGCGATGGTGCTGCCACCCGCCCGCCGCCCAGGCGAGTATTGCGTTCACCCGTGGCCCGATTCACCGCTTCGCCTACCTTGAGTTCCGCCGGCGTGTCTTCGCCCGGGGCAATCAAGGCGCGGCCGGGGTTCCGTGGCGACAGGGTTGCCGTGACGCCGGTACGCTTGGCGTCGGTCTCGTTCTGTGCGTGCTGGTTGATCCAGACCGTGGATTTGCCACTCGACCGGTAAACCACGCCGTCCAGGCTCATGGTGGTTCCCTGCAGTGCCTGCGCCTGCTGCACGTTGTGGGTGCGCTGGCGTTCCAGGGCCAGCCGTCGCTCCGGCGTAAAGAAAAGCCGCCCCAGCGCAGCGGGTTCGGCGGCCCAGACAGGAATCGTTCCCAGCAGCGCGATCAGGAGTGAGGCGAGACGCGAGAATCTGCTCATTTGCGTTCCCTCAGGGTGATCCATTCAAGCAAGCACTCGCCTTTGAGCGGAGCCGGATTGTTGCGGTCGCCGGTGCCGGCCGGGGCGCGTTCCACACTGCATGAACGCACCTGGATGAGTGCTTGCACGGAATCGCGAATGTCGTTGATCAGGGCCAGCAGTTCGCCTTCGTGGAGGAATTGCACCTGCATGCGCATCTGGCTGGCCAGAACATCGAATCCGCCCGCCGTCGAACCCCCGGGAAGGATCGACGAGTCGACCGGGCGCTGCGGCGCGAAGTCGTACTCCAGCTTGTAGATGCGTCGCGCCGTCCTGACGCGGGCAATGGCTTCTACCCAGTCAAGGCGCTGTTCCGGGCCGATGTAGCCGCGTTCCTTGAGGGCCTGGAAGCGATTGATCTTGTCACGCAGTTCCGCCTGCTCGTCGCGGGCACGGGCCAGTTTGGTGCGGATGTCGTTACGCGCCGTACTGGCTTCCTTGATCGCCTTCTCGCTTGCCTTCTGCAATTGGAGGGTGCTCCAGACCGCGCCGCCGCCGCTGGCGGACAGGACGATCAGGAAGGCGATTGCCCATTTCAATCGACCAAGATCTGAGGTGTCGGATTTCATGATCGGCTCATAACGGACGTGCCAGACGCAGGGAGAACTTGGGAACGTCGGCGCTCACTGCCCGCGCGTCGCCGGCACTGCGCAGGGCCTTGTCGGACTCGATGTCGAAGGGACGGCTGAGTACCCGCACGTCGGTTTGCTGGGTTTGCAGCCGCGTGGCAAAGCTGTCGATCAAGGCCAGCTGCGCGCGCTGGTCGCTCACCAGGACCAGGGGAAGTTGCGCTTCGATTTCGATGAGGATCCAGCCGGCGGCCGCATTTGGGCTTGCCGGCACGGCCGGCTTCGGCCCGGGGGCGGAGTTTGCGGCGGCATCGGGGCGGTCTGCCATGCGCCAGGTCAGCTTGCCCAGTTCGATTCTGGGATTCTCGTTGAGCGCCTGGCTGAGATGCACCAGCATGGGTTCCATGGCCGGAAGACGCTTTTGCAATGCGTCGTAGCGGCTGGTCAAGGTGCGCAGATTGTCCGGGGTGAGATTCACCTTGGGCAAGCCGTCGAGGATAACGTCATAGCGTCGGGTATCTTCGGCGGTGGCAAGGCGGGTGAGCTCGGTCTGGTCCTGCAATTCGGCGACCTTGAGACCGGTTTTACCGGCAAACAGCAGGCAGGCGACAAACACGACCCATGCCACGCTGGTCAATGCGGAGCGAATCTTCCACAAGCGATGGAAGCGGGTTTCGCTGGCTTGCGCGAACTGCTGGTCTGGCGCCCTGGTCGCCAGACGATGCATCAGCAGCTTGTCCGCGTTGCTGTCGCCGGCGAGATCCTTCAACTTCAATTTGCGTGCCGCCGCACCCAGATCCGCGAACTCGAACTGGAGTTCCGTCGAGCTTTGGCAGTAATCCTGCAAGGTCCGGGTTTGCGCTGCCTCCGCCAGTATCACGGTACGCAGCGCGCCGCCCCGGGGGATCTGCCGTTGGGCGACGAGGTACTGGAATATCTTGGCCGAATCGCTGGCGCAAACGCGGCCGACTTCATCAACGCTGCGAGTGGCGAGCTGAGAAAGACGCGAAAAGTGGAGCTTGCCCTGATCGAAGAAGGTTTGGCGAACTCCGCCACGGCTGAGCGTCAGGAGCAGCACCGGATCACTCGTGTCCAGGAGTTGCGGCCCGAGCTGGGCCAGCACCAACGGAACCGAATATACCCCGGCCAGAATGGCCTCGCTTTCACGCAGGGTATCCAGCCAGGGAGCAAACGCCTCTGCGCGCGTCAGCGCGGCAAAGAGGATTTTTTCGTCGCGTCGCCCGTCCTTGGCGCGACCCAGCGAGATCGCAAGTGACAGGGGCGTGTTGTAAAAGTACTGGCTCAGGCGCCTTTGCAGCAGGGCATTGCGGTCACCCCCCTGGACGTAGGGCAGATCCTCAAGCTGGAAACCTTCCTCGGCGATATCCGCGAGCAGGAAGAACAAACTGGAGCGATGCTTCTTGATGTAGCTCGCCAGCGCTTCGAGCCCCGCCGGTTCATTGCTGAACTCGGCCTCGATCGTGATGCGCCCGGCCCTCCAGTAGTGGGCAACCAGGCCGGAGCCGTCGGTCAGAAGGATGCGTTTGGCAGCCATCAGGTTTTCATCTTGGTGATGATGTCGTAGATCGGGCCGAGCACCGCCATCATGATCCAGCCAAGAATCAAGCCGATGGTTACCGTCATGACCGGCTCGATCATGGCCTGGACGCGTTCGATGGATTCACGTACGTCGCGATTGTAAAAATAACTGACATTGGTCAGTGCGGTGTCCAGGGCACCGGTGTTTTCGCCCACCCGCAGCATGCGCAATACCAGGGGCGGAAAGATGCCCACATTCTGGAAAGCCACGGTTACGTTCTGGCCTTCCGCGATCAATGCCCCGACGCGTTGCAGGCCGTCCTTGACCACCAGGTTGCCGACGACATCCTCGGTGGCCTTGATCGAATCCAGGATGGTGATGCCTGACGAGTACATCATGGCGAATACCGAGGCGAAGCGCGAGAGGATGATCTTGTTCAGGATTTCGCCGATGTACGGGATTTTCAACTTGATCGCGTCGAAACGGTAGCGAGCCTTGTGATTGGTTTTTACCAGGAAGGTGACGATGCCGGCGACAAGGATGGGCGTGCCCAGCACGACGTACCAGTAATTGACAAAGAATGTCGAGGTGGCGATCAGCAACTTGGTCTGCGTCGGCATGTCCTGGCCCATGCTGCGGATGAAGCCAGCCATCTTGGGCACCAGGTAGATCATCATGAACAGGGTGATGGCGACCACGACGGTGCCGAGAAACGCGGGATACATGATCAGCTTCTTGGTATGGGCCGCAAGCTCGTCCTGCCACTTGAGCGACTCCAGCAGGTTGGCCAGCACCTGGGGCAGGGCGCCGGTTTCCTCGCCGGAGCGGATCAGGCTGACCACCACGTCGTCGAAGGTTTGCGGGTGCTCGGCCATTGCCTGGGACAAGGTTTTGCCGCCTTCGATGCTTTCGATCATGCCGGCGATGACTTCGCGAAATCGCGGATTCTCGACCGTATCGCGCAGGTCGGTCAGGCTCTCGATCAGGGAGACTCCGGCACGGGCGAGTTGTTCGAGATGAAAGCAGAAGTTGATGAGTTCCTGGCGGGTGATCGTGCCCCGATTCATCAAGCCGCCCTGTTTCACCGGATCGCCGGTAATGAAGTCCAGATCCATGCGCTTGAGACGCATTTCGAGGTCGATCAGGTTGATGGCCTCGAGGCGACCGAGAACCATGCGTCCCTGGATGTTCATTGCCTTGTAGGCATACAGTGCCATCGTCGATCAGGATCCGGGGCGACTACATGCGCTCGGTCAGGTCGATGACACGGCCGACTTCCTCGATCGAGGTCGATCCGTCGACGACGCGCCGCAGCCCGTCATCGGCCAGGGTGCGGAATCCCTTCGATAGCGCCGCGGTACGGATCTCGCGCAAGGGAGCGCGGCGTCCGATGAGGTCATCGAGATCGTGGTCGAGACGCAGCATCTCCATGATTGCGATACGGCCCCGGTAGCCCTGATATTCGCAATGGTCGCAGCCGGCCGCGCGATAGATGATCGGCGCCGGCTGGCCGCTGGCAACGCCGATCAGCTTGCATTCGTGCGCTTCGGCCGGGTAGGGCTTGCGGCAATGGGTGCACAGGCGCCGCACCAGACGCTGGGCGACGATGCCGATGATGTTGCCGGCCATGATGTCGGGCAGCACACCGATATCGAGCAACCTCGGAACCGCGCCCAGTGCCGAATTGGTGTGCAGCGTCGAATACACCTGGTGACCCGTCATGGCGGCGCGGAAGGCCATTTCCGCCGTATCCGCATCGCGGATTTCGCCGACCAGGATGATGTCGGGATCCTGCCGCATCATCGAGCGAATGCCGTTGGCAAAGTCGAGTTTCGCGGACTCGGCCACCGAGGTTTGGCGGATCATGGCCATTGGATACTCGACCGGATCCTCCAGGGTCATGATGTTCACGCCCTCTTCGTTGATGTGGTTGAGTACCGAGTAGAGCGTGGTTGTCTTGCCGCTGCCGGTCGGGCCGGTAACCAGGATGATGCCTTCGGGGCGAGCCACCATGAGCTTCATCAGGCTCATCTGCTGTTCGTCGAGACCGAGTTTGTCGAGCGGGACGATGCCCTTTTGGCGGTCGAGGATGCGCAGCACGATGTTCTCGCCGTGGATCGTGGGCTGAGAGGCGACGCGGAAGTCAACCGCGCGACCGCTGATGTTGATCGAGATGCGACCATCCTGCGGGGCACGGGTTTCGGCGATGTTCATGCCGCTGATCACCTTCATGCGCACCGCCATCGCTGCCCAGTAGGTTTTGTGCAGCGCGCGGATTTGTCGCAGGATGCCGTCGATGCGGTAACGGATGCGCAGGAAGCTCGCTTCGGGTTCGAAATGGACGTCGGAAGCGTCATGTTTTACCGCATCGGTAAGCAGGGCATCGACCAGGCGCACTACCGGCTGGCTGTACTCATCGAGCGAGGCAGCAAGACTGCGGTAATCGATTTCGCCGGTTTCGATCTCGTGCAGGATGCCGTCGATCGACAGCTCGTGGCCG
This sequence comes from Rhodocyclales bacterium, assembly GCA_016215645.1. GTDB lineage: Bacteria > Pseudomonadota > Gammaproteobacteria > Burkholderiales > Rhodocyclaceae > Sulfuritalea. Next base: position 15,275 of record JACRIX010000103.1, read on the forward strand.
TAGTACTGGTCGATGGCGCGGGCGATTTCGGATTCGCCGGCGATCAGGGTTTCGATCAGCAGGTCGGGGTGGATCAGCGTGCGCAGCTTGTCGAGGGCGACAATGTCGTTCGGGTCGGCGATCGCGATCTTGAGGCGCTGGTCGCGCCTGGAATAGCTGAGGGCAAGGAACAGGTGGCGTTTGGCCAGGTCACGCGGAACCAGGCGCAAGGCATCCGGGTCGATGATCGACTTGGAGAGGTCTACAGCCCTGTGTCCGAGGGACTCGCCCAATGCGTCGCGCAGTGTGGCTTCCGAGACGAACCCCAGTGCCACCAGCAGCTTGCCGACCGGCTGGTTGGACTTCATCTGTTCCAGCAGGGCAATGCGCAACTGATCTTCGCTGATCACGCCTTGCGTGATGAGGATCTGGCCTATCGGTCGGCGGGGGCTGGGCGAGTTCATACGAACGTGATTATCCCGCATCTGCCAGTGAGGGCAAGCCCCGGAAAGGGCACTGTCAGGGTTGCAGCGTTTTTAGTCGTGCGGCGACCTGGTCCCGGTCGAAACTGGCCGGGCGGCTGGCGGCTGCGGCGATGGCCTGGGCATAGTACTGCGCGGCAAGCTTGTTCTGCCGCAAATGCTCAAGGCTGATGGCCAGGTTGTAGAGAATGTCGGGATTGTCCGGCTCGGCATTGAAGGCACGGAAGTACGCCGGCTGCGCGTCGTTCCAGCGGCCCATGCGGGCATAGAGGTTCCCCAGCGAGAAATGCGGAGCCGCCAGTTCCGGCTGCGCCGCGGCAAGTGATTTCAAGCGGCTTTCAGTCATCCCGGGATCCACCTGTCCGCGTTGATTCAACAGCGCGGATATCGCCACCGAATCCTGCGGATCGGACTCGATGATTTGACGATACAAGGCGTCTGCCTGATCAAGGCGCCCCTGCCGCAGGGCGATTGCGGCAAGCCCATGAAGGACGTCGGTATTGCGCGGATCATTCTTGCGTGCCCGCTCGTACTCGATTTGAGCCAGCGCCAGTTCGCCACGGTTGAAGGCCTCAAAGCCACGATTCAATGCCGGGTCAATCCTGAGCGGCTGACGGGTCACGCGAATCCCGCTATCCTCGTCGGGAATCTCGGCATTCCGCGCCGGTGTGCGGCGTTGGCGCGCCGGTGGTCTGGCAACTGGTTCATCGTCATCTTCATTTGTCGCAGCAGTCCTGGGACGCGGTGCACCGGCAGTGGGGCCGTTGGCTGCAAGGCCGGGAGCAGCAGTTGACGCAGCTGGAGGGGGAAGAGTCGGCGCTGGCGTTACGGCGGCCAACACGGGTGCTGCCGGTGGCGTGGCCGGCGGCATCGGTTTCGCGATCATGCTGTTCTTGGGCTGCAGTTGCCACCAGAAATATCCACCGATGCCGGTGACGGACAAAACTGTCAGTACGCCGATAGCAACGGCGAATGCTTTGCGGCTTTCCTGCTTTTCCGGTTGCTTTGCGGCGAAGAGGTTTTGCGCGGCAGCCTTCACCTGCGCATCGTCAACCTCCGGGACTGGGCGTCGAGGGCTTTCTGTTGGTGCCGCTGCTGCCGTTGGTAGCGGGCGCGCGACTGCTTCCACCGGCATTGGCGCAGGTGGAGGTGGCGCGATGGGCTCCATTTTTACCGCGGCGATCGAAGGCGGAGGTACCTGGCGAGCGGCCGCAGCGGCCTCTTCGAGAAACTGTGCATCCAGTTCTTCGAGATGAGATGCCAGGGACATCATGGGTTCGGTGCGACCAGCGCCCTGATCGATTTCCCGGGGCGGATCTGCGGAATCAGCCGGTAACGGCTCCAGGGCAAGGCTACCGAAGTTATCGATCTCCGGGTTGTTGTCGCCACCGCCCTCGGCTCCCTGGCGCTTGGCCAGTTCCGCCTTCTTCAGGGCGTCCATTAGGAGACTCATTGCGGCCCTGCTCCGGCTTGAGCTGGCTGCGTTGCAGCTTTGGTGGCGGGATCCTTGAAATAAGTCCTACTTGGCAACAAGTCGCGGAACGACTGGTAATCCGTAGTTATGCTGGGATCGCGGATGATCGTCGGCTTGAGAAAAATGACCAGTTCAGTCTTGGACATGGTGTCGCTGCGATTGCGGAAGAAATTTCCGACTCCCGGAAGGTCTCCCAGACCGGGAACCTGGCTGGAAGTATTGCTGATCTTGTCTTCCATCAATCCACCCATCACGGCGACTTCGCCATCCGACAGGCGCAACATCGATTCCATTTCGCGGGTCTGGATGACAGGAACATTATTCACCGCACCAAGGTTGGGGGTCGGATCCTGCACATCGCCTGTTTTGCTCGATATCGTTGGGCGAACATTGAGAAGGATGCTGCCGTTCTCGCTAATCTGTGGCGTGACGCTCATGACAAGGCCGACCGAAATGGACTTGGCGGTGGCCGTGAAATTATTTGTGGTTCCGGTTGTGGTGGTGGTCGAGTCGTTCTTGACCTCGAAGTAGACCAGATTGTTAACCACTTTGAGCATCGCCGTCTGGTTGTTGAGGACGCTCAACTTTGGACTGGAAAGGACTTTGACCTTGCCGAAGGTTTCGAGCAGGCTGAGCGTTGACACCAGGCCAAGACCGGGGGCTACGTAATTAAGGAGGAAGGCAAAGGTTCCGGGGGAGGCACCAAAGGTTGGCGCCGTAGTCGACGTCACAAAAGAGCCAGAGGTTGTCAAAACCGGATTGGTAGCAGTGGTCGGGTTCTGTGCCAGCGAAAAACCTGCCTGAGGATTCCCCGGCCGCAGGCTACGCAGGCTTTGCCAGTTGATGCCTTGCTGGTAGGCGTCATTCAGGCTGACTTCCGCTATCGTTGCCTCGATTACGACCTGGCGCCGCGCATTGATCAGCACGAGATCAAGGTACTCCTGCACCTTCTCGTGTTGCCGAGCGCTTGCGCGCACGACGATGACGCCGGCCTCGGGATTGACGATGATCGAGGCTGCTTCGCGGAAGGTTGTGCGTTTGACCACCGTGGTTCCCTGCTGCTGCACAGTCGCCGGATTCGGGCTGCCGGAAATGCCGCCCGCCTGGGCCGAACTGCGTCCTGCAGTTTGACTGCTTTGCGCACCTGTTCCTGTCGTGGCCTGCTGGTCGGAGCGCTCGATTACGGTTTCGCTGGATCCTTCGGGAAGGATCTTGTCGCTTTCCCGCAGGATATCCTTGAGGTTTTTTTCGATGGAGAGCCAGAAGTTGTTTTGTGCGGAACTCTTTACCGACGTCGCGGAATTGTTGCCGCTTCCCGATGACCCTCCTGCCGCGCTGGTACTGGTTGAGGCGATTTGCGTATTTATCGAGACCGAGCCGGTCAGCTCGCGCGACATGTTGACGTAATCAACCTTGTAGTTGCGCAGGAATGGCGTATCCGGCATGACCAGCAGATTTGGCCCATCGAGTTCCCAGCGCATGTCAACTTGCCTGGAAATGCGCGTGAGAATCTGTTGCAGGGTTTGGTCGATGGCATTGATGGTTACGATGCCATTGATGCCGGGATGCACATCGACATTGAGTTTGGCGTCTCGGGCCAGTGCAAACAGCAGATCCTGAACCGGGATATTGCGCACGGATACGGAATACGACTCGGTCTTGGCGGCGGCACGCGGCCGAGGCAACAGCGGTGTCGCGGCGACCGGAGTCGGGATATCCGTATTTACGGCTATCTGCGCTTCGGTGTTGATGTGCCCGGCCGACGAGGGCTGATGCTGCATGCCACCGCAGGCCGTCAGGGCCAGACAGGTAACAAGGCCTACCGGGAGTGGCGATATCACGAAAGTGCGCAAACGAATCCCCGATTAAGAGTAATAGCCATTCTTAGCATAACACATTATATTTTAGATACAACTCAATGATTTAATTGAATCAGCGCTGTTGTGACAGTGTCGCTTTTGTCTAACGCAAGCGGATGGCTTGCCGTGGATAGGGCTTGCTGCTGCGCAACTGCCTGGGCAGGGTTCGAATCGCGGCCGAAGCGGCCTCGCGGCTGGAATAGTCGCCGTAGATTACTCCGTAACGTGGGGCGCCGCTGAGTTCGGAGTAGTAAACCCGAAGCTTTTCAGCATCTTCCCCCGCTTCCGGCAGTCGACGCAACAGACTTTCCACTTCCCCATAGTGACTGGCGTCAGTGGCAAAGACCTGTATGAACCACCGGTCGTTCGGTAGTTGCTCCAGCCAGGGCTTGCTGGCTTCAAGCCGCGCGCGGGTGAGGCGCCCGGCCTTGGGCTTTTCATTGGTGGGTTGCACTTGCTGCCTTGACGTGCCGGCGTCGGACGGGGCATTGCCCGGAGCGGCCGCCGGGGGCGGCACTGCGGACGTGGCGGCAGGTGGTGGAACGCCCGGAGGCGACGCGATGGTCACCACCCCGGATGCGGTCGCGGCAACCCCTGTGGCTGGAGTTGCCGTAGCGCCGGGTAGTGTGGTGGCCGGAGGCAGTATCGCGTCCGGAACCGGTTTGCTTGGTGTTTCAGGCGTTGGTGCCGGTGGCTTCCCGGTGGCGGCTACCGGCGGAATCGCAGGTCCCTGCGGCAACCCATCGTTCTGCGAAGCTGCCATGATTGCCAAGGCCGCAACCGCTGCCGCGGCAAGGGCGGTGCCCAGCCAGGCAAGCCTCCGCCCATTGCCTCCTCGGGATCGATAGGTGGCATCGCTGAATTCGCAATCGCGGATCGCGGCTTGCGCTTCCTTGGCTCCGATCAAATGCGTTCCTGCCGAAAACGCGGCGAGCAGCGATTTGTCGGCGATGATGTTGATGCGTCGGGTGAGTCCCAGCGAGCTATGGACGATCAGTTTCAGCGCGGCCTGGGAAAAAATACTGGGTCCGCGGTAACCTGCCGTACGCATGCGGAAGTCGAGGTAGTTCGCGATGTCGTCGCGTACCAATGGCTCCAGTCCGAAATTGTGGGTAATGCGCTCCTTGAGTTGGCGCATGTCCGGGCGCGCCAGGATATCGTTCAGCTCCGGCTGGCCGAAGAGAACGAGTTGCAGCAGCTTGCTGTGGTTGGATTCAAGGTTGGACAGGAGCCGGATTTCTTCAAGGGTGTCGGCCGGCATGGCGTGGGCCTCGTCGATCAGGACAACAACCTGGCGCCCTTCGCCGTAGGATTTGATCAACTGGTCCTGAAGCGCGCGCATGACCACGGAGGTGCGCGAGTTCGCGGCAACGTCGAGTTGCAGCTCGTCGGCAATGGCGTACAGGATGTCGTCGCGCGAGAGCGACGGATTCGCGAGATACACAATGGTTACGGTGTCGGGCAGCCGTTCCATCAGCACACGGCAAAGCATGGTCTTGCCGCTGCCGACTTCACCGCTCACCTTGACGATGCCTTCGTCATGGGTGATGGCGTAGATCAGCGCGTCGAGCGTCGCGCCGCGGTTGGCCCCGTCGAAGAAAAAGTCGGTGTGGGGCGTAATGCGGAAGGGGGGCTCGTTGAGTCCGAAGTGTTCCAGATACATGGGTGGGTCCGTCAGTCTGGTGCCAGGTCCTATTGCGCGGAAGTTCGCTTTTCCCTTGCCAGAGTTTCGATGCGATTGTAAAGCGTGGTGCGATTGACGCCGAGCAATCGGGCTGCCTGGCTCATGTTGTTGTGCGCAAGCCGCTGTGCGGCCTCGATGTAGGCTTCTTCCCAGAGGTGGAGTGTCGCATCCAGGTTGAAATCGTGTCGGCTCTGGATGTCGTTCAGTGCGATGGCAATCAATTCAGTCCGACTGGCCATGGCGGGAGCGGCGATGGCACTGCCAGCTACGGACTCGCTCCCGGGATCGAGCTCCGCCTCAAGGTCTTCAACACCGACTTCATTTCCGGCGAATTTGGTGGTCAGGCGTATGGCGATATTGCGTAGTTCGCGAACATTTCCGGGGAAGGGATAGGTCAGAATCCGTTGCACCGCCCCTCGGCTCAGGCGGAACTGCGGAAGATCGGCCTGGGCAGCGTAAACGCCGCGAAAATGCTCCAGCAGCACCATGCGGTCATCGCCGAGATCGCGCAGTGGCGGAATCGCAACCGTGAATACTGACAGGCGGTGGTACAAATCTGCACGAAAGCGCCCTTCACGCACTTCCTTTTTCAAGTCGCGGTTGGTGGCGGCGACGATGCGGGCCGATGATCGCCGTGCCGTGGTTTCACCGATCCGCTGGAATTCACCGTTCTCGAGCACACGCAACAGCTTTGGTTGGAGGTCCAGCGGAAGCTCACCGATCTCGTCGAGGAACAGCGTCCCGTCGGAGGCTTCCTCAAAATATCCGGCGCGTTGGCCGCTGGCACCGGTAAAAGCCCCCTTGGCATGTCCGAAGAGAGTGGCTTCGACCAGATTGGGTGAGATTGCCGCACAATTCAATGCCAGGTAGGGTCTCGCCGCCCGATCGGACAGTTTATGCAAAGCGCCGGCCGCCAGTTCCTTGCCGCTGCCCGATTCGCCCTCGATCAGGACGGGAAACGGCGAATCGGCGAACTGCCGAAGTTGCGCGCGAAGCTTTTGCAGCGCCGCGCTGGCCCCGATCAAACCATCGTCGTTTTCAGTTGATGTGTCTCTAAAAGACAACACTCTTCGTATCAGCTTGCGCAGATATTCGGGATCCGCCGGCTTGGCGACGAACTCCGTGGCTCCCAGCGCGCGGGCGTGCCGTGCGTTCAGTTCGTCACTCTGCCCGGAGAGCACCACAATGCGGGTTCCCGGGGCATGGGCAAGGATGTCGGCGATCAAGGCAAAGCCTTCATCAGGCCGGTGGGGAGTTGGTGGCAGCCCAAGGTCAATCAACGCCAGTGCCGGCGTCTGCTTGTTGTCGCGCAGGCAACCTACTGCTTCGGCGCGCGTCGAAGCGGTGCGTACTGCGTATTCCCTGCCGAGGAAAAAGCCTAGAGCGTCGGCGATCAGTGGGTCATCGTCGACGATCAGCAATTCGATCTTGCTGTCCGGAGCGCTCAAGTCAGATTCCGCGGTGCTGGTTCGATCAGACGATGCTAGCCCATTCCCGCGCGCTTGCATTGCGGTTTCTGCATGGCGTTTACCCCGCACTTCAGCGCTTGTCTCCGTCAGTTGAAGGGGGCTCTGCTAGAATTGCGCGTCAGGAATCGAGCCGGACATCCCCGGTGCAAACATGTCCCTGGAACCCCTCGTAGAAATCCGCGACCTGAATTTCACCTACGACAGCCGGCCTGTCCTTACCGGGATCAACATGACGATTCCGCGAGGGAAGGTTGTCGCTGTGATGGGTAGCTCGGGCTGTGGCAAAACCACCACACTTCGTCTGATCGGCGGCCAACTGAGGCCGACTTCAGGTTCGGTGAAGGTCGGCGGGCAGATGGTGCATGAACTGAGTGGCGACGGGCTTTATGCATTGCGCCGGCGGATGGGCATGTTGTTCCAGTTCGGCGCCCTGTTCACGGATATGTCGGTGTACGACAATATTGCCTTTCAGATGCGCGAGCACACTGATCTCCCGGAGAAAGTGATTCGTGATCTGGTAATGATGAAGCTTCACGCCGTAGGCCTCAGGGGGGCCCATGACCTGATGCCCGCAGAACTGTCGGGTGGCATGGCGCGGCGGGTCGCCCTGGCGCGGGCGGTTGCGCTCGACCCGATGCTGATCATGTACGACGAACCGTTTGCCGGCCTGGATCCGATTTCGCTGTCGATCATTGGCGAATTGATCCGCAAGCTGAATGACGTGCTGGGCGCCAGTTCCGTCGTCGTCACCCATGATGTACAGGAGTCGCTGAAAATCGTCGATTACGTCTATTTTGTATCTGCGGGCAAGATCGTGGCAGAAGGCACGGCCGAGGAGATAAAACAGTCCAAAGTGCCCTATGTGCATCAGTTTGTCTGGGGCGAGGCTGACGGTCCGGTGCCCTTCCAGTATCCTGCGCGGCCCTATGGGGAAGAATTGATGGAAAGGGCAGGGCGACGTGGATAACGCGATAGTGCGCACATTGCGCGGGCTTGGCGAGAAGGTCACTTCCCGCATCTGGCGCCTGGGCTACGCCAGCCGCTTCTTCCTCGCGATACTCCTTCATTCCGGCACCTCGCTGCGTCGGATCAACCTGACCATCCGCGAGATCTATTTCACCGGCGTCCTCAGCCTGATCATCATCCTGGTGTCGGGCATGTTCGTCGGCATGGTGCTGGGACTGCAAGGCTACGACACACTTCAGCGCTACGGGTCGACCGAAGCGCTCGGGGTTCTGGTCTCGCTCTCCCTGGTGCGCGAACTCGGGCCGGTGGTCGCGGCCCTGCTGTTTGCCAGTCGCGCCGGTTCAGCCATCACCGCGGAAATCGGCATGATGAAGGCCACCGAGCAGCTGTCCGCGATGGAGATGATGGCGGTGGATCCGATTGCCAGGGTGGTCGCCCCGCGCTTCTGGGGAGGGGTCATTTCAATGCCGCTGCTGGCCGCGCTGTTCTCGGCGATGGGGATCTTCGGAGGCTATCTGGTCGGCGTGCAGTTGATTGGTGTCGACGAGGGTTCGTTCTGGTCGCAGATGCAGGCCTCGGTTGATTTTCGTGAAGACATCCTCAACGGTGTGATCAAAAGTTTCGTATTTGGTGTCATCGTCAGTTGGGTGGCTGTTTTCGAGGGTTACGATGCCGAGCCGACGGCGGAGGGGGTTTCCGGAGCGACTACCCGTACCGTTGTAACATCCTCGCTGGCCATTTTGGCCGCAGATTTCATTCTCACCGCTTTCATGTTTACAGGGTCATGACATGAGCCGTACTACACTGGATCTCTGGGTTGGGTTTTTCGTCGCTGTCGGATTGGGTGCACTGTTGTTTCTTGCCCTCAAAGTGGGCAACATGGCCTCGGCAAGTAGCGGCGATACTTATGCAATTCAGGCCAAATTTGATAACATCGGCGGCCTGAAGGTACGTGGCGCAGTGAAGAGCGCCGGGGTGGTGGTAGGGCGGGTGGCGGAAATCCGGTTTGATCCGGAAGCGTATGTTGCGGTCGTGACGATAAATCTTGACGCCCGCTACAAATTTCCCCGGGACACGTTCGCCACCATCAACACCTCGGGCCTGTTGGGCGAGCAGTACATAGGATTCGAAGTCGGTGGCGATACGGCGATGCTGAAGAGTGGGGACACCATCAAGAAAACCCAGTCGGCCGTGGTGCTGGAAAAGCTGATCAGCCAGTTCATGTTCAACAAGGCTGCCGAGGATGGCGGCAAAAAGTAGTTCATAGGTGCCCGAATAAAAATGAAAACAAAGCTGTCAGCCCAACTCAAGTCACTTGCCCTGGCCGGAATGGCGGTTGGGCTGCTCGCCGGATGCGCCACCTCGGGAAACCCCAAGGACCCGATTGAAGGCTTCAATCGCGCGGTCTTTGCCTTCAACGAGGGGTTGGATGCAGCGATTGTCAAGCCGGTCGCAAAGGGATATGACACGGTTTTGCCGTCACCGATTCGAACCGGCGTCACCAACTTCTTTGGCAATATCGAGGATGTCTTCATTGGGGTCAATAACCTGCTGCAGGGCAAAATTCCGCAAGCCTTCAACGATTTCGGCCGGGTAGTGATCAATTCCACCATCGGTCTTCTCGGTGTGATTGACATCGCGTCTGACGCTGGCCTTGAAAAGCACGACGAAGATTTTGGCCAGACCTTCGGTCGCTGGGGTGTGGGCAATGGCGCCTATGTCGTGGTTCCGGTTTTCGGTCCTCGCACCGTACGCGATACCGTTGGGCTGGTTCTTGACGTCGCTGCCGATCCGGTTGCCAATCATCGTCCGCGGCGGACGCGAGACCTTGCCCTGGTTTTGCGGACGATCAACGACCGTGCCAACTTGTTGCCTGCCGACAAGGTGGTCGAGGAAGCGGCCCTGGACAAGTATTCCTACATGCGCGACGCCTATCTTCAGCGTCGTCGCAACCTGATTCACGATGGCAATCCGCCGCGCGAGAGTGAGGCCGGCATCGATGGCGACATGGCCCCCCTTGCCGCACCGCATGATGCCATTGTCGAGCCGCGGGCCGCGATGGAGGCTCCCGTGGAACCGGTAGCACTTCAGCTTGCCCGGACCGAGACAGTAGCTGCCAGCCAGTAATTTGTGCCGGACCGGATTTTTCCGGCTCCGGCTTTCCCAGGAAAGCCACATGAAATACCTTTTCGCCCTGCTCAGCTCCCTGCTGCTTGCCTTGCCGGCAGCTGCCCAGGAGGTGTCTCCCGATGCACTGATCAAGACAGTGACCAACGAAGTACTCGACATTGTTCGCAAGGACAAGGATATTCAGTCCGGCAATACCAAAAAGGCGATCGAACTGGTCGAAGGCAAGGTGTTGCCGCACTTCAATTTCACCCGCATGACCCAGCTTGCGATGGCCCGCGACTGGCGGCAGGCCAACGCATCCCAGCAGAAAGTGCTTATCGACGAATTCCGCACGCTGTTGGTTCGCACCTACTCCAAGGCCCTTACCGAGTACAAAAACCAGTCCATCGATTTCAAGCCCTATACCGCCAAGGCCGGAGAGACCGATGTACGCGTGCGTACCGAAATCAAGCAATCCGGTGCCGGCAAGAACATTGAGCTCGACTACTACCTTGAGAAATCGACCGGCGGCTGGAAGGTCTATGACATCGAAGTGGGTGGCATCAGTCTGGTTACCAACTATCGTGAGTCCTTTGCCTCTGAAGTGCGTAACAACGGCGTCGACGGTCTGGTGAAATCCTTGCAGGCAAAGAACAAATCGGGCGAGGCAACTTCGGTCAAGAAATGATTGAAGTCTCGGGTGAGCGCGTCGTAGTCTCCGGCCCCATGACCATGGCGGGCGCAGCCGTTTTGCTTGCCGAGGGTGAGGCGGCGATCACCAATAGCACCGCTGTGTTCGACCTGGCCGCCGTTACCGACCTGGATTCGTCGTGCCTGGCGGTTGTCTTTGGCTGGATGCGTGCCGCCCGCGATGCAGGCAAAACAGTGAAACTTCTCAATCCCCCGCAGAACCTGTTGAGCCTCGCCGAGGTTTACGGCGTTTCCGATCTGCTGCCGCAGCATTGACCGCGGCTTCCCGCCAGGTCCTTCCGAATGTCCCCCGCGATCCGCATCGAGCAGGTCTCCAAGCGCTTTGGCAGCGTGCATGCGCTGGATGCGGTCGACCTCGAGGTTCAGCCGGGTGAATTCTTTGGCCTGCTCGGGCCCAACGGTGCCGGCAAGACAACGCTGATTTCGGCGCTCGCCGGATTGGTTCGACCCGATGCGGGCCGGCTCCGGGTGATGAATCACGACGTACAGGCAGATTACCGTGCAGCCAGACGCCAACTTGGCGTAGTGCCGCAGGAACTGGTCTTCGACCCTTTCTTTTCCGTGCGCGAATCCCTGCAGATCCAGTCCGGCTATTTTGGTATTGCCGACAACGACACCTGGATCGACGAGATCCTGGAAAACCTGGGCCTGACCTCGAAGGCCAATGTCAATATGCGCATGCTTTCGGGCGGCATGAAGCGACGGGTCCTGGTTGCCCAGGCGCTGGTGCACCGGCCACCGGTGATCGTGCTCGATGAGCCGACGGCCGGCGTTGACGTCGAATTGCGCCAGACACTTTGGGCCTTCATCCGGCGTCTGAACCAAGCCGGACATACCGTCGTGCTGACCACGCATTATCTCGAAGAAGCCGAGATGCTTTGCAATCGTATCGCCATGCTGAAGGCCGGCCGGATCGTCGCGCTGGACACGACACACAACCTGTTGCGGCGCTTTTCCACGCACAGCCTGCGTCTGCGCGTTGAGGGCAGCATTCCGACCGAACTCCTGCGGGGGGCCACTGAAAGCGGTGGCTGGTGGTCGCTGCCCTTCGATGCTTTTGGCGAAGTCGAACCCATCCTGGCACGACTGCGCGGGGCGGACTGCCGGATCACGGATCTTGAGGTTGGCAAGCCGGATCTCGAAGAGGTTTTTGTCCGCGTCATGCAAGGCTCACTGCAGGGGCAGGGCTAAGGTGCGCGGCGGCTTCTCCACTTTGCTCTACAAGGAAGTGCTGCGCTTCTGGAAGGTCGCCGCGCAGACGGTGGCGGCGCCGGTGCTGACGGCGCTGCTCTACCTGCTGATCTTCTCGCATGTGCTTGAGGGCCACGTGAAAATTCACGGAATTGCCTACACCGCTTTCCTGATCCCGGGTCTGGTGATCATGTCGGTGCTGCAGAATGCCTTCGCCAATTCGTCCTCGTCGCTGATCCAGTCCAAGGTCACGGGGAACATCGTCTTCGTGCTGCTGCCACCGATCTCCTATCTGGAGTTTTTCGCGGCCTATGTGCTGGCCTCGGTGGTGCGTGGCGTCGTGGTCGGCAGCGGCGTGTTGCTCGCTACCGTCTGGTTCGCGCCGCTGGGTTTCGCCGAACCGTGGTGGATTGTGATCTTTGCCGTGCTGGGCGGGTCGATACTGGGCAGCCTGGGCGTGATTGCCGGCATCTGGGCGGAAAAGTTCGACCAGCTCGCGGCCTTCCAGAACTTCCTGATCATGCCTTTGACGTTTCTTTCCGGTGTGTTCTATTCGGTGCATTCGCTGCCGCCCTTCTGGCAGCAGCTATCGCACTGGAATCCGATCTTCTACATGATCGATGGCTTTCGCCATGGATTCTTCGGCGTCTCAGATGCCTCGCCCTGGCTAAGCCTTGCCGTGGTGGGCAGTTGCTTTGCCGTACTCACCGTTTTCACACTCAACCTGCTCAAGAGCGGCTACAAGCTGCGTGACTGAGGAATACACCATGCTCGACCCCAAACAAATCGAATCCTGGATCAGCGGCGGAATGGCTTGCGAACATTTGTCCGTCGAGGGCGATGGGCATCATTTCGCCGCGATGATCGTCAGTGCCGAGTTCGCTGGCCTGAATCGCGTCAAGCGCCAGCAGCGTGTCAATGCCATCCTCAAGGCACGATTCGACTCCGGCGAATTGCACGCCTTGTCGATGCAGACATTGACGCCGGAGGAATGGAGGGCGAATGGATAAGCTCCTGATCGCGGGCGGAACTCCGCTCGCCGGCGAGATCGCCATTTCGGGCGCAAAAAATGCGGCATTGCCGCTGTTGTGTGCTGCGCTGTTGACCAGGGATCCGGTCACATTCACCAACGTGCCGCGCCTCAACGACATCGGCACCATGCTCAAGCTGCTGGCGCAGATGGGCGTCAAGGTGGCGCGCGAGAAGGGCACAGTCGGCGCTGGCGATACGGTGACTCTGGACGCCTCCGGGCTGGACAACGCCGTTGCACCCTACGAGATGGTCAAGACCATGCGCGCCTCGATCCTGGTGCTCGGACCGCTGGTGGCGAGGACCGGCGAAGCGCGGGTGTCGCTCCCCGGTGGTTGCGCCATCGGCGCGCGGCCGGTCGACCAGCACATCAAGGGCCTGACGGCGATGGGTGCGGAGATCGCCGTGGAGCAGGGCTATGTCCACGCCAGGGCCGCACATCTCAAGGGCGCCCGGCTGTTCACCGACATGGTCACCGTGACCGGCACCGAGAACCTGATGATGGCCGCCTGCTTGGCGCGGGGCGAAACCGTGATCGAAAACGCCGCGCGCGAGCCCGAGGTGGTCGATCTGGCCAACTGCCTGGTCGCCATGGGTGCGCGGATTTCGGGCGCGGGAGGCGACGTGATCCGCATCCAGGGCGTCGCGGCCCTGCACGGCGCCACCCACCGGATCATGCCGGATCGCATCGAAACCGGCACTTACCTCTGTGCCGCCGCCGCCACCGGCGGCGAAGTGCGCCTGACGGGAACCTCGTCGGCTTACCTTGATGCGGTGATCGACAAGCTGATGGACACCGGCTGCGAGGTGGTTTCCGAGCGTGACGCCATACGCCTCAAGGCACCGGCGCGGTTGACCGCCGTGAGCATACGCACGGCACCCTACCCGGCCTTTCCGACCGACATGCAGGCCCAGTTCATGGCCATCAATGCCGTGGCCGAGGGCACGGCGGTGATGCGCGAGACCATTTTCGAGAATCGTTTCATGCATGCAGTCGAGCTGATCCGGCTTGGCGCCGACATCCGCATCGACGGCAACACGGCATTCGTCAAGGGCGTGGCCAAGCTCGACGGTGCGACGGTGATGGCTACCGACCTGCGTGCCTCGGCCAGCCTGGTGATAGCCGGCCTGGTGGCGCAAGGGGAAACCCTGATCGAGCGCATCTACCACCTCGATCGCGGCTACGAGGGCCTGGAACAGAAGCTGGCGGCATTGGGTGCCCGGGTTAGCCGGGTAAAATGAGCGCATGAGCGGAATCACGATTGCCCTGTCCAAGGGCCGGATCTTCGAGGAGACCCTGCCCCTGCTGGCGGCGGCCGGCATCGTGCCGGCCGAGGATCCGGAGAAATCACGCAAGCTGATCATCCCCACCAGCCGTGAAGACGTGCGGGTGGTGATCGTGCGCGCCTCCGACGTTCCTACTTACGTTCAGTATGGCGCTGCGGATCTCGGCATCGCCGGCAAGGACGTGCTGCTGGAGCACGGTGGCGCCGGGCTGTATCAGCCGCTGGACCTGAACATCGCGCGCTGCCGCATGTGCGTTGCGGCGCCGGTCGGCTTCGATTACGTCGCGGCGGTGCGTCGCGGCGCACGCCTGCGCATCGCCACCAAGTACATCGCCGTGGCGCGCGAGCATTTCGCCGCCAAGGGCGTGCATGTCGACCTGATCAAGCTCTACGGTTCGATGGAGCTGGCGCCGCTGGCGGGCCTGGCCGAGGCGATTGTCGATCTGGTGTCGTCGGGCGCCACGCTCAAGGCCAACAAGCTGGTCGAGGTCGAGGAAATCATGCCGATTTCCTCGCGCCTGGTGGTCAACCAGGCGGCGCTGAAAATTAAACGGGAACTCTTGCAGCCCGTGATTTCCGCGATCGAGGCGGCAATCAAATGATTCGCCGTCTCTCCAGCGCCGACTCCGGGTTTGCGGCGACGCTCGACGCGTTGCTGCATTTCGACAACTCGACCGATGAGGCCATCGAGCGCACGGTTGCGGAAATCCTCGTCCGCGTCCGTGCCGAAGGCGATCCGGCCGTCCTCGATTACACGCGCCGCTTCGACAAGCTGGACATCGGCAGCATGGCCGAACTCGAGCTGCCGCGTGCCGAGATGCGTCACGCGCTCGATCGTTTGCCACCAGCCCAGCGCAAGGCGCTAGAGGCCGCCGCCCAGCGCGTCACCAGCTATCACGAGCGACAAAAATCGGAGTCCTGGAGCTTCGTTGAGCCCGATGGTACGCGCCTCGGACAGAAGGTGACGGCGCTGGATCGGGTAGGCCTCTATGTTCCCGGCGGCAAGGCGGCCTATCCCAGCTCGGTGCTGATGAATGCCCTTCCGGCCAAAGTTGCCGGCGTCGGCGAACTCATCATGGTAGTGCCGACCCCGCGCGGCGAGAGGAATGCACTCGTACTTGCGGCGGCCTGCCTTTCTGGCGTCGATCGCGTGTTCACCATCGGGGGGGCGCAGGCTGTCGCGGCGCTGGCCTACGGTACGCAGACCGTGCCACAGGTGGACAAGATCGTCGGCCCCGGCAATGCTTATGTCGCCGCCGCCAAACGCCGCGTCTTCGGCACGGTCGGCATCGACATGGTGGCCGGTCCGTCCGAGGTGCTCATCATCGCCGATGCCACCGCCAATCCGGACTGGGTGGCGATCGACCTCTTCGCCCAGGCGGAGCACGACGAACTGGCCCAATCGATCCTGCTTTGCCCCGATGCCGGCTTCCTGGCCAAGGTGGCGGCCAGCATCGAGCGCCTGTTGCCGACCATGCCGCGCCGCGAAGTCATTGCCGCCTCGCTCAAGGGCCGCGGCGCCCTGATCCAGGTTGCCAACTTCGACGAAGCCTGCGAGATTGCCAACCGCATCGCGCCGGAACACCTTGAGCTTTCCGTGGCCGATCCGGCGCCGCTGGTGGAAAAGATCCGCCATGCCGGCGCGATCTTCATCGGGCACTATGCCTCCGAATCCCTTGGCGACTACTGTGCCGGACCCAACCACGTGTTGCCGACCTCGCGCAGTGCGCGTTTTTCGTCACCGCTGGGCGTCTATGATTTCCAGAAGCGCTCCAGCATCATCGAGGTCTCGGCGGCCGGTGCCAGGACCCTGGGTCCGATTGCGGCCACCCTTGCGCACGGTGAAGGCCTGACGGCTCACGCCAATGCGGCGGAATTTCGGCTGAAGTAGTCTGGTACGCCGTGGCGCCGGCGCCGACTTTCCGGATGGCGTGTCGGCGGCAAGCCCGGATCAGCCGACGATAGTCTTCAAGGCTGTAATCAGTGCCGCGCACTGCTCATCCGTTCCGACCGTAATCCGCAGGAACTGCTCGATGCGCGCTTGCTTGAAGTGGCGCACGATGATGCCGTGCTGGCGCAGTGCCTGCGCCGTTTCCGCCGCATCGCGGCGCGGATGGCGGGCGAAGACGAAATTGGCGGCGGAAGGGACAAGCTCGAAGCCGAGTGCGGCAAGATCGGCCACCAGCTTTTCGCGGGTGGCGATGACGGCCCGACGGGTCTGCTCGAAATACTCGCGGTCTTCGAAGGCAGCGACCGCGCCGGCGATCGCCAGTCGATCCAGCGGATAGGAATTGAAGCTGTTCTTGACGCGCTCCAGCGCTTCGATCAGGTCGGCATGGCCGACCGCAAAGCCGACCCGCAGGCCGGCCAGGGAGCGCGACTTGGACAGCGTCTGCACCACCAGCAGGTTGGGGTGGCGGGCGACCAGGGGAATCGCGGATTCGCCGCCGAAATCGACATAGGCCTCGTCGATCACCACCACCGAGTCGGCATTCGCTTGCAGCAGGCTCTCGACCTCGACCAGAGGCAGCAGACGTCCCGTCGGCGCATTCGGGTTGGGGAAGATGATGCCGCCGTTGGGCCGCGCGTAGTCGACGACGCGGATCGAAAAGTCCTCGCGCAGCGGCACGGTTTCATGGGCGACCTGGTAGAGCCCGCAGTACACCGGGTAGAAGCTGTAGCTGATGTCGGGGAACAGGATCGGCAGCCGATGCCTGAGCAGGCCGAGGAAGACGTGGGCCAGCACTTCGTCCGACCCGTTTCCCACAAACACGTTGTTGGCATCGACACCGTGATTGGCGGCAATGACGCGCTTGAGCAGGTCGGCGTTGGGGTCGGGATAGAGCTTCAGCGACTCATTGGTCGCGGCGCGGATGGCTTCGAGTGCGCGCGGCGACGGGCCGTAGGGGTTCTCGTTGGTATTGAGCTTGACCAGGTTGGCGAGCTTGGGTTGCTCGCCCGGCACATAGGGCGTGAGCCCCGTGACGACATCGCTCCAGAAGCGGCTCATGACTTGACGATTGTGCAGGGTGATGGGGAAATGGCCGGACGCGTTGGCGTGCGCGGAACTAGGCCGATGGTATCATGCGGACCTTCACCCCTCGCTTGATCCCTACGGCCATGCGGCAAGCTGAAATTTCGCGCAATACGCTGGAAACCAAGATACGCGTCATCGTCGATCTTGACGGCACGGGTATTGCCAAACTCTCGACCGGGATCGGCTTTTTTGACCACATGCTGGACCAGATCGCGCGCCACGGCATGATCGACCTCACCGTTGAGGCCAAGGGCGACCTGCATATCGACGCGCATCACACCATCGAGGATGTCGGCATCACGCTGGGCCAGGCGCTGGCAAAAGCACTTGGCGACAAGAAGGGTTTGCGTCGTTACGGCCAAGCTTATGTACCGCTGGACGAAGCCCTGTCCCGCGTCGTAGTCGATCTCTCCGGTCGACCGGGGCTGGTGTTCAACGTGCCTTTCACCCGGGCGACGATCGGAGAATTCGATGTCGATCTGGTGCGTGAGTTCTTCCAGGGACTGGTAAACCATGCCGCAATCACGGTGCACGTCGACGCCCTGCGTGGGGACAACTCCCACCACCAGGCCGAGACCGTGTTCAAGGCCTTCGCGCGTGCGTTGCGCATGGCGGCGGAAGCCGACACCCGTGCCGCGGGCTCCATCCCCTCGACCAAGGGCGCGCTCTGATCCTTTCGCCATGAGCAAGGTAGTTGTCGTCGATTACGGCATGGGCAACCTGCGCTCAGTGGCCAAGGCCATCGAGCATGTCGCTCCCGAGGCCCAGGTGCGCGTGAGTTCGAGCGCGGTCGAGATTGGCGCTGCCGATCGTGTGGTGGTTCCCGGTCAGGGCGCGATGCCCGACTGCATGCGCGAACTCGCAGGCCGCGGCCTGCGCGATGCGGTAATCCGCGCCGCGGCAGAAAGGCCTTTCCTGGGTATTTGTGTCGGACTGCAGATGCTATTCGGTCATGCCGAGGAGGGCGACGTGATGGGCCTGGAAATTCTGCCGGGCCGTGTACCGCGATTTCCCGATGCGGCGATGACGGCGCCCGATGGTTCTCGGCTCAAGGTGCCGCACATGGGCTGGAACCGGGTGCATCAGGCGGAGCCACACCCCGTTTGGCAGGGCATCGAGGACGACATGCGCTTCTATTTTGTCCATAGTTACTTTGTCGAACCGCATAACCCCGACCTGATCGCCGGATCTACCCACTATGGGGTCCCCTTTACCAGCGCGGTTGCCCGCGATAACATCTTCGCCGTTCAATTTCATCCGGAAAAGAGCGCCCAGGCGGGCTTGCGCCTGCTGGGAAATTTCATGCGCTGGAATCCTTGATACTTCGCCTCCCTGGCATCTTGTTCTGCAAACATTCCTATGCTGCTGATACCCGCGATTGATCTCAAGGACGGCCATTGTGTCCGTCTAAAGCAGGGCGCCATGGAAGACGCCACGGTATTTTCCGAAGATCCGGCCGCCATGGCCCGGCATTGGATAGACAAGGGCGCGCGTCGCCTGCACCTGGTCGACCTCAATGGCGCCTTCGCCGGCAAGCCGAAAAATGAAGCGGCGATCAAGGCGATTCTCACCGAAGTCGGTGACGAGATTCCGGTGCAACTCGGCGGCGGCATCCGCGATCTGGACACCATCGAGCGTTGCCTCGACGATGGTCTCAGCTATGTCATCATCGGCACCGCCGCCGTCAAGAACCCTGGTTTCCTTCATGATGCCTGCGGGGCCTTTCCCGGCCACATCATCGTCGGACTGGATGCCCGTGAGGGCAAGGTCGCCGTGGATGGCTGGTCGAAAATGACCGGACATGATGTGATCGACCTGGCCAGGAAGTTCGAGGACTACGGCGTCGAGGCGGTGATCTACACCGACATCGGGCGCGACGGCATGATGACCGGCGTGAATATCGAAGCCACCGTCAAGCTGGCCCAGGCTCTGCGCATCCCCGTGATCGCCAGCGGCGGCATCGCCTGCATGAAGGACGTCAAGGCACTGTGTGCCGTGGAGGGCGAGGGCATCATCGGTGCCATCACCGGGCGCGCGATCTACGAAGGCACGCTGGATTTCAAGAAGGCTCAGGCCGAGGCCGACAAGTCGAAGAAAGCTCCAGCGGCCTGAGTGGTCGGCCCATGTTAGCCAAGCGCATCATTCCCTGTCTCGACGTCAACGCCGGCCGCGTGGTCAAGGGCGTGAATTTCGTTGAACTGCGCGATGCCGGCGATCCGGTCGAGATCGCCAGGCGTTATGACGATCAGGGCGCCGACGAGATCACCTTTCTCGACATCACGGCGAGTTCCGATGATCGCGACATCATCCTGCACATCGTTGAAGCCTGTGCCGAGCAGGTGTTCATTCCGCTGACGGTGGGTGGCGGCGTGCGCAAGGTCGAGGATGTACGCCGACTCCTGAACGCCGGGGCCGACAAGGTCAGCATGAACACCGCCGCCGTGCAGAATCCTCAACTTGTGGCCGAAGCGTCGGGCAGGGTCGGCAGCCAGTGCATCGTGGTCGCCATCGACGCCAAGCAGACGTCGCCGGGAAAGTGGGACGTCTTTACCCACGGTGGACGCAAGAATGCCGGCATCGACGCCATCGCATGGGCGCGCCAGGTCGAACGCCTTGGCGCCGGCGAGATCCTGCTCACCAGCATGGACCGGGACGGCACCAAGGTCGGCTTCGACCTTCCACTGACGCGCGCCATTGCCGATGCCGTGGGCATTCCTGTGATCGCCAGCGGCGGTGTCGGCAATCTGCAGCACCTGGCCGATGGCGTTACCGAGGGGCGCGCCGATGCCGTGTTGGCGGCGAGCATCTTCCACTACGGCGAATACACCGTGCGCCAGGCCAAGGAATTCATGCGTGATCGCGGCATCGAGGTGCGTCTGTGACATCCGCCACCGGCTGGCTCGACGAGATCCTCTGGGACGAGCAGGGCCTGGTGCCAGCCATCGCCCAGGACGCGGCGACGGGCGAAGTCCTGATGTTCGCCTGGATGAACCGGGAATCCCTGGCGCTGACGGCCCAGACCGGCAACGCAACTTACTGGTCGCGTTCGCGCGGCCGCCTCTGGCGCAAGGGCGAGGAGTCGGGCCATACGCAGAAGGTACTGGAATTGCGCGTCGATTGCGACAAGGATGTGGTGCTGATGAAGATCGAGCAGATCGGTGGTATCGCCTGCCACACCGGGCGCCGCAGCTGCTTTTTCAACCGGCTCGATGACGCGCAATGGCGTGACGTCGAGCCGGTGCTCAAGAATCCCAAGGAGATCTACAAATGATTGACCTCGAAGTGATCCATCGTGTCCAGGCCACCCTGCGCGAGCGCAAGGGCGCCGCTCCCGATTCGTCCTATGTCGCCAGCCTGTATGCCAAGGGTACCGACGCGATCTGCAAAAAGGTGGCCGAAGAGGCGGCGGAAACCATCATGGCGGCCAAGGACGGCGATCGCCTGCATCTGGTCCGCGAGGTCACCGATCTCTGGTTTCACAGCATGATCCTGCTGGCCCAGTTCGACATTGGCGTCGACGACGTGGTGGTCGAGTTCCGTCGGCGCGAGGGTATCTCCGGCATCGATGAAAAAAAGAGCCGGGACACCAGACCATGAGTGACTGCATCTTCTGCCGCATTGTTCGCGGCGAAATACCGTCGAAGAAGATCTATGAGGACGAAGAGATCTTTGCCTTCCACGACATCAACCCGATTGCACCGGTGCATTTCATGATCGTACCCAAGGTGCATGTCGGGTCGTTGATGGATGTCGATCCCAGCCACCAGAAGGCCCTTGGCCATATCCTGCTCAAGGCCAATGAACTGGCGAAGGGCCAGGGCCTCCAGGAGGGCTTCCGTACCATCATCAACACGGGGCGGATAGGGCATCAGGAGGTGTATCATCTCCATGTTCACATACTTGGCGGTCCCGAGCCACTTGGGTCCATGCTTAAGCGCAGGGCGTCCTGACCTGACCGCACACGAGGAGAGAAACAATGGGATCTTTCAGCATTTGGCACTGGCTCATCGTGCTGGTGATAGTCATGCTGGTGTTCGGCACCAAAAAGCTGCGCAATGTCGGCTCGGATCTGGGCGGCGCGGTCAAGGGCTTCAAAGATGGAATGAAGGACGGCTCCGCGGACAAGCCCGCCGAACCGCAACAGGTCACCGGCCAGACCATCGATGTCGAAGCGCGCCGGGAGCAGTCCAAGACCTGACTGTGATCCGCGAAGGGAGAAGGGACGAGGGACTCCCCCTTTCCCTTCTCCCTTCATTTTGATCCCACACCATAATGTTTGACGTTGGCCTTACCGAACTGATGGTCATCGCCGTGGTGGCCCTGGTTGTCATCGGCCCTGAACGCCTGCCCAAGGTGGCCCGCACGGCGGGACTGCTGCTCGGACGGCTGCAGCGCTATGTCGGCGATGTTAAGGCGGACATCAATCGCGAGATGCAACTCGACGAACTCAAAAAACTGCAGCAGCAGGTGAGTACCGAGGTCAGCAGTGTCGAGGCGTCGGTAAGCCACGAACTCCGTGAAATCGAGGGGGACGTGAACAAAGCGATCGCGTCGGAAGTCGAGGTCGCCGTACCACCAGCGCCGACTTCCGAGGTTGTTGCTGCGGACGCGGCTCCTGCACCGAGCCTGGCCGCTGCCGAACAGGCTACTGAAAACAAGACTTGATGGCCGAAGAACAGGAAACCTTTCTCTCCCACCTGGTCGAGTTGCGCGACCGGTTGATACGCTCCCTGATCGCGATCGGCGTCGTCTTTGTGCCGCTGGCGTTTTACGCGCGCGAACTTTACTCGGTGCTCGCCGCTCCGTTATTGGCGACCCTGCCTGCCGGCGGCCAGATGATTGCCACGGACGTGGTGGGAGTTTTCCTTGTGCCGATGAAGGTTGCGCTGGCCGTATCCTTCCTCATTGTCCTGCCCTACGTGCTGTATCAGGTCTGGGCGTTCGTCGCGCCCGGCTTGTATACGCATGAAAAGAAGCTGGCGATCCCGCTGTTGGTCGCGTCGGTACTGCTGTTCTTCATCGGCATGGCCTTCGCCTACTTTGCCTTCTTCCCCATGGTGTTCGGTTTCATGGCCAAGTTTGCGCCAGACGGCGTGGCCTGGATGACCGACATCGAGAAGTATTTCTCCTTCGTTTTGACGATGTTCCTCGCGTTTGGCGTCACCTTCGAGGTACCGGTGATTGTCATCGTGCTGGTCAAGATAGGCGTGGTGAGTGTCGTCAAACTGCGCGAGTGGCGTCCCTACGTCATCGTCGGCGCCTTCGTCGTTGGTGCCGTGTTCACGCCGCCCGATGTGATATCCCAGTTCATGATGGCGGTGCCGCTGTGGCTGCTCTATGAGTTGGGGATCGTACTGGCCAACCTGATCGTGCGTCCGGAGCGGGAAGGAAAGACGGACTACACGCCCCCTACCGACGACGAGATGAACCGGGAACTCGATCGCGCCGAACAAGCGTCGGGCGATCAACCGAGCAAAAGCTAGTCTTCGCTGAAGCCGTAGCGCTCGACGAAGACCTTGGGCTCGACGGCCGGGGCCTTGAATTCCGCCTGCATGAAGTCGCAGCCCAGCGCTTTCAGGCGCCCTGCGGCCTCTTCGTCGGTGACGCCGATGGCCAGCACCGAGAGCCGAACCTGATGGGCGAGATCAACGATTGCCCGCAGGATGCGCTCCGACTTCGGCGCGCTTGTCGGATCGCCCGCGGCGGATACGTCGACACGAATTTCCTGGAAAGGCAGCTCAACGAGGCGGAACAGCGACGAGATGCGCATCACCGGGTCATCGATCGCCAGCTTGACACCCACTTCCTTGATCTTTACCAGCGTTTCCCTGGCGGTCGAATCGGCCAGCAGAGCCGAGGTCTGGCTGATACCCAGGATCAGAGTGCCGGG
Organism: Rhodocyclales bacterium; assembly: GCA_016215645.1. Taxonomy (GTDB): domain Bacteria; phylum Pseudomonadota; class Gammaproteobacteria; order Burkholderiales; family Rhodocyclaceae; genus Sulfuritalea. The sequence continues at coordinate 38,441 of JACRIX010000103.1, forward strand.
TCGCCGGCTCCAGGTGCCCAGCGAGCGTTGGACGACATCGACAAGTTCCGGGTGGCGCAGCGCGCTGCCTGGCAAACGCACACCGATACGGAGGTCGAGTCCGGCGCTGTAACGGAATTCCGAAACATTGCGCAACGCGCGGTTGAGGATGGAGGAGACCAGGTCGCTGACCTGGTCAAGGGTTTCCGCTGCGGCGAATGCCTGTTCCGCCTCGACCATTCCCAAGGCGGGATCCTGCCAGCGCAATAGCGCTTCGGCGCCCATTACCTGGCCGAGTCGAAGGTCGAATTGGGGCTGGAACACAAGTTCCAGAGTGTTGTCAGCGACTGCGGTACGCAGGCGATTTTCAATCAGTAACTTCGATTCGTCGACCAGATCCTGGTCTGCCTGATAGTCCGCAATCCGTCCGGGTAGCGAACGGGCTTGCGTGCAGGCGCTTCTCGCACGTTGAAGCAGGCCTTCGGCGTCCTCCGCATGCAGAGGACGCAGCGCGATGCCGATGGCCGGATTGGCATAGAGTTCCTCTTCACCGACCCAGAAGGGCGCGTTCAGGGTGCGCAGCGATTTGTTGGCCGCCAGCAGAGCTACCGTGGCGCCCTCGACTGTTGACAGTACGCAGGCGAATTCGTCCCTGCCCATCTCGCCAAGAAAATCCCCTGGTCGAAGTACCTCGGTGCAAAGCATGGAACTGACACGCTGCCGGACGGCATCGCCGACGTGGTAGCCCCAGACGGAATCAATGCGGCCGATGACGCCGCATTCGATGACCAGTATTGCCAGTGGCCTGCCGTCGGCTTGGCGCGCCAACAGGCGCTCTCGAAGCAAGTCGGCAAATCTGTGCGAATCGACCGCAATCGGCCCGGTGGCCTCAGCGGGCGATGGCTCCGTCACAGGAACAGTTCTCTCGGGTCGATCTTGACCGTGTCGTATTCGAGAGAGCGCAGGATGCGATAGGGTTCATCCGGCCTGCACTTGGGCTCTTTCATCAGGTCGAGCATTTTGTAGGGCACCATCGGGTTGCCGCTGGCATCCCGGACGACCATGATGCGTGGCTGCATGCGCCGAACCATGTTCTGGGCGATCACTACGGCGACCTCGCCGCTGTTCAGTTCAACAACGCTACCGACGGGGAATACCCCGATGCACTGGATGAACTGTTCCACCAATGCCGGGTGGAAGCGCTTGCCCCGCTCCTTGTAGATCTGGCTCAAGGCATTGGCGGGCGACAAATGCTCGCCGAAAGGGCGGGGTGCGGTAAGGGTGTCGAAGGTATCGACAATCCCGGCGATCAGGCCGGAGATGGCGATCGCGTCGCCGCGCAGGCCGCGCGGGTAGCCGGTACCGTCAAAGCGCTCATGGTGCAAGGAGGCCAATCCGGGCAGTTCGGGTGGCAGGCCGGGGGTGTCGCTGAGTATGCGTACCGAATGATTGACGTGTGTACGGTAGAGCTCGGTTTCCGCGTCATTGGCGGGGCCACGGGCGGCTAGTTCGCTGGGCAGCTTGAGTTTGCCGACATCCTGCAGCAGGCCGAGCATGCCGAGAATCTGGATGCGGTCTGGGGGCAACTGCAGGAAGCGACCGAAGATAGTCATCATTACCGAGATGCCGACGGCGCGGCTCAGTGTTTCGCCGCTCTTTTCCTGGAGCTTGATCAGCAGCGCCATGGCGTCGGGGTTGCGCACCACGCTTTCGGTGATCTGGGCTGCCGCTTCGTGGGACCGCTGGCTGTCGATGGAATTGCCGATTTCGACTGCGCGCGACAACTCGTTTACCACTGTTGTGGTGCGCGCGTAAGCGCTATGCGCCTTGGGCAGTTCGACCTCGACGCTGGCGACCTCCTTGTAGACCGTGGTGCCCCGAATCTTGGCAATGTCTTCCGCGGTTACCTTTGTCGGGTCGCGGCGTTCCTCTTTTTCGGGGTCGACGAAGACATGCTTGCAAAACTTCTTCAGCACATCCAGCTGTTTGTCGCTCTTGAGGACAAAGCCCTGAAAGACAAACGGGGTTTCCGTCCATGGCCGGTCAAGTTTGGAGATGTAGACGCCAAACGTCAGTTCATTGACGGCAATTTCCCTGAGTTCCATACGGCTATTTTATACGTCTCGACGAAGAGATAATTTTCGCGTCATTCCGGCCCAAGGGCAAGCCGGTAGCGGAAATTTTTCACGATGTACTGGCGGTTGCATGCCAGAGTTTGAGCTTGTCGAGGGACAGGCGTTCCTTGGCGGTCAGCACCATGCGCGCACCTTCGAAATTCTCGTTGATCGTGTAGTCGCTAATCGTAATCACCGTAGGGATTCCTGCGGCCATGGCGGCGGTCAAACCATGCTCCGAATCCTCCACGGCCAGGCAGTCCCTTGGCGGCAGGTTGAGTTGCCCCAGCGTCCATCGATATATTTCAGGCGACGGCTTTTTCGCCGCCGCAACGCTACCCGACGCAATGGCGTCGAACCAGGAATCCGCATTGGGGCCAAGGTTTGCGCGCAGCAGGCCAACCACGTTCTCCAGCTTGGAACTCGATGAAATGGCAAGCCGAATGCCTTCGGTACGGGCGTCACAGATCAGTTGTCCGATATCCTCCCGCAATGGAATTGCGCCGGCGGCCAGCAGGCGTTGGTAGTTGCGGGTCTTGATGTCGTGCAGGCGCTGCAGCAGATCCTCGAAATCGGGTCGCGCACAGGTGGCGGGATCATTCTGCAGGGCATAGTGGCGAATCCGTTCCAGTCCCCCGGCGACGTTCAGCAGGCTGCCATAGAAGGCCTCGTCCCAGTGCCAGGGCAAGCCGACTTCGGCAAACGCGGCGTTGAAGGCGGGTCGATGTCCGTCCCGTTCGGTGTTGGCAAGGGTACCGTCGACATCGAAAATGAGTGCGCGCAGGGCCATGAAATACCACCAAGGTCGAATATTCAATTAGGTGCAAAGACTAGCCGATTTTCAGCATTTGCGGGGGGCGTGCACGGTGATTCCGCCGCTGAAAGCGAGGCGCCGAGCGCTTGGCGGACCCCGTACGGTGCTAGAGTGCACCCGGTCAAGATCCGGCGTGTAGCCGGCCCTTTTGGAATTCGAACCAGTGTCTGGAGACCGAGCCCACGTGAAACCGACGAACATCGGCGGCCATGAGTATTTTCACAAGGTTGTGGATTGTCAGTGGGCTTGTCCCGCCCACACCCCCGTCCCCGAATATATCCGCCTGATTGCTGCCGGGCGCTATTCGGATGCCTACATGATCAACTGGCGGTCCAACGTTTTTCCGGGCATCCTCGGGCGGGTTTGTGATCGACCCTGCGAGCCGGCTTGCCGACGCGGCCGGGTCGACAAGGAGCCGGTGGCGATCTGCCGCCTGAAGCGAGTCGCAGCGGACCTCAAGGAGGATGTCAGTGGCCGCTTGCCGCAACCGGCAAAAGCGAACGGCAAACGTATTGCCTGCGTCGGCGCCGGTCCGGCTTCGCTGACCGTCGCGCGCGACCTGGCCGTGCTGGGTTACCGGATCACGGTATTCGACAACGGCGCCTCACCGGGCGGCATGATGCGCAGCCAGATCCCGAAATTCCGCCTGCCCGACGAAGTTATCGACGAAGAGTGCGGCTACATCATCGGCCTCGGGGTGGAAACGCGTTACAACCAGTGGGTGGGCAGCCTGCGCGGCCTGCTGGCTGAAGGCTGGGATGCCGTCTTTGTCGGTACCGGCGCGCCGCGCGGGCGGGATGCGCCGATTCCGGGGCGCGAGGAGGCCGCCAAGCACATCCACATCGGCATCGATTGGCTGGCCAACGTGGCTTTCGGCCATACGACAAAGATCTCGAAGCGGGTGATCGTCCTCGGTGGCGGCAATACCGCGATGGACTGCTGCCGTTCGGCCCGCCGCCTTGGCGGGGATGACGTCAAGGTCATCGTCCGCAGCGGCTTTGAGGAAATGAAGGCATCCCCGTGGGAAAAGGAGGAGGCCATCCACGAAGGGATCCCGATCATCAACATGCGCGTACCCAAGGAGTTCCGCCACGATAACGGCAAGCTTACCGGGGTGTTGTTCGAGATCGTGCGCGCCGAATACGATGCCAAGGGGCGGCGCAGCCTCATTCCTACCGGGGAGCCTGACGAGTTCCACGAATGCGACGAGGTGCTGGTGGCGATCGGCCAGGAAAATGCTTTCCCCTGGATAGAGAAGGACATCGGTCTGGACTTCGACAAGTGGGGCATGCCGGTTCTCAACGAGAAGACCTTGCAATCGACGCTGCCCAAGGTCTTCTTCGGTGGTGACGCGGCCCTGGGGCCGAAGAACATCATCACCGCGGCCGCTCAAGGACATGAGGCGGCGATTTCGATCGACCTGTTCTGTCGTGGCAAGAAACTCGATGATCGGCCGCCGCCGCAGTTCAACCTCGTCAGCCAGAAAATGGGCATCCACGAGTGGAGTTACGATAATCAGGTTTCGGAAGAAGAGCGAAAAAAGGTTCCGGTCAAGGCACTGGAAAAAACGCTCAAGGACATCAAGCTCGAACTCGAACTGGGTTTCGACCCGTTCATGGCCTGTGCCGAGGCCGAACGCTGCCTCAACTGCGACGTCGAAACCGTTTTCACCGGCAAGAGCTGCATCGAGTGCGATGCCTGTGTCGATATCTGCCCGACCGAGTGCATCACGTTTACCGCCAATGGCGAAGAGGGCGATCTGCGCGCTCGCCTCAAGGCTCCGGCGAAGCTCGTCGAGCAGGCGCTGTACGTGTCGGATGACCTGAAGACTGGGCGCGTCATGGTCAAGGACGAGAACATCTGCCTGCATTGCGGCATGTGCGCCGAGCGTTGCCCGACAGGGGCCTGGGACATGCAGAAATTCTTCATGCAATGCGCCGAAGCCGGTACGGAGGCCAGAAGGACATGAGCCAAGTGAAAGCCATCGAAAGCAGCAACGACTTCGTCATCAAATTTGCCAACGTCAATGGTTCGGGGTCGGCCTCGGCCAACGAACTGTTTGCCCGGGCGATCATGCGCATGGGCGTGCCGGTGGCGCCGCGCAACATTTTTCCGTCCAATATCCAGGGCATGCCGACCTGGTACGAAATGCGCGTTTCCGCCGCTGGCTGGCTGGGTCGCCGTGGCGGTTGCGATCTGATGGTGGCGATGAACCCGCAGACCTGGGATCGCGACATCGCCGAGATCGAGCCCGGCGGCTACCTGTTTTACGACTCGACCAAGAGCCTGCCGCGCTCGCGTTTCCGCGAGGACATCACGGTGCTCGGCATCCCCTTGACCGAGATGTGCAACCGGGAATACACGGATGCCCGCCAGCGCCAGCTGTTCAAGAACATCATGTACGTTGGCGCCCTCACGGCGCTGCTGGGCATCGATTTCGCCGTGGTCGAGAAGCTGATTGCCGACCAGTATCGCGGCAAGGACAAGCTGATCGGCGCCAACGTCAATGCCCTCAAGCTGGGCTTCGACCATGCCACGGCCAACCTGCCCTGCCCGATCGGCTTGCGCGTGGAACGCTCCGATGGCGTCGGCGACCAGATTTTCATCAATGGCAATGACGCCTGTGGCCTGGGTGCCGTATATGGCGGCGCCACGGTGGCGGCCTGGTATCCGATCACGCCGTCGACCTCGGTGATCGAGGCCTTCAGCAGCTATTGCCGCAAATACCGCACCGATCCCGACAACGGCATGGCGCGCTATGCCATCGTCCAGGCCGAGGACGAACTCGCCTCGATCGGCATGGTGATCGGCGCGGCGTGGAACGGTTCGCGGGCCTTTACCGCCACTTCCGGGCCCGGCATTTCGCTGATGCAGGAGTTCTTCGGCCTGGCCTATTTCGCCGAAGTGCCGGCGGTGATCTTCGACGTGCAGCGCGGCGGCCCGTCGACCGGCATGCCGACGCGCACCCAGCAGTCTGACCTGATCTCCTGCGCCTATGCGTCCCACGGCGACACCAAGCACGTGATGCTGTTCCCCGAGGACCCTTACGAGTGCTTCACGCTGGGCGCCCAGGCGTTCGATATCGCTGACCGCCTGCAGTCGCCGGTGTTCGTGCTGCTCGATCTGGACATCGGCATGAACGACCGACTGTGCCGGCCTTTTGATTGGGACGACAGCCGTCGTTACGACAGGGGCAAGGTGATGACTGCCGGGATGCTCGATTCCGGCAAGAACTTCGGCCGCTACCTTGACGTCGACGGCGATGGCATTCCCTGGCGCACGATTCCCGGCACCCATCCGACCAAGGGCGCCTTCTTCAGCCGCGGCACCACGCGCAACGCCTATGCAAAGTACAGCGAGGCCGGCACCGACTACATCTACAACATGGAACGCTTGCGGCACAAGCTGGAGACCGCGAAGAAACTGGTGCCGTCACCGATGCTGACGCCGGCCGCCCAGCCCAGCCGCTTTGGCGTCATCTACTATGGGTCGACCAGCCCGGCCATGGCCGAGGCGTTGGCTCTGCTCGAAGGCAAGGGCATCCATGTCGATGCCATGCGCGTGCGCGGCTTCCCCTTCGCCGACGAGGTTATCCAATTCATTGAAGCGCACGACGAGGTCTTCGTCGTCGAGCAGAACGAAAGTGGGCAGCTGCGCATGCTGCTGCTGACCGAAGGCGAAATCGATCCGAAGAAGCTGATCCGTGTCCTGCACTATGACGGCACGCCGATCACGGCACGTTTCATTTCCGGAAAAATCGCCGACGCGCTGTCCGTGCGCAAGGTGACTCCGATACGCAAACAGGTGGCCTCATGACCTATCTCGTCAAACCCAAGCTGTTGCGGGCAGACGCACCGCGCAATGCCCTGGGCTATACCCGCCGCGACTATGAAGGTGCGATCTCGACACTTTGCGCTGGTTGCGGCCATGATTCGATCAGCGCCGCCGTGGTTCAGGCCTGCTTTGATCTCGACATCGAGCCGCATCGCGTCGCCAAGCTCTCGGGCATCGGCTGCTCGTCGAAGACCCCGGATTATTTCCTGGGCAACTCCCATGGCTTCAACACTACCCACGGGCGCATGCCGTCGGTACTGACCGGCGCGGCGCTGGCTAACCGCGACCTGATCTACATGGGCGTATCCGGCGACGGCGACTCGGCGTCGATCGGCATCGGTCAGTTTGCGCACGCCATGCGTCGCGGCGTGAACATGACGTACATCGTCGAGAACAACGGCGTCTATGGCTTGACCAAGGGTCAGTTCTCGGCCACGGCAGACAAGGGTTCGAAGAGCAAGCGCGGAGTGGTGAACAGCGATACGCCAATCGATCTGGTTGCCCTGGCCTTGCAACTCGGCGCCAGCTATGTCGGTCGCAGTTTCTCGGGTGACAAGGAGCAGTTGATACCGCTGATCAAGGGGGCGCTGCGGCATCGAGGTCCGGCTTTCATCGACGTGATCAGCCCCTGCGTTACCTTCAATAACCACGCCGGTTCGACCAAGAGCTACGACTACGTGCGGGAGCATAACGAGGCGGTCAATCGTCTGGATTTCATCCTGCCGCGCGACAAGATCGAAGCCAGCTATCCGGCGGGTTCCCTGCGCCGCATCGTCCAGCACGACGGTTCCATCCTGCATTTGCGCAAACTGGAGGCGGATTACGATCCTTCCGATCGGGTCGGCGCCATGAACTATTTGCAGGAAAGGCAGGCGCTGGGAGAAATCGTTACCGGCTTGCTCTACGTCGACAGCGGTGCCGTGGATTTGCACCGCCACCTGAACACCGTGGAAAAGCCGCTCAACCAGCTTGGTGACGCCTATCTCTGTCCCGGCAGCAAGGCGCTGGACGCGCTCAACGCGGCCTTGCGCTGAATTCCGCAATAGCGGCAGGCCTCGGCCCGCCGCTTATTCTTTTGGCGGGCGCGGGCGCTTGCCGATGGTTACATCCAGAGCGACGTCGCGGCCTTCGCGCTTGACAGTGAAACGTGCTGCGCTGCCGGGCTGCAATGCGGCGATCAGGTCCAGCATTGCCTGGGCATCCTTGACCTTCTTGCCGCCGACCTGTATCAGCACATCGCCGGGCTTGATGCCCGCCTTGTCAGCCGGGCTGCCGCGCATCACGCCGGCAATCAGCGCACCGTCGGTGCCCGACAGCTTGAAGGACTCGGCGAGGTCCGGAGTCAGCTCCTGAACCTCGATGCCGACCCAGCCACGGGTGACGCCACCGGTTTTGACGATCTGTTCCATGATGCTTTTTGCCAGCGAGACCGGGATCGCAAAGCCGATGCCCATCGAGCCGCCGCTCTGTGAATAGATCGCGGTGTTGATGCCGATCAGGTGGCCATTGGCATCGACCAGTGCGCCGCCGGAATTGCCGGGATTGATCGCGGCATCGGTCTGGATGAAGTTTTCGAAGGTGTTGATGCCCAGGTGGGAGCGGCCGAGCGCAGAAACAATCCCGGAAGTCACGGTCTGGCCGACGCCGAAGGGATTGCCGATGGCCAGCACCACGTCGCCGACGCGCAGGCTGTCGCTGCTGCCGAAAGTGATCACCGGCAGCTTGTGGTCGGCCGGGATGCGCAGCACGGCGAGGTCGGATTCCGGATCGGAGCCAACCACGCGGGCCTTGTACTTGCGTCCGTCATTGTGCGCGACTTCGATTTCGTCGGCACCGTCGATGACATGGAAATTGGTCAGGATGTAACCCTCGGGCGACACCACCACGCCGCTGCCGAGCCCCGATCGCCGCTGCGACTCCTCGCCAAAGCGGTCGCCGAAGAAGTGACGGAAGATCGGGTCGTTCATGAAGGGATGGCGGGCGCCCTTCACCTCCTGGCTGGTGAAGATATGCACCACCGCCGGTACCGCCTTCTTCGCCGCCTCGGCAAACGAGCCGGGACGGGTGGCGTCGGTACCGGGCAAGGCTTCGTGGACTGTCGCGATCTCGGCGATCCCTGCGCCGGTGGCGGGTAGTTGGGCAAGCCATTCGGGCTTCAGTGTCTTGACCACGAACAGGATGGCCACGCAGACGGTCACGGTTTGGGCAAAAGTCAGCCAGAGGCGGCGCATAATCGGAATTTTCGGCGGGATGAAGGCGATGGCTGGCAAGGCGTTGGGACGGGATGAACTACGCGCTTTTCTCGACAGGGAGCTTGATGCAGCGCAGTTTCGCGATTATTGCCCAAACGGTCTGCAAGTGGAAGGCTGTGAACAGGTCCGACGCGTGGTCTGCGGCGTGACGGCCAGCCAGGCATTGATCGAGTCCGCCATCGAGCGCCAGGCCGATGCGTTGCTGGTGCATCACGGCTGGTTCTGGAAGTCGGAGGATGGACGTGTCACCGGATATCGCAAACAGCGCATGGCGCGCCTGCTGGCGCATGACATCAGCCTGTTTGCCTATCATTTGCCGCTCGACGCGCATCCCGTGCTGGGGAACAACGCCCAGCTCGCGGCACGCCTGGGCTGGACTGTCGAAGGACGCTTTGCGGAGCAGGAAATCGGCTTTTTCGGCGTACCGCCAGCGCCGACTTCCGTTGCCGAACTGTCCCACCATGTCGCCCTCACGTTGGGGCGCGAGCCCCAGCTGATCGGAGATCCGGATCGAATCGTGAAGCGTGTTGCCTGGTGCAGCGGCGGAGCGCAGGATTACTTTGAAGATGCATTGACGACGGGTGCCGACCTGTTTCTGTCGGGCGAGATTTCGGAACAGACGGTACATATGGCGCGGGAAACCGGAATGGCGTTTCTGGCAGCCGGACACCACGCGACCGAACGCTATGGCGTCATGGCGTTGGGCCGGCACCTGGCAGCCCAATTCGACATTGAATGCGAATTCATCGACCTTCACAACCCGGTCTGACGGTGTTTGCTATTGCAGGCGGAAACTGACCGGAAACAGCAGCTGGTGCTTCGTCCCCGGCAGCCTGCCAATCCTGCGCGCCGCGTCGAGCGCGGCCTGGTCGAGAAGCGCATGGCCGGAACTGCGGGCGATGTCCACCGAGGCGAGCTGGCCGTGATCGGTCAGGGTGAGCAGAAGAATGACTTCGCCCTCGATGCCACGCGCTACGGCTTCCGGCGGATAGAACAGGTGGGGCGTCAATGCCGCCTCGGCGCGATGCAGCGCAGCGCCTTGTAGCGACTGTGGCTTGGGTAGAGGCGGCTCCACCGAGTCGGGCGTCGCGGCGGCGGAGCTGAGATTGTCTTCCGTGGCAAGCGCTTCCTCGGGTACCAACAGACGGGCCTCGATGCGTGGTTGAGCCAGGATGGCCGGACGGGTCGCGAACCATGCCGGGCCGAGGATGATCAGGGCGTGCAGGATAATGCTCGACAAAAATGCGGTGTAGAGGGGCATCGCAGGGATTCTAGTTCGCGTCATGCCACATCACGTGCCAGGCAGCGCCTGCGGCCCGTTGTATTGGTATACCCGCGAAGGGATATCGTCCGCCCAATCATGGCGGACCTATACTTCAAACCGTGGAAAAATTTTGCGTTGCGTTTCTATTTGCTTTGCTCCCGCTTGTGGTGTCGGCGGCGAGTCTGCCCGATCCGGTAAGGTTTTCCGTGGTGATCGAGCAAGGCGATCTGCGTTCGGCGCGTGAGTGGCTGGACAGCGGGCTGTCACCGGATTTCGAAGGGGCAACCATCGGCAGCGGCCTGATGATCGGGGCGTGGGAAGGCAGTATCCCGATGATGGAGTTGTTCCATTCGCGCGGTGCTGACATCAATAAAACCAACAGGCTTGGCGAGCAGGCTTTGCTGCATGCTGCCTGGCGCGGCAAACTCGCGGCTGTGAAATGGTTGATCGATCGCGGTGCCCGGCCCAATCGCGATGGCAGCGAGTGGTCGGCATTGCATTACGCGGTATTCGCCGGGCACGCCGAGGTCGCCAGCTTTCTGTTGGCGCGGGGGGCGGATATCAATGCCTTGTCCACCAACGGTTCGACCCCGCTGATGATGGCCGCCCGCGAAGGGCACGAGGGCATTGCGCGATCCTTGCTGACGGCTGGGGCGCGGCGCGACATCGTCAATGACCACGGCGAAAATGCGCTGCATTGGGCGATGCGCCAGAACAATCTGAGCATCGCACGGGAGATCGGTGGTACCGAGCGTTTCGGCGTCGCCGCGTCGCGGCCGGCAGCAAGCTGGGGCCCCGCAGTCCGTTCGCAGCCCGTGCCGGACCGTGCCGAGTCGCTGATGGCGGCGGCGCGCCGCATGGAAGCCGAAGGCCGGCGCGACGAAGCCCTGAACCTGTACCGGGCGGCACTTGCGGCCATACGTCAGGCGGACGCGGCGCGCAAGATTGCGCCCGCCCGGGCGCGCGCCGCGACCGGGATGGTGATCACGGCGAGGCGAGACCGACCGGAAGCGCAATCCGCCGCAATTCGCTACGCGACTCCGGCGTATCCCGACACGGCGAGTGTTGGCGCAGGTGACCCGAGCGCGCAACAAGGCGCTGGAGCAACGCTTCGCGCCGTCGCGGGTGGCGGTGCGGCGACGGCTGACGTAGCGGAAAGCTGGCTGCGCCGGGCCCGCGACCTGGAAGCGGCGGGCAAACGCAAAGAAGCCTTGCAAGCCTATCGCCAGGCGGCTGCAAGCTTGCGAGCGGCGTCAACGGCTTCCGGCAGAGATCCCAGTCCGGGCCTGACACCCGTATCCGGCGGTGGGCCTGCACCACCCCCTTAGGGCGTTGGCGGCGCAGGAAACAATTGACAACTAAAGTAAAAAATATTACGATAAGCGTAACTGGATTACGAAAAAAGAAATCACAACCATCCCCGAGGAGCTGTCATGAGCGAAAAGAAGTTCGCCTCCCACGCCGACCTGGAGCAGAAAAGGGTCTCCTTCGAACAACTCTCGGACAACGCCTGGGCCTATACGGCCGAAGGCGACCCCAATAACGGCGTGGTCATTGGCGACGATGCCGTGATGATCATCGACGCCACGGCGACGCCGGTGATGGCCCAGGACGTGGTGCGCCGCGTGCGCCAGGTCACCGACAAGCCGATCAAGTACGTCACGCTGACGCACTACCATGCGGTGCGCGTCCTCGGCGCGTCGGGTTACAAGGTCCACGGCTTGCAGGACATCATTGCTTCCAGGCCGACCTACGAACTCATCGTCGAGCGCGGTCAGCAGGACATGGATTCCGAGATCGGCCGCTTTCCCCGCCTGTTCAATGCCGTCGAAAGCGTACCGGGCCTGACCTGGCCGAGCGTGGTCGTCGACGGCGAACTGACGCTGTGGATGGGCGACCTGGAAGTGAAGATCTGGCATCCCGGTCGCGGCCACACCAGGGGCGACACCGTGGTCTGGTTGCCGCAGCAGAAGATCCTGTTCTCCGGCGACCTGGTCGAGGCCGATGCCGCCTGCTACACCGGTGACGCCTATCTCGCCGATTGGCCGTCGACGCTCGACAAGCTGGCCGCCCTGAAGCCCGAAAAGTTGATACCCGGGCGCGGTCCGGCGCTGATGAATCCGCAGCAAGTGCAGCGTGGCCTGGCCTACACCCGCGATTTCGTCTCGACACTGTTCCGCAGCGCACAGGAAGCCGTGGCGCAGGGCATGGACCTCGCCGCCTGCATGACGCACACGCGCCGCGCGATGGACCCGAAGTTCGGCCAGGTGTTCATCTACGAGCACTGCCTGCCCTTCGATGTGACCCGCGCCCATGATGAAGCCTCCGGCATCACGGACCCGCGCATCTGGACGGCGGAGCGCGACCAGCAGATGTGGCATGCGCTGCAGGTGGTCTGAGGCAGGGCGACCATGCTGAAGACCTATACCTATCCGAAATACGCTTACCGCACGCCGCCCGAGATCGCCAGCGGCAAGGTCCTGAAGCTGCCGGTCGTCGTCGTCGGCGCCGGCCCCGTTGGCCTGGGCATGGCGCTGGATCTGGATTTGCAGGGCATCCCCGTGGTCTTGCTGGACGAGGACGACACGGTGTCGATCGGCTCGCGCGGTGTTTGCTACGCCAAGCGCGCGCTGGAAATCCTCGATCGCTACGGTGTCGGCGATGCGGTCTGCGCCAAGGGCGTGTCCTGGAACGTCGGCCGCACCTTCTTCCGCGAAAGCGAGGTGTACAACTTCAATCTGGTTCCCGAACCCGATCATCATCGGCCGGGGATGGTGAACCTCCAGCAGTACTACCTCGAGGAATACCTGGTGACACAGGCCGCCTCGCGCCCGGGTATCGACCTGCGCTGGACGAACAAGGTGGTTTCGGTGGCGCAGGCCGCCTCGGGCGTGGCGCTGAAGGTGGAAACGCCTGACGGCATGTACACCGTCGAGGCCGACTGGCTGATTGCCGCCGATGGTGCGCGCAGCCCGATCCGTCGCATGCTCGGGCTGGAAGTCGAAGGCAAGATCTTCATGGATCGCTTCCTTATCGCCGATGTGGTGATGAAGGCGGATTTCCCGGCGGAGCGCTGGTTCTGGTTCGATCCGCCCTTCCATCCCAACCAGTCGGTACTGCTGCACAAGCAGACCGACAGTGTGTTCCGCATCGATTTCCAGCTCGGCTGGGATGCTGATCCCGAGGAGGAGAAAAAGCCGGAGAACGTGCTGCCGCGGATCAGGGCCATGCTGGGAGACGAACGCGAGTTCGAACTGGAATGGGTCAGCGTCTATACCTTCCAATGCCGCCGCATGGGCCGTTTCAACCACGGTCGCGTGCTCTTCGTCGGCGACGCGGCGCACCAGGTATCGCCCTTCGGTGCGCGCGGCGCCAACTCCGGCCTGCAGGATGCCGACAACCTGGGCTGGAAGCTCAAACTGGTAGTGGACGGCAAGGCTCCCGCCAGCCTGCTCGACAGTTATAGCGAAGAGCGTGTCTACGCCGCCGACGAGAACCTGATGAACTCGACGCGCTCGACGGATTTCATCACACCCAAGAGTCGTGCCAGCCGAACTTTCCGCAATGCTGCCTTGGGTTTGGCCAAGGACCACGCCTTCGGCCGAGCCCTGGTCAATTCCGGGCGGCTGTCGGTACCGTCTTACCTGGTCGCGTCCAGCCTCAACACACCGGACGAGGACAGCTTTGCCGGGCGCATGCTGCCGGGAGCGCCTATGGACGACGCGCCGATCGAGCAGGACGGTATACCCGGCTGGCTGCTGCAAAGCACCGGCAATCGCTTCCAAATGATGGTCTTCGTCGACGATCCCGCGACCGTGGATGTCGCGGCGCTGTCGGCCCTGGACTGTGACGGCATCCGCGTCGAACCCTTGATCATCTCGCGCCGTGCCGTGAGCGCCGACTCCCTGGCCTGCATTTACGATGTACGCGGCGTGACCTACCAGCGCTACGACGCCCGGCCCGGCACCGCCTACCTGATTCGTCCCGACCAGCACGTCGCGGCGCGCTGGCGCGGCGTCGACGCTGCGAAACTGCGCGCCGCCGTGGCTCGTGCCTGCGGCCGGTCCTGAAAGGAATCCCCATGGTCCTGAACCTGAACCCGAATCTGTCCGAAGCCGGCAAGCGCTACTTCAATGCCTATTCGCCTGGCGACGATTTTTACGAACTGCTGATCGGCGCCCATCGCGATCTGTCGGACGAGCAATCCGAACTGCTCAATGCCCGCCTGATCCTGCTGCTGGCCAACCACATCGGCGACATCGGCACGCTGCGCGAAGCGCTCGCCGTGGCCCGCGAAGGAGTCTGAACATGGGAAGCCCTCTGGTCAGGAAAGTGCACCACGTCGCCTATCGCTGCACGGATGCCAAGGCAACCGTCGAGTGGTATGGCAAGTACCTGGGCATGAAATTCATCCTCGCCATCGCCGAGGATGCCGTGCCATCAACCGGCGAGGCCGACCCCTACATGCACGTCTTCCTCGATGCCGGCGGGGGCAACATCCTCGCCTTTTTCGAGCTGCCGACCCGACCAGGGATGGGCCGCGATCCGAACACGCCGGCGTGGACCCAGCACCTGGCGCTGGAAGTCGCCTCAATGGAGGAGTTGCTGGCGGCCAAGGCGAGGCTCGAAGCCGACGGCATCGAGGTGGTCGGGCCGACCGACCATGCATTATTCCTGTCGATCTACTTTTTCGACCCGAGCGGCCATCGCCTGGAGCTTGCCTTCAATACCGATACACCGGAAATGATGCGGCGGTTGGACGAGGTCAAGTGGGACATGCTCAACGAGTGGGCGGTGACAAAAAAGGCACCGCAGCACGCGCGCTGGATGCATGACGGCAGCTACAAGACCTGGGGCATGGGAACCTCTGAATAGGTCCATGATGACCCGCGTTCGAGCCAAAATGCCGATGATCGCAAGGCGCGCGACGACAGCCGCGGTATCTCCCGCGGCCGAGGAGCGCAACGCCGCGAGCGCGGCATTTTGGCCGAACCCTACGGGACGTGGCTTTCCCGGGCGGTCTGCGGCGTCAGGGCTCCTTGCCAGGGTGCATGCCATGACTGCGTCGCCCTTCCTTGCATCCCATCCCGGGAAAGCCGCGTCGCGGGCATCAGCGACTTGTTCAGAGGTTCCGATATGAAGCTGGCGACGCTGAAGCGGGGCGGCCGTGACGGCACGCTGGTGGTGGTCAGCCGCGATCTGGCGCGCTGCCAGGCCGTAGCCGATATCGCATCAACCCTGCAACAGGCGCTCGACGCCTGGGATGCAGTGGCGCCGCGACTCGCTGCGGTCTATGAAGCGCTGAACAACGGCGCCGCACGTCATGCCGAGCCGTTCGATCCACGGGCCTGCCATAGCCCCCTGCCGCGCGCCTACCAGTGGGCCGATGGCTCGGCCTATGTCAATCACATCGAACTGGTGAGGAAGGCGCGCAATGCCGAGATGCCGCCCGAGCTGTGGACCGATCCGCTGATGTACCAGGGCGGATCGGACAGTTTCGTCGGACCCTGCGATCCGGTATGGGCTTGCGACGAAGCCTGGGGTATCGATTTCGAGGCCGAGGTGGCGGTGATCACCGGCGACCTGCCGATGGGTGCCACGCCGGCTCGGTGCGCGCAGCAGATCCACCTGCTGATGCTGGTCAATGACGTCAGCCTGCGCAACCTGATCCCCGCCGAACTGGCCAAGGGCTTCGGCTTCCTGCAGTCCAAGCCGGCCTCGGCCTTCTCGCCGGTGGCGGTGACGCCGGACGAACTCGGCGATGCCTGGCGCGACAGCAAGGTGCATCTGCCGCTTGTCGTCGCGCTCAATGACCAGCCCTTCGGCAAACCGGATGCCGGCATGGACATGATCTTCAATTTTGCCCAGCTGATGGCGCACCTGGCGAAGACGCGCGAGATCGAAGCGGGATCCATCGTCGGCTCCGGGACCGTGTCGAACAAGCAGGGCGGGCTGTTCGGTTCCTTGGTGGCCAACGGCGGCGTCGGCTATTGCTGCATCGCCGAAGTGCGCATGTACGAGACCATCGAAGAGGGAAAGCCGCGGACGCCCTTCATGCGTTTCGGCGACCGCGTCCGCATCGAAATGTTCGATGCCAGCGGCGCGAGCATCTTCGGCGCCATCGATCAGCAAGTGGAGCGCTACGCGACTTCCTGAGTCGAGCCCGAGGATTCCTTGAGGATATCCACCAGCATCAGGATTTCCTCTGCCACGGATTGGGGGAAGCCGGCACGGGCGCCATCGCGGTTGTCCTCAATCAGGTGCCGCAGGTAACTGATGCATTCCTCGGGCTGACTCCAGATCGACTGGACATGTTGCGAGACGCGCGAGAAGCCCTCCAGCGACGGCGAGTCGCCACTGTCGGCAATGGCCCAGTCCTCGGCCTGGATGTTGAAGTTCTTGCGCAGCTTTTCCGCGGTCTCCTGGAACTCGCGGTGCATCCCGCGCTTGCGGTAAATGCCGAGAAGCTTGAGCATATGGTAGATCGCATGCTTGGGGTTGGCCTCGGTGTACTCGACCAAGGTCTGCGCGGCACCTTGTTCCAGGCCCATCGACAGCATGATTTCGGCCAGTTGCAGGGTCGGCTCGACATTCTTGTTTTTCAGCTGGCTGCTGACTTCGGCGGGTGTGATGAGCGCAATCGATGGTTTTGATCGCCTTGGCGGCGCAGCGACAACGGTTTCGGGGTCGGCTTCCTCCAGGACAAAATCGATGATCGGCGACTGGATCGGTGCCGGAAGATCCTGGACCGGCTCCGCAGCCGGCACAGCCGTCAAGACCTCGTCTGTCGTGATGTGCGCTGGTCCGGACGTTGGCGGTGCCATGGCATGTGCTTCTGCCGTGGTTTCCGCTGGCTCGGCCGCTTCGGCAGCTTCGGCTTCCAGTATCGGCAGGTCAGGGGGACTCGGGGGCGCAGGTGGCGTTGTGAAATCGGCGAACTGCGGCATTGGTACGGCAGTAATCGCTGCCGATTCCGCGCGCACGCGCGCAGTGAGTTTCGCTTCGACGGCGGCCGCTTCGGCTTGCGCCTTGCGGCGGCTGGACCACCATATGGCTACCAGCATCAGGGCTGTGATGTTGCCTGCCATCAGCCGCCAATCCATGCCAGCTTCAGGTTCTGCCGTGTCAACCGGCGCCCGATTGGCGGCGCGCTTCTCGGCGGGCATGCTGCGCAAGGCCTGGCCGACAATCTGGACGTTGGCTTCCATCTGCCGCAGCTTGGTCATGATTTCCAGCATGCTGCGGTCGGCATCGACGCCGCTCAGGCCGGCGCGCCATTCGATGCGCAGTACCGCGCGTTCGTCATTGGAAATCTTTCCGGCGCGCCGCATGTCCAGTGTGTCGGTACGCTTGAGTTCAGCGGGTGCCACGGCGGCTTCGGCGAGCCCGGGCGTCAGCAGGAGGAGGAGCAACACCGGGCCGATGCGCTTTCGGGAGCAGGACAGCAGTGTAACCAGGCAAGTCGGCATGGGACCCCGAAGAGCGCAAAAGTACTGCTATTCTAGTACCAGCTCCGCGTCGGCCTGTCGCCGGATCAGGCCTCGGCAAGTCCTTCAATTAACCATTCCCGGGTCACCCATGAAGCTATACAGCTACTTTCGCAGTTCGGCCAGCTTTCGTGTTCGCATCGCGCTGGCATTGAAAGGCCTGCCCTACGACTACATGCCGGTCCATCTCGTAAAGGGGGGTGGGCAGCAGTTTTCCGCCGAGTACAAGGCCATGAATCCTGCTGCCCTGGTACCGGTCCTGCAAGACGATGACGGCGGGGTGCTCAGCCAATCGCTTGCGATCATCGAATACCTTGAGGAAACCCGGCCTAGTCCGCCCTTGCTGCCGGTGGATCCGGCCGGTCGGGCGCGGGTCCGGGCGCTGGCCTTGTCGATCGCCTGCGAGATCCACCCGCTGAACAACCTGCGCGTCCTCGGCTACCTGACGAAGACGCTGGGTGTTACCGAGGAGCAGAAGAACGCCTGGTACCGGCATTGGGTCGAAACCGGGCTCGAAACCGTGGAGGCCATGCTGGCCGGCGACCCGCGCACGGGAGACTTCTGCCATGGCGATACGCCGACCCTGGCCGACGCGCTGCTGGTGCCGCAGATCTTCAATGCGCAGCGCTTCAATTGCCGCCTCGACCACGTGCCGACGGTGATGCGCATCAATCAGCGCTGCCAGACGCTGCCGGCCTTTGCGACCTCTGTTCCGGCCGAGCAGCCCGACGCGGAATAGTTCAGTTGTTCTTCAGCCGCCCGGCGAAGACCTTGCGCAGCTTGGCGGCCTTGGGCGCCACGACGGCCTGGCAATAGCCCTGGTGCGGGTTGTTGGCGTAGTAGTTTTGGTGGTAATCCTCGGCGCGCCAGAAAGTCGGCGCTGGCGACACGGCGGTGACGATGGGGTTCGGCCAGGTATCGGAGGCGCCGAGTTCAGCGATCAACTCCCGGGCAATCCGCTCCTGCTCCGCGTCGTGGGTGAAGATCACCGAGCGGTACTGGTTGCCGATGTCGTTGCCCTGGCGGTTCAAGGTGGTTGGGTCGTGCACGGCGAAAAAGGCCAGCAGGAGCGTGCGGTAGTCGATCACCGCCGGATCGAAGCGCACCTCGACCACCTCGGCGTGACCGGTGCGACCGGTACAGATGCTGTGGTAATCGGGGTTCTCCGTGGCGCCGCCGGCATAGCCGGAGACCACGGATTCGACCCCCTGCAACTGGACGAAGGCGGCTTCCAGGCACCAGAAGCAGCCTCCGCCGAGTGTGGCAACCGAGGTGCCCAATGAGGTCGCGATCTCGATGTTCATGCTTTCCTCCCGCAGCGCAAGGCAATGGGCCAGACGATGGATTTCGTCGCCTGCGGGTCCGGCCAGACATGCCGCAGGCGTACGCCGAGTTCGACACAGGGATCGCTGCCGCGTTCCTTGATGTAGCGCTGCGTCGCCGACCAGGTGCGCAGGTAGGCCAGCACGTCGTCCAGTGTCCATTCGAGGCGGATCTCGAGACCCGGCGCGGGGATTTCCTCGAACGGGAAGGGCATCCCGCGGTAGCCGAGGTCTACCCAGCGCCGTTCCGGCGGCCACCAGGGGCCGATGGTATGGCGGTAGAAGTCCTCGACGATGGCGTTCAGGTCGGGTTCGCCCCGCAGCAGCGTGTAAGTCCAGGCGGCAAACACGCCGCCCGGTTTCAGCACACGTCTAACCTCGGCGTAGAAAGCCTCGCCGGCGAACCAGTGCAGGGCCTGGGCGACGGTGACGAGGTCGCCGCAGGCATCCGGCAGGCCGCTTTGCTCGGCCGGCGCGGCCAGGTAGGTGATGCGCGGGTCGGGCCTCGCCTGGGCGATCTGTTCGGCCGAGAGGTCGGTGGCATGGACGCCTACGAAATGCCCGGCCAGGGCGCGCGCGGCCTGCCCGTTGCCGGTACCGCAGTCCCAGGCCAGGTCATGGCCGGCACATTGCCGTGCCAGCCAGTCGAAAAGCTCCGCCGGGTAGGAGGGCCGCGCCCGGGCGTAGGCCGAGGCGTGGCCGGAAAAGTGATCGGAATCCAGCGTCAGACCCGCTCGATGATGATCGCGATGCCCTGGCCGACGCCGATGCACATGGTGCACAGTGCAAAGCGACCGCCCGTGCAATGCAACTGGTAAGTAGCGGTGGTGATCAGGCGCGCACCGCTCATGCCCAGCGGATGGCCGATGGCGATGGCGCCGCCGTTGGGATTGACGCGCGGGTCGTCGTCGGCGAGGCCCAGGTCGCGGGTGACCGCCAGGCCCTGCGCGGCAAAGGCTTCGTTGAGTTCGACGACATCCATCTGCGCCAGAGTCAGGCCGGTCTGCTCCAGCAGCTTCTTCACCGCCGGCGCCGGGCCGAAACCCATGATGCGCGGTGCCACGCCGGCCGTGGCCATCGCCACCACACGCGCCCTGGGTGTCAGGCCGTGGGTCTTGGCGGCGGCTTCCGAGGCCAGCAGCAGCGCGCAGGCGCCGTCATTGACGCCCGAGGCATTGCCTGCGGTCACTGTCAGTTCGGGGCCGTTGATGCCCTTGAGCCTGGCCAGTTGTTCCAGTGTGGTGTCGGTGCGCGGGTGTTCGTCGGTATCGAAGACCTTCGGCTCGCCCTTCTTCTGCGCGATTTCCACCGGCACGATCTCGCCCTTGAAGAAACCGGCCGCGTTGGCGGCGCCCCAGCGCTGCTGCGAGCGCAGGGCGAAGGCATCCTGGGCGGCGCGCTCGATGCTGAAATCGGCGGCGACGTTGTCGGCCGTCTCCGGCATGGAGTCGACGCCGTACTGGGCCTTCATCAGCTTGTTGATGAAGCGCCAGCCGATGGTGGTGTCATGGACCGCATTGCTGCGCGAAAAGGCGCTTTCGGCCTTGGGCATGACGAAGGGCGCGCGGCTCATGCTCTCGACGCCGCCGGCGATCATCAGCCCGGCTTCGCCGGCCTTGATCGCGCGTGCCGCCGTGCCCACGGCATCCATGCCCGAACCGCAGAGGCGGTTGATCGTGGCGCCCGGCACCTCGACCGGCAGGCCGGCCAGGAGGGCCGCCATGCGCGCCACGTTGCGGTTGTCCTCGCCGGCCTGGTTGGCGCAGCCGTAGATCACGTCTTCGACCTGCTTCCAGTCGACGCCCGGATTGCGCGCCATCAGCGCCTTGATCGGCAGGGCGGCGAGGTCGTCGGTGCGGATGCTGGCGAGCGTGCCGCCATAGCGGCCGATCGGGGTGCGTACTGCGTCGCAGATGAAGGCTTGTTCGCTCATGATTCGGTGCTTTCGTCGAAGAAATGTCCCTTGATGCGGGTGGAACGGCCGCGAAACACGGCGATCAGCTTGCCGTCCTGGTTCGTGACCTCGATGTCGTAGATGCCGGAGCGCCCGCCCTGGTGGCGGGCGCGTCCGACGGCCGTCAGTGTATCGCCGAGATGGGCCGGGGCGATGAAGTTGATGTCGACGCCGGCGGCCACGGTGTAGTGGTTGAAGCTGTTGCAGGCATAGGCGAAGTTGGTGTCGGCCAGGGCGAAGAGGAAGCCGCCGTGGGCGATGCCGTGCCCGTTCACCATGTCCTGCCGGACTTTCATCTCGGCCACCGCGCCACCCGGCGTGGTCTCGCGGATCACGATGCCGAGGCCCTGGGCGGCGTGGTCGTTGGGCCACATCGTGGCCGTGCAGCGTTCGGCGACTTGTTGCGGAGTCAGCGCCATGTCACTTCCCCGTGAAATTGGCGGGACGCTTTGCCATGAAGGCGGCCACACCCTCGCGGTAGTCGGGACCGAAGCCGAGTTCGCGCTGGTAGTCGCGCTCGAGGTCGAGCTGCTGCTCCAGGGTGTTGCCGCCGCTGGCGTAGATTGCCTGCTTGGTGCGGGCCAGGCCCTTGGTCGGCGCCGTGCTGAAGTGCAGCGCAAGCTTCTCGGCTTCGGTCATCAGCTGGTCGTCGTCGAGGCACTTCCAGATCAGGCCCCAGTTCTCCGCCTGCTCGGCGGAAAGCTTGTCGCCGAGCATGGCCAGGCCCATGGCGCGGGCATTGCCGACCAGGCGCGGCAACGCCCAGGTGCCGCCGGCATCGGGTACCAGACCGAGCTTGCAGAAGGCCTGGATGAAGGAGGCCGAGCGGGCGGCGAGGACGATGTCGCAGGCCAGGGCGATGCTGGCGCCGGCACCGGCGGCGACGCCATTCACGGCGCAGATGACGGGCATTTCCAGCGCGTGCAGGCTGAGGATCAGCGGCCGGTAATAAGTTTCTATCGTGTAGCCAAGATCGACGGGCGCGGCATCGGCCGAGACATTGCGGTCGGCCAGGTCCTGCCCGGCGCAGAAGCCGCGCCCCGCTCCGGTCAGCAGCAGCACGCGGGCGCCGCCGTCGCGGGTACGGGTGAGTGCGTCGCGTAACTCCATGTGCATGTCGACGTTGAAGCTGTTGAGTCGGTCGGGTCGGTGCAGCGTGATGCGGGCAATGCCGGCATCGAGCGAAAAAAGAATGTGCTGGTAGCTCATGGGCGGGTCGGGCGGTCCTGGTCGGTTGCGTTGCACACCTTCGGTGGGTCGATAACGACACGGGAAGGCGGATCAGTTTAGAATGAAAATGTATCATTTCCTACGGTTCTGACGCATGAAAGTCTTTGCCATCGACGGCATCGTGCCGGTTGTCGACCCAGCGGCGTACGTCCATCCCTCCGCGGTGCTGATCGGCGATGTGCACATCGGGCCGCGCGCCTACATCGGCCCCTGCGCCAGCCTGCGCGGCGATTTTGGTCGGCTGTTCATCGGTCCCGGCGCGAATGTGCAGGACTGCTGCGTGATGCATGGTTTTCCCGGCAGCGACACAATCGTCGAAGAGGACGGCCACATCGGCCACGGCGCCATCCTGCACGGCTGCATCGTGCGCCGCAATGGCATGGTCGGAATGAATGCAGTGGTCATGGATAAGGCGGTGGTAGGCGAATCGGCGATCGTCGCGGCACAGAGTTTCGTCAAGGCAGGCCTGGAGATCCCGCCGCGCATGCTGGCCGCGGGCGTGCCGGCCAAGGTGATGCGCGAGCTGACCGAACTGGAAATGAGCTGGAAGATCGAGGGCACCGGCGTTTACCATGACCTTGTCCGCCGCTGCCATGGCACGCTGCGGGAAGTCGACGCCCTGACGGCGGCCGAACCCGACCGCAAGCGCCTGCAACTGCCGGACCTGAAGACCTTGAAGGAAGCGCGGCGCGGCGGCTGAGGACCAGCCCGGGAGTCGGCGCTGGTACTACGCCGATTTCAGCGTCGTTTGCGCCACCGCGTGTTCCCAGGCATGCATCAGTTCGGCGGCGCGATCGCGCGACAGCGTCGGATGGAAGCTCCGCTCTGCCTGCCAATGTTCCGCCAGTTCCTCGGTGCCCGAGTACACGCCACAGGCAAGTCCGGCCAGGTAAGCCGCGCCCAGCGCCGTGGTTTCGATGACTTTGGGCCGCACCACGGGTATGCCCAGCAGATCGGCCTGGAACTGCATCAGCAGGTTATTCACGCAGGCGCCGCCATCCACACGTAATTCGGTCACGCCTTTGCCGTCGCCGAGATCGCGGCTCATGGCCTGCAACAGCGCGGCGCTTTGGAAGGCGATGCTTTCCAGTGCGGCGCGAGCGATGTGGGCGACGCTGCTGCCGCGCGTGAGGCCGAGAATGGCGCCGCGCGCATCCGGTTGCCAATACGGTGCGCCGAGCCCGGTGAAGGCGGGCACGAAGATCACGCCGCCGCTGTCAGGAACGCTTTCCGCAAGGCGTTGCACGGCCGGGCTGGCGTCGATGGCCTGCAGGCCATCGCGCAGCCATTGCACCACGGCGCCACCGATGAATACGCTGCCTTCCAGTGCGTAGTTCGGCGTCGGCCCTGTTTGCGCTGCGCTGGTGGAGATCAGGCCATTGTTGCTGGCAGTACAGTTCTCGCCGGTTTGCATGAGCAGGAAGCAGCCCGTGCCGTAGGTATTCTTGGCCATGCCGGTGGAAAAGCAGGCCTGGCCGAAGAGCGCGGCCTGCTGGTCGCCGGCGATGCCGCCGATTGCGATCGGCGTGCCGAACAATTCGGGTGCCGTCCGGCCGAACCGATGGCTGGACAGATGCACCTCGGGCAGCAGCGAACGCGGGATATCGAGCATGGCCAGCAGTTCGTCATCCCACTGGTTGCGGTGGATGTCGAAGAGCAGCGTGCGCGAGGCATTGCTGACATCCGTGGCATGGACGGCGCCGCGCGTCAGCTGCCAGAGCAACCAGGTATCTATCGTGCCGAAGGCCAATTCACCGCGCTCCGCTGCGTTGCGCGCGTCGGCAACGTTGTCAAGAATCCAGGCGAGCTTGGTTCCCGAGAAATAGGCGTCGATGACCAGGCCGGTGCGCTCACGCACCCTATCCGCCAGTCCGCGTTGCACGAGCATCGCGCAGGCCGGTGCGGTGCGGCGGTCCTGCCAGACGATGGCATTGCTCAGCGGCGTGCCGGTGCGCCGATTCCACACCACCGTGGTCTCGCGCTGGTTGGTGATGCCGATGGCGGCGATATCGCCCGCTTTCAAGTCCGCCTTGGCCAGGGCTTCCTGCGCCGTGGCCAGTTGGCTGCTCCAGATCTCCAATGGATCATGTTCGACCCAGCCCGGCTGCGGAAACAACTGGCGGAATTCGCGCTGCGCCATGGCGACAATACTCCCGCCGGCATCGAAGACGATGCTGCGGGAACTGGAGGTGCCCTGGTCGAGCGCCAGCAGGTATCGGGTTGAGGTCATGTTGGCTTCCCCGGGTCGAGATGGATTCATCGGGACAGTAGCCGGAGCGTGGTGGTCCGTCAATTCGGCCGCGGGGCAGCACTCACCAGCAGCTTTTTGTAAGCTTCGATTAAGTCTCCTTATGTTAGTATTCCGCGCCGCAACAATGGTGCCGGGACGAGTTTCCAAACGTCGGCGCTGGCAATCGCATCCCAGGAAACTTACCGGCCACCGAGCCGATTCCGCGACAACAAGACCGGCATCCGCTGTGGCCGCTTGATGCCGGCTTCAGATCAACGCACCTCATACAACAAGGAATACGCATGAAAATCCACGAATATCAGGGCAAGGAAATCCTGAAAAAATTCGGCGTGACAGTCCCGCGCGGCATTCCCTGCTTTTCCGTGGACGACGCGGTCAAGGCAGCGGAAACCCTCGGTGGCAAGGTTTGGGTGGTCAAGGCCCAGATTCACGCCGGTGGTCGCGGCAAGGGCGGCGGTGTCAAGGTGGCCAAGTCGATGGATGAGGTCAAGGCCTACGCCGGCCAGATCCTCGGCATGCAGTTGAAGACGCACCAGACCGGCCCGGAAGGCCAGAAGGTCAACCGTCTCCTGGTCGAGGAGGGCGCCGACATCAAGAAGGAATACTACGTCGCCGCGCTGACCGATCGCGCCACGCAGAAGGTCGCCATGATGGCCTCCTCCGAAGGCGGCATGGACATCGAGGAAGTCGCTCACAAGACACCGGAGAAGATCATCAAGGTCTTCGTCGACCCGGCCGCCGGCCTGACCGACGCGCAGGCCAATGAACTGGCCAACGGCATCGGCGTTCCCGCCGGCTCGCTGGCGCAGGCGGTGGATACGCTGAAGAAGCTCTACACCTGTTATATGGAAACCGATGCCTCGCTGGCGGAAATCAACCCGCTGATCCTCGAAGGCAACGGTAACATCAAGGCCCTGGACGCCAAGTTCAACTTCGATTCCAACGCCCTGTATCGTCATCCCGAGATCGTCGCCTACCGCGACCTCGATGAAGAGGACGCCGACGAGATCGAGGCCTCGAAATTCGACCTCGCTTACATCTCGCTCGACGGCAACATCGGCTGCCTGGTGAATGGCGCCGGCCTGGCCATGGCGACCATGGATACGATCAAGCTGTTCGGCGCCGAGCCGGCCAACTTTCTCGACGTTGGCGGCGGCGCCACCACCGAGAAGGTCACCGAGGCCTTCAAGATCATGCTCAAGAACCCCAAGGTGAAGGGCATCCTGGTGAATATCTTCGGCGGCATCATGAAGTGCGACACCATCGCCAACGGCGTGGTGACGGCGGCCCGCGAAACCCATCTTTCCGTGCCGCTGGTGGTGCGCATGAAGGGTACCAATGAAGACCTGGGCAAGAAGATCCTTGCCGAATCCGGTCTGCCGATCATCACCGCCGACTCCATGGCCGAGGCCGCGACCAAGATCGTCGCCGCCGTCAAGTAAGGAAACGCTATGTCCATTTACATCAACAAAGACACCAAAGTCATCACCCAGGGCATCACCGGCAAGACCGGCCAGTTCCACACCGAGAAGTGCCAGGAATACGCCAACGGCAAGAA
>JACRIX010000102.1 GCA_016215645.1 Rhodocyclales bacterium
CGACTACCGTATCCCGATCCGCCTCGCGCAATATCCTGACAATCTGTTCTTCGTTGTACCTGCTCTTCTTCATGCCAACTCCTCGTCTGAGGAGCCATTATCTCTAGATCACGCTGGTCCGAAAATCCCCGGTCAGGTCAGAGACCGACGCTGATCACCGCGTTCTGGAAACAGGCTGAGCTGGCTTTCTGATGTCATCTACTTATACGAGTCTCAATAATCGCTTGCGTCTCTGCAATAGTTCTCGTAAGTCGCAGTGCCTTTGTTATCAACCATCAGGGAGAGTGCTATTGAAGTTGAAATCACATGGAATAAGGTCATCCGGGTTTGGTGGGCATACGCTTGGCGCAACGTCATAGCAATTGTCGTGGCAGCTATCGCTGGCGGCATCGTCGGTTTCATTCTCGGCCTCATCATGGGCGCTATGGGTGTCGGATTGAGTACTATCCAATACATCACCGCGCCTCTTGGCGGGATCATTGGGCTCGGGTTGTCAGTCATTCCTATGAAGATGATTCTCGGAAAAGACTTCGGTCAATTTCGTCTTGTCTTGGTCGCGAAGGATTGAACTTTTCGTTGTCTCTGTTCGGTCGTCCGAGGCGTAGTCTCAACACCATACGGCAGTTTCTTCGTGCTGGTCTTGTTGATGAACTGCACGTCGCAATTGCACCGGTTCTGCTGGGTAGCGGAGAACGACTGTTCGAGGGAGTTGACCTGAGAGCGTCAGGATACGAATGCGTTCAGTTCGACGCATCCGAGAAGGCCACCCATGTGGTTCTTCGGCGAAAGTTGCGCAGCGACACCTGATCCGTCGGTCGGGTGGAGCGCCAGCAGCGTGGTGCGCGCCTGAGCGACCGTTCGGCGCCTTGCAATCCGCAGGGTTTCAGCTCAGGCGCTGCACCGCTGCCGTGCCCGCCGCGTAACGTGTGGCATCCGGCTGCCAAGCCGAGCCCGGTGCGATGCGTGCGATGCGCGCGGCGCGTTGTGGATCGGGGGCGGGCTTCCAGTTGGCCAGCACGTCGGCCACGGCATCGGGCGAATTGCAGATCAGCAGCATGTCGCAGCCGGCTGCCCAGGCGGCCTCGGCGCGCTGCACCATGTTGCCGGCGAAGGCGGCGCCTTCCATCGAGAGGTCGTCGCTGAAAATGACGCCGTCGAATCCGAATTCATTGCGCAGTTTTTCCAGCCACACCGGCGAGAAACCGGCGGGCCGGCTGTCGACCTGCGGATAGATCACATGGGCCGGCATCACGCCGTCGAGCTTGAGGCGCCGGTAGGGCGTGAGGTCGGGTTCCATTTCGGCGAGGCGGCGCTCATCGACCGGGATGGCGAGGTGCGAGTCGGCGGCGACCCAGCCGTGGCCGGGGAAGTGCTTGCCGCAGCAGCCCATGCCGGCGGCGGAGAGGCCCTCGATCAGGGCGCCGGCGAGTTCGGCCACGGCCTCCGGGTTCTTGTGGAAGGCACGGTCGCCGATGACGCCGCTGGGGCCCCAGTCGAGGTCGAGCACCGGGGTGAAGGAGTAGTCGACGCCGCAAGCACGCAACTCGGCGGCAAGCAGGTAGCCGAGGCTGGAGGCAGCCTCGCGCGCGGCGGCGCGATCGCTATCCCACAGTTCGCCCAGGCGGCGCATCGGCGGCAGGTGGGTGAAGCCTTCGCGGCAGCGCTGCACGCGGCCGCCTTCGTGGTCGATGGCGATAGGCAGCGCCGGGCTGCGCAGGCCGTGAATGGCGGCGCACAGGGCAGTCAGCTGCTGCGGGTCCTGGTAGTTGTGCTTGAACAGGATGACGCCGCCGACCAGCGGGTGGGTCAGGCGCTCGCGCTCGGCGTTGGTGAGTTCGAGGCCGGCGACATCGATCATCAGCGGGCCGAGGGGCAATGTGTTCATGTTTTCTCCAAGATGACAAAGGCGACGGCGTAGTCCTGCTCGTCGCTGATGGAAAGGTGGGCGCTGAGGCCCCGCGCGGCGAAGTGAGCGGCCAGCGCGGGCGAGTAGGCGAACGCGGGCTTGCCGAGTTCGTCGTGTACAACGGCGATGTCGGGCAGCAGCACGGGGGCGCGCACGCCGCTGCCGAAGGCCTTGCCCAGCGACTCTTTGGCGGCGAAGCGCTTGGCCAGGAAGCGGCCGGGATCGGGGCTGGCGCGGCAGGCCTCGCGCTCCGCGGGCGCGAGCATCTTTTCCAGGCCGCGCTCGCCGTGGCGCTGCCAGTACTCGGTCATGCGTGCAATCGCGACGATGTCGGTGCCGATGCCGAAAATCATGCGCGGCAACCCGCCGCGCGCGACGGGTCTTGCCGCGCATGATTCGTGTTCAATGGACACCCCCTCCCAACCTCCCCCGCCCGGCGGGTGAGGTGGCTGAACAGCCCGTCCGACGGAACGGGAATATGTCGGCTCCCTATCCGCATTGGGCCTCGCGCATCAGGCGCTTCATTTCGGCGACGGCCTCGCGCATGCCGACGAAGACGGCACGGCTGACAATGGCATGGCCGATGTGCAGTTCGCGGATGCCGGGCAGCGCGGCGACGGGCTGGACGTTGAAGTAGTTGAGCGCATGGCCGGCATTGAAGCGCATGCCGGCGGCGCGGATGGCGGCGCCGGCCTTGCGGATCTTTTCCAGCTCGGCGACCACGGCCGGGCTTTCGGCATCGCGGCCATGGTTGAAGAAGGCGTGGGCATAGGGGCCGGTGTGGATCTCGCAGACGCGCACGCCGATCTTCGCGGCGGCCTCGACCTGGGGCAATTCGGCATCAATGAAAGCACTGGTCATGATGCCGGCGCCAGCCAGGTGGGCCACGACCTCATGCAACCGCGCCTGCTGGCCGGCAACGTCGAGACCGCCTTCGGTGGTGATTTCGTGGCGGCCCTCGGGCACCAGCATCGCCATTTCCGGCTTGAGCGCGCAGGCGATGCCGAGCATTTCGTCGGTGGCGGCCATTTCCAGGTTGAGTTTGATGTGCGTGAGCTCGCGCAGGCGCTGCACGTCGCGGTCCTGGATGTGGCGCCGGTCTTCGCGCAGGTGCACGGTGATGCCGTCGGCACCGCCGAGGTGGGCCTCGACGGCGGCCCAGACCGGGTCGGGTTCGTGGCCCTTGCGCGCTTCGCGCACGGTAGCGACGTGGTCGATGTTGACGCCGAGTTCGATCATTGTTTTTGCCTCTCTACGGCAGTTTACAGTTCCTGCAATTCCATGAACACACGGCGCGACTGCAGGCTCTTGCCGCCGAGGTGGTGCGAAATCAGCTGGCGCATCAGGCGCCGGCTTTCGAGCCGCGTGCGCGGGTCGGAATAGTCGTCGGCGGCCATGTCGAGCAGGGTCTTGCCCGAGAGCGCCGGGGCATCGTCGCCGCTCGCCGTGTCGCCAGCGCCGACTCTCGTCGCCACCGGTCCGCGCTCGATGAGAAAGGCATAGCGACCCTCGGGCAGCACGGGGCGCCCGGTGTCGACATCGACGTCGAGCGTCAGGCCGTAGCCGAGTTCCTTGAGCAGCGTCTTTTCGAAGCGGCGCAATTCGGGGGCGTCGGCAGCACCTTCGGCCAGGGCACGAAGGGCCGCGGCATAGGCGTCAAACAACGCGGCGTGGGCATCCTCGCGCGGCAGCATCTTGAGCAGCAGCTCGTTGAGGTAGTAGCCCAGCAGCAGGCAGCGTCCGCCCAAGAGCGGCATGCCGCCCAGCCATTCGACCTTGGCCAGGGTCTTGACTTCGCCACCGCCGAACCAGCCGAGTTCCAGCGGCTGGAAGGACATCAGCATGCCGCGCATGGCCGAACGCGGGCGGCGCGCGCCACGCGCCAGCAGCGGCACGCGGCCGTGGTCGCGACTGAAGACATCGACCACGAGACTGGTCTCGCTGTAGGGATGCAGGTGCAGGACGTAGGCGGCCTGACCGTCTACTCGATTCTTGCCCACGGACTCACTCGTATCCGAGAGACTTCAACGCCCGCTCGTCGTCGGCCCAGCCGCCCTTGACCTTGACCCAGGTTTCGAGCCAGACCTTGCCGCCGAAAAGCGACTCCATTTCCTTGCGCGCGTCGGTGGAAATGCGCTTCAGGCGTTCGCCTCCCTTGCCGATGACAATCGGCTTGTGACCGGATTTGTCCACGATCACCGCGGCGTGGATGCGGCGCAGTCCGCCTTCCTGTTCGAACTTTTCGATTTCGACGGCGATGCCGTAGGGCAGCTCTTCACCGAGGTTGCGGAACAGTTTTTCGCGCAGGATCTCGGAGGCGAGGAAGCGCTCGTTGCGGTCGGTGATGTCGTCGGCGTCGAACACCGCCGGCCCTTCGGGCAGGTAGGCACGCGCGGCGCGAAGCAGCGTCTCGGTGCCGAGGCCCTTCTCGGCCGAGATCGGCAGGATTTCAGCGAAGCCGTGCAGGGCCGACAGCTTCTGAATGAAGGGCAACAGCTCGGCCTTGTCGGCGAGGCGGTCGATCTTGTTGATCACCAGCAGCACCGGCTTGTCCGCGGGCAGCATGCGCAGGATCTCGGCCTCGCCGCTGCCCCAGTTGCCGGCCTCGACCACCAGCAGGATGACATCGACGTCAGCAAAGGTGGAAGTGACGCTGCGGTTCATCAGTCGATTGAGCGCATTTTTGTGCGCCATCTGGAAGCCGGGGGTATCGACGAAGATGAACTGGGCATCGTCGGTGCTGAGAATGCCGTGGATGCGATGGCGGGTGGTTTGCGCCTTCTTCGAGGTGATGCTGATCTTGGCCCCGACCAGACGGTTGGTCAGCGTGGACTTGCCGACGTTGGGCCGGCCGATGACGGCCAGATAGCCGGTGCGAAAGTCAATGGTCATTTTCTGATTCCGGCCAGGGCGCGCTCGGCCGCCTGTTGTTCGGCAATGCGGCGGCTGGCGCCGATGCCCTTGGTACGGATGGCAAATTCAGGCACCTCGCATTCGACCTCGAATTCCTGGGCGTGGGCTTCGCCGCGCGTGGCCAGCAACTTGTAGCGTGGCAACGGCAGATGCTTGCCCTGGAGGATTTCCTGCAAGGCCGTCTTCGGGTCTTTGCCGGCGTTTTCCGGGTCGATGCGGTCCAGGGCGGGCAGGTACAGACGCTCAACCACGGCGCGCGCGGTATCGAAACCGGCATCACGGTAAATGGCGCCGATGATGGCTTCGAGGGCATCGGCCAGGATCGAGGGACGGCGCGCGCCACCACTCTTGAGTTCCCCCTCGCCCAGCGCAAGGTAACTGCCCAGCTCAAGGCTCAGGGCGATCTCGGCCAGGGATTCCTGGCGCACCAGATTGGCACGCAGGCGCGACAGCTCGCCTTCCTTGAGTTCGGGAAAGCGCAGGCAAAGGCTTGCGGCAATGGCCAAGTCGAGGACCGAATCGCCGAGAAATTCGAGCTGTTCGTTGTTGGTGGCGGCGAAACTGCGGTGGGTCAGCGCCTGGCGCAGCAGTTCGGGACGGGCAAAGCCGTGGCCCAGCGCCACCTCCAGCCGCCGCGCCTTCATTACTTGTTGCTGGCGCCCTCGAAATCGAAGACGAGGCTGACGTTCTTGAACAGCGGAACCTTGCGTGTGTAGGCGAAGGAGATCACCAGTTCGCCGCCCTCCTTGGTGATGTCGAGGTCCTTGGCATCCAGGCTCTTGATGTTGTCGATCTCGGCGCGCTTGGAATAGGCAGTTCGTACCTGCGCCACGGACGCGTCCTTGAGGCTGGTGTCGCCGGCGGTGGATTTGACCGCCTTGACCACGTTGCCATATTCCATGTATTCGGGGGCGACCTTCATGAACAGCAGGGCCAGGACGCCGACCGCCGCGCCACCGATCATCAATGCATTGAGGCTGACGCCACGCTGATATTTCATGCTACCCCCTAATGAAACGAGCCGATCCGTTTCAGATCGCCGAAATTGAACCAGATGAAGAATGCTTTTCCGACCAGGTTTTCGTCGGGCACGAAGCCCCAGAAGCGGCTGTCCTGAGAGTTGTCGCGGTTATCGCCCATCATGAAATAGTGGCCGGCCGGGACCTCGCAACTCATGCCCTCGCTATTGTAGTTACATTTCTCGCCCTGCGGAAAGCGCCCACCCATGGGGATGAAGGACGGGGAATCGGCCTCGACCAGGATTTCGTGCTGGACGGCACCCAGGGTTTCCACAAAGCGCGGCGTGTAGTAGAGGCGATCGCGATCGAGGTAGTCATCGGCCTTCTTCTGCGTCACTTCCTGCCCGTTGATGGTCAGCTTCTTGTTCTTGTAGGCCACCTTGTCGCCGGGTACGCCGACCACGCGCTTGATGTAGTCGAGGGTGGGATCGGGAGGGTAGCGGAAGACGACGACATCGCCGCGCTGAGGGGTATTCAGCGCGACGACTTTCTTGTTCATCACCGGAATGCGTATGCCGTAGGTGAATTTGTTCACCAGGATGAAGTCGCCGATCAGCAGGGTCGGGATCATCGATCCGGAGGGGATCTTGAACGGCTCGACGAGGAAGGAGCGCAGCAGGAACACGGCCAGGATCACCGGGAAGAAGCTGCCGCCGTATTCCACCCACCAGGGATCGGGCGCATCGGCGGTGCGCTTCTTGCGGGCGTAAAAGTGGTCGAAGGCCCAGACCAGGCCGGTGGCCACCACCAGGATGAAGAGGATCAGCGCAAAGTTCATTTGTCACCCACGCGCAGCACGGCCAGGAAGGCCTCCTGCGGAATTTCGACGCTGCCGACCTGCTTCATGCGCTTCTTGCCGGCCTTCTGTTTTTCCAGCAGCTTCTTCTTGCGCGTGATGTCACCGCCATAGCACTTGGCCAGCACGTCCTTGCGCATGGCCTTGACGTTTTCGCGGGCGACGATGGTCGAACCGATCGCCGCCTGGATGGCCACGTCGTACATCTGCCGGGGAATCAGCTCGCGCATCTTGGCCGCCAGTTCGCGCCCACGGTAGGGGGCGTTGGCGCGATGCACGATCAGCGACAGGGCATCGACCTTGTCGCCATTGATCAGCACGTCGAGCTTGACCACGTCGGCCGCGCGGTACTCCTTGAATTCGTAGTCGAGCGAGGCGTAGCCGCGCGAGACCGACTTCAGCTTGTCGAAGAAGTCCATCACCACTTCGGCCATCGGCATGTCGTAGGTGAGCTGCACCTGGCGGCCGTGGTAGGCCATGTTCACCTGCGAGCCGCGCTTCTGCTCGCACAGGGTGATCACCGAGCCGAGGTATTCCTGCGGTACGAAGATCTTGGTGGTGATGATGGGCTCGCGGATTTCCTCCATCTTCTGCACTTCGGGCAGCTTGGCGGGGTTTTCCACCTGCACGGTGCTGCCGTCACGCATCAGCACCTCGTACACCACGGTCGGCGCGGTGGTGATCAGATCCTGGTCGAACTCGCGTTCGAGGCGTTCCTGCACGATCTCCATGTGCAAGAGACCAAGGAAACCGCAGCGGAAGCCGAAACCCAGCGCCTGCGACACTTCCGGCTCGTAGTGCAGAGAAGCGTCGTTGAGCTTGAGCTTCTCCAGCGAATCACGCAGGCTGTCGTACTGGTTGGATTCGACGGGGTAGAGTCCGGCGAAAACCTGCGACTTGATTTCCTTGAAGCCGGGCAGCGCCTCGGCGGCCCGCCGGTCGGCGATGGTGACGGTGTCGCCCACCTTGGCGGCATCGAGTTCCTTGATGCCGGAGATGATGAAGCCGACCTCGCCGGCGCGCAGTTCGGGGCGCACCAGTGACTTGGGCGTAAACACGCCGACCTGCTCGCACAGATGCTGCGAGCCTTCGGCCATCAGCAGGATCTTGTCCTTGGCGCGCAGCGTGCCGTCGACCACGCGCACCAGCATCACCACGCCGACATAGTTGTCGAACCACGAATCGATGATCAGCGCCTTCAGCGGCGCCTCCGGATCGCCCTTGGGCGGCGGGATGCGGGCGATCACGGCTTCCAGCACGTCGTCCACGCCGAGGCCGGTCTTGGCCGAGCAGAGGATGGCGTCGGTGGCATCGATGCCGATCACGTCCTCGATCTCGGTGCGGGCGTTGTCGGGGTCGGCCGCCGGCAGGTCGATCTTGTTCAGCACCGGCACCACCTCGACGCCGAGCTCGATCGCGGTGTAGCAGTTGGCCACCGTCTGCGCCTCGACGCCCTGCGAGGCATCGACCACCAGCAGCGCGCCTTCGCAGGCCGAGAGCGAGCGGCTGACTTCGTAGGAAAAATCGACGTGGCCCGGGGTGTCGATCAGGTTCAGGTTGTAGGTCTTGCCGTCGCGGGCAACATAGCTCAGCGCCACGGTCTGCGCCTTGATGGTGATCCCGCGTTCGCGTTCGATGTCCATCGAGTCGAGCACCTGGGCTTCCATTTCGCGGTCGGACAGGCCGCCGCAGCGATGGATGATGCGATCGGCCAGGGTCGATTTGCCGTGGTCGATGTGGGCGATGATGGAGAAGTTGCGGATGTGATCCATGGGGTCAACAAAAAAAGCGCTCATTCAAGCACTTGAGCGCCTTCGAGCGGGGATGGCCAGCCGACTATTTTACCGGAAAACGGTCCAGATACCCGAGCACTTTCGGCGCGTCGAGGAAGTAATGGCAGAGTTCCTGCCCCTCCTCGTCAGCCAGCACCGGCACCAGTTCGTCGTACTTCGCCTCCATTTCCGGATCGGCATCGACGTCAAGCACCTCGATCTCGAAATCTGCCACGCCGGGCTCGCCGCGCAAGGCTTGCAGCGCGACGAGCATGTCGTGGCAAAGGTGGCAGTAATTGCGGCTGTAGAGCCGCAAACGTGGGCCGGGCATCTACTTGTCGCTCAGAACCTTGATGGTGATGAAGGTCTGGGAATCGCCACGCCTGACCAGCAGCGTGATCGCGGCGCTTTTGTCGAGGGCCTGAAGCAATTCGTTGAACTGCGCCACCGACTTGATGTCGGTCTGGCTGCCCCGGGTGATCACCGAGAGGATCACGTCGCCCTGCCTCAATTCGGTGCGGGTGCCGGCGTTGCGTACGTCCTCGACGATCAAGCCATGCGGCACACCGATCTGCTTGCGCTGCTCGGCGTTGGGCACCGAGAGCACCAGGCCGAGGCGATTGGCCGCCGGCTCCGACGGCTTGCCACGACCGGCCGTACGAATGCTGCCCTCCTCGTCAGGGATCTCGCCGACCACGGCGGTGAGCTCGCGCGACGAGCCCTTGCGCCAAACCTGAACCGTGACCTTGCTGCCCGGCCTGGTCGACCCGACCATGCGCGGCAGGTCACTGGATTCATTCACGGCCTTGCCGTCGTACTTGAGGATGACGTCGCCGATTTCGATGCCGGCCTTGTCGGCGGCAGCCCCCTTCACCACCGAAGCGACCAGCGCGCCTTGCGGCTTGCTCAGGTTGAAGGATTCGGCGAGCTCCTTGCTCACCTCCTGGATGCCGATGCCGAGGCGACCGCGGCTGACCTTGCCCTTGGACTTGAGCTGGCCCTGGACTTCCATCGCCAGGTCGATCGGAATCGCAAACGAGAGGCCCATGGAGCCGCCGGACCGGGAATAAATCTGCGAGTTGATGCCAATCACCTCGCCCTTCATGTTGAACAACGGGCCGCCCGAGTTGCCGGGGTTGATGGCGACATCGGTCTGGATAAAGGGCACGAAGTTCTCGTGCTGCAGGGAACGCCCCTTGGCGCTGACAATGCCGGCGGTGACGGTGTTCTCGAAGCCGAAAGGCGAGCCGATGGCAATCACCCATTCGCCGACCTTGAGTTTGGCGGAATCGCCGAGTTTGGCTACCTGCAGGTTGCTGGCCTCGATCTTGATCAGGGCGACGTCGGTGCGCTTGTCGGCGCCCAGTACCTTGGCCTTGAACTCGCGCTTGTCCGCCAGTTTGACCAGCACTTCGTCGGCACCTTCGACGACATGGGCGTTGGTCAGGATGTGGCCGTCGGCACCGATGATGAAACCGGAGCCCAGCGAGCGGTTCTTGAATTCCTGCGGCATGCCGGGGATGTTCGGGATCTGGCCGGGGAAAAAGCGGCGCAGCAGCTCCTGCGCGGCCTCATCGTCACCGAAGGGGGAACCGGGGATGCCGCGCCGTCCCTTGATGACCTGGGTGGTGCTGATGTTGACCACGGTGGCGCCCTGCTTCTCGACCAGTTCGGTGAAGTCGGGCAGGTCCTTGGCCTGAGCCGCCAGCGGCACCGAGACCAGGGCAGCCACGGCAAGGGCCAGTATCGTCAGGAATTTTTTCATTTCTGTTCCTCGAATCGAATTTCTTTTGTAGGAAATTGCAGTGAAACAAGTTCTCGATCGTCGCGCACCTGCACTTCACGGCGCCGCAGCAGGGTCAGCCCGACGCCCAGCCCGAGCAGCGTTCCCCCGGCGGCCCAGGCATCGTCTCCCAGACCCTGGCCCAGCACGGCACCGGCGATCGCCAGCAGCAAGGGCCAAACGTAAGAGGCCAGCGACGCACGCCAGAGCATGCCGTCGGCGATGTTGAGCCGGACCCTGTCGCCGATGCGGGCGCCGATGTGGTTGGCCAGGCGATAGCGGCGCACACCGGCGTTTCCCGCCAGGCCCTCGACGCAGGCGTCGGTGTTCCTGCAATTGCCACAACTGGGGGCGCGTGCCGGAAGTTCAACCCACGCATCGTTGCCGGCGACGTCGACCACCACGGCGTCGCATTGGCTCATTTTCGCCTCCGTTCGATGCCATCGCCAAGGCGCTTGACGGCCAGCGGCGGCACTTCACCCATGACCACCAGGCGATGTTCGCCGAGTTGGCGACGGTAAATATTCACCGGCCCCAGGCTGGCCACCGAATCGGCCTCGCCGCCAACACCACCGGACTCGATGAAGACCGAAATCGAGGCCAGCCCGTCGGAGAACACCACATGCAGGCTTTCCGGCTGATCCGGCGCCGACTGGCGTTTCATCGCGGTAAGCTTGCGAAACCCGGGCAGCATGTTGCGGAATACCCATGCCACATCATCCCCCTTGAGTTCGGTGGTCCGCACCTGCTGCACCTTGACACGGTCGCCATGGAAACGGGCATCGAGCGCGCCCTGTTCCAGGGGGCCGCCGACATTCACCTGGGTGAAGGTAAACGACTCCAGGGTTTCGCCGCGCTCGCCGATCAGGTTAGCCTTGAGCAGGAGGCCGCTGGCCTGGTCCATCCAGAATTCGTGGCCATAGCGCAGGGCGTCCCGCGGTTCGAGGCGCAGGGAACGGCTGTGCAGGCCGGCGACGCGCGCGCTGCCGCCTTCGCGAATTGCGTAATACTCGGGCAGGCTACCCAGACCGGCCGGCAAAAGAGCGGGAAACCCTCTTTGGCTGGGGCGGCTTTCGACAATCAACAATTTCTCGTCGGGGAAGAAACACTTCACCTCGCTTCCCGAGCGCAGCACTTCGCGCGGGCTGCCATCGAGCGCCTCGATGCGTTCGACTTCAATGCCGTCCTTCACCGAATGCACAATGCGCGAGCTATCGACACGCTGGCCGCTGCGGTAGACGAAAGTTCCGCTGTAGGTCAACTGACGCGAGCCCTGGGCGATCTTTTGCAGCAGGGCCAGCGGATCCTCGGCGCGCGCTGGCGTGACGACCAGCATCGAGCACAGCAGCAACCCGACTCGACCAACCAGCGCCGACTGAAAACGCGGCATCAACGCCCCTCGCCCGCCACCGCAACCGTGCGGATGTTGCGTGCGCCGCCCACCATCGGACCGGCCGGCGAATAGGCCTGGTGGGCAACGAGATATTCCTGCAGGCGCGGCGTCGACGGAACCGTTGCGGCTACCGGCAACGCCTTGGCCGGGGCCAGCGCCAGTTGGGCGGCGGGAGCACGTTCGGCAGCCGGCCCCAGGCCCAGCCAGGCCACCACCGCAACTCCGGCGACGGACGCGGCCAGCGCAAGCGCGGGGCGGGACCAGTCGCGTTGTGCCCGCCGCTGCGGTGCGAGCACGGTCGGCTCCTGTTCCAGGGCCGCCATGACGCTGGCGCTGATATCGAAGTCGAGTCGCTTTTCGTTGCGCAGTGCCTCGCCGATCAGGTGGGCATCGCTCCACTGCCGGCGCAGCGCTTCGCCACGACGCATGGCATCGAGGGATTCACTGGCCTCGTTGCCATCGAGTTCGCCATCCATCAGTGCCGAGATTCGTGTCTTCATATGATCACCATCGTTTGTCCGGTGCCGAATCCAGCATCGGTTTGAGGCGTGCGGAAATCGCGTCGCGGGCGCGAAAGATGCGCGAACGCACCGTCCCGATAGGGCAATCCATCACTTGCGCGATTTCCTCGTAGGACAGGCCATCGATCTCGCGCAGCATGATCGCCGTTCGCAGATCTTCGGGCAAGGCTTCCATCGCGGCGTTCACGGTCTCCCCGATCTGCCTGGTCATCAGCAGGCGTTCCGGCGTGTCGCTGTCGTGCAGCAACTCCGAATCGCCTCCCGAATCGGCTTCCTCGCCATCGAAATGGTCGGTTGCCGAGACTCTGCGGCCATGCGTGACCAGCCAGTTTTTCGCGGTATTGACGCCGATGCGGTACAGCCATGTGTAGAAAGCACTGTCGTTGCGAAACCCAGGCAGCGCCCGGTAGGCGCGGATGAAGCTGTCCTGGACGATATCCTCGACTTCCGTCTGATCGCGCACCATGCGCCCGATCAAACGGGCGAGCTTGCGCTGGTACTTGGTGACCAGCAGGCCGAAGGCCTGCTTGTCACCCGCCTGCACTCGCTCGACCAGCAGCCGGTCCGCGTCGCGATCTCCCATGAGCTTTACGTGTTGTTCCCGCCCGAAATGATGCACGGTTTGAATAACCGCAAGCGAGTATAACAAGCCGCCTAGCCCGCCCTTCGATCACCCGGCCCGCTGCCGCTGTTCCGGATGCCGACAATGACCCCCCCTCCGTGAATTAGTTCCGCCGGCGGCAGTGATATAGTCCCGCCCCATGAAACCCGGTGCCATCCAGCATTTCGACGTGCTTATTTTGGGCAGCGGCCTGGCCGGCCAGTCGCTGGCATTGCGTCTGGCGGACACCCGGCGGGTGGCCCTGGTAACCAAGCGGGCGCTGACCGACTCGGCCTCGGCCTGGGCCCAGGGCGGCATCGCCGCGGTGCTCGACCCGGCGGATTCGGTCGACGCCCACGTCAGCGACACCTTCAATGCCGGCGCCGGCCTGTGTGACCCGACGGCCACCCGCTTCGTCGTTGAACACGGCCGCAAAGCCATCGAATGGCTGATCGATCGCGGCGTGCCCTTCACCCACGACAACACGCCGCTCGGCTTTCATCTGACACGCGAGGGCGGCCACGGCCAGCGCCGCATCATCCATGCCGCCGATGCCACCGGCACCGCCGTGCAGGCGACGCTGACCGAACAGGTCAGAAAGCACCCCAACATCACGGTGCTTGAGCGCCACATCGCGATCGACCTGATCACCGCCGCCAAACTGGGGCTGCCGCGCAACCGCTGCCTCGGCGCCTACGTGCTCGATGTGGCCAGCGACCGCGTGCTGACGCTGGGCGCCAGCCACACGGCGCTGGCTACCGGTGGCGCGGGCAAGGTGTATGTCTACACCACCAACCCGGACACCGCCACCGGCGACGGCGTCGCCATGGCCTGGCGGGCGGGTTGCCGGGTGGCGAACATGGAATTCATCCAGTTCCACCCGACCTGCCTCTACCACCCGCACGCCAAGTCCTTTCTTATCTCCGAGGCCCTGCGCGGCGAGGGGGGCCTGCTGCGCCTGCCCGACGGCACGCGCTTCATGCCAGCGCATGACGAACGAGCCGAACTGGCGCCGCGCGACATCGTCGCCCGTGCCATCGATTTCGAAATGAAGCGTCATGGCCTCGACTGCGTTTTCCTCGACATGACGCACAAGACGCCGGAGTTCCTTGCCGAACATTTCCCGACCATCCAGGCGCGCTGCCGCGAACTCGGCATCGACATCACCAGGGAACCGATACCCGTGGTGCCGGCGGCGCATTATGCCTGCGGCGGCGTCGTCACCGACCTTGCCGCTCGCACCGACCTGCCCGGCCTCTATGCCGTCGGCGAAACCGCCTTCACCGGCTTGCACGGGGCCAACCGGCTGGCATCGAACTCGCTGCTGGAATGCGTGGTGTTTTCGGCGGCGGCGGCCAAGGACATCCTCGCCGCCCAGGTAACGCCCCTGCCCCACCTGCCGCAGTGGGACGAAAGCCGCGTGCGCGATCCGGACGAGGAAATCGTCATCTCGCACAACTGGGCCGAACTGCGCCGCTTCATGTGGGACTACGTCGGCATCGTGCGCACCAACAAGCGCCTGGAACGGGCGCTGCACCGCATCCACCTGCTGGAAAAGGAAATCGAGGATTACTACGCCCACTACCGCGTCGGCAATGACCTCATCGAACTGCGCAACCTGGTGTTGACCGCCCACCTGATCGTCAAGAGCGCCCAGTTCCGCCATGAAAGCCGCGGCCTGCATTTCAGCCAGGACTACCCCGAAACCCTGCCGCGCGCGCTGGAAACGGTGCTGCATCCGCGCCACCCGTAAGGGATCAACGCGGCGGGACCGCCGGTACCCGCCAGCGCAGCCAGAGACGAAGTTCACGGGCATCGTCTTGAGAAAGGCTGTCGCTGGCCAGCGCCATGGCCTTGATGCGGCCCTTCTCGCGGTACAGCAGGACAACCAACGGAGCAATCACCATGGTATGCGGATGGACCACGCCCTCGGTCACCGTGCTGTCAGCGCCGACTTTCTCGAAGCGTCCCGCGTCGCGCAGGATCAGGCTGGTCGGGAGTTCGGCGTTGCGCTGTCGTGCCAGCGAGTAGCCGACGAGGACCAGCAGCAGCGCCGCGGTCCATCCGGGAATCGAACTGGCCAGCACCGCAGCGCCGCCAACGAGATGCGCCGCAAGCTGAATGAGCAGCAGGCGGCGCGACGGCTTGAGATGTATGGTCTGCGGCGCGACTGGCGGCATCGCCCGGCCGCCGTGCTAGAAGCGGCGGAAGACCAATGAGCCGTTGGTACCGCCGAAGCCGAAATTGTTCTTCAGGGCGACATCGATCGTCATCGACCGCGCGGTATTGGCGCAGTAGTCCAGGTCGCATTCCGGATCCTGGTTGAAGATGTTGATGGTCGGCGGCGACACCTGGTGATGCACGGCGAGCACGGTAAATACCGATTCCAGGCCACCGGCGCCACCCAACAGGTGGCCGGTCATCGATTTGGTGGAATTGACCACGGTCTTCTTTGCGGCATCGATACCGAGCGCCAGCTTGATGGCTTCGGTCTCGTTCTTGTCGCCCAGCGGGGTCGACGTGCCATGGGCATTGACGTAATGCACCTGGTCGGCATTGACGCCGGCGTTCTTCAGGGCATTGACCATGCTGCGACGGGGACCGTCGGTGTCCGGCGCGGTCATGTGGAAGGCGTCGCCGCTCATGCCGAAGCCGGAAAGCTCGGCGTAGATCTTTGCGCCGCGCGCCTTGGCGTGCTCGTATTCCTCGATCACCATGACACCGGCGCCCTCGCCCATGACGAAGCCGTCGCGGTCCTTGTCCCAGGGACGGGAGGCGGTGGCCGGATCGTCGTTGCGCGTTGACAGCGCCTGGGCCGAGGCGAAGCCACCGATGGCCAGGGGCGAGATCGTCGCTTCGGCGCCGCCGCAGACCATCGCGTCGGCGTCGCCGTACTCGATCATGCGCGCCGAGAGGCCAATTGCGTGCAGGCCCGTGGTGCAGGCCGTGACCACGGCAATGTTGGGCCCCTTGAGGCCGAACATGATCGACAGGTTGCCCGAGATCATGTTGCTGATCGTGCCCGGAATGAAGAAGGGCGAGATCTTGCGCGGGCCGCCGGCAAGGAAATCGTTGTGGGTATCCTCGATCAGCGGCAGGCCGCCGATGCCGGAGCCGATATTCACGCCGATGCGCTCCGCATCGGCCTGCGGCGTATCGAGTCCCGCGTCGCGCAGGGCCTGAACGCCGGCCGCCATGCCGAAGTGGATGAAGGTATCCATCCGCCGGGCTTCCTTGGCCGACAGGTAGGCCGTGACGTCGAAGTTCTTCACTTCGCCGGCGATCTGCGCCTTGAAGGCCGACGGATCGAACTTCGTGATGCGGCCGATGCCGCTCTTCCCGGCCGTGAGGTTCTCCCAGGCTTCGGCTACCGAATTGCCGACCGGGGAGATGACTCCCAGGCCGGTCACCACCACGCGGCGTCGCGACACGTTCAGCTCCGGATCAGGGATTGAAAACTACTTCTTGACGTTGGCGTTGACGTAGTCGATCGCCTGCTGCACGGTGGTGATCTTCTCGGCATCCTCGTCGGGGATCTCACACTCGAACTCCTCCTCCAGCGCCATCACCAGCTCGACCGTGTCGAGCGAGTCGGCACCGAGGTCATCGACGAAGCTGGATTCGTTCTTGATGTCGGCTTCGTTGACGCCCAGTTGCTCGGCGACGATCTTCTTGACGCGTTGTTCGATGTTGTCCATCTTGAAACTCCTTCCCTTGATTGTTCGGCTGGAAAAAACCTGCTTATTTTAACAAAACCTGCATGCCCCTTGCAGCGATCACGCCATGTACATGCCGCCATTGACATTGATCGTCGTGCCGGTGATATAGCCGGCGCGCGGCGAAGCCAGAAAGGCCACCGTGGCGGCGATCTCTTCGGGTTGACCGAGCCGGCCCAAGGGTATCTTGCCCAGCAGGGCGTCGCGCTGCGCGTCCGGCAGGGCGCGCGTCATGTCGGTATCGATGAATCCCGGCGCCACGCAATTCACCGTGATGTTGCGACTGCCGAGTTCCTGTGCCAGCGCCCGACTCATGCCTGCCACGCCGGCCTTGGCGGCCGCATAGTTGGCCTGGCCGGGGTTGCCGGCCTCACCCACCACCGACGTGATGTTGATGATGCGGCCGAAACGCGCCTTCATCATGCCGCGCATCACCAACTTGGAAAGGCGGAACACCGCCTTGAGGTTGGTCTCGATCACCAGATCCCACTCGTCGTCCTTCATGCGCATGGCCAGGTTGTCACGGGTGATGCCGGCGTTGTTGACCAGCACCGAGACCGGGCCGTACTTTTTCTCGACCTCGGCAATCAGGGCCTCGCAGGCCGCCGCCTCGGTGACGTTGGCCGTCGCGCCCCAGCCGGTGATGCCGGCAGCGTCGAAGGCCTTCTGGATGTCGGCGGCACCGGCCTCGGTGGTTGCGGTGCCGATCACGGTAGCGCCCTGGGCGCCGAGTTCCAGCACCATGGCACGACCCAGGCCGCGCGATGCACCGGTGACGAGGGCGATCTGCCCCTTCAGTTCAGACATCTCAAGCTCCTCTTGCAACAGCGAGCGCCGCATCGACGCCCGCCAGATCGTTCATCGGCCCGCCGTTGAGGCCGTCGACACAGCGCTTTACCAGCCCGGCCAGGACCTTGCCGGGACCACATTCGAAGACATGGGTGACGCCGGCCGCGTGCATCACCTGCATGGTTTCGACCCAGCGCACCGGGGATGCGGCCTGGCGCACCAGCGCGTCACGAATCGCATCCGGATCGGTCAGTTGCGCGACATCGACGTTATTGACCACGGGTATTTGCGGCGCCCTGAATTGCAGGTTTGCCAGCGGCACCTTCAGCGCGTCGGCGGCGGGCTGCATCAGCGCGCAGTGGAAGGGCGCGGAGACCGGCAGCATCAGCGCCCGCTTGGCGCCGCGCGCCTTGACGGCTTCGGCCGCACGCTCGACCGCTGCCTTGTGACCGGCAATCACGGTCTGCTTGGGTTCGTTGAAATTGACCGCCTGCACCACCTGTCCCTGAGCAGCTTCGGCGCAG
This sequence comes from Rhodocyclales bacterium, assembly GCA_016215645.1. GTDB lineage: Bacteria > Pseudomonadota > Gammaproteobacteria > Burkholderiales > Rhodocyclaceae > Sulfuritalea. The sequence continues at coordinate 17,734 of JACRIX010000102.1, forward strand.
GCGGCGATCACGCCCTCGGCATCCAGACCCATCACGGCAGCCATGGCGCCCTCGCCGGCCGGCACCGCCGCCTGCATGGCCCTGGCGCGCAGTTCGACCAGCGGCACGGCATCCTTGAGCTGGAGTACCCCGGCGGCCACCAGCGCCGAATATTCACCGAGGCTGTGCCCGGCCACCATGGCCGGCACGGGGCCGCCCTTGTCCAGCCAGAAGCGATACACGGCAATGCCGGCGGTCAGCATCAGAGGTTGGGTATTGACGGTCTGGCTCAATGCCTCGGCCGGGCCATCGGCGACTAGTTGCCAGAGGTCGCGCCCCAGCGCGGTGGAGGCTTCGTCGAAGGTGGCGCGAACCACCGGGGCATCGCCGTAGGCAGCCATCATGCCAACCGACTGCGAGCCTTGACCTGGGAACACGAATGCGAATTTCATCATGGTGAGATTTTGTGCAAGCGAGGTTTCAAGGTGATGAAATGGAAAATCAGAATTTGAGCAGGGCCGCGCCCCAGGTAAAGCCGCCGCCGACGCCTTCGAGCAGAAGGTGCTGGCCGCGCTTGATGCGACCGTCGCGCACCGCCTCGTCGAACGCCAGAGGAATCGAGGCGGCCGAGGTGTTGCCGTGTTCGGCCACCGTGACGACGCAGTTCTCCGGCGCCAGATGCAGCTTCCTGGCGGTCGATTGCAAGATGCGCACATTGGCCTGGTGCGGAATCAGCCAATCCACCTGCGACGTCGTCATGCCGGCCGCGTCGAGGACTTCGTGGGCGACCTCTGCCAGCACGCGCACCGCAAACTTGAATACCGCCTGGCCGTCCATGCGCAGGAAGGGATCGCCGGTCACCGTGCCGCCGCAGACCTGTCCGGGGACGGAAAGAATGCCGTGATGGCTGCCGTCAGCGTGGAAGGCGCTGGCGAGAATGCCGGGTTCATTCGCGGCTTCCAGCACCACGGCGCCGGCGCCATCGCCGAACAGCACGCAGGTGCCGCGATCCGACCAGTCGAGGATGCGCGAGAAGACTTCGGCACCGACCACCAGCGCACGCTTGTGCGAACCGGAGCGGATGAACTTTTCGGCGATGGTCATGGCATAGACAAAGCCGCTGCACACCGCCTGCACGTCGAAGGCCGCCGCGCCGTTGTCGTTGCCCAGCTTGTGCTGCAACAGGGCTGCGGTGCTGGGAAAAATATAGTCCGGCGTCGATGTGGCGACGATGATCAGGTCGAGGTCGTTGGCCTCGCAGCCCGCCGCCTGCAAGGCACGACGGGAAGCCTCCAAGGCAAGGTCGCTGCTGGCCACGCCGGCCGGCGCGAGATGGCGGGTACGGATGCCGGTGCGCTCGATGATCCAGTCGTCGGAGGAATCGAGCTTGTAGCGTTCGATGAGTTCGGTATTGCCGATCGGCTCGCCGGGCAGGTAGCTGCCGGTGCCGCTGACTCGGGTATGGATCATCGGGCGGTGGTCCTCAATCTCAAAGAGTCGGCGCTGGCACTGCGGCGGCCATGCGCGCAGCGATGGTTTCCGGCAGGCGCTGGCGCGCCTCTTCGGCCGCCTTTTCCAGCGCATGCCAGAAAGCAAACTGGTCGGCCGAGCCATGGCTCTTGACCACAATGCCTTTGAGGCCCAGCAGGCTGGCACCGTTGTAGCGGCGCGGATCGAAGCGCTGGCGGAAAGCCTTGAGCACGGGCATGGCCGCCAGCGCGGCAAGTTTGGTAAAAAGGTTGCGACTGAACTCCTGCTTGAGCGCGCCGCCGATCATGTGCGCCAGGCCTTCGGAGGCTTTCAGCGTGACGTTGCCGACGAACCCGTCGCAGACCACGACATCGGCCGTGCCCTTGAAGATGTCGTTGCCCTCGACGTTGCCGACGAAGTTGAGGTCGGTGGCACGCAGCAATTCGCCGGCGCGCTTCACGACTTCGTTGCCCTTGATTTCTTCCTCGCCGATGTTGAGCAGGCCGACGGTCGGACGCTCCTTGTGTTCCAGTGCCGAAACCAGGGCCGAGCCCATGATGCCGAACTGCAGCAGGTGCTCCGGGCTGCAATCGACATTGGCGCCGAGGTCGAGCACATAGGTGCTGCCACGCTGCGACGGCAGGATGGAGCAGATTGCCGGGCGATCGATTCCGGGCAGGGTCTTCAGCACGAAACGGGAAATCGCCATCAGCGCACCGGTATTGCCAGCGGAAACCGCGGCACCGGCCTTGCCCTCCTTGACGAGGTCGATGGCGACCCGCATCGAGGAATCCTTCTTGCCGCGCATGGCGCTGGCTACGGCCTCGTCCATGCCGACGACTTCGGAGGCGTGGTGCACAGAAAGTCGGTCAGTAAGGCCCTGGGACTGAAGGCCTGCGAGCTGGTGCCGCAGAACATCTTCGCGACCGACCAGGATGGCCGCGCAGTCGGCATCGTGGCGCAGGAAATCGAGCACGGCAGGCAGCGTGACCGAAGGACCGTGGTCACCGCCCATGCAATCCACCGCGAGGGTGATCGCCATCGTCTGGGAGTCTGTTCCGAAGCTCTATGAAAAAACGGCCGGACGCGGGTTACGCATCCGGCCGGTTTTGACGAACCGGATTACTCGCCCTTGGCCTTGACCACCTTCTTGCCGCGATAGACACCGGACGGAGAAATGTGGTGACGCAGGTGCACTTCGCCCGTGGTCGGTTCGACGGCCAGCGGGGGCGCGGTCAGGAAATCGTGCGCACGATGCATGCCGCGCTTGGAGGGGGACTTCTTGTTCTGTTGTACTGCCATTTCGCTACTCCTTGTCAAACCTTCTTCAAAGCGGCCAGCGCCGCGAACGGCGATGATCCATTCCCTGCCGCACTTGCCGACGGCGCCTCGCAGTGTTCGTGACGAGGGGCGATGGGCAGCGCCAGCAACACTTCTTCTTCCACCAGGGACAGCACCGCCAGTTCTCTTTCCGCCTCGATGGCGTCGGCGCTGTCATCGGCCAGATCTTCGTCCGGCCACTCCTCTCCCGGCCCAACCAACTGCAAACGGCTCTTGATCCTCACGTCGTGTCGCACTCCGCCCAGGCATCTCTGGCAGCGCAATTCCGGCGCACCCTCAATATTCAGCAACAGCCACGACTTGCCTTGCGCGTCACGCCGGCCATCCACCCGCAATTCCAGGCTGCCGTCCGTCGAGACCAGCAGGTCCGCCAGGCGCGGCATGGCATCGAAACCGATGCTACGCTGCAGAAAGGCCCCGCTGCGCGCGAATTCCAGCGAGTCGATGACCGTTCCAGCAAGGGAATCAGACACAGGTCGGGGCTCGCGCGACATAAACGGTAGATGTTATCATGCCGACCCCTTACTGTTCAAGCCCGGATCATGGCTCGCCGCCTCGTTCTCGCCTCGACTTCACCCTATCGCCGCGAGTTGCTTGAACGCCTGCAAATCCCGTTCGAGACCGTGGCACCCCGGGCCGACGAATCGACCCTGCCGGGCGAGGCCCCGGAAGCTACCGCCCTGCGCCTGGCCGAAGCCAAGGCCCGCGCCGTCGCCAGCGCCTATCCCGACGCCCTGATCATCGGCTCGGACCAGGTGGCCGCCCAAGGCACCCAGCGCTTCGGCAAGCCCGGAACCCGCGCCAACGCCGTCGCCCAGTTACGCGCCATGCGTGGCCAGGAGGTCGTGTTCCACACCGGCCTGTGCCTGCTTGACGCCGCGAGCGATGCGGCGCAGACCCGTTGCGTCGATATCCATGTCGGCTTCCGCGACCTGAGCGACGCCGAAGTCGACGCCTACCTCGACAAGGAAGATGCCCTCAACTGCGCCGGCAGCGCCAAGTCCGAAGGCCTGGGCATCAGCCTCCTGGCCTACCTGCGCGGCGACGATCCCAATGCCCTGATCGGCCTGCCGCTGATTGCGCTTTGCGACATGCTGCGCAAGGCCGGTCTGGCCCTGCCCTGACCGGAAATGGCCGGCGCGCTCTGGCTGCTGCCGGTGGCACTGGGCGACACCGCCTGGGAAAACTTCCTGCCCCCGGCCACACGCGAGGCAGTCTGCCGCCTGAGCCATTTCGTGGTCGAAAACGCCAAGACGGCGCGTGCCGAACTCAAGCGCCTGGGTCACCCGACGCCGCTGCGCGAACTGCGGATCGAACAGATTCCGGAACATCTTTCTGCTACCGACATCGAGCGCTTGCTGGCTCCCCTGCTCGCCGATCATGATCTGGGCCTGATGTCGGAAGCCGGCTGCCCGGCGGTTGCCGATCCGGGCGCCTTACTGGTGCAGCGCGCCCACGAGCTGGGCATTCGGGTCCGCCCGCTGGTGGGCCCGTCCTCCCTGCTGCTGGCCGTGATGGCTTCGGGGCTGGACGGACAGCGCTTCGCTTTTCATGGCTACCTGCCGTCACGGGAACCGGATCGCGGCAAACGAATTGCCGAACTCGAGGCCGAATCGGCGCGCCAGGCACGGACGCAAATTTTCATCGAGACACCCTACCGCAATCAGGTGCTGTTCGCGGCCCTGTTGCAGGCCTGCAAACCGGGGACGCGGCTGTGCATTGCCAGTGACCTCAGCCTTGGCAGCGAGAGCATTGCCACCCATCGCATCGCCGACTGGAAAAATCAGGCGAGGCCTGCGCTGGACAAGCGCCCGACGGTGTTCCTGCTACTCGCTGCCTAGCCCACCGAGACCCGCGCCGGACCAGCATCGAGGCGCCCGATCACGGTGGCGGCATCGAAGCCTTCGCTGCGGAAGACCTCAAGCACCTGATCCGCCGCAGACGCATCGCAAGCCACCAGCAAGCCGCCGCTGGTTTGCGGATCGGTCAACAGCGCGCGCTGCATCTCGCCAATGGCGGACCCCAGATCGACCTCGCCGCCATAGCCCATCCAGTTGCGCGCCGAGGCGCCGGTGATGTAACCGGCGCCCGCCAGTCTGGCCACGTCGGCAAGCAGCGGAATCCTGGCCATGTCGAGTTGCGCCGCCAGCCCGGAACCGCGACAGATCTCCAGCAAGTGGCCAAGCAGGCCAAAACCGGTCACGTCGGTCAGCGCGTGAACCGCGTCGAGATGGGAAAGTTTGCGACCGGGCGTATTCAGCTTGGTGGTGCTCGCGATCATGGAGGCATAACCGGCGGCATCGAGCGCGCCCTTTTTCAACGCTGCCGAGAGCACGCCAACGCCCAGCGGCTTGCCCAGGATCAGGACGTCGCCGGCCTTGGCACCGGCATTGGTCTTGACCCTTTCCGGATGCACCAGGCCTAGGGCAACCAGGCCGTAGATCGGCTCGACGCAATCGATGGTGTGGCCACCGGCGATCGGGATGCCAGCCGCCGCGCAGACGCTTTCGCCACCGTCGAGGATGCGACCGATGACCTCAATCGGCAGCTTGTCGATGGGCATGCCGACCAGTGCCAGGGCCATGATCGGCGTGCCGCCCATGGCATAGACGTCGCTGATGGCATTGGTCGCCGCAATGCGGCCAAAGTCGTAGGGATCATCGACGATGGGCATGAAGAAGTCGGTCGTCGCAATCAGCGCCTGCTCGTCGTTGAGGCGATACACGGCGGCATCGTCACTGGTTTCGATGCCGACCATGAGCTCTTTTGGCACCGGCAGGCCACGCGCGCCGCGCAGGATTTCGGACAGGACCCCGGGGGCGATCTTGCAGCCACAGCCACCACCGTGACTGAAGGAGGTGAGGCGGATCGGGGCGGCGGACGGTAGCGGAGAATTCATTGTTTCAGCTTTCCTTGGGTATTGGTCAATCGTGCGGGCAGGCGCATCAGGCAGCAGCATAACCCGTGACGGCAAGCGTCGGAATCAGAGGCGCTGCAGGAGATAAAAGGCAAGGAAGCCGACACCGATGGTCAGCACGGTATTGCGCCACAACGCGGCGACGCCGATCGCGATGGCGCCAGCCCACAACCGTGGGTTACCGATACCAAGGGCAATCGATCCATCGACCACCACGAGATCCGGCACGGTCAAGGCCGTCAGCACCGCCACCGGAACAAACGGCAGCAGGCGCACAAACCAGTCTGGCGGCTGGAAATGCCCCTCGGCGGCGATGAAGGAATAGCGGATCAGGAAGGTGATCACCCCGCATACGCCCATCAGCACCCAGATGCTCATGTGTGCGTCCCTGTCAGCGCAGCGCCGACCAGCAGCCCTGCCAGGGCGGCCACAAACAGGCCCAGCTTGTAGGGCAAGGCCGCCAGCAACACCGCCACGGCTCCTGCCGCCAGCGCGGCGCCCAACAGGGCCCGGCTGCTGATCATGGGCACGACAATGGCAATGAAGGTCAGCGGCAGGGCGAAATCCAGGCCCAGGCCGGACGGCAACTGCGCACCGACGACGACACCGGCCAGGGTAGCGGCCTGCCAACCGGCCCAGAGCCCGAAGCCGGAGCCGAACAAAATCCAGTGTGGCATCAGCGATGGTGGCTCGCCGGCCGCAGGCAGCAAATGCGGAATTGCGGCCGCGTAGGCTTCGTCGGTCAGCAGATAGGCCAGCAGCAGCTTCCAGCGTCGCGGCAGGTGCGCCAGCAGCGGCGCCACCGAGGCGCTATAAAGCGCATGGCGCAGGTTGATCAGACCTACCGCGCCGGCGCTGAGCAGCAACGGTGCACCGGCGCCGACCAGTTGCGCAAGCAGGAACTGCGCAGAGCCGGCAAAAACGATGCTCGACATCAGCATCGCGGCAGGCGCCGGAATGCCGCTTTGCAGGGCGATCACGCCGTAGATCACGCCAAAGGGCGCGACACCCAGCAGCAGCGGCAGGACCGAGCGCAGGCCGAGGAGGAAGGCCCGGCGGGAACTCATTTGCGTGACGGCATATTTACCAGGACGATGCCGCCGACCACCATTGCCGCGGCAGCGAAGAAATGCAGGCTGGGCTGATCGCCCAACAGGATCATGCCGAAGCCGACGCCAAACAACGGGGTAAGGAATGAAAATACCAGCAAGCGGCCGGCAAGGAAGCGTGTGAGCAGCCAGAACCACGCAAGGTAGCTGGCAAAGGCAACCATCACGATCTGGTAGGCCATGGCCCAAAGAGTCGGCGCTGACAACCCGCCGATACCGCGCTCGCCGATCAGCCAGGACAGGGGAAACAAGACCACGGCCGACACGACCAGCTGATACAGCAGAACCTTGGTCGCCGTGACCTTGGCCAGCGAGGTGGCGCGAATCAGCACCGTGGTGGCTGCCCAGAACAGCGCGGCAAGGACGCCAAAGAAATCACCGAGTGCATTGCCGCCCGAGGCCTTGTCAATGAAGGCCAGCACCAATCCGGCAAAGGCGAGCATGACGCCGACCCACTGGCGCCAGCCCATGCGCTCGCCGGGGACGAAGAAGTGCAGGCCGAGCACGGTGAAGCACGGCGCGGTGTAGAGAAAGACCACCATGCGCGAGACCGTCGTCAGGTCGACGCCGACGAAAATGAAAACGAACTCGAGCCCGAACAGGATGCCGGCAAACAGGCCCGGACGCAGCGACGCATCGCGACCGAAGAGTGCCACGCCACGCCACCGGGCCCAGACGAAGACCAGCACGGCACCGAGGCCGGAGCGCAGCGCGGCCTGCATGACGGGGCTGATCTCGGCGGTGGCGAACTTCATCGCCACCTGCTGGAAGCCCCAGATGGCGCACAGCAGCACCATGAGGGCAAAGGCGGCAGGACCAGGCGCGACGCGCTGGTTCATGCCGCGATCGGCGTCAGTCGCGCCAGCCCGTGGCGTCGCCGCGCCTCGCTGCAGGCTTCGTCGCCACGCCCCACCGCCGCCAGCGGCGCAAAATCGCGGCAGACCGCCGGACGAAACTCGTAGATCGCGCAGGACACCGATTGCCCGATAGCGCCGCGCAAGGCCACACAGCGCGATGGCGAACTGGCCGTACCGCGCATGCAGACCAGATCCTGCCCGACCGGCTCGACCAGTGCCTCGGGCACCAGGCCGCCGGGCGCGACATCAACTTCATAGCACGGAAAGGACACGCGAAAGCTGGCGCAGCAGGCGCCGCATGTCTGGCAGGGGCTCACAACACCAGACGGCCAAGCCAGAAAGCGATAGCGGCAATCAGCGCGCTCGCTGGAATGGTCAGAATCCAGGCCCAGACAATACCCCCGGCCACGCTCCAGCGGACGTTACCCTTTCCGCGAGAGGTGCCGACACCCACAATGGCTCCGGTAATGGTGTGGGTGGTCGACACCGGAATCCCCAAAAAGGTCGCCATGAACAGGGTGATGGCGCCACCGGTTTCGGCGCAAAAACCGCCCACCGGACGCAGTTTGGTAATTCGCTGCCCCATGGTCTTGACGATGCGCCAGCCGCCAAACATCGTGCCGAGTCCCATCGCCGCGTAGCAAGAGAAAATCACCCAGGTCGGAACCGATTCCCCGGTCTTGGAGATACCGGCAGCAATCAGCAGCATCCAGATGATCCCGATGGTCTTCTGCGCGTCATTGCCGCCGTGCCCCAGGCTATAAAACGCGGCAGAAACCAGCTGCAAGCGACGAAAGGTCTTGTCCACACGGCGCGGAGTGGTCCGGTTGGCCATCCAGGCGACGGCCACCATCAACGAGCCACCGAGCAGGAAGCCAAGCAGGGGCGCAACGAGAATGAAGGCAACGACCTTGCCTATCCCGGACCAGACCAGCGAGCCCGTGCCCGCCTTGGCGATCGCGGCACCGGCCAGGCCGCCGATCAGTGCATGCGACGAGCTCGATGGAATGCCGTAGTACCACGTGATGATGTTCCAGGCGATGGCCCCGATCAAGGCCCCGAACACGACATAATGGTCGACGATTGCAGGGTCGATGGTTCCCTTGCCGATGGTTGCCGCAACCTTGAGCTGGAACACCATGACGGCGGCGACGTTGAAAAAGGCCGCCCAGGCAACCGCATGCTGGGGTTTCAAAACCCCCGTCGAAACCACCGTGGCGATGGAGTTGGCCGCATCGTGGAAACCATTCATGAAATCGAAGGCCAGTGCCAACAGCACCAGCACTACGATCACCGTCAGGCTGATTTCAACCGCTTGCATCGCGAGCGATCAGGAATTCTCGAGGATGATGCCCTCGACGATGTTGGCGACGTCCTCGCAGCGATCGGTCACCGATTCCAGCAACTCGTAGATGCCCTTCATCTTGATCAGCTGGCGCACATCCGCCTCCTCGCGGAACAGCTTGGTGATGCCGGTGCGCATGGCACGGTCCGCATCCGACTCAAGCTGATCGATCTCCCGACACAGCTTCAGCATGGCCGGCGCATTGTCCATCTTGTTCAGCAGGATCACGGCGGAACGAACGCGCTCGCAGCAGGAGGCGACGATATCGGAAAGCTGGCGCGCTTCCGGCGTCAACTGGCGAATGTCATAGAGGTACATGGCCTCGGCGAAATCCTGGATCAGGTCGAGGATGTCGTCCATGCGCATGATCAGCTGGTGGATCTCGTCGCGATCCAGCGGCGTATTGAACGAGGTATGCAGCAGCGCAATCGCCTCGTGGGTGATCTTGTCGGCGGAGGTCTCGATTTCGTCGATAGCCTGGACATGCTGCGCCAGGAAATCCGGGCCCTGACTCAGATCACCGACCAGGGCTACTAACTGGCGCCCCCCTTTTACGATCAAATCAGCATGGGCATTGAAGAGATCGAAGAACTTTGCTTCTTTTGGCATCAGCTTGGAAAACATAGGGCACCGCCACAGACAAAAAACGTTCGGATTCTAGCAGCTAATGCACACCCGCCGCGCCTTGTGCCACCTGCTAAAATTGCACTCCGCGATTCGATTCACCCCTTCTCATACACATCCCTGATGAAACGCACCCGTCACCCGCGCCGCGCCCGGCAGACGCCGGATTCCGACCTGCTGGTGCGCCTGTCGACCGGCCTCAGCCAGTCATCGAACCGGATCGAGGACGCCTGGTGGGAAGCCCGCCTGGCAACCCATATCCACCGCCTGTTGGAAGATAAGAACGAAGATGCCTTGATTGCGGTGCTGGACCAGCTTTACGGCACCGGCTCACGGGCCTATGACGAACTGGCCGACATGGTTGAGAGCTGTGCCGAATCGCGCCGCGCCGACAGTCCCGGCGGACTTGACGTGGTCATGTTTGCCGCCCCCGTGCTGGCCTGGTCGCGCTTCCAGATTCCTTCCGGGCCGATACCCGATGCGCAACTCGATGTCCTGCGGGTCCAGTTGCAGGCCCACGTACTCGCCGCCGACGCCCGCCTGGCGCTGGCGGATGTGCTGTTCAGCCCCGATCAATTGCCGCAAAACTATGTCGATACTTCGCAGCTCACCGAGAAGCTGGCGAAGGCGGCGGTTCACGGGCGCAACCTGAAAATCTCGCCGGAGCAACTCGGGGAAACCATGAGTTTCCTGTCCGATACGCGCTATGTGATCGGCGCTGTGGCCGCGGCACGCGACAAGCCCATGTTCCGCTGGCAGGAAGCCGATGGCGACGGCAGCGAAGCATTTCGCCAGTGGGCCAAGCAGGGCGGCGACGCCTTGCGTCCGCTGCTGCCGGCCTGCGCCCTGGAGTTCATGCCGGTGCTGGCCTTCCACGCCGCCGTGCGCGATGCCGACCGGGCCTCGCGCCCCTGGTCGCTGCAGTCCGCGGTTGCCTTCCTGCAAACGGTGCTCAACCAGCCGGCGGCGGATTTGCGCGCTGTGCTCGCCCCTTTCCATGACCACCAGCTCGAGGAATACCGCGTCGGCTTTACCTTGCGAAATTCCAGCGAGGTGGTCCACGGCGTGGTCTGGCCGCTACTCGACAACGAAGATCAGAATCAGGACATCCCCGGCCAGATCGAAGCCACGCTGCGCGAAGCCGGTGTGCCCACCGTGCTGTCGCTCGACCAGCGCTTCCCGCTGGAATTCTGCGACGACTGCGGCGCTCCGCTCTATCCCAATCCCGAGGGCGAGCCGGTGCATGCCGAACTGCCCGAGGAACAGACCGAGGCCACACCCCGCCACCTGCACTGAACCTTATGCGCGGCGGCAACCGCGGGGACGTCGCCCACGCGTCGGCGATCAGGCGAAGCGGTAAGGCTGGAAATCGATTCCGGGATCGCGCCCGGCGATGCGATCCGCCAGCAGTCGCGCCGAACCGCAGGCCAGGGTCCAGCCCAACGTACCGTGACCGGTGTTGAGCCACAGGCCGTCGAAGCCGCGCGCTGCCAGCGTATCGATCACCGGCACATTCCCCGGCGTCGACGGTCTCAGCCCGGCCCAGTAGTCGATGCCATCCACTGCCGCGAGCGAGGGAAAAATATCGACGATGCGGCGGCGCAAGGCCGCGCAGCGCTGCGGGTTCAGCGATGTGTCATAGCCGTTGAATTCCGCCGTCCCGGCCACCCGTAACCTGTCGCCCAGCCGCGAGATCACCAGCTTGCAGCCGTCGTCGGTCAGGCTCACGGTCGGCGCCACCGCGCCCTCGGGTAGCGTCAAGGTTGCAGAATAGCCCTTCGCCGGGTACAGCGACAGATCCAGTCCCAGGGGTTTCAGCAGCAGCGGGGAATAACTGCCAAGCGCGACAACGACGACATCGGCGGTCAGGGTTTCGCCCGAAGCGAGTTGCACGCCGCTCGCGCGCCGGGCATCGCACACCAGCGACGCGACCGTCGCGCCCAGGCGGAATTCGACGCCACGCGCCGCCGCGTACCGCGCCAGGGATTCGGTGAAGCGTCGCGCATCGCCGGATTCGTCGCCCGCCGTGTAGGTGCCACCGACGATCGGCGCCCGCGAATCCGCCAGGGCCGGTTCGATCGCCAGACATTCCGCCGCCGTCTTTGGCACCCGCTCGCAACCGTACTCGCACATCAGCGCGGCCTGCGGCAGCGCGTGTTCGAATTCCCCGGGGTCGGTGTAAAAGTGCAGGATTCCGCGTTCGAGGTGGTCGTATTCCAGCGCCAGGCTTCGCCGCAGCGCCTGCAACTCGCTGCGGCTGGCAAGGCCAAGGCCGACGATGGCGCGAATGTTGGCGCGGGCCCGCGCTGCCGTGCATTGGCGCAGGAAGCGCAGACCCCAGGCCCATTGCGCCGGATCGGCACGCAGGCGCCAGAGCAAGGGGGCGTCTTCGCGCCCGAGCCATTTCAGGGCGCGCCGCGGTGCAGCGGGATTGGCCCAGGGCTCGGCATGGCTGACGGAAATCTGGCCCCCGTTGGCAAAGCTGGTTTCCTGTGCGGGAGCCGCCTGGCGATCGACCACCACCACCTGGTGCCCATCCGCCGCCAGATACCAGGCGCTGGTGACGCCAATAACGCCGGCACCAAGTACGATTACACGCATCGACGGACGCAAAACCTTTTTGCGGCAGGCTTGATCTGAACGGACATAAGCCCAATTATAGTCAGCCCCGACGGAGGCCCCATGAGCGACAAGATCGAGAAAACCGAAGCCGAATGGCGTGCCCGGCTCACGCCCATGCAATACCACGTCACCCGCGAAAAAGGCACCGAGCGCGCCTTTACCGGTCAGTATTGGGACTGCAAGGACGATGGCACCTACCGCTGCATTGGCTGCGGCGAGCCGCTGTTCGAATCAGCAGCCAAGTTCGATTCCGGCTGTGGCTGGCCCAGCTTCACCGCGCCCCTGACCGCCGACGCGGTCGCCGAGAACGATGACAGCAGCCATTTCATGCGCCGCACCGAGGTCGTCTGCAGCCACTGCGACGCCCATCTCGGCCATGTATTTCCCGATGGCCCTGCGCCAACCGGGCTGCGCTACTGCATCAACTCAGCGTCGCTGAGTCTTTGCAAAGACGATGAGGCATCCCCCCAGCCCCCTTCCCCCGGAAGGGGGTGACCGAGCGGCTCGCTGCGCTCGAAACTCGATTGGCTGCCGTTCTCTATAATCGCACCCCATGAAATTCCTTTTCGACCTATTCCCCATCATCCTGTTTTTTGTCGCCTTCAAGGCCTTCGACATCTATGTCGCCACGGCCGTGGTGATCGCCGCCACGGTGGCGCAGATCGCCTGGGTCTGGCACCGCCATCGCAAGGTGGACACCATGCTCTGGGTCAGCCTTGGCCTGGTCGTGGTCTTTGGCGGCGCGACGCTGCTGCTGCGCGATGAAACCTTCATCAAGTGGAAGCCCACGGTGCTCTACTGGCTGTTCGCCATTACCTTGTTCTGCTCGGCGCAGTTCTTCGGCAAGAACCTGATCCGCGCCATGCTCAGTCAGGCACAAATGAACCTGCCGGAACCGCTCTGGGGCCGCCTCAACCTGGCCTGGATAGGCTTCTTTTCGGTGATGGGAGTACTCAATCTCTGGGTGGCCTTCAACTTCAGCACCGACACCTGGGTCAGCTTCAAGCTCTTCGGCAGCATGGGCCTGATGATCGTGTTCATCGTGCTGCAAGGCCTGGTCCTCGCCAGGTACCTCCCCGAGGAAAAGGAAGAATCTGTCCCGCCCGCTCAGGGAAAACGCTGATCCAAAGGCTGATCCCTCGCCAACCCACCGGAGAACCCCCATGCTGTATGCCATCGTCGGCGAAGACGTGCCGGAAAGCCTCGAACACCGCCTGGCCGCCCGCCCGGCCCACCTGGCCCGGCTAACCGAACTCGACGCTGCGGGTCGCCTGGCGCTCGCCGGCCCCTGCCCTGCCATCGACAGCCCCGACCCCGGCCCGGCCGGATTTGCCGGCAGCCTGATCGTGGCCGAGTTCGATTCGCTGGACGACGCCCGTGCCTGGGCCGATGCCGACCCGTATGTCGCGGCCGGCGTGTATGCCCGCGTCAGCGTGCGCCCCTTCAGGCAGGTTTTTCCAAGATCATGAGCGTGATCGATGCCATGCGCGCCAGCCTCGCCGCGCTCGAACCACGCTCGGTCGAGATCATTGACGACTCGGCCAAACATGCCGGCCATGCCGGGGCAAAATCCGGCGGCGGCCACTATCGATTGAGCATTGTTTCGCCACGTTTCGCCGGCTGCCGGACCATGGAAAGGCACCGCTTGGTGTATGATGCTCTGGGCCCGCTGATGAAGCGCGAAATCCACGCACTCAGCATCACCGCCAAATCCCCCGACGAACCTTGAATCCTTCCTCTCATTCAGGAACCACGATGAATCGCACCCTCCGTCACGCCGTCCTGCTCGGCTTTGCCGCTACCTTTGCCGCCGCGCCCACCTTTGCCCAGAAGAAAGCCGATGCCAACACCTTCGCCACGGTCAACGGCAAGGCCATCCCCAAGGTCCGTGCCGACGCCCTGATCGCCGGCCAGGCCGCGCAGGGACAGCCGGATTCACCGGAACTGCGCAAGGCCGTCACCGAAGAACTGGTGCGTCGTGAAATCCTGACCCAGGAAGCCCTGAAAAAGGGCTTCGACAAGAAGCCCGAAGTTCAGGGACAGATTGACCTCGCGCGCCAGGGTGTGCTGATCGGTGCCTACCTCAACGACTACGTCAAGACGCACCCGATCACCGACGAGCAGATCAAGAAGGAATACGGGGAAATCTCGGCCAAGCTCGGCAACAAGGAGTACAAGGCACGCCACATCCTGGTCGAAACCGAGGAAGCCGCCAAGGCCATCCTGGTGCGCCTGTCAAAGGGCGAGAAGCTGGAGGACCTGGCCAAGGACTCCAAGGACCCCGGTTCCAAGGACCGCGGCGGCGACCTCGGCTGGGCCAATCCGGCCTCGTTCGTACCCGCCTTCTCGGCGGCCATGACCAAGCTTGAAAAAGGCAAGTTCACCGAAGCCCCGGTCAAGACCGATTTCGGCTGGCACATCATCCTGCTGGAAGACACCCGCGAACTGAAGCTGCCCGGCGTCGACGAAGCCAAGGGCCAGATCGGGCAACAGCTGACGCAGCGCATGGTGCAAAAGCATATCGACGAGTTGCGCGCCAAGGCCAAGGTGGAGTAAGCTCGCGCGAGCTGCCCTCCAGAATCGCCCGCCATAGAGGAAACCAACATGAATATCCGTTCGCTCATCACCGCCGGCCTGATTGCCCTTACTGCCGTCCCCCTGATCTCCAGCGCCCAGCAAGCCGCAGCCACCCAGGCTGACGTGACCGCCCTGCCGCCGGCGCTGCGCGCTGCGCTGCTGTCGGGCAACGCCGCCGCGATTGAGGCGGCGATCACGACCCTCTCGGGTGGCGATGCTCAGCGAGCCGGTCAGTTGGCTGGACTGGTCGCTCGTGCGGCGAGCTTCGTCGCTCAAACCAATCCGGCCGCAGCCGCCGCTGGCGCGCAAGCAGCAGTTGCCGTAGCCAACCGCCCGGCGGTCATTGCGGCAAATCCTGCTGCCTCCGCGCAGACCGCGCAACAAGCCATGCAGGTTGCATCGCTTCCTGCCGTGATGGCGGCCGCGCCGGCCGCCGTAGCTACGGTAACGCAAAGTGCCATGCAAGTCATTGCCGCCCCGTCAGTCCAGGCCGCGGCGCCGACTCTTGCCGCCCAGGTGGCGGCCTCCGCGACGATCGTTTCCCAGAATCCGGCAGTGCAAGCGGCCTCACCTGGCCTTGCTGCGCAGGTGGGCAACCAGGTAGCCGCCCTTCCTGTAGCGATTCAGCAACCTGCGCAAGTTCTTGTCCTGGCTTCCCAGGCAACGACAAACAATCCACCCCAAACCTGCGGCGGTGCCGGTCAAAGCCCGTGCTGAGCTTGACCACCGCTTGAAGAAAACGGGAGCCGAGGCTCCCGTTTTTGTTGCGCGTCGCCGTATTGCCAACGCCAGCGCGGTGCGTCCCTTCGGGAACTCTCAGCCCAGCCAGCGCCGGGCGTTGCGGAACATCTCCAGCCACGGCGCATCAGCGCCCATGCCTTGCGGATGCCATGACATCTGCACCGTGCGGAAGGTGCGCTCCGGGTGCGGCATCATGATGGTGAAGCGGCCGTCGGCGGTGGTCACGCCGGCCAAGCCATTGGGCGAGCCGTTGGGATTGAAAGGGTAGCCGGTCGCCACGGCACCGCGGTTGTCGATGTAGCGTAGCGCCGTTACCACCCTGTCCTGCGCCGTCGCATCGGCGAACTCGGCGCGGCCCTCGCCGTGGCTGACCACCACCGGCAGTTTGGCGCCGGCCATGGGCCCGAGAAAAATCGAAGGCGACTCGGGAATCTCGACCATCACCACGCGGGCCTCGAACTGCTCGCTGCGGTTGCGCTGGAAGCTCGGCCAATGCTGCGCACCGGGGATGATGGGAGCGAAGTGGGCCATCATCTGGCAGCCGTTGCACACGCCCAGCGCAAAGCTGTCGCCGCGCTGGAAGAAAGCCGTGAATTCGTCGCGCAGGCGCTGGTGGAACAGCACCGACTTGGCCCAGCCCTGGCCGGCGCCGAGCACGTCGCCGTAGGAGAAACCGCCGCAGGCGGCGAAGCCCTTGAAGTCCGCCAGGTGCACGCGGCCACCTTGCAGGTCGGACATATGCACGTCGTAGGGGGCGAAGCCGGCGCGCTCGAAGGCGGCGGCCATTTCGACATGGCCGTTGACGCCTTGCTCGCGCAATATCGCGATTCTGGGCCGTTGGCCCAGAATCGCGACTTCGCGCAAATTGCCGGCCCCCCTCCCCCCGTCCCCCTCCCCGAGGGCGGGGGCGACTGATTTGTCGCCGGCGCTGCCGGCGAGGAACGTGACTGAGAGCCCCGGATTGCCGGCATCGGCCAGGGCATCGAACTCCTCGCGGGCGCAGGCGGGGTCGTCGCGCAGGCTGGCGATCTGGAAGCTGACTTCGCTCCAGGCCTGCTGCAGCTCGCTGCGCTTGGCGCTGAATACCGGCTTGGCGTTGCGCCAGACGCGCACCTCGTCGGCCGTGTTGGTGCCGCCGATGGCATGGGTGCAGACGCCCAGGCCCGCCTCGCGCAGCACCTGCATCACGGCGCCTCGCTCGTCGCGGCGGATCTGGATCACGGCGCCGAGTTCCTCGGTGAACAGCGCCGCCAGCATGCGCTCGCGGAGCCGCCCGGCGATCTGCGGAAAGCGCTCGCTGCCATCGACGTCGTTCATCAGCGGGTCGTAGCACAGGCCATCCATGTTGAGCGAAACGCCGACATGCGAGCAGAAGCTCATCTCGCAGACCGTGGCGAACAGGCCGCCATCGGAACGGTCGTGGTAGGCGAGGATCCTGCCGGCACGATTGAGCGACTGGATCGCGCCGAAGAAAGCCTTGAGCGGTGCCGGATCGGCATCGGGCGCCACGTCGCCGCTGCCGCCATACACCTGCGCCAGCGCCGAGCCGCCGAGGCGGTTGCGCCCCTGGCCGAGGTCGATCAGCAGCAGTTCGGTTTCGCCTACCTCGGCGTCGGGGCGCAGCTGCGGCGTCAGCGTGCGGCGTACGTCGTCGACCGCGGCGAAAGCGGTGATAATCAGTGACAGCGGCGCCGTGACCTGCTTCTGCTCCTTGCCATCCTCCCACTTGGTACGCATCGACAGCGAATCCTTGCCCACCGGAATCGCCACCCCCAGTGCCGGGCAGAAGTCGATGCCGACGGCCCTGACCGTATCGAACAGCGCCGCGTCTTCAAAGCCATGGCCGGCGGCGGCCATCCAGTTGGCCGAGAGCTTGATCTTGCGGATGTCGCCGACATCGGCGGCGGCCAGGTTGGTCAGCGCCTCGCCCACCGCCATGCGGCCCGAGGCCGGCGCGTCGAGCAGTGCCAGCGGCGTGCGCTCGCCCATGGCGAAGGCTTCGCCGAGGAAAGTGTCATAACCCAGCGTGGTCACGGCGACATCGGCCACCGGCACCTGCCAGGGGCCGATCATCTGGTCGCGCGCGGTGAAGCCGCCGACGCTGCGATCGCCGATGGTGATGAGGAAATTCTTCGAGGCCACGGCCGGCAGGCGCAGCACGCGCCAGGCGGCATCTTTCATCTCGAGCGACGAGACATCCAGTGCCGGTGCCGTTACCGACGTGCGCTGGGCATTGCGATGCACGCGCGGCGGCTTGCCGAGCAGGACTTCCATCGGCATGTCGACGGGCGTGTTGCCGAAGTGATCGTCCTTCACCGTCAGTTCGCCGTCGCCGGTAGCGGTACCGATCACGGCAAAGGGGCAGCGCTCGCGCTCGCACAGGGCGCGGAACTGGTCAAGCCGCTCGGGGGCAATGGCCAGCACGTAACGCTCCTGGGCCTCGTTGCACCAGATCTCGCGCGGCGACATGCCCGGCTCTTCGGAGGGCACGGCGCGCAGGTCGAAGGCCGCGCCGCAGCCGGCGCCGTGGGCGAGTTCCGGCATGGCGTTGGAAATGCCGCCGGCGCCGACATC
>JACRIX010000021.1 GCA_016215645.1 Rhodocyclales bacterium
ATGTTGTCGCGCCAGGTGCCGATCACGGCCATGTCGGAACGCTGGATGGCGTTCATGCAGTCGTTGCCGCAGCCGGAGAACTTGAACTTGAACTTGTAGGGCAGGGCGGGACGATGGATGTCGTCGAGGAAGCTGTTGATGACGGCCTTGTGCGCCTTGGCTTCGTCGTAGCAGGACTGCTCGCAGCGCGCGGCGCCGACGCAGGACATCGAGGTACGGACGGCCGGGCCGGCGCCGCCGAGGTCGAAGCCCATTTCGTTGATCTCGTCCCAGGCCTTCTGCACGTTCTCGGTGGTGCAGCCCTGCATCATGATGTCGCCCGACTGGCCGTGCAGCGCGATCAGACCGGAACCGTACTTGTCCCAGATGTCGCAGAGCTGGCGCAGGGTGGCGGTGTCGTAGTGCATGCCGGGAGGCGGCATGACACGGATGGTGTGGAATTCGGCGGCATCCTTGAATACGGCCTGGCCGTTGGCGTCCTTGATCTCGGTAAAGCGGGGGATGACGCCGCCGCCGTAGCCGCGCACACCCACCGTGCCACCCTTCCAGTAGCCCTTGCGGGTCTGGTAGGAGTGCTCGAGGTGGCCGAGGACGTCGACCACGTAGTCCTTGTCCTTGGCCAGGCGCTTCAGGCCGGTGACGAAACTGGGCCAGGGCCCGGTTTCCAGTTGATCCAGGTTCGGGGTGGGGTGCATGGGCTTGGCCATGGTCTGTCTCTCCTCGTTGTCGGGGTGGTACGCGATTTTTGGATCATAGTGATGTGTGCGGTGCACAAACCATACTCCCGGCAGGTAAACGGACCTACCCTAAAGGGTTATATGCTTCCACTCCCACGCGGGAATGGCCGCAGTCCCCGCCGGATGCCATAGTCCTGACCCGAGGAAATCCGTGGATACCATCAAATCACTTGCCAAGTTTCGTGTGCCGATCGGCAACCAGGCGATCGAACTCCAGGAGTTCGTCTATGAGGCCGGCGGCATGCCCATGTTGCGCACGCGTATTCGCGAAGGCAGCCGCTTCACCATTTTCGACATCGATCCGGTGACCGCCGCGCAATGGGGCAAGGCGCTCAGCGATTGGGCGGCGACCCAGTCGGGTACGGCCGTCGGTTCCGGGAGCGGCGAGTGAACGGCTGGCCGGTGGATGCGTCTGCGGAAATGGTCGATGTCGTCTTCGAACTCGATGCCGGCACGATCGCCACTGATCACACCGAAGCGCTTGCCCGCGCCTTGCGCCGGGCCTTGCCCTGGCTGGACGACGAACCGCTCGCCGGCATCCTGCCGCTGTCTGGCCTGGGGCGTGGCGATGGTCTCAGCTATGTCGGTCGCCGCAGCCGCCTCGTCATCCGCATGCCGATTCACCGTAGCGCCAGCGCCGACGCTTTGAGTGGCAGCGCGCTGGATCTGGGCGGTGAGCCGCTGGGCGTTGGCCGATCCAGCCTGCGCCCCCTGCTGCCGGTGACCGAGGTCGTGCATTCGTCTTTCGTCAGTTATGACACCGCCGACGAAATCGAGTTTCTCGCCGCCTGCCGCGCCGAACTGACGGCACGCGGCGTCGGCGGCGAGCCCGTCACCGGACGTGCGCGTCGCATCAAATGCGCCGCCGGCGAGGTGCATGGTTTCGCGCTGATGCTGCATGGCCTCAAACGCGCCGAATCCGTGGCCATCCAGGAATCCGGTCTGGGCCGGCATCGCCTGCTGGGCTGCGGGCTGTTCGTACCCCACAAATCCATCGCCGCCGTCGGCGAATAAACCATTCCAAGGGAGGACCATCACATGACAGACAACGCCACCGTCACGCTGGACACCAGCGGACTGCCTTGCCCGGCGCCCCTGCTCGGCGCCAAGAAGCTGGTCGACGACCTGCAGCCGGGCCAGACGCTGAAGCTGATTTCCGACTGTCCGGGCACTGCCGACGACCTCTTCGCCTGGTCCAAGTTCACCGGTAACCAGGTGCTGGAAACCCGCAAGCTGCCGGACGGCAAGACCGCCTACATCATCGAGCGCGCCGGCAGCGCCGCCGCCACGCCGATTCCGCACGTCACGCTCGACATGCGCGGCGTGTCCTGTCCCGGGCCCATCCTCGAGGCCAAGAAGCTGCTCGGTGGCATGAAGCCCGGCGAGGTGCTGCAACTGGTCAGCGACTGCCCGGGTTCCGCCGACGACATCGCCTCCTGGGCAAAGGCGGGAGCCGCCGAACTGTTGTTCAGCCATGAGACAGGGCGTGGCATTCACGAATTTTTCTTGAGGAGAAACTAATGGGATACACCATCAACGGCGTAGAAAAGGATACCGACGACGACGGCTACCTGCTGGAAGCCGACCTCAGCGAGGAGGCGGTGCAGGCCATCGCTGCCGAACAGGGGCTCGCGCTGACCGACGACCACCTTGCCATCATCAATTTTCTGCGCGCCAAGTACCAGGAAGACGGGCATACCCCCAACCTGCGCAACATGATGAAGATGCTTGAGGAAGAAGCGGTGATTGCCGACGTCTCCAGCGCGCGCCTGTTCGAGCTGTTTCCGGACGGTGGCGCCGCCAAGCAGGGCGTCAAGGTTGCCGGCCTGACCAAGCCTTTCGGCAAAGGCGGGTACTAGGCCCGCCCCCTGGGCGGGCCTAGTACCCGCCGAGGGCGCAAAGATTGCCCCCACCCCCCGGCCCCCGCCCGGGCGGGGGTGACTGGCTAACTCGCTGCGCTCGAACAAGGAAAACCATGGCTCTGCGCATCCGCAACAGTTTCCACTCCGGCCGGCCGCGCGGCATGGCCGAGCATGCCAGCGTAATCGCCATGCTGGCCTGGAAGCTGGGCCAGGAGTCGATCACGCGGATGCGCCAGGCGGATTACGACATCGAGGTCGGTCGCGGCTGGTTTGATTTCGTCTGCGAGTACCTGGCTTTCCTGGCGCTGTCGGCGGATCGCATCGCTCATGACGATCTGGCACCCGAACCGCGCGCCGAATTCACGGTCGCGCTGGTGAAGCGGCTGGCCGAAATGGTCGAGGAGTCCCGCGAGGCATTGCTGCCCGATTTGACGCCGGGCCAGGCCGGGCGAAATTTTCTTGAGCTCTATAACCGGCGCAGCGACGAGTACGCCGATTTCGGCTTCGATGCGACGGGGCCGGACTTCGGCTTTCGGCGCTGCTTTGCCGCCTGCGTGAAAGATACCCTGCCGGAGAAAGACAGGCTCTGGGCGGTCGACCAGGTGATGGAAATCGAATCCCCCGAGGCGATCAAGACCTTGCAAAAAACCCTGGGTGGCTTGTTTCATCCCGAGTCGGTCAAGAGTCGGCGCCCACGGCACGGCGTTAGCGGTGAGTAATCCCTTCGATCTGGCGGATACCGCCGCCTATGCCGCCTGGCGCGAGCGCAAGCTTGACACCGCGCCGCGCCGCATCGAAGACATCGTGGTTCCGCTGAACGATCCGCGCCGCCTGACGGCCGATGAGCGCGCCGCCTTGCTGGAACGCTGCGCCACGACCAACATGGCGATCTACACCAGCCACACGGCGGGTGATGCCGACAAGGAAATCCCGCGCCAACTGGGGCGGCAGGTCGGGCTGCTTCATCTCGACAGCCACTGGCTCACCGATGACGACGCGATCTCGCCGATCTCGGTGCGCGGCGCCGAAGAGCGCGGCGAACGGCGCGAATTCATTCCCTACACCGACAAGCCGATCCGCTGGCACACCGACGGCTATTACAACCTGCCGCAGCGCACCGTGCGCGGCATGGTCCTGCACTGCGTGCAAAGCGCGGCGACGGGCGGGAACAATCAGTTGCTCGATCACGAACTTGCCTACATTCTGTTGCGCGACGAAAACCCGGACTACATCCGCGCCCTGTCGCGCGACGATGCGATGATCATTCCGGCGCGCATGGACGACAGCGGCGTGGCGCGTGCGGCCCAGCCGGGGCCGGTGTTTTCGATCGATCCTGACGGCTTCCTGCACATGCGCTACACCGCGCGCACCATCAGCATCGAATGGCGCAGCGATCCGGTCACCCAGGCCGCGGTGGCCTACCTGGCGCGCGTCCTGACGTCTACGCCGTGGACCCTGCATGGTCGACTTGAGCCGGGCATGGGCCTGCTGTGCAACAACGTGCTGCACGATCGCTCGGGGTTCACAGAGACACCGGAGCGCCGTCGCCTGCTGTACCGGGCGCGTTACCACGAGCGCGTTGCGGAAACTACGGTGCCGGCCGCCAACTGAGCGCCCCGTATAATCGATGGCATTTCCAAGGCCGTCGATGTGAGCGAACTGACTCCCGAACTGGAGCGCAAGCTGGGCAATGCGGTTGAGCGCATGCCGGCTTTCCCGCGCAGCGTGCAACGCGTTCTTGAGCTGACACGCAACATCAATTGCATGCCCAAGGAAATCGTTGGCGTGATCGAGAAGGATCCGGTCATGACCGTGAAGATCTTCAAGGTCATCAATTCAGCCTGCTACAGCCTGCCCACCAAGATCACCTCGGTTGGGCAGTCGGTGGTCTATCTCGGCATCAATACCGTCAAGACCCTGGCGCTCGGATTCGCCACCGTCGGCATCCTGCCGCGCACCACACCCGGAGGCTTCGACGTGCAGGGCTACCTGCTGCATTCGCTGGTCGTGGCCGGACTTGCGCGCCAGCTCGGTACCCACTATGCCAAAGGCGAGATCGATCCCGGCGACTGCTATATCGCCGGCTTGCTGCATGATTTCGGCAAGATCGTGCTGGCCCAGTTTCTTCCCGTCGAGTTTCACCAGGCGATGGCCTGCGCCGCCGAGAAGGGCATTCCGCTGCATGAGGCCGAAGCCAGGCGTATCGGCATCAGCCACGGTCCGGTCGGTGCCATGTTGTCGCACCGCTGGGCCTTTCCCGCCAACCTGGTGGACTGCATTCGCGACCACCACGATCCGAAGGTGAGCTCCGTGCTGCTTGATTGCCTGCGCACCGCCGACCAGATCGTGCGCCTGCGCGGCATCGGCGACAGCGGCAATCCCTGGCTGGCGCATGAGCCGCCGCTGGCCCCGCAACGCTTCGGCGATGATCTCGACGCGGTGATCGAGAACATCGGCTCGCTGGACAGGATTGTCGACGACGCCATGATGTTTGCCCAGGTAGCCCGCGAATGAGCGGGGGGCGCCAATGAAAGTCAGGTTCTGGGGCGTACGTGGTTCCATCGCGTCGCCGGGTCCGCAGACCCTGCGTTTTGGCGGCAACACCACCTGTATCGAAGTGCGGTCCGATGCCGGGGCGCTGATCATCCTTGATGCCGGCACCGGGATCTTTCCCCTGGCCCGGCAGTTGCTGAACCAGCTGCCGGTGCAAGCCAACATCTTCATGACGCACACGCACTGGGACCACATCCACGGCTTGCCCTTCTTTACGCCGCTCTATATTCCCGGTAATACGGTGCGCCTGCATGGCGGGTACGACATCGTTTCCCGCCGCGGCATCGAACAGATCATGGAAGTCCAGCTGCAGTACAGTTTTTTCCCGGTGCGCGAAGCCGAGATGAAGGCCGCAATCGACTATCGCACCGTCAATGTCGGTGCTCCGGTTGCCGTGGGTGATGCGACCGTGACCCCGCTGCTGCTCAATCATCCCGTGGTGAATTTTGGCTACCGCATCGACTGCAACGGCAAGTCGGTGTTCTTTACCGGTGATCATGAGCCGTGGCCCAACATTTACCTGCCGGACGATGCCGAGCATGCGGAATACCAGCGGATGATCGATCAGCAGCAGGCGCAACTCGATGCCGCGCTGAACGGAGTCGACATCCTGATTGCCGATAGTTCCTACACCGCGGCGGAGTACCGGACCAAAATCGGCTGGGGTCACGGTACGCTGGAAGGCAGCATCGCCTGGGGTCGTCGCCTTGGTGTCAAGACGCTGGTGTGCACCCACCATGAGCCCGAGCGCAGCGATGACGCCCTGGAGGCCGCCTTTGGCACAGCGATGCAGGCTGTCGGGCCACGTCCGGGCGAACCCTGCGCCACCGCATTCATGCTGGCGCGCGAGGGAATGGAGCTGGTGGTCTAGCCGCCTACCTGGGGGGCAACAAGTCGTCGAAGATCGACTGTAGTTCGGCCTTCGGCGGGGGCGCCGATCTGGCGATCGGCACCGAGGCGGCAAAGGCGATGCCCACCTCTGCCGGTTCGCGAGCGCGACTCTGGCCACGCCACAACAGGAACGCGGCGACGCCGGATCCGCCCAGAAGTATTGCCATGACCAGCTGAATATACGAACTGCGACGCTGTTCCTCGCGCAGTTCACGAAGTTCGGCTTCCAGGCGCAGGTTGGTGGCGTGCTGCGCAGCGAAGGCCCGTTTGGTCTGTTCGACCTCGTCCTCCATTTTGGCGAGCCGCTCAGCCATCGCGATCTGGATCTGAATCTGTGCGTTGGCCACGTCAACGAGGCGATCCAGGTCGGCGGCAAGGGCATCATTGCTGCGGGAGGGCAGGGCGTCGGGTCCGATGATGAGGCGGCCTTTGGCAGACGCTTTTTTCCGCGCGGACTCCCGGGGTGGTGCCGCTCGGCGTGGCCGGGTTTCGCCAGTGGAAGCGCGCGGCGGCGGCGTGGGCGGCATGCGCAACTGGGTGCCCGCCGGCAGGGGCTGGTCGTAGGCGCCTCCGATGCTGGCAAATACTTCCGGGTTGGCCGCCGCAACGCGGCGAATGAAGGCCACTCTGGCGCCGGAGTCCATTGGATAGCGTTGTCGGGACATCATTCGCAGGGTCGTGGGTTCGCTGACGCCAAGTCGCGCGGCGGCGGGCACTTGATCCGGCAACTCTTGAACGGGCGGCGCAGGTGCAGGAATGACGGCCTGAATTGCCGCCGCCGTGGCGGTGCTTGCGCTGGGGGGCTCCGGCAGGAGCTGGAAGTCCTTGGTCAGATTCCATCCGCAATCGACACGGATGCGGAAGCTCATCAAGGGCTGGGCCACCGCCAGAGGCGATGAGATCACCAGACTGCGTCCGTCCAGTTTGAGCATACCGGAGATGATCCGGTTTTCGGACAAGTCGCCGGGAACGGTAAGCAGCTTTACGCAGTCGGCCCTGAGGCTTGGCAGGTCGGTACCGTCGAGCGGGATGCGAACCGCCAGGGGCTGCCCAAGAATGACCTGACCGGACGCTTCGCCCAGGCTCAGGGCAAAGGCGATTCCCGGAACTGCCGCCAGCAGACAAACGAAAAGGCGCAAACTCATGGTGCCAATTCTATCGCGGGCGCTAAGCACGGCTCGACGAATTTCACCGGGGCTTCAATTAGGATACCGGCTCCACAATCGCTTTCTCAACGGAAAGGGTCTGGCCATGAATGTCCTTGCGAAACGGATTTCGCTACGTTGGCGTCGTACCAAGATCGTGGCGACCCTGGGACCCGCCAGTTCGGACGCGAAAATGATCACCGAGCTGCTGCGGGCAGGTGTCGATGTTGTTCGGCTCAATATGTCCCACGGTACGCACGAGGCGCATCGCGAGGTCTACGACCGCGTGCGGACTGCCGCGCGCAAGCTCAACCGCCACGTGGCGATCTTTGCTGACCTCTGCGGTCCCAAGATCCGCTGCGGCACGTTTCCCGACGGCCCGCTGAAGTTGCTTCCCGGCGAGGAAGTCATCATCGATCCGCGCATCGACAAGGGCGGCCCGGGACTGATCGCCTCGCAGTACCGGGCAATTGCGCGCGATGTGCAGCCGGGACATCGCATCCTGCTCGACGACGGCAACCTCGAGCTGAAAGCCCTGGAAATCCAGGGTGACCGGATTCGCTGCCAGGTGGTTTTTGGTGGCCTGCTCAAGGATCACAAGGGCATCAACCTGCCGGATTCGAAAGTCTCCGCGTCGTCGTTGCCGCCCAAGGACATCGCCGACGCGCGCTTCGCGATCGAACTCGGCGTCGATTACCTGGCGCTGTCCTTCGTGCGCACGGCGAAGGACGTTGCCGGCCTGCGACGCCTGATCGCGCGCTCGGGCGCCAGTACCCCGATCATCGCCAAGATCGAAACGCCGGAAGCCATGGACAACATCGAGGCCATCGTCGAGGCCTCGGATGCGATCATGGTGGCGCGCGGCGACCTCGGCATCGAAATGCCCGCCGAGCAGGTACCGCTGATCCAGCGCGAGCTGATCAGCCTGGCGCGACGCCGCAACCGCGCGGTGATCGTGGCGACGCAGATGCTGGAATCCATGATCGACCACTCGCGGCCGACCCGCGCCGAAGTCGGTGACGTCGCCAACGCCGCACTGAGCAGTGCGGATGCGGTAATGCTCTCCGCCGAAACCGCAAGCGGCAAGTATCCGATGCGCGCCGTTGAAATCATGGACAAGGTGCTGCGCGAAGCCGAGGGCTATCGTTGGCGACAGGGAAGCTTCATTCCGGCCTCCGAGACGAACCATGCCGACATGAACCTGCGCGACGGTGTTGCCAATGCCGCCGCGACCCTGGCCCACGACCTCAAGTTGCAGGGCATCATCATCCCGACGCTGAGCGGCACCACGGCGCGGGTGATCTCGTCCTATCGGCCGACGGCGCCGTTGGTGGCGGTATCGACCGACCCATCGGTGTGCCGGCGCCTGTCGCTCAACTGGGGCATCGTGCCGATGACGGCGACGGCCTCGGAGTATGGCAATTGGCCGGCGCTGTGCGGGCGCATCGCACGTAGCTGCGAGCTGACCCGGACCGGGCACAACGTGCTGCTGGTCGCCGGCTTCAGCGACGACACGAAACAGAACTCACCGCTGTTGCAGGTGCTGCACGTCTGACGCGGTGCTTTAGATTTCAATTGACAGGATTTAAGTGATACATTACCATTAGTTCAAACATATAAAAATGTATCACGTCAGCGGCGCCCGGCGGGGCACGCCGGCGCCCCGCAACAGCAGAGCCGAAGGACGCGACATGTACACCCAAGCCATGGACACCCTGCGCGACGAAGGCGGCGACAAGCCGGCCTTGCGCACGGCCGAGGAAGCGCAGCTGCAGCAGCGCTTCGACAACCGCATCGATGCCGGCGACTTCATCGAAGCCAAGGACTGGATGCCGGAGAATTACCGCAAGACCCTGCTGCGCCAGATCAGCCAGCACGCGCATTCCGAGATCGTCGGCATGCTGCCCGAAGGCAACTGGATCACCCGCGCGCCGACGCTGAAGCGAAAGAGCATCCTGCTGGCCAAGGTGCAGGACGAGGGCGGCCACGGCCTCTACCTCTACGCTGCGGCCGAGACCCTGGGCACCAGCCGCGACCAGATGCTCGATGCGCTGCATACGGGCAAGGCCAAGTACAGCTCGATCTTCAACTACCCGACCCTGACCTGGGCCGACGTCGGCGCCATCGGCTGGCTGGTCGACGGCGCGGCGATCATGAACCAGGTGCCGATCTGCCGCTGTTCGTTTGCGCCCTATGCCCGCGCCATGGTGCGCATCTGCCGCGAGGAAAGCTTTCACCAGCGCCAGGGCTTCGACAGCCTGCTGGTGATGGTGAAGCAGGGCACCGACGCGCAGCGCGCCATGGTGCAGGAAGCGGTGAATCGCTGGTGGTGGCCCTGCCTGATGATGTTCGGCCCGCCCGACGACCAGAGTCCGAATTCGGCGCAGGGCATGCGCTGGGGCATCAAGCGCGTCAGCAACGACACGTTGCGGCAGAAGTTCGTCGACGCCGCCGTGCAGCAGGCCGAGGTGCTCGGTGTCACATTCCCCGACCCGGACTTGCGCTGGAACGAGGAAAGTCAGCACTGGGACTACGGCGCCATCGACTGGTCCGAATTCTGGCGCGTGGTTGGCGGCGACGGCCCCTGCAACCGCGAACGCCTGGCGGCGCGGGTCAAGGCCTGGGAAGACGGCGAATGGGTGCGCGAGGCCGCGCTGGCCCACGCCAGGAAATCCGATCTGAAGGAGGCAGCATGACTACCAATACTGAGTGGCCCTTGTGGGAAGTCTTCGTCCGCACCAAGGCCGGCCTCGACCACAAGCATTGCGGCAGCCTGCACGCCGCCGATCCGAAAATGGCGGTGCAGATGGCGCGCGACGTGTACACCCGGCGCCAGGAAGGCAGCAGCGTCTGGGTGGTGCGCTCCGACCAGATCGTCGCCAGCGACCCGTCTGACAAGGACATGTATTTCGATCCCGCCGAGGACAAGGTGTACCGCCATCCGACCTTCTACAAGCTGCCGGGTTCGGTTGACCACATGTGAGGTGCCGCAGATGAGTTCGTCTATCAAGATTCCCGCCACCCCCGAGCTGCACTACCTGCTGCGCCTCTCCGATACCTGCCTGATCCTCGGTCAGCGCCTGGGCGAGTGGTGCGGCCACGCGCCGATACTCGAAGAGGACATCGCGCTGTCCAACATGGCGCTCGACCTGATCGGACAGTCGCGTGCCTTGCTGACCCTGGCCGGACAACGCAGCGGCGAGGGCTACGACGAAGACCAGCTGGCCTTCCTGCGCGACGAGATCGACTACCGCAATCCGACGCTGGCCGAACTGCCGCGCGGCGATTTCGCCTTTACCGTGCTGCGCAACGTGATTCTTTCGACGTGGCTCAAGCTGATGTGGGAGCGCCTGCACGATTCGAGCGACGCCGAACTTGCCGCGATCGCCGGCAAGGCGCTCAAGGAAGCGCGTTACCACCAGCAGCATGCCGCCGACTGGGCGGTGCGCCTGGGTGACGGCACGGACGAATCGCGCCGCCGCTGCGAAGCCGCGCTCGCGACCTTGTGGCTGTATACCCCGGAACTATTCGAAGACGATGCGGTGGATGCCGCTGCCACCGCTGCCGGCCTCGGCCCGGCCTGGTCGCAACTGCGCGAGCCCTGGCTGGCCGAGATCAGCGAAATCCTCGGCGAGGCGACGCTGGCCATACCCGGCGAGGCGGCCTTCCGCAGCAGCGGCAAGCGCGGCCTGCACAGCGAGCACATGGGTTACCTGCTGGTGGAGATGCAGTACCTGCAGCGCAGTTATCCCGGTGGCGCGTGGTGACAGTCGCCGCCGCTGCGCGCACGGAAAGCGCCTGGGCCGCACTCAAGGAGGTGCTGGATCCCGAGGTGCCGGCGCTCTCGGTAGTCGACCTGGGCCTGGTGCGCGAGGTGATCGAACATGACGACGGTCTGGAGATCGTGTTGACCCCGACCTACAGCGGCTGTCCGGCCACCGAAGTCATAACCCGCAGCGTGCTCGATGCCATCGATGCCGCCGGCCTTGGTCCGGCGCGCGTGACCATGCGCCGCGCGCCGGCCTGGAGCAGCGACTGGATCAGCGCCGAGGGCGGGCGCAAGCTGCTCGAATACGGCATTGCGCCGCCCGGGCCGGTGCTGGTCGACGGCGCCGTGCCGATTCGCATCGTCGGCCGCCGCCAGGCTGCCGTGCCCTGTCCGCGCTGCGGCAGCGCACGCACCGAACGCCTGTCCGCCTTCGGTTCCACCGCCTGCAAGTCGCTGCACCGCTGCCTCGACTGCCGCGAACCCTTCGAACACTTCAAACCGATATGAGCACTCTCTTCCATGACCTGCGCGTGCGCAGCATCGAGCCCGACACTGCCGAGGCCTCCATCGTCAGCTTCGAGGTGCCGCCCGAACTGCGCTCGGTGTTCGGCTTCACCCAGGGCCAGTACCTGACCCTGCGCGCCAATATCGACGGGCAGGACTTGCGCCGTTCCTATTCGATCTGCGCCGGCGTCGATGACGGCGAATTGCGCGTCGGCGTGCGCCGCGTCAAGGGCGGCGCCTTCTCCAACTGGATCAACGAACATCTGCGCCCCGGTGACACGATCAGTGCCATGGCGCCGCAGGGCCGCTTCTTCGTTCCCATCGAGCCGGCGGCGAAGCGTCACCACGTCGGCATCGCCGGCGGCAGCGGCATTACGCCGATTCTTTCGATCATGAAAACCGTGCTGGCGCGCGAGCCGCTTTCCCGCTTCACGCTGATCTACGGCAACCGCATGCTGCGCTCGACCATGTTCAAGGAGGAACTGGAAGACCTGAAGAACCGCTACATGACGCGGTTGTCCCTGCAGCACGTGTTTTCCGACGAGCCCACCGATTCGCCGCTCAACATGGGCGTCATGAACCGCGACAAGATCGGCGAGTTTTTGTCCACCGTGGTGCCGGCGCTGACTATCGACCACGTCTACGTTTGCGGCCCGTTCCAGATGAACGACGAGGCCGAGGCCGCGCTGCTGGCCGCCGGCGTGCCCGAGTCCGCGATCCACATTGAACGCTTCGGCGTGGCACTTCCCGCCGGCGCGCCGGTCGGCGCGGTGGTGCATGAGGCGCAGCCGGGCGATGCCGAGCAGGCCAAGGTGGTCATCATCCGCGATGGCATGCGGCGCGAAATCGACTTTCGCAAGGACCAGCCCAGCATCCTCGACGCCGCCTCCGCCGCCGGGCTGGAAGTGCCGTTTTCCTGCACGTCGGGCGTCTGCGGCACCTGCCGTTGCAAGGTGATGGAAGGCGAAGTGCGCATGGAACGCAATTTCGCGCTGGATACATCGGAGGTCGCCAATGGCTTCGTGCTGGCCTGCCAAGCGCACCCGCTGACCGAGCGTGTGGTGCTGTCCTTCGACGAACGCTGACGCTGTTCGCGGCAGGCTTCGGCCTGCCTGTCCGGGTGGTCGCTTACAATTGCGCATGAATCCCACCCCCGCAGTTTCCGCCGGCAGCGCCGACCTGTCCTTCGCCTCCCTGCCGCTGGCGCCCGCCACGCTCATCAACCTCGAACAGCTCGGCTATCGGCAGATGACGCCGATCCAGGCCGCCAGCCTGCCGCCGGCGCTGGCCGGCAAGGATCTGATCGCGCAGGCCAAGACCGGCAGTGGCAAGACGGCCGCCTTTGCGTTGAGCCTGCTGACCAAACTCAATCCGCGCCGCTTCGCGGTGCAGGCGCTGGTGCTGTGTCCGACGCGCGAACTGGCCGACCAGGTCAGCCAGGAAATCCGCCGCCTGGCGCGTGGCGCCGACAACATCAAGGTGCTGACGCTGTGCGGCGGCAGCACCCTGCGGCCGCAGATCTCCAGCCTGGAACACGGCGCCCATGTCGTGGTCGGCACGCCGGGACGCATCATGGACCACCTTCAGCGCGCAAGCCTCGACCTCTCGGCGCTCGCTACCCTGGTGCTGGACGAGGCCGATCGCATGCTGGACATGGGCTTTTACGACGACATCGCCTTTGTCGCCAAGGCCTGTCCGAAGGAGCGCCAGACCCTGCTGTTTTCCGCCACCTATCCCGAAGGCATCGCCAGCCTGAGCCGCGCTTTCCTGCGTGATCCGCAGCAGATCACGCTGACCGAACAGCACGAAGTCGGCAAGATCCGCCAGCGCTTCTACGAGGTTGAGCCTGAGCAGCGGCTGGCGGCGGTCGGCATGCTGCTGCGGCACTATCGGCCGGTCAGCGCCCTGGCCTTCTGCAATACCCGCCAGCAATGTAGAGACCTTTTGCAGGTCCTGCGCGCCGAAGGTTTCGTGGCGCTGGCGCTGCATGGCGAGATGGAGCAGCGCGAGCGCGACCAGGTGCTGATCCAGTTCGCCAATCGCAGTTGCTCGGTGCTGGTGGCGACCGACGTCGCGGCGCGCGGCCTGGACATCGACCAGCTCGAAGCGGTGATCAACGTCGATGTCACGCCCGACAGCGAAGTGCATGTGCATCGCATCGGCCGCACCGGGCGCGTGGACCAGGAAGGCTGGGCCTTCAGCCTGGTCAGCGCCAAGCAGATGGCGCGCGTCAGGAACATCGTGACGACGCTGGGGCAGGAGGTCGAGTGGCATGCCCTGGGCGAATTGCAGGAGTCGTCGACCGCGCTCCTGCTGCCGCCGATGGTGACCCTGCTGATCCTCGGCGGGCGCAAGGAAAAGATCCGTCCCGGCGACGTGCTGGGCGCACTGACCGGCGAGGCCGGCTTCAGCAAGGAGCAGATCGGCAAGATCAAGGTCACCGAGTCGGCCACCTATGTCGCGGTGGCGCGCAACATCGGGCAGGACGCCCTGCGCAAGCTCTCGGCCGGCACGGTCAAGGGCAAGAAGGTGAAAGTGCATCTGCTGTCGGATCGGGGCGGCTGAGCGCCGCTGCGCCAGCGCCGACTCTTGTGGATGCGACTCGCATGACACCCGTAGCAAGTACCAGCGACGCCGAAATCATCGCCGCGACGCGCACGTGGCTGGAGCGGGCGGTGATCGGCCTCAATCTTTGTCCCTTTGCCAAGAGCGTGCATGTGAAGGAACTGGTGCGCTACGTGGTCAGCCCGGCGCAAACCATCGACGCACTGCTCGACGTCCTGGAAAGCGAACTGAAGTTCCTGGTCGACGTGGCGCCCGAGGAGGTCGACATGACGCTGATCATGACGCCGGCGGCACTCACCGATTTCGCTGACTTCATCGATTTCCTCGACCTGGTCGACGTCGTGCTGCGCAGCCACGGCCTGGTCGGCATCCTGCAGGTGGCGAGTTTCCATCCGGATTACGTGTTCGCCGATGCGAAAGCGGACGACATCGCCAACCACACCAACCGCGCGCCCTATCCGACCTTGCACCTGATCCGGGAGGCCAGCCTGGCCCGCGCCACGGCGGCGTTTCCCGACGCCTCCGAAATCTACCTGCGCAACATCGAAACCCTGCGCGCGCTGGGTCTGGAGGGCTGGCAGGCGCTGGATGTCGGTGCCGCCAAGCCGAAGGCCTGAATTGCAAAATGGCCGGCGCCAAAGCCGATTCCCAGCTGCGCGAGGACGAGGTCGAGATCACCGCGATCCGCGCCCAGGGTGCCGGCGGGCAGAACGTCAACAAGGTCTCGAATGCGGTGCACCTGCGCTTCGACATTCGCGCCTCGTCGCTGCCCGACGACCTCAAGGCGCGCCTGCTGACGTTCCGCGACCAGCGCATCAGCGCCGAGGGCATCGTGGTGATCAAGGCGCAGCAGTTCCGCAGCCTGGAGCGCAACAGCTTCGCCGCCATGGAGCGGCTGCGCGAATTGATCGCCGATGCCGCCTTCATTCCGCTCGCGCGCCGGGCCACGAAGCCGACGCGCAATTCGCAGAAGCGGCGGGTCGACGCCAAGACACTTCGCGGCAAGCTCAAGGCCCTTCGCGGTCGGGTTGGCGATACCTGATACGGCCGCTGGCATAGCCTGCGGGTATACTGAGCGTGGGCCGGTTCCTGCCGGCCCGCAACCCCAACAGGAGTTTTTGATGAGGATTTTTTCCGTCGTGGTCGCTGCCTGTATCGGCAGCCTGGGTCTGGCGTCCTTCAATGCTGTCGCCGAGACCGTCGCCGCGCTCAACCAGAACAAGGCGGGCCTGGCCGGCAAGACTGTCAGTGCCCAAGGCAAGGTGGTCAAGGTCAACAACGGCATCATGGGCCGCAATTTCGTGCACGTGCAGGATGGCTCGGGAGATGCGGCCAAGGGCACCAACAACCTGATCGTCACCAGCAAGCAGACCGCCAATGTCGGTGATCAGGTCACGGTCTCCGGTGTCGTCGTGGTGAATCGTGATTTCGGCGCCGGGTACTCCTATCCGCTGCTGATCGAAGAAGCCAGCATCACGCCGAAGAAGTAAGGCGGGGCGCCCGGGCGGCGCTCAGTTTTCCTGCGCGAGTTCGCCCAACTCGCGGATCAAATCGTCAAACTTGAGACGGGCATGATCCCGCTGCGCTTTCGTTGTCAGGGCGTGCATCGCGACCGCGAGTTCGGCCGATGCACGACGCAGCGAGATCGCCTGAGCGCGCCGCGTCGATTCCACCGGGATGTCGAAACGCTCAGCGTAGTCTCGCAGCATCCCGACCACGGCATCGCGCGCGGGGCGTTCGCGCTGGACCTTGCGTACGATCTCCAGCCACTCGCGCTGTCGTCGCACGCGTTCGTCGAACCAGAACTGGCTGCCTGTCGGCTGAGCATCGATCAGGCGGCGGATTTCAGCTTCCTGTTCGCTGTTGAAATCGCCGAACCAGTACTCCGCGCGTTCCAGCAGGCGTTTCATGCGGGCCTTGCGCTGGGCGGGTTCGCCGTCGGCAAGCCGGGCCTCCTTGGCGTAATCGGCATTTTTTTCGGCAAGGCGCACCGCCATGCGGTCGATTTGCGCCGGTGTCAGCGTTGGCAGCAGGTCGGCCACGTCCGGCATCGCCTTGTCGGCCAGGGTTCGCACGCGGCGGATGATGCTTTCACTCAGTTCCAGCGAATTCGCTGCGGTGGGCTTGCCGTCGACCAGACCGCGGGCCTCGCGCAGCAAAATGACGTAGTCCGTGAGTTGGCTATGGCGATGCCACGCGTGCAGGCGGCTCAGACGTTCGCGTACCAGGGCATCCTGCTCCGGCGTGAAATCCAGATACTGATCCATCCACCAGCGTGCCAGGCTGTCGGCATTGCCGTAGCCCAGGCGAATCGCGCTGCAGCCATTCAGGAGCATGGTCGCGGCAAGGAGGAGAAGCAGGCGGCTGAGAAGCGAGCGCATCGAACTTACCGGAGATCGGTGGGGTCCGGCGAGTATCACCGGGTACGCGGACCGGCGTCAATGGTGCTCCAGTCGAGAGTCGGCGCTGGCGATACGGCGCTACACTTCAGTTCTGTTGAGCAAGGGAGGTATCTGCAATGATCCTGCGTCCCGTAGTCGCCATACTTTGCTGCCTGCCGTGGTTGGGTGCGGTGTGGGCTGATCAACCGGTGGGGATTACCGCTGCCCTTCCCGCCGTGGATGTGATGCATGACGGTCGACCGGTGCGTATCCAGCGCGACCCGGACAACCTGAATCAGATCGATCCCGATTTCGCCCTGACCTCCCGGCCGTGCCCGCCGTATTGCGTGCAACCCATGCAGTTGGCGCCCGGCGTCGAGACCCTCGGCGAGCTTGAAGTCATCGACTATCTGCGGCGGACGACGCTACGCGATGATGCCGTCCTGGTCATCGACTCGCGGGATGCCGACTGGCTGGCCCGCTCGGGCATCATTCCCGGCGCCATCCATATTCCCTGGACGCGCCTGCATCCGTCACAGGCCGAGCCGGAGGCGATTGCGGAAATTCTCACCCTGCATTTCGGCGCAAGCCGCACCGGCTTGCTCTGGAACTTCGAAAACGCCAGAACTCTTGTCTTCTATTGCAACGGCCCGTGGTGCGGCCAGTCCCCGACGAATATCAAGCAACTGCTGGCGCTGGGCTATCCGGCGCACAAACTGAAGTGGTATCGGGGCGGCATGCAGGACTGGAAAAGCCTGGGCCTGACGACGGTGCCGATCAGGCGCTGATCACCTGCCCGGACGCGGCGGCGCGGCGGCTCCCTCCGGCACACGATAGAAATCGGTCGCGGCGAAGGCCCTCTGCAACGGACAGCCGGCATCCTGTCCGCATTGCTGGCGGCGGGCACATTCATACTGTGCCTGGACGAGTATGACGTAGTCGCCACACACCGGGCAACGCTCCATCGGCGGTTCGAACATGGTTCCTCCCATCCGGTGCTTGTGCGGTCCTCTTCCTTCCGGACTCCTGACACCGTGGTCTCAGTGTCGCCCCGGATTATGTCCTTGGCAATCCGTAGTTTCCGCAGCGACTGGCATACCGTGCCAGTCGGTTACACTCAAAAGCGATCCGGATTTTCCACCTTAACCCACGAGGACCCCCCAGGCTGCCCTGCAATGCCGTGGTGCGTGAAACGGCAGCGGGAAAGGTCTCGCTTGAGTTTGCCGCCCCCTCGGGGATGATGCGCATTCTCGGCGACCAGCAACTCACCGAACTGGCCAAGGACGCGGACACCCGCATCGAGCGCGCCCTGACCAAAGCATGAGCATTGCGGGCAACGTGGGGGTGCCCGTCCGCATTCCTATTTTGGCCAGCGATTGTGGCCGAGGAATTCCTCCCAACTGAGGACGCCGTCCTTGTTGCTGTCGAGCTTGTCGAAATTGCTGGCGAGGTAATCGGACTTTCCCGTCACTTCGTCTCGCGACAGTTTGCCGTCCTTGCTGCCATCCATGGCATCGAAGCGTACTTCCGCCTTCTTCTTTTCGGCGCGTGCCATTTCGCCGCGCGTGCCGGGGGCATCAAGATCGGGGATGAGGGACTGGGAATGGGTCGCTGTCGACGTGGCGAGCAGCGCAAGTAGCGCGAGCGATGATTTACGCATGATACGGGCATCTGTAGGTAGGCCGTCGGAGCCGGTTCCCTCCGCTCCGATGCCGACACGATGCCCGTCTTCGGGAAAAAAATGAATACAGCGAAAGTAATAATTTGGCAGGAATCTGGGGCTTGTTTGATCTCGATCAACCCTGCCAGCCCAGCGCACGCGAAATCCGCTTCGCCGCATCGGAAACGGCGCGCGGTATGGTGCCATTCCAGTTTGACGGGAACAATCCGGCGGGCCCAAGGCCGGTAATGGCCAGCACCATCTTTCCCTCGTGATCGAAGACCGGCGCGCAAAAGGCATTGACGCCGGGAAGCACAGATCCGACGGCGCGGCTCATGCCGTGTTGGCGTGCTTCCGCTACCAGGGCATCGAGTTCGCCGCGACTGGCGGGACGGCGGGGTTCGGCGGCCTGGGCATTGATTGCGAGTTCGTCATTGACCCGGCCACGCAGCAAAGCGGAGTCGAAGAAGGCAACGAAACAGAGCCCGATGGCCGAGTTCAGCAGCGGCATGACCGAGCCGGTGCGCAGATTGACGTTGATCGGGCGACGCGACTCGACCCAGCGTACGATGGTCGGCCCCATGTTGCCCCAGACCGCCAGGGCCACGGTTTCGCCGATTTCCTCGGCCAGGGCATCGAGCGAGGCTGCGGCGACCCTGACCGCATCGATGCGTGCGAGGCTGGCAAGACCGAGTTCCAGTGCGAAGGGGCCCAGGTCGTAGCGGCCGGATACGGCATCCTGGGCAACGAGTCCGGTGCGCGCCAGGCTGACCAGGTAACGGTGCGCCTTTGCGGCCGGCATCCCGGCCACACGGGCGAGATCGCGCAGCATCATCGGTGCGCCATGGTTCGCCAGCACGCGCAGGAGCGGTACGCCGACTTCGATCGACTGGATGCCCTGACGCTCGTCCGTGTCTTTTTCTTCTCCTGACATGGGCACGATTATAGAATCGCCGTTCACCCTTCGCAGAATCCGGCATTTCGGACCGCCATGACTCCGGTACTCGTCTTCGACATCGAAAGCATTCCCGACATCGCCGGCCTGCGCGTCTTGCATGAATTGCCCGCGACCTTGGGTGATGGCGAGGTTGCGGAATTTGCTTTTCAGCGCCAGCGGGCGAAGAACGGCAGTGACTTCCTGCCCCTGCATCTGCAGCGGATCGTGGTGATTTCCTGTGCGCTGCGCAGCGACGAGGGTTTCCGTGTCTGGTCGCTGGCCGAGCCGAAGTCCGCTGAAGGCGAGATCATCCAGCGCTTCTTCGACGGCGTGGAGAAGTTCACGCCACAACTGGTCTCCTGGAACGGTGGTGGCTTTGACCTGCCCGTGCTGCACTATCGCGGCCTGATCCATGGCGTCAGCGCGCCACGCTATTGGGACATGGGCGAGGGCGATTACCGCGATTCGCGCGATTTCAAGTGGAACAACTACATCAGCCGCTATCACATGCGGCACACCGACCTGATGGATTTGCTGGCCATGTACCAGCCGCGCGGCAGCGCGCCGCTTGATCAGTTGGCCCGGCTGATGGGCCTCCCAGGCAAACTGGGCATGGATGGATCCGCAGTCTGGGGCGCCTGGCTGGAGGGGCGCATCGACGAGATTCGGGACTATTGCGAAACGGATGTGGTCAATACTTTCCTGGTATTCCAGCGCTTTCAGATGATGCGCGGCCTGCTCAGCAAGGCGGAGCACGAGGCCGAAATGGCGCAGGTCAAATCATCGCTGGCCGCGACGGGGCTGCCCCATTGGAAAGAGTTCCTTGCCGCCTGGGAGGCCTCATGTTGATCGACGCGAAACAATCCGCCCTGCTGGTGGTGGACGTCCAGGGCCGTTTGGTGCCGGCGATTTCCGGCTGGCAAACCTTGATCGATCAAGTGATCTGGCTGATCCGCGTGGCGCGCCGCATGGAGATTCCGGTACTAGCCTGCGAACAGTATCCGCAGGGCCTGGGTCCGACCCATCCCATGGTCGCGGCCGAACTTCCGCACGCTTGCATCGCCGGCAAGCTGCATTTTTCGGCGGTCGCGGGCGGCTGTCATGGCTTTGACGCCGCCGGCACCTTCCTCCAACTCGTGGTCTGCGGCATGGAGTCTCATGTCTGCGTTCTGCAAACCGTCATGGAACTGCTGGCGAGCGGACGCCAGGTCTTTGTCGTGGAAGAAGGCGTCGGTTCGCGCCGCGAATCCGACAAGGCCCTTGCGCTGGCACGCATGCGTCAGGCCGGCGCGGTGATCGTCAGCCGCGAGATGGTCGCCTTCGAATGGCTGCGCAAGGCGGACTCCGAGCTGTTCCGCGAGATCAGCCGCACCTTTCTGCGCTGAATTTAGAGCGGGGCGACTACACCCGGCAGGCAAACTGCGCTATTCTTAAAACGTTTGTTTGAAACGGCCGTTCGCAACAGGGCGGCCGTGGGTAGCCAATAAGACTAAGGAGGACCCCATGGGTCAATACAATGCGCCCTTGCGCGACATGCACTTCGTTCTGCACGAACTGCTCGATGTCTCCAGCGAACTCAAAGCCCTTCCAGCGCACGCCGAGGTCGATACGGACACGATCAACCAGATTCTGGAAGAGGGCGGCAAGTTCACCTCCGAGGTGTTGTTCCCGCTCAACCATGTTGGCGACCGCGAGGGTTGTCGGCTCGACCCCGCCACGCACGAAGTCACCACGCCGACGGGCTTCAAGGAGGCCTATCGCCAGTTCGTCGATGGCGGCTGGCCGTCGCTGACCTGCGACCCCGAGTATGGCGGCCAGGGCCTGCCGATCGTGGTCTACAACTCGCTGTCGGAGATGCTGAACTCGGCTAACCAGGCCTGGTACATGTATCCGGGCCTCTCGCACGGCGCCTACGAATGCCTGCACGAACACGGCACGCCGGAGCTGAAGGCGCTCTACCTGCCGAAGCTGGTCTCCGGCCAATGGACCGGCACCATGTGCCTGACCGAGCCGCATTGCGGTACCGACCTCGGCCTCCTGCGTTCGAAGGCAGTGCCCCAGGTCGATGGCAGCTACAAGATCACCGGCGGCAAGATCTTCATCTCGGCCGGCGAGCACGACATGGCGGAGAACATCGTGCATCTGGTCCTGGCACGCCTGCCCGATGCACCGGCCGGCACCAAGGGCATTTCGCTGTTCGTGGTGCCGAAGTTCATCCCCAATGCCGACGGCAGCCTCGGCGCACGCAATGCCATTGCCTGCGGCGCACTCGAAGAGAAAATGGGCATCCACGGCAATGCCACCTGCCAGATGAACCTCGACGACGCCACCGCCTGGCTGATCGGCCAGCCGAACAAGGGCCTCAATGCCATGTTCGTGATGATGAACGCGGCTCGTCTCGGCGTCGGCATGCAGTCGCTGGGGCTGACCGAGGTGGCTTTCCAGAACGCGCTGGCCTACGCCAAGGAACGCTTGCAGATGCGCAGCCTTTCTGGCCCCAAGGCGCCGGACAAGCCGGCCGATCCGATCATCGTGCATCCGGACGTGCGGCGCATGCTGCTGACCGCCAAGGCCTATGCCGAAGGCGGTCGCGCCTTTTCATCCTTCATCGCACTGCAGATCGATCGCGAGCTGAATCACCCCGATGAGGAAGTACGCAAGGACGCCGCCGATCTGGTGACGCTGCTGACGCCGATCGTCAAGGCCTTCATGACCGACAACGGATGGATCGCAACCTCGGAGGCGATGCAGGTGCATGGTGGCATGGGTTTTATCCGCCAGACCGGGATGGAGCAGTACGTGCGCGACGCCCGCATCAACATGATCTACGAAGGCACCAACACCATCCAGTCGCTCGACCTGCTGGGGCGCAAGATCCTGATGGACAACGGCGCCAGGCTGAAGAAATTCGGCGCGCTGGTGCAGGCCTTCGTCGAGGAAAACGGCACCGGTGAAGCCATGAGCGAATTCGTCACGCCGCTGGCCGACCTCGGCGACAAGGTGACCAAGCTGACCATGGAAATCGGCATGAAGGCCTTCCAGAACCAGGACGAGGTCGGGGCCGCCGCCGTGCCTTACCTGCGGGTGGTCGGTCACCTGGTCTACAGCTACTTCTTCGCTCGCATGGCGAAGATCGCCCTGGCCAAACAGGATTCCGGCGACGATTTCTACAAGGCCAAGCTCGCCACCGCACGTTTCTACTTTGCCCGCCTGCTGCCGGAAACCGCCATGCTGATACGGCAGGCACGCTCCGGCGCCAAGTCTCTCCTGGAACTCGAAGCAGAACTATTTTAAGCGAGGAGCATCATGAGCAATTTCATCGTCAGGAAAGTCGCCGTTCTCGGCGCCGGCGTCATGGGCGCGCAGATCGCGGCGCACTGCGTCAACGCCAAAGTCCCCGTGGTGCTGTTCGACCTGCCGGCCAAGGAGGGTGCCAAAAATTCCATCGTCCTGCGCGCCATTGAAGGCCTCAGGAAGCTCAGCCCGGCGCCGCTGGGCAACAAGGACGATGCATCCTGCATAGCGGTCGCGAACTACGACGACAACCTGGAATTGCTGAAGGGCTGTGATCTGATCATCGAGGCCATCGCCGAGCGCATGGACTGGAAGCACGACCTGTACAAGAAGGTCGCACCCTTCATTGCACCGAATGCGATCTTCGCTTCGAACACCTCGGGACTTTCGATCACCTCCTTGTCGGAAGGCTTCGACGCGCAGCTCAAGGCGCGCTTCTGCGGCGTGCACTTCTTCAACCCGCCGCGCTACATGCACCTCGTCGAACTGATCCCGACCGCCGCGACGCGGCCGGAAATTCTGGACCAGCTCGAAGGCTTCCTCGTCACTACCCTGGGCAAGGGCGTGGTGCGGGCCAAGGACACGCCCAACTTCATCGCCAACCGCGTTGGCGTCTTCAGCATGATGGCGACCATGCACGAGGCGGCGAAATTCGGCCTGTCCTGCGATGTGGTCGATGACCTCACCGGCGCCAAGCTTGGTCGCGCGAAGTCCGGCACCTTCCGTACCGCCGACGTAGTGGGCCTCGACACGATGGGCCACGTCATCAAGACCATGCAGGACACGCTGCCCGACGATCCCTTTGCCGCCATCTACAAGACGCCGGAAGTCCTGACCAGGCTGGTCGCCGCCGGTGCGCTGGGGCAGAAGACCGGCGCCGGCTTCTACAAGAAAGTTGGCAAGGAAGTTCAGCGCCTCGATTTCGCCACCGGCCAGTACGTCGCCGGCGGCGGCAAGGCCGACGACCTCGTAGCGCGCGTCCTCAAGGAAAAGGACCCGGCCAAGCGCATGAAGGCGCTGCGCGATTCGACCCACCCGCAGGCGCAATTCCTCTGGGCGATCTTCCGCGACGCCTTCCACTACATCGCCGTGCATCTCGAAGCCGTTGCCGACAATGCGCGCGACATCGATTTCGCCATGCGCTGGGGCTTTGGCCAGAAGCTCGGCCCCTTCGAGACCTGGCAAGCGGCCGGCTGGCAGCAGGTCGCCGGCTGGGTCAAGGAAGACATCGATGCCGGCAAGGCGCTGTGCGCCGCACCGCTGCCGGCCTGGGTGTTCGACGGTCGCAACGGCGTGCATGGCGCCGACGGTTCCTGGTCGCCGGTGCGCAAAACCAATGTGCCGCGTTCCGCGCTCGCGGTCTATGCCCGCCAACCCTTCCGCGCGCCGGTTCTCGGTGAGGGTGCGGCGGGTGGCGCCACGGCCGGCACCACGGTGTTCGAGGACGACTCGGTGCGCATCTGGCACCAAGGTGACGAGGTGCTGGTCTTCTCGATCAAGACCAAGATGCATGCTATTGGCGCCGGCGTCATCGACGGCCTGTCGAAGGCCGTCGCCGAGGCCGAGGCCAACTACAAGGGCCTGGTGATCTGGGGCGCGGACGCGGCCGAAGGCGGTGCTTTCTCCGCCGGTGCCGACCTGCAGGCCATGCTGCCGCTGTTCATGTCGGGCGGCGTCAAGGCCATCGAGCCGGAAGTCGCCAAGTTGCAGGCCTGCTTCCAGGCCATGAAGTACGCCAATGTGCCGGTGGTCGCCGCGGTGGCTGGTCTGGCACTCGGCGGCGGCTGCGAACTGGCGCTGCACACCGCGAAGCGCGTCGCCTCGGTCGAGTCCTACATCGGCCTGGTCGAAGTCGGCGTCGGCCTGATCCCGGCCGGCGGCGGCCTCAAGGAAGCGGCCCTGCGCGCCGCGGCCGATGCCAAGGGCAACGACCTGCTGCAGTTCCTCAAGGTCTACTTCACCAACGCCGCCATGGCCTCGGTCTCGAAGTCGGCGCTGGAGGCACGGCAGATGGGCTATCTGAAGGCAGACGACGTGATCGTCTTCAACCCCTACGAGCTGCTGCACGTGGCCAAGGTCGAAGCGCGCGCCATGTTCGATGCCGGCTACCGTCCGCCGCTGCAGAAGCTGGTCCCCGTCGCCGGCCGCTACGCCATCGGCACCATCATGATGCAACTGGTCAACATGCGCGACGGCGGTTTCATCTCTGCCCACGACTTCAAGCTGGCGCAGATGATCGCCAGCATCGTGTCCGGTGGCGACGTCGACCCGGGCAGCCTGGTCAGCGAACAGTGGCTGCTCGACCTGGAGCGCAAGGCCTTCATGGAACTGCTGAACCATCCCAAGACCCAGGAACGCATCATGGGCATGATGCAGACCGGCAAGCCCGTGCGTAACTGAGCGCAATTGAGGAGATCGAAATGAGCAAACAACTGCAAGACGCCTACATCGTCGCCGCCACCCGCACCCCGATCGGCAAGGCGCCGCGCGGCATGTTCCGCAATGTGCGCCCCGACGACCTGCTGGTCGCCGCGATCCGCTCCGCCACGAGCCAGGTGCCGGGCCTCGACCCCAAGCTGATCGAGGACGCCATCGTCGGCTGCTCCTTCCCCGAGGGCGAATCCGGCCTCAACATGGCGAGGAACGCCGTGCTGCTGGCCGGCCTGCCCAACACCGTGGGCGGCGTCACCGTCAATCGCTTCTGTGCGTCAGGGATAACCGCGATCGCCATGGCCGCCGACCGCATCCGCGTCGGCCAGGCCGATGTCATGATCGCCGGCGGTGCCGAGTCGATGTCCATGGTGCCGATGGGCGGCTTCCATCCCTCGATCAACATGAATGTGTTCGCCGACGAGAATGTCGGCATGGCCTACGGCATGGGCCTCACCGCCGAGAAGGTCGCCAACCAGTGGAAGGTCACGCGCGAGATGCAGGACCAGTTCGCGCTCGAATCGCACCAGCGGGCCATCGCCGGGCAGCA
The DNA here is from genome assembly GCA_016215645.1 of Rhodocyclales bacterium. Classification (GTDB taxonomy): domain Bacteria; phylum Pseudomonadota; class Gammaproteobacteria; order Burkholderiales; family Rhodocyclaceae; genus Sulfuritalea. Next base: position 25,279 of record JACRIX010000021.1, read on the forward strand.
GGCGGGCGAGTTCGACGCCGAGACGACCGCGGTCGAGATCGTCGAGCGCGTGCCGAATCTGTCCACGGGCGAAATCGAACTGAAGAAGCGCAGCGTCAATCGCGACGAAGGCGCTCGCGCCGAATCGACACTGGGCGCGCTGGCCAAGCTGAAACCGGTGTTCGCCGCTAAAGGCTCGGTGACGGCCGGCAACAGTTCGCAGACCTCCGACGGCGCCGGCGCGCTGATCCTCGTCAGCGAGAAGATACTCAAACAGTTCAACCTGACGCCGCTGGCGCGCTTCGTGTCTTTCGCCGTGCGCGGCGTGCCGCCCGAGATCATGGGCATCGGCCCCAAGGAAGCGATCCCGGTGGCCTGCAAGCTGGCCGGCATCACCCAGGACCAGCTCGACTGGATCGAACTCAACGAGGCCTTTGCCGCGCAGTCACTGGCGGTGATCAAGGACCTCGGGCTCGACCCGGCCAAGGTCAATCCGATCGGCGGCGCCATCGCCCTTGGCCACCCGCTCGGCGCTACCGGCGCGATCCGCTCCGCCACGGTAATTCACGCCCTGCGCCGGCGCAACCTGAAGTACGGCATGGTGACCATGTGCGTCGGCACCGGCATGGGTGCGGCAGGGATTTTCGAGCGGATGTAATCCGCTGCGCAGTGCCGGAAGGAGGCGGGCGGCTCAGCCCGCCTCTGTGCCCAGTTGCTGAACCCAGTGAATGGCCTCGGCAAGCATGATACCCATGATGGCCACGGGAGCTTTGTCGCCAAACGGGGCCAGTCGCTCCTGAACGGCGCCCACATCATTGCGGTCATAGCACTCCAGGATATCCAGCAGATTTCCCAGTACCCCCTGGCGGTGGGACAAGGCCAGGCGGACTTCCTGGTCGAGGGCGATGTTGGCCAGCACGTCAGTCATGGACATGTGCAGGGCGGTGGGCACGACTGACATCAAACCGGTCAGAAAGGCCGGTTCGCGCAGGCGTTTGAGTTCAGGATGCAGCCGCTCGGCGAGAGACTCCATGTACCGCCCTCGCAGTGCCGCCAACTGCAGCAGCGGGTTTCGGGCAACGTCGAGATTGCCACCCTGGGCGAAGATGAGCAGGTGTAGCCAGCGCTGCAACTGCTTGGTGCCCACGGCGGTGATGGCGTTGCGGATCGAGGTGACCCGGGTGCGCATGCCGCTGCCCACGGAATTGGCGATGCGCAGGAGATTGATCACCAGCGCGGGTTCGGTGCGGAACGCAGCATCGAGGCTCACCAGGTCGGCCTCTTCGGCAAGCAGTCGCGAAATCCGCAGCAGGCCCTGAATCGAGGCATCGAGCTTGCGGCCTTCGATCACCGCCGGTTCGGCGAACGCATAGCCTTGGAGTAGTTCGAAGCCAAGCATGCGGCAGACTTCCTGCTGCGCCTGGGTATCCACCCCGGCTGCAATCAGCTTCCGTCGCGCCGTGGCCAATGTCCGCGTCACGGTCTGTAGGTTTGAGGGCGGCACTGTTGCCAAATCGACCTTGATCCATTCGGCGAGTTCGACCGTCGGCCAGACGCCCTCGGCAATTTCCGTCGTCCCGGTGAGGCAGAAACGGTAGCCGCGTTCCTTCAACAGGCGACAGCGGTGAAGGGTTCCCTCTTGGTGAAAGTCGGCCAGGCTGACCTCAAGCACCACGGTTTCCGGCGGAAGCAATTCGATAAAGTCCGCGGCAAGAAACTCTGCGTTGACGCGTATGAAGGTCAATGCATGTCCGAAGGCATCCGCCAGACCCAGTTCGGAGAAGGCCTTGCACACCATGTTGGCCGTTGCGATCGCGAGGCTGCCCTGCGCTGATCCTCGTGTGTCGTTGAACTGGAGTTCATAGCCGATCACGGCCTGATGGCGATCGAGAATGGGTTGGCGGCCGACGAAGACTTCTCGCAGCTGATCCTGGTCTGTGTCGGGCTTCATGATTTCGCCAACGAAATAGGGATGAGGGAATGCGCAAGCTTACCGGATGTGTCTCGTCTGGCGGGTTCAGCGCGCGATATGTCCGGCGATCCAGCTTCTTAGCGACGCAAGGTCGCCGGCAAAGCTGCCCGGACGCATCAAGCTGACGCCAAAGACATAGGCGTAGAGCAGCAGGCTGCGCGCCTGGGCCTCGTGTTCGTCGAGCTTGCAGGCGCGGAACAGGCGGCAGGCGCAGGCCAGGCGTTCCGCGTCGACTTCCTCGACCATGGCCACGGCTTGCGCATCGCGCCGCGCCCAGTCGCGCACCGCCGCCTCGATGGCAATGCCCTTGCGGTTGCGCGCCGAGGAATAGACCTCGATGGTGTGCAGCAGCGCCGCGGCTTCGCCGCCGGGCTCGGCCTGGGTTTGCTTGCGAATATCGTGGATGCGGCCGTCCTTCCAGAACTGAAGTACCGCATCCTGCAGATCACGACGGTCCTTGAAGTGCCAGTAGAAGCTGCCCTTGGTGACACCCAGGCGTTTGGCCAGCACTTCCACGCGCAGGCGTTCGGCCCCGTGCTCGGCAAGGATCGCGATCGCGCCCTTGATCCAGGTGTCTCGGTCCAGGGCGACGCGGGGTGATTTGTCAGTTTTTGTTTCCATACGGTAGGGTATTGAGTTTTGCGTGCGGCTGCGGTAGTATCCCACATTCCATACCGTAGCGTATGGAAAGACGTCCCTGGAATAGTCGCTACAATGTATTTTTCGAGATAACAAGATAAGGAGAGCCGCTTGAAAATCCTCGTTCCCGTCAAGCGCGTGATTGACTACAACGTCAAGGTCCGCGTCAAGGCAGACGGCACTGGTGTCGATCTGGCGAACGTGAAAATGTCGATGAATCCCTTCGACGAAATCGCGGTTGAAGAAGCCATGCGACTCAAGGAAGCCGGCAAGGCGACCGAAGTGGTCGCCATCTCCTGTGGCGTCACGGCCTGCCAGGAAACACTGCGCACCGCGATGGCGATCGGCGCCGACCGCTCGGTACTCGTCGAGACTGACGTCGAACTGCAGCCGCTGGCCGTGGCCAAACTGCTGGCCGCCGTGGCGAAGAAAGAGGCACCGCAACTGATCATCCTCGGCAAGCAGGCCATCGACGACGATGCCAACCAGACCGGGCAGATGCTGGCTGCGCTGCTCGGCTGGTCGCAGGCGACGTTCGCCTCGAAGGTCGTGATCGGCGACGGCAAGGCGAGCGTGACACGTGAAGTCGATGGCGGTCTCGAAACCATCGAGATCACACTGCCGGCCATCGTCACCACCGACTTGCGCCTCAACGAACCGCGCTACGCGACGCTGCCCAACATCATGAAGGCGAAGAAGAAGCCGCTGGAGGTCGTCAAGCCGGCGGATCTTGGTGTTGATGTCGCCCCGCGCCTGGCTACGGTCAGCGTTGCCGAACCGCCCAAGCGCAGCGCCGGTATCAAGGTGGCCGATGTCGCCGCCCTCGTCGACAAACTCAAGAATGAAGCCAAGGTGATCGCATGAGCCTCCTCGTCATCGCAGAACACGACAACGCCAGCCTCAAGACGGCGACCCTCAATGCCATCACTGCGGCTGTCAAGATCGGCGGCGAGATTCATGTCCTCGTTGCCGGGTCCGGCTGTGGTGCGGTCGCGGAGCAGGCGGCGAAAGTCGCTGGGGTCGCCAAGGTCCGCGTCGCCGATGCCGCCCACTTTGGTGATCAGACGGCAGAGAATCTCGCCGCCCTGATCGTTGCCAATGCCGCTGGCTACAGCCACATCCTGGCGCCCGCCACCAGCAATGGCAAGAATACCCTGCCGCGGGTCGCCGCCCTGCTGGACGTGGCGCAGATTTCCGAGATCAGCGCCGTGGTCGATGCCGACACCTTCGTGCGGCCGATCTATGCGGGCAATGCCATGGCTACGGTCAAGTCGGCAGATGCCACCAAGGTCATCACCGTTCGTACCACCGGCTTCGATGCCGCCGCCGCTACCGGCGGCAGTGCCGTCGTGGAAGCATTGGCCGCTGGCGCCGATCTGGGCCTGTCCAGACTCATCGGCCGCGAACTGACCAAGTCGGCGCGTCCCGAACTGGGTGCCGCCAAGATCATCGTTTCCGGGGGGCGTGGCATGGGCAGCGGCGAGAACTATCACAAGGTGCTGGAACCGCTGGCCGACAAGCTGGGCGCCGCCATGGGTGCCTCCCGTGCGGCAGTCGATGCGGGCTTTGTGCCCAATGACTATCAAGTGGGCCAGACCGGCAAGATCGTTGCGCCGCAGCTTTACATTGCGATCGGCATTTCGGGTGCCATCCAGCATCTTGCCGGCATGAAGGACTCCAAGGTGATCGTGGCAATCAACAAGGACGCGGATGCGCCGATCTTCCAGGTGGCGGATTACGGTCTTGTCGCCGACCTGTTCACTGCCGTCCCGGAACTTGTCGCAGCGCTCTGAGGCGCAAAACAAATGAATTTCCCCGACGCCCTGTTCCCTCAGGTTTGGGCGTTGGGGGCTTTCGTTCCTCTGGCGTTGGTTTACCTGTGGTGCCTGCGCACCGCGCCCTGGCGCCGCCTTGCAGATGCCGGACAGTTGAACGTCTGGCTGGGCACAGTCGTATTGCTGATGCTGGTCTGGAGCATGAAGGCGGGCGTCAAGCCGGGCCTCAATATGCACCTGCTCGGCGCGACGATGTTTACGCTGATGTTTGGTCGAGAACTCGCGATCGTCGGTTTGTCCCTGGTACTGGCGGGGGTCACGCTCAACAGCGAATTGTTGGGTCGCGCCGGTTGGGAGGCCTTTGCCTTGAATGCCATGGTGCTGGCGGTGCTTCCATCGCTCATGGCCGATGCGATCCGGCGGACTGTCGAGCGCTGGTTGCCGGTCAATTTTTTCGTCTATGTGTTCGTTTCCGCATTTTTTGGTGCCGGCGTGACCGTGATGCTTACCGGCTTGATGGCCTGCGGCCTGTTGTGGGGGGCGGGTGTCTATCCGGCGACGATGCTGGGTGAGGACTATCTTCCCTACTATTTCCTGCTTGGTTTTGCCGAAGCTTGGCTGAACGGTGCGTTGATCACGCTGATGGTGGTCTACGCCCCGCACTGGGTCGGCAGCTTTGATGACCGGCGCTATCTGTTGCACAAGTAAATCTGGAGTGATCCCATGAGTTCCTATGTTGCCCCGCTGAAGGACATGATGTTCGTATTGACGGAACTGGCCGGCCTGGACAAGGTTGCCGCGTTGCCCGGTTACGAAGAAGCGACGACCGATGTGGTTGAGGCCATACTCGATGAATCCGCCAAGTTTACGGGGGGCGTGCTGGCGCCGCTGAACTGGAGCGGTGACCAGGAGGGGGTGACCTGGACGGATAAGTCCGTGACCATGCCCAAGGGCTTCAAGGAGGCCTATGCGCAGTTCGTCGACAACGGCTGGAACGCGCTTTCCGGCAATCCGGATCATGGTGGACAGGGGTTGCCCAAGGTGGTTTCCGCGGCCGTCCAGGAAATGTGGAAATCGGCCAACATGTCGTTTTCGCTGTGCCCGCTGCTGACCCTGGGCGCGATCGAGGCGCTCGAATTGGCGGGCACGGACGAACAAAAGGCGATGTACCTGCCCAATATGGTGTCCGGTAAATGGACCGGCACCATGAACATCACCGAGCCGCAAGCCGGTTCTGACCTTGCCGCGATCCGCTCGCGTGCCGTGCCGCAGGGCGATGGCACCTACCGCATCTTCGGGCAGAAGATCTTCATCACCTACGGCGACCACGACATGGCGGAGAACACGGTCCATCTGGTGCTTGCCCGCACGCCCGATGCGCCGGAAGGCGTCAAGGGTATTTCGCTGTTCGTGGTACCGAAATTCCTGGTCAATGCCGACGGCACGCTCGGCGCGCGCAATGATGTCCATTGCGTATCCACCGAACACAAGCTGGGTATCCATGCCAGTCCGACCTGCGTCATGGCGCATGGCGATAACGGCGGCTCCGTCGGTACGCTCGTCGGCAAGGAGAACGAAGGCCTCAAGTACATGTTCGTCATGATGAATGCGGCACGTTTCGCGGTTGGTCTGGAGGGCCTCGCGATCACCGAGCGCGCCTATCAGCATGCCGTAAGTTATGCACGCGATCGTGTTCAGGGTCGCGCCATCGAGGGGTCGCCGGCCCCGGTAGAGATCATTCGCCATCCGGACATTCGTCGCATGTTGATGCTGATGCGATCCCACGCCGAGGCCATGCGTGCGTTGGCGTATTCGGTCGCCGCCGCCCATGATGCCGCCGCCTGCCACCCCGATGCCGCAGAACGGGCACAGAACCAGGCCTTCGTGGATCTGATGATTCCGGTGGTCAAGGGCTGGAGCACCGAGACCGGTAACGCCATGAGTTATCTTGGCGTGCAGGTTCATGGAGGAATGGGCTTCATCGAGGAAACCGGAGCCGCACAGTTCATGCGCGATGCCCGCATCACCACGATTTACGAGGGCACCACCGGCATCCAGGCCAATGACCTGATGGGGCGCAAGATCGCTCGTGAGGGCGGTGCCACGATCAAGGTGGTGGTCGAGGCGATGCGTCAGACGCAGAAGGAAGTCGCGGCCCAGGCGGGTCCGGCATTCGCCGCGCTGGCTTCGGCACTGGGGCGAGGTATTGATGCGGTTACTCAGGCCGCCGAATACATTGTCGCCAATTACGGCAAGAATGTGCGTACGGTCGCTGCCGGTGCCGTACCTTTCCTGCACCTCATGGGGATCGTCTCGGGCGGCTGGATGATGGCGCGCGCCGCGTTGATCGCCCAGGGCAAACTCTCCGGAGGCGATACCGATCCGTTCTATCCGGCGAAGATTGCGACCGCGCGGTTTTACGCCGATCACGTCATGACCGCGGCACCAGGCCTGGCGCTGGAAGTGGTGCAGGGTGGAGCGAGCGCGCTGGAGCTTGACGAAACGATGTTTTGATTGCTGGCAGGGGGCGGGCCCGGTTGGCATTAATGCCTACGCGGAACTTTGCGCCACGTGATTCCGCAAAGTCACGCAAAGTGCCTGCAACTCGCACTCGGTAGCGGCGAACGCGCCTGCGGTCGGTTCGCCGCGGCGACAGGCGTCATGCAATCTGGCCGCCGCCTCCTGCAGCGGACCAGCACAGAAATTGGCGGCCAAACCCTTGTAGGTATGTGCCATGCGTCCAAGAACCTCAAGATCGCCCGCAGCGGCAGCGGCGCGCATCCGGGCCAGATCGGCGGGCGCAAGGTCGAGAAACTCCTGGGCGATGATGGATACGATCTCGGCATCGGCGCGGGTTAGCGCCTTGGCATAGTCGAAGGCGGGAGATGTTGTCACGGCCGGGCCTGTGGCCAATTACATCTGGGCGTAGATCGGGCCTTCGCCGCCTTGCGGTACGACCCAGGTGATGTTCTGGGTCGGATCCTTGATATCGCAGGTCTTGCAATGCACGCAGTTCTGGGCATTGATTTGCAGGCGCGGATTGTTGCCGTCCTCGCCCCGCACGATCTCATACACGCCGGCCGGGCAATAGCGCTGTTCGGGCGCATCGTAGAGTGCGAGATTGGTGGCGATCGGCACCTGATCATCCTTGAGCCTGAGGTGGCAGGGTTGATCTTCCTCGTGATTGGTATTGGACAGGAATACCGAGGACAGGCGGTCAAAGGTCAGCACGCCATCCGGCTTTTCATACTGGATAGGAGTGCATTCGGCGGCGGGTTTGAGTTTCAGGTGATCGGCCGTATTGTTCATGGTCCAGGGGGCCTTGCCGCGCAGGAGCACCTGATCGATGCCGAAACCGATCGAGCCGGTCCATAGTCCTTTTGCCATCCATGGCTTGAAGTTGCGCGCGGCGTGCAGTTCCTCATGCAGCCACGAGGCACGGAAGGACTCGGGGTACTCGGTCAGGGTGTCATGGGCACGTCCCGCCGCAAGTGCCGTAGCGGTGGCTTCGGCGGCCAGCATGCCGCTCTTGATGGCGGCGTGGCTGCCCTTGATGCGAGAGGCGACCAGCATGCCGGCATCATCGCCCACAAGGACGCCGCCTGGGAAATCCAGTCTGGGCAGCGATTGCAGGCCACCGGCGGCCAGTGCGCGGGCACCGTAGGCGAGGCGCTTGCCGCCCTTGAACAAGGGGGCGATCTGCGGGTGTGTCTTCAGCCGCTGCATTTCCTCAAAGGGCGAAAGGAAGGGGTTCTTGTAACCCAGGCCAACGACCTGACCGATCGAAACCAGGTTGGCACCGAAATGGTAGATGAAGCCGCCGCCGTAGGTATCGGACGCCATCGGCCAGCCGAAGGTGTGCATGACCAGGCCCTTCTCATGCTGCTCGGGGTCGATCTCCCACAGCTCCTTGATCCCTATAGCATAAGTCTGCGGGTCGGAGTTTTCCCGCAGCGTGAATTTTTCCTCAACCTGCTTGCCCAGATGTCCACGGCAGCCTTCAGCGAACAGCGTGTACTTGGCGAGCAGTTCCATGCCCGGCTGGTGATTCGGCCCCGGTTGACCGTCGCGACCGATGCCCATATCGCCGGTGGCTACGCCACGCACGGCGCCCGCATCGTCATACAACACCTCGGCGCCGGCAAAGCCCGGATAGACCTCGACGCCGAGTGCCTCAGCCTGGGTACCCATCCAACGGCAGAGCTGCCCCAGACTGATGACGTAGTTGCCGTGGTTCTTGAAGCAGCCGGGCAACGCGAAAACCGGCAGATCGACAAAGCCGTATTGGGTGAGGAAGGTAAAGCGGTCGCGGGTCACGGCGGTTTCCAGCGGTGCCCCCAGCGCTCGCCAATCCGGGTAAAGCTCCGTTATGGCGCGCGGATCCATGACTGCGCCCGAGAGAATATGGGCGCCGATCTCGGACCCTTTCTCGATCAGGCAGACATTGATCTCGGCATTGATCTGCTTGAGGCGGATTGCCGCGGAAAGGCCGGCAGGACCGCCGCCAACGATGACGACATCGAACTCCATGGACTCGCGCTGCATGCTGACCTCGATCGATAGGATTGATCGCCCGATTATAATCTTGAACCGTCCTTCAACCTGCCGAGAACCGCCTGATGGAACACCACCGAAAGCTCGTCTACCGTAATCAGATGCCCATCCGCTGGGGCGACCAGGATGCCATGGGCCACGTGAATAACACGGTCTATTTCCGCTACATGGAACAGACGCGCATTGAGTGGCTTGAGAGCTTTGGATTCGGGACGTCGGTGACGATGGCCGAGGGCCCGGTCATCGTCAATGCGAGTTGTACCTTTCTTGTTCCCGTGACCTATCCGGGCACGATTGAATGCCGCATGTTCTGCGGGCATCCGGGGCGCAGCAGTATCCCGACCTATTATGAAATGCGTGTGCTTGGTGCAGATCGAGTGTACGCCGAGGGTGCCGCCAAACTGGTGTGGATCAATCCCGGCACCGGCAAGTCCATTCCTTTGCCTGACGCCATGCGCGCCAGTTGCCTGTAATCGTTTCGGAACCCACGCCATGACCAATACCTCCAAACCACTCTGGCAGCCATCCCCACGGCGTGTTGCCGCGTCGCGCCTTACTGCATTCGCCAATGCCGCCGAAAAGCGCTGGAATCGCCGTCTTGCCAGCGCCGACTTTCCGGCACTGCATGATTGGTCGATTCGACATGCGGAAGAGTTTTGGGTCTCGGTCTGGGAGTTCGCTGGCGTGATCGGCGACATGGGCAACACAGTTGTTGCCGACCGCGAAATGATGCCCGGTTCCACGTGGTTTCCAGAGGCGAAGCTGAATTTTGCCGAAAACCTTTTGTGTCGCCCCCTGCAAGGCGACGCCCTGGTGTTCTGGGGTGAAGACAAGGTGAAGGGCAGGGCCAGTCATGCCGATCTCTACCGCGCCGTTGCGCAGACAGCGGCGGCCTTGCGAGGGATGGGGGTAACCAGGGGTGACCGGGTCGCCGCTTACCTTCCGAACATTCCGGCAACCGTGGTGGTGATGCTTGCGGCGGCCTCGATCGGGGCGATCTTTTCCTCGGCGTCACCGGATTTTGGGGTGCAGGGGGTTGTTGATCGCTTTGGTCAGATCGAACCCAAGGTACTGTTTGCCTGCGATGGGTATTGGTACAACGGAAAAGTCGTCGATTGTCAGGGCAAATTGGGTGAAATTGCCGAACGGCTGCCGTCGGTGGAGCGCGTTGTCGTGGTGCCCTACGCCGGCAGTGGTGCCGCCGTCGGCATCCGCAAGGGCGAGACGCTTGCCGAGTTCCTTGCGCCCTTTGTCGAGGAGCGCAGGATCCGTTACGAGCGGCTGGGCTTCAATCACCCGCTCTACATCATGTATTCCTCCGGCACGACCGGCGTTCCCAAGTGCATTGTTCATTCGGCGGGCGGTGCCTTGCTGCAGCACCTCAAGGAGCACCAATTGCATGGTGACGTGAAGCCCGGGGACAGGCTGTTCTATTTCACTACCTGCGGCTGGATGATGTGGAACTGGCTGGTAACCGGTCTCGCCTCCGGCGCCACGCTGCTGCTGTATGACGGTTCCCCCTTCGTGGGACGCGGCAACATCCTTTTCGACTACGCCGATGCCGAGCACATGACGCATTTCGGAACCTCGGCGAAGTTCATCGACGCCATCGCCAAGATTGATCTGAAGCCGCGAGCGACGCATTCGCTCAAGGCGCTACGCGCGATATTCTCGACCGGTAGCCCCCTGGTGCCGGAGGGCTTCGACTATGTGTACGCGAACATCAAAAAGGATATCCAACTGGCTTCCGTTTCCGGCGGTACGGACATCATTTCCTGCTTTGTTCTCGGCAACCCCAACGGACCGGTACATCGTGGCGAGATCCAATGCGCCGGCCTGGGCATGGCGGTCGATGTGTTCGACGATGGCGGCCGGCCGGTGCGCGGAGAGAAGGGGGAACTGGTATGCACTCGCAGCTTTCCCGTAATGCCCATCGGTTTCTGGAATGACGACGATGGTGCCAGGTACCGGGGCGCCTACTTCGAGCGTTTCGCCAATGTCTGGTGCCACGGCGATTTCGCCGAAATCACGGATCATGGCGGATTCATCATCCATGGTCGCTCGGATGCGACGCTGAATCCCGGTGGCGTGCGCATCGGCACTGCGGAAATCTATCGTCAGGTGGAAAAGCTTGCCGAGGTGGTCGAGTCCATCGTCATCGGCCAGGACTGGCCGCCGGGAAATCCTGGCGACGTGCGGGTGGTGCTCTTCGTCAAACTGCGTGAGGGAACGAGGCTTGACGAGGGCTTGGCCAACCGCATCAAGCAGGTGATCAAGGACAACACAACTCCGCGGCACGTCCCGGCCAAAATTCTTCAGGTGGCCGATATTCCGCGCACCAAGAGCGGCAAGATTGTGGAACTCGCGGTACGCAATGTAGTGCATGGCCAGCCGGTGAAGAATGTGGAAGCACTGGCAAATGCCGAGGCTCTGGAACATTTCCGCGAGCGCATTGAATTGAAGGGCTGAAAGGCCCCCCGGTCTTCGCGGCGAATCCTGCTGCCAATGGACGCTTAGCCTGTCGATGGCGTTGCGCTTGACATCTCAATGGACCATCCTGATTTTTCGTCCAATGCGAGCACGGTTGCCAGCCATGGCAGGCACTCCTCAAGTGCCGCTGCCAAGGTCCAGGGGGGATTGATGACGTACATCGCACTTCCACTCATGCCGTGCCCTTTGGTGGCCGGGCCGCGCACGTTGAGGCTGGCATAGAGCCATTCGGCGGGCAGCTTCTTGAGTTTTTCGGGAAGGCTGCGGGCTTCGATGCTGGGCAGGAACGGCAACCAGACAACGTAGGTTCCGGTGGCAAAGCGCTTCAGCCCGTCCTTGAGCGCGGACACCACCTTTGGGTAGTCACTCTTGATTTCGTAAGAGGGATCAATCAACACGATGCCGCGTCGCGAAGGTGGCGGCAGCGCTGCCTTCATGGCTTCGAAGCCGTCCGTTTGTTCGACTTTAACCCGGCGGCCACCCTCTTTGAACTCGCGGCGCAAAAGCGCGAAGTCAGTGGAATGCAGTTCACAGAATCGTAGACCATCGATGCCACGCGCAAGGTGAGCGGCGAGCCAGGGCGAGCCGGGGTAGTAGCGCAGTTTGCTGCCACCGTTGCAGGCTTGCAGGGCCGCCATGTAGGCGGCCAATGGTGCAGGGTAGTCGCTGCGATTCCATAACCGTGCGATGCCATCGATGTATTCCCCGGTTTTCTTCGCCTGCTCCGATTCGATCGCGTACAAACCGGCGCCGGCATGGGTGTCCAGCAGCAGCCAGGGCTTGTCCTTGCTGTTCATGTGCTGCAGGCAAAGTGTCAGCACCAGATGCTTGAGGATGTCGGCGTGGTTTCCGGCGTGGAAGGCGTGGCGATAGCTGAGCATGGTCGGAGGATAGAATCTGCGTCCATGGATGATACGCAGGGTATCCGGGTTTCCAAACTGCTGGCCGAGCGCGGCTTGTGCTCGCGGCGCGAAGCGGACGTTTACATTGAACGCGGGCTGGTCTTCGTAGATGGGCAGCGGGTGACCCAGTTGGGTACTCGGGCCGCCACCGATGCGGTGATTACCCTTGCGCCGGAGGCACGGGCGACCCAGGCGCGACAGGCGACGATATTGCTGCACAAGCCGATGGGTTATGTTTCCGGCCAGGCCGAGGATGGACATCAGCCTGCCGTATCCTTGATATCCTCCAAGACACAGATAACGTCGGACCGCCAGCGTTTCCAGCCTGGCCACCTCAAGGGTCTTGCGCCGGCCGGGCGTCTGGACATCGACTCCACGGGACTTCTGGTTCTGACCCAGGATGGTCGCGTGGCACGCCAGTTGATCGGCGACGATTCTCAAGTGGAAAAGGAATATCTGGTGCGCGTGGAAGGCGCCCTGGATGCGCGCGGACTGGCGCTGCTCAATCACGGGCTTGAGCTCGACGGCAAGACATTGCGGCCGGCCAATGTGGCCTGGGCCAATCCCGAACAATTGCGCTTTGTGCTCAAGGAAGGCCGCAAGCGGCAGATCCGTCGCATGTGCGAGCAAGTTGGGTTGCGTGTCACCGGACTGAAGCGGGTGCGTATCGGAAACGTACGCCTGGGCGACCTGCCTCCGGGTCGGTGGCGGTTCCTGCGCGAGGGCGAGCGTTTTTAAGCCTTGACTCGCCGGGCAGGCTTGCGGAACATGGTGACATGGATTCTCCGCAATCGGCTGCTCCATTGGCCGTTCCCCCATCGTCGTTGACTTCCCTGCGAGTCTGGCGGGCACTTGCTCTTGCGCTGGGGGCACTGCTTGCGGCACTGGCGTTCGCAGCCTATACGCAGCCGGAACTGCTGCTGAACTATTCCGGCTTGCGCTACTGCGGGTAGGTCCTTGCTTTTGGCTTGCTTTGGTCTGGCCACCAGGCTATAATCACAGGCTTCCCCTTGCTCCACCCGTCACGCATGCGGGGGGGCTGAAACTCAACCACAAGGAGATTGCATGCGCCATTACGAAATTGTTTTCATCGTCCATCCGGACCAGTCGGAGCAGGTTCCGGCGATGATCGAGCGTTACAAGACGCTGGTCACCGCGCGCACCGGCGCCATCCATCGCCTCGAGGACTGGGGTCGTCGCCAGATGGCCTACCCGATCCAGAAGGTGCACAAGGCTCACTACGTGCTCATGAACATCGAGTGCGATGGCGAGACCCTGGGCGAACTCGAACATGCCTTCAAGTTCAACGATGCTGTCCTGCGCCACCTCACGGTGAAGATGCGCAAGGCGGTGGCGACGCCTTCCCCGATGATGAAGGAAGAGAAGTCGCGCTCGCTGACGCAAGCTGAAGTCAAGGCGGAGGCACCTGCGGCTGCCTGATGGCATCCGGGGACAGCAACCTGACGCAGTTGTCGGGTCGGCTGCTTGAGCGTGGGGCTCTGCGCCACACCCCTGCCGGATTCCCGGTCGTCGAATTCCTCCTCGCGCATGTGTCGACCCAGGTCGAGGCCGACGTTGAGCGAAAGGTGGAATGCGAAATGACCTGTGTGGCGGTGGGTCGTCCAGCCCAGGTGCTGACGGCGGCCAAAACGGGGGACGAAATCAGGGTGAGCGGATTTCTCGCCGCCCGGAGCCTCAAGCGACGCAGCCCGATACTGCATGTGAATACAGTCGAATTCGTTGAAGGAACTGAAAATGGCATTCAAACCGAAAAGCAAGACCGGCGTTAAGCGCAAGGACGACAAGGGCCGCAGCATGTTCAAGCGGCGCAAGTTCTGCCGCTTCACGGCCGAGAAGATTGAAGAAATTGACTACAAGGACGTCGAGATCCTCAAGGACTTCGTCGCCGAAAACGCCAAGATCATGCCGGCGCGCATCACCGGCACCAAGACGGGCTACCAGCGCCAGTTGTCGACGGCCATCAAGCGCGCGCGCTTTCTCGCCCTGCTGCCCTACACCGATCTGCACCAGTAAGCGAGGACGAGACCATGCAAATCATTCTGATGGAAAAAGTGGTGAATCTCGGTGGCCTCGGCGACGTGGTCAAGGTCAAAGATGGCTATGCCCGCAATTTCCTGATCCCGCAAGGCAAGGCCAAGCGTGCGACGGAAGCCAACCGCAAGATCTTCGAAGAGAAGCGCGCAGAACTTGAGCGCGTCCAGGCTGAAGCCGTGGCTGCCGCCCAGGCCCATGCCGAGAAGCTGGAAGGCCTGATGGTCCAGATCACGCGCAAGACGGGCGTCGATGGCCGCCTGTTCGGTTCCGTGTCAGCCCACGACATCATCGAGGCGCTGGAAGCCCAGGGGTTCAAGGTCGACAAGGGGGCCGTGCGCCTGCCGGACGGCCCGCTCAAGACCATTGGCGATACCCACGTGCAGATTGCGTTGCACAGTGACGTCGTGGCCAACGTTACGGTTTCGGTGCTCGGCGAACAGTAAAGAGACGAAACCGAGAAAGGCCGCCGGTGAAAGCTGGCGGCCTTTTTCTTGATCGAAGGTCGACGTTCTGCGATCGTTGGCGCGGGCGCGTCGAATGGCATGCTGGACGGATCGCCGCAAGGCAGGTGGCGCTTTGCTACTGTATGATCAGCATAATTTCGTCGCGCGACGGCTGGAGCGGATCGCCCTAGCGGTGCGGCTATGTCGCTTTCTGTGAATCCGACCTTTCAGAATACGATTTCCCTGCTGATTGCCGCGCTGGCAACGTCGTTGTTTCTTGATCTGCTGTTGCGGCGTTCGCACGCCTTGCCTGTTGATCGGCCGAACCAGCGTTCCTTGCATCAGCAACCGATGCCTCGCATCGGAGGCTTGGCCCTGTTTCCCGGAATCGTGCTGGCTGTCTTGATTTCCGGTGTCTGGGAGCCATTGGTCCTGGCGCCATTGGCTCTGGCGGGCCTTCTGTTCTTTCTCTCGATCGTCGATGACTGGCGCGGCCTGTCCGCAAGCCTGCGATTCGGTACCCATTTCGCGGCTGCCCTGGGATTCGCTGTGTGGCTCGCTGGAGTAACACCATTGGCGTTGGCCGGTGCTTTCGCAATGACCTGGATGACCAATCTCTATAACTTCATGGATGGCGCCAATGGGCTTGCGGGAGGTATGACCGCAATAGGTTTTGGAGTTCTCGGGCTTGCATCCGGAGAGGCTGTGCTGGTCTATGCAACGATGGGTGCCGCGCTGGGTTTCCTGCGCTACAACTTCGACCCGGCCCGCGTTTTTCTGGGTGACGCCGGCTCGATTCCTCTCGGGTTCCTTGCCGGTGCGCTCTCATTCGCCGGCGTGGCGCATGGACAATGGCCATTGTGGTTTCCATTGTTGGTCTTTGCTCCCTTTGTACTGGATGCCACGGTGACACTCTTGAAACGCATGGTCCGGCAAGAGAAGGTATGGGCGGCACATCGTCAGCATTACTACCAACGCCTGGTGCGGATGGGTTGGTCGCACCGCCGCTTGGCGTTGGCTGAATACAGCTTGATGTGTGCCAGCGGCGGATTGGGTTTGTTGCTTCTCAACGCGTCTGCCGTTGGGCAGACGGTCGGCGTACTGGTCTGTATTGGCGTCCATGTGACGCTGATGGCGTGGATCGATCGACGCTGGACTGCCTCCGGGATGTCCGCATGAATCGCAGTGTTCTGATATTCCTCAATGACCTGGCTATGGTCGTGCTCGCCTGGCTAGGTGCGTACTGGCTTCGCTTTAACCTCGACATACCTGCCGAGTTCCGCCTGTCGATGTGGACGTCGCTTTGGATCGTTGCGCCGGTGCAGGGCGTCGTGTTCTATGCCTTCGGTCTGTATCGCGGGATATGGCGCTTCGCCAGTGTTCCCGACCTCAAGCGTATCTTGTTGGCCAGCGGCGTCGCCGGGTTGGCAACACCTGCCGCACTGGTAATGACCCAGCATTCGCTGGTACCGCGTTCGGTATTCATTCTCAGCCCGCTGCTGCTGGTTCTGCTGATGGGGGGCGGGCGCTTCACTTACCGCGCCTGGAAAGATGGCCATCTCTTCCTGCGTCGCACCGGTGTAGGCACGCCAGTGCTTATTGTCGGTACAGGCGAGATGGCGATGCGCCTGATCAAGGAGTTGGAAGCCAGTCAGGTGTGGCGCGTGGTTGGCATCGTCGAGCCTGGATCGGGCCAGGCAGGACGCCAACTGGGAGGGGTGCCGATTCTAGGCGGACTGGACGACATCCGCGTCTACGCAGAACGATCCGAGGCACAGTCGGCGATCGTTGCGATGCCAACAGCGGCGGTCGCGGAGCGGCGCCGGGTTGCGGAAGCGATCGCCTACGCCGGGCTTTCAGCGTTGACCGTTCCTACGCTCGATGATCTGCTTGCCGGACGCGTCGCCATTTCCGCCATTCGCAAGGTCGAACTGGAGGATTTGCTCGGCCGTGATCGTGTGGCGCTTGACGAAGCCGGATTGTCGGAGTTGCTGCAAGGCAAAACCGTCTTGGTAACCGGCGCCGGGGGCTCCATTGGCGCAGAGCTATGCCGCCAGATCGCGCGCTTCCATCCAGGCAAGATGATTTTCATCGAGCAGTCTGAATATGCCCTCTACAGCATCGGGCAGGAGTTTGCTGATCGTTCGGTGACTTGCCTGATCGCGGACGTCAAGGATGCCAGTCGCATGCAGGTGATTTTTTCCGCGTATCAACCCCACGTGGTCTTTCATGCAGCGGCCTACAAACATGTACCGCTGATGGAGTCCGCCAATGCGTGGGAGGCGGTGAGAAACAATGTCTTGGGCACCTTGACCGTCGCACGTGCCGCCATGGCGGCGGGAGTGGGTGAGTTCGTGCTCATCTCGACCGACAAGGCCGTCAATCCGACCAATGTCATGGGAGCCAGCAAGCGCCTGGCCGAGATAGTTTGCCAGGCAGTGCAGAGTCAAACTCAGTCCACGCGCTTCGTGATGGTCCGTTTCGGCAATGTACTTGGGTCATCGGGTAGCGTGATTCCACTTTTTCGAGAACAGATTGCGCGCGGAGGACCGGTCACCGTAACCCATCCCGAGATCATTCGCTATTTCATGCTGATTCCAGAAGCCGCACAGCTGGTTCTTCAGGCAGGCCTGATGGCGATGCGCGATGCCGAGGCGGGCCGGGTCTTTGTGCTCGATATGGGGGAACCGGTTCGAATCATCGACCTCGCTCGCGACATGATTCGCCTTTCGGGTTTCAGCGAAGAGGATATACGGATCGAGTTCACCGGGCTTCGTCCCGGTGAAAAGCTTTATGAAGAATTGCTGGCGGATGGTGAGGCGACCTTGCCGACACCGCATCCCAAGCTTCGCATCGCGAAACCCTCGGCTATACCGGACGCTGCCTGGCTCAACGAACTGGAAGCCTGGTTGGCGCAGCCTTGTCGCGTCGAGGTGGATGTAAAGGATGGCCTCAAGCACCGAATTCCAGAATACTGTCCTGCCGTGAACTGAAGGTTTTCCACCACTTCTGCACACCTTACCCACAGCATTTCCACACCTTGTCCACTTAACACTGCGCTGTCCAGAGGCTAGACTCCCGGCTTCACTTCGGAGACATCGATGGCACAGGTCCGCGCCTTCACCCCCCCGCAACCGCTGGATTCGCAGGTTGCCGCGCTTAAACTTCCCCCGCATTCCATCGAGGCCGAACAATCGCTGATCGGTGGTCTGCTGATTGACAATGCGGCGTGGGACCGCATCGGCGATGTGGTGCGCGAGACGGATTTTTATCGCGATGATCATCGTCGCATCTTCCGCCACATCGGCAAACTGATTCAACACGGTCGGCCCGCTGACGTCGTCACGGTCTACGAATCGATTGAGGCATCGAACGAAGTCGATCAGACCGGTGGCCTGGCCTATCTCGGCGAGATCGCCAATTCGACGCCCTCGGCGGCGAACATTCGACGCTACGCGGAGATCGTGCGCGAGCGCGCCATCCTGCGCCAACTCGTCACCGTGGGGGACGAGATTGCGGGAAACGCGCTGAATCCCGCCGGCCGCGAGGTGAAGACCCTGCTCGACGAGGCCGAGCAGAAGATCTTCCAGATTGCCGAAGCCGGCAACCGCAACAATGCCGGATTCGTCGCCATCCAGCCGTTGCTCGGCGAAGTCGTTGAGCGCATGGAATCGCTGTTGGCGCGCGATAGCCAGTCGGACATTACCGGCGTTGCCACCGGCTTTGTCGATCTGGACAGGATGACCTCCGGCCTGCAACCCGGTGACATGATTGTGGTTGCGGGCAGGCCTGCGATGGGCAAGACGGCATTTGCATTGAATATTGCGGAGTATGTCGGCGTCGAGCAGCGTTTGCCGGTGGCCATCTTCAGCCTGGAAATGTCGGGTCCGCAGCTGGCGACGCGTTTCCTGTCCTCCGTCGGGCGCATTGACCAGTCGAAATTGCGCACGGGGCGGCTCACCGATGACGAATGGGACCGCATGACGGTGGCGCTGGGCAAACTGCACGAAGCGCCGATCCATATCGATGAAACCGGCGCGATCAATTCCACCGACCTGCGCGCGCGCGCGCGTCGCCTGCATCGGCAATTCGGCAAGCTGGGGCTGATCGTCATCGACTACCTGCAACTGATGAGTTCCAATCGCGACGGCGAGAATCGCGCCACCGAGATTTCCGAGATTTCTCGCTCGATCAAGGCGCTGGCCAAGGAATTGCAGGTGCCGATCATTGCCCTGTCGCAGCTATCGCGAAAGGTCGAAGAGCGCAACGACAAGCGGCCCTTGATGAGCGACTTGCGTGAATCCGGCGCCATCGAGCAGGATGCCGACATCATCCTGATGATGTACCGCGAGGAATATTACAAGCCGGACACGCAGGACAAGGGTACCGCCGAAGCCATTATCGGCAAGCACCGCAACGGCCCCGTGGGTACCGTTCGACTTACCTTCATCGGCGAATACACGCGGTTCGAAAACCACGCATCCGGCTCATATTGAGCCGGATGCGTGGTTTTGCCTTTGCCTACAAGACCTCGCCGGCGTGCTCGGCCAGACGGGAGCGTTCGCCGCGTTGCAGCGTGACATGGCCCGAATGCGGCCAACCCTTGAAACGGTCCACCACGTACGTCAGGCCTGAACTGCCCTCGGTCAGATAGGGCGTATCGATCTGGGCGATGTTGCCCAGGCAGACCACTTTGGTTCCCGGACCGGCGCGCGTGATCAGCGTCTTCATCTGCTTGGGTGTCAGGTTCTGTGCCTCGTCGATGATGAGGAACTTGTTCAGGAAGGTGCGGCCACGCATGAAGTTCAGCGACTTGACCTTGATTCGGCTGCGGATCAGGTCCATGGTGGCGGCCCGGCCCCAGTCACCGCCGTAGGTGGCGCCGGCGTGCGCACCGGACGGCGTTTCGGCCGGCTTGTTGAGTACGTCGAGATTGTCTTCCAGCGCGCCCATCCAGGGGGTCATCTTTTCTTCTTCGGTGCCGGGAAGGAAACCGATGTCCTCGCCTACCGGCACGGTGACCCGGGTAATGATGATTTCGGTGAAGAGTTTGGTCTCCAGGGTCTGGGTCAGGGCCGCCGCCAGAGTTAACAGGGTCTTGCCGGTGCCGGCCTGGCCGAGCAGGGTGACGAAATCGATGTCCGGGTTCATCAGCAGGTTCAGCGCAAAGTTCTGCTCGCGATTCCGTGCCGTGATGCCCCATACGGCATTCTTGGCATGGCTGTAGTCGATCAGGGTTTCCAGTTCCGCCGTCTTGCCAGCGCCGACTTTGACCCAGGCCTGCAGCGGTTGCGGACCCTCCTGCCAGACAAATTCGTTGATCAGCATTTCCGCACAGAGCGGGCCACGGATCCGGTAATAGGTACGGCTGTCCTTCTTCCAGGACTCCAGTCCCTTGCCGTGGGTGTCCCAGAAGTCCGGCGGCAATTCGCGCGTACCGGTGTAGAGGAGGTCGGTGTCCTCCAGTACCTTGTCGTTGAAGTAATCCTGCGCCTCCAGGCCGAGCGCGCGGGCCTTGATGCGCATGTTGATGTCCTTGGACACCAGGATGACCGGACGCTTGGGGAACTTCTGCCCCAGGTGCATGACGACACCGATGATCTGATTGTCGGCCTTGGCGGTGGGCAGGGAACTGGGCAGGATGCCGTTGATGGCCTCGGTCTGAAAAAAGAGGCGGCCGGTTGCGAGATCGCGGGAGACTTCGGTCAGGTCAATGCCATGTGCCATGTCATGCTCGGCACCGGACACGATTTCATCCAGCAAGCGGCTGCTCTGGCGCGCGTTGCGGGCAACCTCTGACATGCCCTTTTTGTTGGCGTCGAGTTCCTCGAGCGTCATCATGGGTACGTAGATGTCGTGCTCTTCGAAGCGGAAGAGACTCAGCGGATCATGCATCAACACATTGGTGTCAAGCACGAACAGCTTGGTGAGGGAATTTTTTTGGGCCTTGGCGCGCTTGGCGTTCATTGCGGAACCTCAGGAAGTTCAGTCGGCCGCATCACGATAGCCAGCCGCGGCATGGGCGAAGACGACGGGCAAGGGCCGAATCCGGCCCTTGTTTCGGATTACAGCTTGCGAACGGCCTCAAGCACCGCGAGGGCATTGCCGTCGGCCTTGGTGGCCCGCCATTCCTGGTGAAGGAGGCCATGGGCGTCGATCAGGAAGGTGCTGCGCTCGATGCCGAGCACCTTTTTGCCGTAGAGCATCTTGTTCTTGACTACGTCGAACATGCGGCAGAGTACGCCTTCGATGTCGGAAATCAGTTCGAAGGGCAGGCCGAGCTTGGCCTTGAAGCCTTCGTGCGACTTCAGCGAGTCGCGCGAGACTCCCAGCACCAGACAGCCGGCCTTGACGAAGTCGGCGTGCAGGTCGCGGAACTGCTGCGCCTGGGTGGTACAGCCGGGAGTGTTGTCCTTGGGGTAGAAATAAAGCACCACCGGTTTGCCACGATGGGCCGAAAGCGTGAACTCGCCTCCGGTGGCCGGCACGGTGAAATCGGGTACGTGCAGTCCGATTGCCGATGGGGTCGATGGAGTGGACTTGAAGGTTTCAATCATGCAGCTTCCTTCCAGGTGGATAGAAATTCCTCGCCTTGGACCATCAGCAGGCCGGAGCGCCCGGGGATTTCTCCGCGCAGGATTTCATGGCGAGGCAGTGAGGCGGGATCGAGCGTGTCGCGCAAGGTGCCCAGCGCTACCATTTCGTAGCCCTGTTCGCGCCAGGTGGTGAGCAGGCGCTCCAGGGTGTCGCCGAACTTGAGGCCTTCGAGTTCGGCGTGCAGCGTAAAGACGTGATCCCGCGGTGATTCAGCGGTGAGCCGTGCCAGATGGAGATGCACGTTCTCAGGCGTCAGTTGGTCGATTCCGATGAGTTCGTCGAGGGTTGGCAGGGTCGTCGGCAGTTGGGGGCAGGTGACGATTTCTGCGTTCCAGACGGGGATGAATGGGTGAGTGCCTCGGCAATCCGAGGCCCAGCGATAGCCGAGGCGCTGAGTCATCCGCAAGGCGTGGGCATTCATCTGCCAGCCGGCAGCGCCATGGCCGGGCGAGTCCTCGCCGAACACCTCGGCGTAACGCAGGTGAGCACGACGCATTTCATGCTCCGTCCAGGCCGCATCGGCCTGTTCCACGCCATCCTGCCACTTGACGTGGTCCCAGCAATGGATCGCCGTTTCGAATCCGGCGTCGCGGGTGGCGCGCATGATGTCGGCACCGCGCCGGCCGATGTCGGGGCCCGGCAACAGGGTGCCATACATGAGGGTCTTGAGACCGTAGTGTGAGACCACCGAGGTGCGCTGCACCTTCTGCATGAACCCGGGGCGAAACACGCGCCTGATGGCGCGACCGGTGTGGTCCGGGCCCAGCGAAAACAAAAAGCTGGCACCGGCGTGATGGCGGCGCAGGATCTCGACCAGGCGCGGGACCCCCTGCAGGGTGCCGCGCCAGGTGTCGACGTCGATTTTCAGTGCCAGCTTCGGCATGAAGCTCAATCCATCAACTTGCGGGCTTCGGCCACGTCAGTGCGATAGGCTTCGAAGATGCCGCGCAGCGCGTCTTCGAACGTGACTTTCGGTTCCCAGTCGAGGTCGGCCATGGTGTTGGTGATCTTCGGAACGCGGTGCTGGGTGTCCTGGTAGCCCTTGCCGTAATACTCCGCGGACGTTGTTTCGAGCACTTTGACCTTGGCGACGCTCTCCGCATATTCCGGGTACTGTTTGGCCAGGTCGAGCATCAGGGTGGCCAGCTCGCGAATCGAGTAGTTGTTCCTGGGATTGCCGATGTTGTAGATCTTGCCGTTGGCAATGCCGTCCTTGTTCTCGATGATCTTCATCAGCGCATCGATGCCGTCTGTCACATAAGTAAAGGAACGCTTCTGGGCACCGCCATCGACCAGCTTGATCGGTTCGCTGCGCACGATGTGACCGAGGAACTGGGTGATCACGCGCGAGCTGCCCTCCTTTGGCGTGTGAATCGAATCCAGCCCCGGTCCGATCCAGTTGAAGGGGCGGAACAATGTGTATTGCAGGCCTTCCTGCTGCCCGTAAGCGTGGATCACGCGATCCATCATCTGCTTGGCGCAGGCGTAGATCCAGCGCGGCTTGTTGATCGGGCCATAGATCAGGGGCGAGTTCTCGGGATCAAACTCCGGGTCCTGGCTCATGCCATAGACCTCGGATGTCGACGGGAAAATCACGCGCTTCTTGTACTTGACGGCCTGGCGGACGATGGGAAGGTTGGCTTCGAAGTCGAGTTCGAAGACGCGCAGGGGTTCCTTGACGTAAGTGGCCGGCGTGGCGATGGCCACCAGCGGGAGGATCACGTCGCACTTCTTGACGTGGTACTCGATCCACTCCTTGTTGATGGTGATGTCGCCTTCAAAGAAGTGAAAGCGGGGGTTATCCATCAGGTCAGTGACACGTTCCGAGTTCATGTCCATGCCATAGACCTCCCAGTCGGTGGTGTTCATGATGCGCTGGGAGAGGTGATGGCCAATGA
Source organism: Rhodocyclales bacterium (assembly GCA_016215645.1). GTDB lineage: Bacteria > Pseudomonadota > Gammaproteobacteria > Burkholderiales > Rhodocyclaceae > Sulfuritalea. Next base: position 48,583 of record JACRIX010000021.1, read on the forward strand.
AACCATTGACGCCAAGGATGAGGATTTTTTTCATGACAGAGGGAGGGGTGAACTCAAAATCGCGTTGGACTGGTCGCCGGCCTCGGCCGGGAGCAGCGGTGAGCCCTGCAATTCTACCGCGAGCAGGCGCAAAAGCTTGCCGTCACCGCATTCGGCATACAGTCGGCCGTCGCGGGTGAACAGGGTGGGTCGCCCGCCATACGGACCGGTTTCGCCGGTTGGGTGCAGGGAGCGCAAGACGGTAAGACGACCATTCCGGGTATCGCAGTATGCGCCCGGATAAGGCGGGGCCACGGCGCGAATCAGGTTGTGCACCTCCTGGGCGCTGCGGCTCCAGTCGATGCGCCCGTCTTCTGCCTTGCGACCGCCGAAATAGCTGCCGGAGGCCAGGTTCTGAGCCTGCCCGCGTGTGGTACCGGCAAGCATCTCCGGCAGTATGCGGTTGAGCGCAATTTCGGCGGCCAGGGTCACCTTGTTGAAGACCTCGAAGGCCGTGTCGTTGGGCAGGATCGGTACCGCCTGCTGGGCCAGGATGGCGCCGGCGTCGGGCTTCTCGACCATGCCGTGCAAGGTGGCCCCGGTTTCCCGTTCGCCATGGATGACGGCCCAATTCACCGGCACCCGCCCGCGGTACTTCGGCAACAGCGATCCGTGCATGTTCCAGGCGCCTTGGGGTGCCAGCGCCAGCAGGGGTGCCTTGAGCATCAGGCGATAATAGAAGGAAAACAGGTAGTCGGGCTGCAGGGCCGCCAGCATCGCCACGAGGGCGGGATCGTTGGGATCGTCCGGCGTGATCACCGGAATATCGTGTTGTGCCGCAAGTTCGGCGACGCTGCTGAACCAGATGTTCTCGTTCGGATTGTCGGTGTGGGTGACGACCGTCGCCACGTCGATACCGTGGGCCAGCAGCACCGACAGGCAGCGCACGCCAACGTTGTGGTAGGCAAAAACGATGGCGCGGCTCATTTTTCCGTCGGCGCCTCGCGCTCAAGGATGGCATCCACCAGATAGCGCGGGCGGTGGCGCACCTGCTGGTATACCCGCCCGACGTACTCGCCGAGCAGGCCGATACCGAACAAGGCCAGCCCGATAAGGAAGAACATCAGCGCGAACAGGGTAAACAAGCCCTCGGCCTCCGGTCCGATGATCAGTCGCCGGACGATCAGGAGGACGAACAGGGCGGCCGAACCCAGTGAGACCAGGATGCCGAGCATGGAAAACCACTGCAGTGGCACCAGGGAAAACCCGGTCATCAGGTCGAAGTTGAGACGAATCAGGCTGTAAAGCGAGTATTTCGACTCGCCGGCAGCGCGTTCCTCGTGCTCGACCACGACTTCGGCCGGATTGCGGGCGAAGGTGTAGGCCAGCGCCGGGATGAAGGTGGCGACTTCTTTGCAACTGTTGATGGCATTGACCACGCTGCGCGAGTAGGCGCGCAGCATGTTGCCCTGGTCGGTGATCTTGATGCGCGTGATCTTTTCGCGCAGGCGGTTCATGGCCTTGGACGCCCAGGTGCGAAACAGGCTGTCCTGGCGCTTGCGGCGGATGCTGCCGACGTAGTCGTGGCCTTCGCGCATCTTGGCGATCAGTTTGTGGATTTCTTCGGGGGGATTCTGCAGATCGGCGTCGAGCGTGAGGATGATCTCGCCTCGGCAATGCTCGAATCCGGCCATGATCGCCATGTGCTGGCCGGCATTGGCGGCGAACAGAATCACCCGCGTGACGTCAGGCCGCATTTCAAACTGTTCGCGCAGGATCGCGGCCGAGCGATCACGTGAGCCGTCATTGACGAAGACGACCTCGTAGCGTTCTCCCAGCGCGTCCAGCGCCGGGTAGAGGCGGGCGAACAAGGTGGCGAGGCCCGATTCCTCGTTGTAGACGGGGATGACGATGGAGAGCGTTGGGGGGGTCATGCAGTCTCCGAGAGCGAAGCGGCCATGGCGTTGCAGACGCGTACAACGTCGCTGTCGCGCATGTCCGGGAACAGCGGCAAGCTGATGGTACGGCGACCGATATCCTCGGCCACCGGAAAAGCGCCTTGTCTGAAGCCAAGCGCCTGGTAGAGCGAGAACAGGTGCAGTGCCGGGTAATGCACGCCGACACCGATGCCACGCGCCTTCATGGCGGCGATGAAGCGACCACGGTCGACACCGGGCGGCAATAGCGGTTGGAACATGTGCCAGTTGCAGTTGGCAAAGTCGGCGGGTGGCAATGGCAGCCCCAGCGCCGGATCGATCGTCGCGAAATAGGCTCGGGCCAAATCACGGCGGCGCGCAGTGAAGGCGGCGAGATGGGGCAACTGTCCCAGCCCGATGGCGGCCGCGACGTCGGTCAGGTTGAATTTCCCGCCCAGCACATCCACATCCATGCCGCCGTCGGGAAAGCGCTTCACGCCCTGCAAGCGCAATCGTTCGCACAGCCCTGCATCGATGTCATCGGGCAAGACCAGCGCACCACCCTCGGTGGTAGTCAGATTCTTGTTGGCATGAAAGCTGAAGGAGACAAAGCCTCGCCCCTGACCGAAGGCGCTACCGATCGGCTGGCCGTTCCACGAGGCGCCCAGCGATTGCGCGGCATCCTCGATTACCCGCAGACCTCGGCGGTCAGCCAATGCGTAGAGTCGGTCGCGATCCACGGGCAGGCCAGCCAGGTCAACCGGAATGATGGCCTTGGTCGTCGGCAACATCGCGGCTTCGATTCGGTCCAGATCGATGTTCCGGGTCACCGGATCGACATCGACCAGAATCGGCGTTGCGCCGACCTCGAGAATCACGTTCGCGGTTGCGACCCAGGTCAGCGGCGTGGTAATCACCGTGTCGCCAGCGCCGACTTTCGCCAGGCGCAACGCGACTTCCAATGTGGCGGTGCCGGAGTTGAAGGCACGCACCCTGCGCCCACCGCAGAGTGCCGAGAGCGCCGCTTCAAAAGCCTGTACTTTGGGTCCGCTGGTGATCCAGCCGGAGCGCAATACGTCGGCCACGGCGGCGATGGTTTCCTCGTCGATCGAGGGGCGGGTAAAGGGCAGGAAGGCTTCACTCATGAGCGAGCCACCAGGAACACGCCAACCACGATGAAGCCGATTCCGAGCAGCTTCTGCGCGGCCAGCGCCTCACCAAACCACTGCCAGGCGATGAAAGCGTTGATCACGTAACCGATCGACAGCATCGGATAGGCGATCGAGACCGGAACTCGCGAGAGCGCCATGATCCAGACCACCAGGCTAACCGCATAACAGGCCATGCCGCCCATGATGAAGGGCTGAAAGGCCAGTTTGAGACCGATCGGAAGAATGTTGTCGGCATGAAACTCGAAGTGGCCGACGGCATTGGTCCCGGCCTTCAGGAACAACTGCGCGGCGGCATTGAGCAGGACGCCGGCGAGAATCAGCGCAAAGCTCACGCCGCTCATGGTTTGCTCACGATCACGCGGCGACTGTCGCGGAACTGTTCGGTCATGGGGAGTCCCTTTTTCTGCATTTCGGTCCAGGTCTGCGGAGACATCAGTGCCCAGGCAGAAGGTAGTTCGCGCCAGCGGGCCTCGAAGGCATCCATGGTGACGATGAACTTGTGCGGCTCCTGGGCAATGCCGAAGCTCATTTCATCGCGATACGCCACCATGGTGGTGGTGCGCTTCAAATAAAACTGCAGGCTCTGGTCGTAGGTGTCGGCGGAAAAGAAGGGCACGTCCGGCGGCAGCTTGTCGCGGATGGCGAATGCGGCATCGTGGGCTGAATTGACCCGGCCGATTTCGTCATGCCCCAGGAGGAAAAACTGGCCAAACAGATGCCCACCGGTGGCAAGGGCCAGGGCAAAGGCAAGACTGCGCCCCTTCCGTCCATAGGCGAAGGCGAGAATGCCACCGACCAGGAGCGCGACCGCAGCGCCGTATAGCCAGGGCTGGTAGGCAAGATAGCGGTCGACACCGACTTGTGCGGTGGCGAAATCCGCAGCGCGACTGGCGAGGACCAACGCCGCAATGCCGACCAGAATGCTTGGCACGGCCTGCCAGCGCAGTGCCGGGCTGCCTTCCAGGCGCGCCAGGTACAGGCCGATCAACACCGCAATGGCGGGAAAGATCGGCAGGATGTAGGACGCGAGTTTGGAACTGGAAACGGAAAAGAAGCCGAAGACCACCACGATCCAGGTGAGCAAGAAACGCGTTGGGGAAAATTCGCGCGAATCACTTCTGGCGAAACCTAGCCAAAGACCCTGTGCCAGGCTGCCAAGCCAGGGAATCATGCCGATCAGCAGGATGGGAATGAAATACCAGGCGGGCTGGTAGCGGCCATGTGTCTTGGTCAGGAAGCGTTCGAAGTGCTCGTGAATGAAGAAGTAGTGAGGAAACTCCGGATTGGCAATCGACACCGCAATGAACCACGGCGCGGTGATGGCCAGCAGGATGGCGATGCCGCGAACCGGACGAAGACGCATCAAAAAGCCCCAGTCTCGTTGCCAGAGCATGTAGGCCACCACGGTCGCGGCGGGAAGAACCAGCCCGATCAGGCCCTTGGAGAGCGTGGCCAGCGCCAGCAGCGCCCAGGCGCCGTCGCCCCAGCGCCGACTTCCGGCCGAGTCGTCACGCTGCGCCAGACACAGGGCCAGGACGGCGGCGGCAAGCAGGGCGCTCACCCCCATGTCGAGCGTATTGGCGTGGCCGATCACGTTCCACAGTACGCTGCTGCCGAGCACGGCTCCGCCAATGAGGCCAGCAAGCGGCGTAAACAGGCGGGCGGTGGCAAAGGCAGTCAGCAGGATGCCGAGGAAGCCGGTCAGCGCCGGCCACAGGCGCGCCGTCCAGTGGTGCTCGCCAAAAACAGTGAACGCGGCGGCGGTAGCCCAGTACTGGAGCGGTGGCTTGTAGAAATATTTGATGTCGTTCAGGCGCGGCGTGGTCCAGTCGCCGGTGGCCACCATCTCCCGTGGGATCTCGGCATAGCGCCCTTCGTCAGGATTGATCAGGCGCCGGTGCTCCAGCGTGCCGAACCAGACAAGTGCAAAGACCGCGACCAGCAGCAACAGGACATTGCGCGGAAGCCCGCCGCCAGCGCTCATTCGATGATCAAGGCGGCAGCCACGTCGCGCCCTTCCGCCATCAGGATGTTGTAGGTGCGACAGGCGGCATGGGTGTCCATGACCTCAACCCCGACTCGCCGTTCAATCAGGGCGCGAAGTAGCTTTGGCGCCGGGAAACGCTGGCGGGACCCGGTGCCCAGCAGCACAATCGGGATCCCGATTTCCGCGATCGCGGCGAAATCCGCTTCGGCAAGCGCCTCGAAACTCGCCGGGGACCAGTCTTCGATCAGCCGCTTCGGGGTCAGCAGGAAGCTTTTCGTCAGTGGGCGACCATTGACCGCGATGAATCCGGAATCGTAGGCGGTGATCGTCATCAGGCCGGTGGTGACGGAGGCGTGCAGCTTCATTCGGGCGACGGGAGCGGAATTTGTCGGACGGGGGCAGGATGGCGGAAAGCCGCGTCAAGTCTGGATTTGCGGTGCAGCATCGGCTTCGGTAACATTATACCTTTTCGCTTCGGCATAAGGCCTGCGCATGCATCCGTGCGGTTGCCGAACGCCTGTTTTTCCTGTCGCGGGAAATCCGTGACGTGATTCCGAAAGGACGGTTGCCCATGCAGCCCGTAAGCAAATCCGCCAAACTTGCCAACGTCTGTTACGACATCCGTGGTCCGGTGCTTGCTCGCGCCCGCCAGATGGAGGAAGAGGGGCACAAGATCATCAAGCTGAATATCGGCAACCTGGCTGCCTTCGGCTTCGATTCGCCCGAGGAAATCCAGCAGGACATGATCCGTAACCTGCCCATGGCGGCTGGTTACGTTGACTCCAAGGGAATTTTCTCGGCGCGCAAGGCAGTGATGCACTACACCCAGCAGAAGCATATCAAGGGCGTGGGCATCGAGGATATCTACATCGGCAACGGTGTCTCCGAGCTGATCGTGATGGCCATGAACGCCTTGCTCGATACCGGCGATGAAGTGCTGGTGCCGGCCCCCGACTATCCGCTGTGGACCGCCGCTGTCAGCCTGTCCGGCGGCACGCCCCGGCACTACCTGTGCGACGAGGGCGCCGGATGGATGCCCGATCTTGCCGACATTCGCGCGAAGATCACGCCGCAGACCCGCGCCATCGTCATCATCAACCCGAACAATCCGACCGGTGCCGTGTATCCGGACGGGGTGCTGAAGGAAATTATCGAGATTGCGCGGGCCAACGACCTGATCATCTACGCCGACGAGGTCTATGACAAGGTACTCTACGACGGCGTAACCCACACCTCGGTTGCCGCGTTGTCTGAGGACGTGCTGACCATCACCTTCAACGGCTTGTCGAAAAACTACCGCTCTTGCGGGTATCGCTCGGGGTGGATGATTGTTTCCGGCGAGAAGAAGCATGCGCGCGACTATATCGATGGTCTCGACATGCTGGCCTCAATGCGCCTGTGTGCCAATGTGCCGGGTCAATGGGGCATCCAGACTGCCCTGGGTGGTTACCAGAGCATTGACGATCTGGTGGCGCCGGGCGGGCGCATGTGCCGCCAGCGTGATGTCGCCCATGAATTGATCACCTCGATTCCGGGTGTTACATGCGTCAAGCCCAAGGCAACCTTGTACATGTTTCCGCGCCTCGACCCGAAGATGTATCCGATCAGCGACGACCAGGAATTCATCGGCGAGTTGCTGACCGCAGAAAAGGTGCTGCTGGTGCAGGGCACGGGATTCAACTGGCCGCATCCCGATCATTTTCGCCTGGTATTCCTGCCGCACGAGGACGATCTGCGCGAGGCTATCGGCCGCATCGCGCGTTTCCTTGAAAGCTATCGCAAACGTTATGGCGGTTGATCTGGCCCTGGTGGATGTCACCGACGCCAGCGGCAACATTGCGGCCCCCGAGTGGCTGGCGCGGGCCGAGGCGGTGCATCGCCAGTTGCGCGACCGGTTGCCGGATGACTATGTGCATCGCCTTGCCGAGGTGTTCGCGGGTGGGGCCCATATGATGCTCGCCGTCGAAGGTGATGAGGTGCGCGGCGTTGCCGTGTGGCGGGTGATACAGAATACCTACGAAGGTTGCCGGCTCTATGTCGATGACCTGGTGACTGACGCGGCGCATCGTTCCCGCGGTGTCGGCCGCTTTTTGCTGGCCGGGCTTGAGGCGAAGGCTCGCTCACTGGGCTGCAATGTCATCGCCCTTGATTCCGGAACCCAGCGTACCTCTGCCCATCGCTTCTATTTTCGCGAAGGCTTGGTCATTCCCAGTTTTTGCTTCAGGAAATCCATCCCATGAAACCCATCAATGTAGGTCTGCTCGGCATAGGCACTGTCGGTGGCGGCACGTTCAACGTACTCTCACGCAATGAGGCCGAGATCACCCGGCGCGCCGGGCGCCCGATCCGTATCACCAAGGTGGCGGACAAGAACCTCGAACTCGCGCGCCAGGTCACCGCCGGGCGAGCCCAGGTCACGGATGACGCGTTCGCCGTGGTGACCGATCCGGACATCGATATTGTTGTCGAATTGATCGGCGGTTACGGTATTGCCAAGGAACTGGTGTTGAAGGCCATTGCCAACGGCAAGCATGTGGTGACGGCCAACAAGGCGCTGCTCGCGGTGCATGGCAATGAAATCTTTGCCGCGGCCCATGAAAAGGGTGTCATGGTGGCCTTCGAGGCGGCAGTGGCGGGTGGCATCCCCATCATCAAGGCGCTGCGCGAAGGCCTGACGGCCAATCGCATCCAGTGGATTGCCGGCATCATCAACGGCACCACCAACTTCATCCTCTCCGAGATGCGCGACAAGGGCCTGCCCTTCGACGTCGTGCTGAAGGAGGCGCAACGCCTGGGTTATGCCGAGGCCGACCCGACCTTCGATATCGAGGGAGTCGATGCGGGGCACAAGATCACGATCTTGTCGGCGCTGGCCTTTGGCATACCGATGCAGTTTGACAAGGCACATATTGAAGGCATCAGCAAACTAGATGCGGATGACATCAAGTACGCCGAGCAGTTGGGCTATCGCATCAAGCTGCTGGGCATTACGCGCCGACGCGTGGATGGTGTCGAATTGCGCGTCCATCCGACGCTGATTCCGACCAAGCGACTGATCGCCAACGTCGAGGGCGCAATGAACGCGGTATTGGTGCAAGGCGATGCGGTGGGCGCCACGCTGTATTACGGCAAGGGTGCCGGCGCCGAGCCGACGGCGTCTGCGGTGATTGCCGACCTGGTCGACGTCACGCGCATGCACACGGCCGATCCGGAGCACCGCGTGCCGCATCTGGCCTTCCAGCCCGACGCCGTGCAGGACACCCCGATCCTGCCGCTGTCAGAAATCGAGACCGGCTACTACCTGCGCCTGCGCGTCGAGGACAAGCCGGGCGTGCTGGCCGACGTGACGCGCATCCTTGCCGACCAGCAGATCTCCATCGACGCCATGATCCAGCGCGAACCGGGTGAGGGCGAGTCGCAGACCGACATCATCATGCTGACCCACATCACGCGCGAAAAGAACGTCGATGCGGCGATTGCGAAGATTGAAGCACTGCCCGTGGTCAGGAAGCAGGTGATCCGGCTGCGCATGGAAGAGTTGGGCTAGACAAGCGGACCTTGATTGGCTAAGCTTGGCCAATCAAAAGTCGATTTCGGAGCCGGTCATGCAAGTCAACATGCTGGAAGCCAAGAATGCCCTGTCGCGCCTGGTTGCGGCGGCTGAGCGCGGCGAGGACGTGATCCTCGCGCGCGACGGCAAGCCAGTGGCGAAAATCGTACGCTACCAGGCGCCGAAGGTGAAGCCGCCAGGTTCGATGCGCGGTCGCATCAAGGCTTCGCCGGACTGGGATAGTCCCGAAACCAACGCTGAAATTGCCGCCTTGTTCGAGGAATCCGCCATGCGGGGTTTGTAGTTTGGTAGCGCGATGCTTCTTTTCGATACCAATATCCTGATTCCCTGGCTTGCGGGAGCCTCATTGCCGGACGCCTTGGTCAAGCGGGTGCGTAATGAAGGTGCTTACGTCAGTCCGATCTCGATTTGGGAAATCTGGATCAAGGTACGCATCGGCAAGCTGGAAATGCAAACCGACAGTTTGGTGCGCGAAGTCGAGATTGCACAGTTGAGCTGGTTGCCGGTGCTTCCCGATCATGCCGAGGCGGTGCGTGACCTGCCCCTCCTGCATCGTGATCCATTCGACCGCCTGCTTCTGGCGCAGGCCAAGGCCGAAGGTTTGACGGTAGTGACCACGGATCGAATTTTCGGCGAGTACCTGCCAAATGCATTGGTGGTGTAAATAATCCGAGCCAGGCCCCTTTTACCGGCGCTTTTACCTTTCTTTCTCGTACTTATGTAGACAAACGACAATGACATCAATGTTGCCGACCAATAGCAAGAGCGTCGAAACGTCACAGGTCACAAGTACTATGTCATCTAGGGGAGTTCGACGGATGCTCGGCCTTAACTTGCACACTTGGGAAGCACTCACAATCAAAGGGGTCAGGCTCGAATTGAATTCGCGCATTCGTAACAGCAAGCAGTGCGTGGCGGGCCTGGATTGATACACGAACTGCATCGCCGTCCCGTCAGCGCCGACTTTCATCCGCCCCCGATACCCATTGGCATGCAAGCTCTTCAACACTTTCCCATTTTCCCGACCTGACATGAAATACATCTCTACCCGCGGCGGCGCAGAGCCGCAGGAATTCTGCGACATCCTGCTCGGCGGCCTGGCGCCTGACGGCGGGCTCTACCTGCCGGAGAGCTATCCTCAGGTCGCGGACAAGCTCGAAAAATGGCGCGGGCTGTCCTACGCGGAGCTGGCTTTCGAGATTCTTTCGCTCTACATCACCGACATCCCGCCGGCCGACCTCAAGGCGATCTGCGACAAGACCTATACGGCGCAGACCTATCGCTGGTGCCGGCCCGGCTGCGACGCGGCCGCCATCGTGCCACTGACCACGCTGGAACCCGGCTTCCACCTGCTGGAACTGTCCAATGGTCCGACGCTAGCCTTCAAGGACATGGCCATGCAGTTGCTTGGCCATCTTTTCGAGTACGTCCTGGAGAAGCGCGGCGAAAGCATCAACATTCTGGGTGCGACCTCGGGCGACACAGGTTCTGCCGCGGAGTACGCGATGCGCGGCAAGCACAGGGTCAAGGTCTTCATGCTGTCGCCGGAAGGCAAGATGAGTGCCTTTCAGCGCGCGCAGATGTATTCGCTGCAAGACCCGAACATCTTCAATATCGCCGTGCGCGGGATGTTCGACGATGCTCAGGATATCGTCAAGGCGGTGTCCAACGACGCCGAATTCAAGGCGAAATACCGCATCGGCGCGGTGAATTCGATCAACTGGGCGCGGGTCATGGCCCAGGTGGTCTATTACTTCAAGGGGTATTTCGCGGCGACCACCTCGAACGACCAGCAGGTGGCCTTCTGCGTACCATCAGGTAACTTTGGCAATATCTGCGCCGGGCACATCGCTCGCGTGATGGGCTTGCCGATCGCACGTCTGGTACTGGCGACCAACGAGAACGACGTTCTCGACGAGTTCTTCCGCAGCGGCGTCTATCGGCCGCGGGCAACGGCCGAGACGCACGTCACCTCGAGTCCGTCGATGGACATCTCCAAGGCGTCCAATTTCGAGCGTTTCATCTTCGACCTGGTCGGCCGAGATGCGTCGATAGTTCGTGAACTCTGGCAGCAGGTGGATGCCGGCGGTGCCTTCGATCTTCGGGGCACCCGCTATTTTGCGGACCTTCCGGGCTATGGCTTCGTTTCAGGGAGCAGTTCGCATGCCGACCGCCTGGCGACCATTCGCGATGTGTGGAGTCGTCATCAGCTCATGATCGACACCCATACGGCGGATGGCGTCAAGGTGGCGCGGGAGCACCGCGAAGCTGGCGTACCGATGATCGTGCTGGAAACAGCGCGGGCGGTGAAGTTCTCGGAAACCATCCAGGAGGCCCTGGGCCGCGATCCGGCGCGGCCGAAGGAATTGGAGGGGATCGAGAGACTCGCGCAACGGGTGGAAGTGGTCGACGCCTCGGTCGACCAGGTGAAAGCCATCATCACCCGCAACTGCTGAGGAAACGTGGCGCCGTGAAAGTTGGCGCCGGTCCTGCGGCGACTCCGGTGCTAGAGGTAAATCACCGCCGGGAACACCGTCACGGCCAGAACCAGGATCAGCCATTCCATGTTGTAGCGGGCCAGCATTCCAGTGAAATGGAGCACCAGCACGACGATGGCAACGATGTAATAAAGAATGAAGAGCATTTTTTTCTCCGTAGGCGGTACTCGCGTATCGAGTGCCGGCGGGCCAGGTTCTTGAAGATTCTAGCATCAATGTTTGATTGCCACGCTGAGGCCTAGGGGTTTTATCCGGAACGATATTTCCTGGCCGCGACGCGCCCTTGCGCCGCGAAACTCGGCCTGGGCCCGAACTTCCAGTGTTTGTCGAACAGGTTTTCCGCCGCGTCCGCTGCCCTCGATCGCCAGGGCCTGGTTTCCTATCACCGCCACGCCAGCGACCTGGTCGGTCTTGATCAGGTCGATCAGCATTAGACCCTTGCCTTTGGCCATTTCCCGGAGGTCCGCCAGCGGGAAAAGCAGCAAGCGGCCGGCTTGTGTAATGACGGCGGCGGTATCGCCAACCAGCGCTGCCGGCGGCAGTGGATGCTCGCCCTTTTCCAGCGTAAGGAAGGCCTTGCCCGCTTTGTTGCGCGCAACCATGTCGCCGACGCCGGCGACAAAACCGTAGCCTCCCGAACCGGCGACCAGATACTTGGCGTCCGGAGCCGCTGTCAAGACTTGCGCCAGCTTGCCGCCTTCCTGGAAGTCGATCATCGTGTTGAGCGGTGCGCCATCACCACGTCCGCCGGGCAGATCGGATACCCTGACGCTGTAGCTTCGTCCGTGGCTGTCGATCACGATCAGCGGCCAGATGCTGCGGGTCTCGGCCACCAGCCAGGGGAAATCCCCTGTCTTGTAGGCAATGCTCGCCGGGTCGATGCCATGTCCCTGGCGCGAGCGCACCCAGCCGTTCCTGGAGATGATCACGGTGACGGGTTCATCCGGCACGGCAATCTCGCCCTGGGTGATCGGAGCCACGGCCTCCATCAGCGTGCGCCGGGCGTCGCCGTAACGCTTGGAATCCTCACCGATCTCCTTTTGGATCTGCTTGGTCATTTCGTGGCGTGAGTTGAGCAGCGTGCTGAGCTGACCGTGTTCCGTACGCAGGTCGCCAAGCTCTTTTTCGATGCGTATCCCTTCCAGCCGTGCCAGTTGCCGCAGGCGAATCTCCAGGATGTCTTCCGCCTGCATTTCCGACAGCCCGAATCGCGCCATCAAGTCGGGTTTTGGCTCGTCGGACTCACGGATGCAGCGGATCACCTCGTCGATGCGCAGGAATACGGTCATGCGGCCTTCGAGTATGTGGATGCGACGCTCCACCTCGGTCAACCGGTGCCGGCTGCGCCGTTCCACCGTGGCAAACCTGAACGCAATCCATTCGTGGAGGATGGTCAGCAGGTTTTTCTGTTGCGGCCTGCCGTCGCGGCCCACCATGGTGAGGTTCACCGAAATGCTGGCTTCCAGGCTGGTATGCGCCAACAGCACGGCCATGAACTCGTCCTGCGGAATCTTCGAACTCTTGGGTTCCAGCATGATGCGAACCGGCTGCTGGTCGCTTGATTCGTCGCGAACGCTGTCGAGCACGCCGAGGACCAGCGCCTTGAGATTCTTTTGCTCCTGGCTGACCTCCTTCTTGCCAGTGCGGGCCTGCGGGTTGGTGAGCGCCTCGATTTCCGACAGCACCTGCGCCACCGACACGCCATGCGGCAGTTCGTCCACAATCACGCGCCATTGCCCGCGCGCCAGATCCTCGATGCGCCAGCGCGCGCGCATGCGCAGGGAGCCGCGACCATTGGCGTAGGCATCGCGAATGTCGGCCGGAGTCGAGATCAGTTGTCCGCCACCGGGGAAGTCCGGGCCGGGCATGACGGCCAGAACTTCTTCGAGCATGGCTTCCGGCTTCTTGATCAGCAGGCGAGCGGCCTCTGCCACTTCGCGCAGGTTGTGCGGCGGAATTTCCGTGGCCATGCCGACGGCAATACCGGATGCACCGTTCAGCAGAACGATGGGCAGGCGTGCCGGCATCAGCTTCGGCTCGGTCATCGAGCCATCGTAGTTGTCGATGAAATCCACCGTACCGCGGTCGATTTCACCCAGCAGAAGGTCGGCAAATGGCGTCAACCGGCATTCCGTGTAACGCATGGCCGCGGCGCCATCGCCATCGCGCGAGCCGAAGTTGCCCTGGCCGTCGACCAGCGGATAGCGCAGCGTGAAGTCCTGCGCCACGCGCACCATGGCGTCATAGACGCTGGTATCGCCGTGCGGGTGGTACTTGCCGATCACGTCGCCGACGACGCGGGCGCTCTTGACATGCTTGGCGCTGGCGGCTAGGCGCATTTCGTTCATGGCGTGCAGGATGCGGCGTTGCACCGGTTTCAGGCCATCCTCGACCTGGGGCAGGGCACGCGCCCGAACCACGCTCATGGCATAGGCAAGGTAGGCGCGTTCGGCATAGGCGGCCAGTGGCAGCGACGTGCCGTCGCCTTGGTCAAGAGTCGGCGCTGGTGGTACGGCGGGCGGTGGCGGCGAATTGGCTCCGGCAGCGCCTGGCTGGTCGAAGAGGTCGGGCGTGTCGCCGGTCTGGTCGTTTGGCATGCTCATCAGAGGTCGGCCTCCACCAAGTGGCCATTTTCTTCCATCCAGGCGCGGCGCGAGGAGGCCTCGCCCTTGCCCATCAGCAGGTTGAAGAGTTTCAGCGTGTCCTCGCGGGCGACGAAGTGGTCGGTGACAGGCAGGACGCGGCGCGTGGCAGGGGCCATCGCGGTCTCGCGCAACTGGTCGGGATTCATTTCACCGAGACCCTTGAAGCGACCCACCTCGACGGCCTCCTCGCGGATGCCCTCCTTGATCAGTCGGTCCTTGATGGCGACCAGTTCACCCTCGTCCAGCGCGTACAGGCGTCGTGCCGGCCGCCTATTGCCGGATGCAGGAACATCGATGCGATACAGCGGCGGTTGCGCGATATAGATGTGGCCATGGTGGATCAATGCCGGGAAGTGGCGATAGAACAGGGTCAGCAGCAAGGTCTGGATATGGGCGCCGTCCACATCCGCATCGGACATGATGATGACCCGGCCATAGCGCAGATTGGAAAGATCCGGACTGTTGTCTTCGCTGTGGGGATCGATTCCCAACGCCACCGCGATGTCGTGGATCTCATTGTTGGCGAAAAGCCGCCCCGGCTCGACCTCCCAGGAATTCAGCACCTTGCCGCGCAGCGGCAGGATGGCCTGGGTCTCCTTGTTGCGCGCCATCTTTGCCGAGCCGCCGGCGGAGTCGCCCTCGACCAGAAACAGTTCGTTTTCCGCGATATCGGTCGATTCGCAATCCGAGAGTTTCCCGGGCAGCACCGCGACCCCGGACTGCTTTCGCTTCTCGACTTTCTGTGAGTTCTTCTGCCGCGCCAGGGCCTGCCTGATCGACAGTTCGGCGATCGCCTTGCCGGCCTCGACATGTTGGTTGAGCCAGATCTCGAAGGGATCGCGGACCATGCTCGATACCAGCTTCACCGCTTCGCGTGAATTGAGCTTCTCCTTGACCTGCCCCTGGAATTGCGGATCGAGGATGCGTGCAGAAAGGACGTAGGCCATGCGGCTGCACACGTCATCCTGTTGCAGCTTGACACCGCGCGGCAGCAAGGCGCGATGCTCGATGAAGGACTTCACGGCCTCGAATACCCCGGCGCGCAGGCCCGACTCGTGGGTGCCGCCGGCGACCGTGGGGATCAAATTGACGTAGGACTCCGACGATACGGCATCGGTGTGCCAGCCGATGGCCCAGGATGCGCCTTCACCCGAGGCGAAGTCGACGTGCTCACCATCCGCGTACTTTTCGGCGGCGTACAGCGGTGCAACGGCCTCCGCAGTACCCGCGAGTTCGGCCAGATAGCCGGCGAGCCCGTTGGGGTAGGTCCAGGTTTTGCTGGCGTGGCTGCCGTCGGTTTGTTCGATATCGAGTTGCACCGTGACTCCGGGCAGCAAGACGGCCTTGGAGCGCAGCAAGCGTTCGAGTTCAGCCGGCGGTACGCGCGGGGCATCGAAATATTTCGGGTCAGGCCAGACGCGGACCCGGGTGCCGCTTTGTCGGCCGCAGGTTCCCCGCGATTCCAGCGCACCCACTTTTTCTCCACCATCAGAGAACTCGATGCCCCAGATCTTCCCTTCGCGCCGAACTTCGACCGACACCCGAAGCGATAGTGCGTTGGTCACCGCCACACCGACGCCGTGGAGGCCTCCGGAGAATGCATAGGCAGAGTTACCGGAACTCTTGTCGAACTTGCCACCGGCATGCAACCGGGTGAAGGCAAGTACCACCACCGGAATCCTTTCGTCGGGGTGAAGTCCGACCGGGATGCCGCGGCCGTCGTCGGTGACGGTGATCGATCCATCCAGATGCAGCAGCACATGCAGGTGTTTTGCGTGTCCGCCCAAGGCTTCATCGGCCGCGTTGTCGATCACCTCCTGAACGATGTGGGCAGGGGAGTCGGTGCGGGTGTACATGCCGGGGCGTTCGCGCACCGGCTCCAGTCCCTTGAGGACGCGGAAGGAGGATTCGTCGTAAGTTGGGGTGGCAGCCATCTCGTTCTTGTGGATTCAGGGTTGCGCGTCGACCAGGCAGTCCGCCAGGCCGATACGCCAGTCAGGCAGGGTCAGGCCAAAATCGCGCAGGAAGCGCGAACAGTCCAATCGTGAATTCTTCGGCCTCGGCGCCGGCAGCGGAAAGTCGGCGCTGGTGATACGGTGAACTACGGGGGCTCGGTTCATCAGGCCGAGCTTAAGCGCATTCTCGAAAATCGCCTGGGCATACCCATGCCAGCTCGTCTCGCCGCTCGCCGTCAGATGGTACAGACCGCTCGGCGCGTCGCGACGCCCCAGGATCTGAGCGGTGACGTCGGCCAGGTGGCGGGTCCACGTCGGCGCACCGATCTGGTCGCCCACGATGCGCAATTCCTCGCGCTCGCGACCGAGTCGCAGCATGGTCTTCATGAAGTTCGCACCGTGCAGGCCATAGACCCAACTGGTGCGCAGGAGCAGATGCCGAGCGCAGGATGCCGCAATCGCCTGTTCGCCTTCCAGCTTGCTGCGGCCATAGGCGCAAAGCGGCCGCGGGGTGTCGTGCTCTGAGTAGGGTTCCACCTTGGCGCCATCGAATACGTAGTCGGTGGAGTAATGAATCAGCAGGGCGCCGGTGCGCTTCGCCTCCTCCGCGAGAATTGCAGGCGCCGTGGCGTTGATACGCTTGGCAAGTTCCGGTTCCTGTTCCGCCTGGTCGACGGCAGTGTAGGCCGCAGCATTGACGATTGCCGCCGGGGCATGGCTACGGACGGCGCTGCGCAGGCTTTCCGTATCCGCGAGATCGAGCTGCGTGCGGTCGCAGGCGACGATTTCTCCCAGGCAGGCCAGCGAGCGTTTGAGTTCGTGCCCAAGCTGGCCGGCGGCGCCAATGAGCAGGATCTTCATGCGTAGGTCTCAGCCTGGTTCAGGGGAGTTCCAGCCTTGTCCTTGGCCGCAAGGATCGGCTCGCCATCCAGCGGCCAGGGAATTCCCAACTGCGGGTCGTTCCACAGCAAGGTGCGCTCGTCGGCCGGGCTCCAGTAGTCGGTGGTCTTGTAAAGGAACTCGGCCCAGTCGGATGTCACGCAGAACCCGTGGGCAAAGCCGGGGGGTATCCAGGCCATCCGTTTGTCGTCGGCCGACAAGGTAAATCCCACCCACTTTCCGAACGTGGGCGAGGAGCGGCGCAGATCGACGGCAATGTCATAAACGGAGCCTGCGGTCACCCGCACCAGCTTGCCCTGGGCGTGGTCGATCTGGTAGTGCAGGCCGCGCAGGACATTTTTTTGTGAACGCGAATGATTGTCCTGGACGAACTCGGCATGGATTCCAATATCTGCGAGTGTTCGCTGGTTCCAGCTCTCGAAAAAGAAACCGCGATCGTCACCGAACACCCGGGGTTCGATGAGGACGACGTCGGGGATCGCGGTGGGGATGGCCTTCATTGCCGTGTTTCGTACTTCAGCAGGCTTTGCAGGTATTGCCCGTAGTTGCTTTTCGCCAGCGGTTCGGCCAGCCGCGCGAGTTGCTTGTCGTCGATCCATTTCATGCGCCAGGCCACTTCTTCCGGGCAGGCCACCTTGAGGCTCTGGCGCTTTTCGATGACCTCGATGAACTGGCTGGCTTCAAGCAGTGAATCATGGGTTCCCGTATCCAGCCAGGCCATGCCTCGCCCCATGATCTCGACATGCAACTGGCCGTGCTCCAGGTAGATCCGGTTGAGATCGGTGATCTCGAGTTCGCCGCGCGCGGAGGGTTTGAGATCGGCGGCCAGATCGCAGACCTGTTGATCGTAAAAATAGAGGCCGGTGACGGCGTAGCGTGATTTCGGCGTCTTGGGCTTTTCCTCGATGCTGATGGCGCGCATCTGCTCGTCGAATTCGACGACGCCATAGCGTTCGGGATCGTTCACCGCATACGCGAATATCGTGGCGCCCTTGGCATTTTCCTGGCCGGCGGCCCGCTGGAGCTGGCCGACGAGACTTTGCCCATAGAACAGGTTGTCTCCCAGCACCAGGGCCGACGGTCGGCCATCGACAAAATCGCGGCCGATGATGAAGGCTTGGGCCAGACCGTCGGGACTGGGCTGAACGGCGTACTGGATCGATACGCCCCATTGCGAGCCGTCGCCCAGCAGTTGCTCGAAGCGGGGCGTGTCCTGGGGCGTGGAAATCAGCAGGATTTCCCGAATGCCGGCCAACATCAGCGTGGTCAGCGGGTAGTAGATCATCGGCTTGTCGTAGATCGGCAGCAGCTGCTTGGATACCGCAATCGTCACGGGATGCAGCCGGGTGCCGGAGCCGCCGGCGAGAATGATGCCGCGGGTATTCATGTGCGGTCTCCGTAGTTGCGCTCCATCCATTGCCGGTAAGCGCCTGAAACGACGTGGGCGACCCAGTCCGGGTGGTCCAGATACCACTGCACCGTTTTGCGCATTCCCGTCTCAAAGCTTTCAACAGGCGTCCAGCCCAGCTCGCGTTCAATCTTGCCGGCGTCGATGGCGTAGCGCTTGTCGTGGCCGGGGCGGTCGGCGACGGATACCTTCTGCTCGGCATAGCGCTTGCCATCAGCGCGGGGCCGCATTTCGTCGAGCAGGGCGCACAGGGTATCGACCACGTCGAGGTTGGTTTTTTCGTTGTGGCCGCCGATGTTGTAGGTCTCGCCGGGGATGCCTTGCTCGAACACCAGCCGCAGGGCGCGGGCATGGTCATCGACGTACAGCCAGTCGCGCACATTGTCGCCTTTGCCGTAAATCGGTAGCGGCTTGTCGGAGACGGCATTGTGGATCATCAGCGGGATGAGCTTCTCGGGAAACTGGCAAGGGCCATAGTTGTTCGAGCAGTTGGTCATCACGGTGGGCAGGCCATAGGTGTGGTGCCAGGCACGTACCAAGTGGTCGGAGGCGGCCTTGGAGGCAGAATAAGGTGAGTTGGGCTGGTAGGCGTTGTCTTCGAGGAAAAGACCGGTATCCCCCAGGGAACCGAAAACTTCATCGGTCGAGACGTGATGGAAGCGGAAGGCGCTTCGTGCCGCCGGGTCCAGTCCCGACCAATAGGTGCGGGCGGCTTCGAGCAGGGTGTAGGTGCCGTTGATATTGGTCTGGATGAAATCCCCCGGGCCGTGGATCGAACGATCGACATGCGATTCGGCGGCGAGATGGATCACGCCGAAAGGAGCGTGATCGGCGAACAGCCTATCCAGCGCCGCGCGGTCACAGATGTCAGTGCGGCTGAAGACATGGCGCGGGTGATTGGCCAGATCGGCCAGCGATTCAAGGTTCCCGGCGTAGGTCAGCTTGTCGATGTTGATGACCCGCCAGTCGGTTTCATTGATCAGCAGGCGTACCAGGGCGGAACCAATGAACCCGGCGCCACCGGTGACGAGAAGGGTTGGCATAGACGTTTTTTGGATATCCCCTTGATGATTGGGGTCATGAACTGATTCAGGAGGTATTCTATTCGAAGCTCGTCGGCCGACCGGTGCCGACGGGGACATGGACGAGGGGCGATCCGACACCGGATACCGGCCGGGGCTTGACGTAATATAGTTTAGATATAAAATAAAACAAAAGCAGGTAATTCGAATTCATCAGGAGAACACAATGCGCATCGTTTGCCTCGGGGGCGGCCCGGCCGGGCTCTATTTCGCCATCTTGATGAAGCAGGCCAATCCGGCCGCCGAAATCACGGTATTGGAGCGCAACCAGGCCGATAACACCTTTGGCTGGGGCATCGTTTTTTCCGACAAGACCATGGACGGCTTCCGCCAGGACGATCCCAAGGTCGTCGCCGAGATCGAGCGCAACTTCCATCACTGGGACAACGTCGACGTTTTTTTCAGGGAGCGGCGGATCACCTCCGGTGGCCACGGCTTTTGCGGCATCGGGCGCCTCAAGCTGTTGCAGATCTTCCAGGCGCGTGCCCTCGAATTGGGCGTGTCGCTGAAGTTCGAGACCGAATTCAAGGACCCCGATGATTACGCTCGGGAGTACGACCTGGTGATCGGCTCAGACGGTGTCAATTCCACCACCCGTGGCAAATACGAGGAGCACTTCAATCCGCGCATCGATGTGCGCAAGTGCCGATTCATCTGGCTGGGCACCAAGATGAAGCTGAATGCCTTCACGTTTGGCTTCAAGGAGACCGAGTGGGGCTGGTTCAACCTCCATGCCTACCAGTTCAACGAAGAGTGGGCGACGTTCATTGTCGAGACGCCCGAGGAAACCTGGGTCAAGGCCGGCCTGGATCAGATGGAGCCCGACCAGTCGATTGCCTTCTGCGAAAAACTGTTTGCCGACATGTTGAACGGCGCCAGGCTGATTTCGAATGCGCGCCATTTGCGCGGTTCGGCGGTGTGGATCAAGTTCAATCGCGTGCTCTGCGAGCGCTGGTTCAAGGACAACATCATCCTGCTTGGCGATGCGGCACATACCGCGCACTTCACGATCGGTTCCGGCACCAAGCTGGCGATGGAGGATGCGCGCGCCCTGGTCAATGTCCTGATGAGCTCCGATGGCGACGTGCCGACGCGCCTGGCGCGCTACCAGTCCGAGCGCGAGATCGAGGCGCTCAAACTGCAAAGTGCCGCGCGCAACCGCATGACCTGGTTCGAGCATGTCGATCGCTATGTGCACATGGATCCGGACCAGTTCGCGTTTGCCGTGCTGACGGGCAGCCAACGCGTGGGCCATGCCAACCAGAAGCTGCGCGACAAAAAGTACACGGATGACTTCGATCGCTGGTTTGCCGCACGCTGCGGTGTGACCACGCCCCCGGGGGCGACCGCGGTACCGCCGATGTTTACGCCCTTCACGCTGCGCGGCATGCACTTGATCAACCGCGTCGTGGTCTCGCCGATGTGCACCTATTCGGCGACGAACGGCCTGCCGGGTGATTTCCATTTCCAGCACTACACGGCGCGGGGCCTGGGCGGCGCGGCACTGGTGATGACGGAAATGTCCTGTGTCAGCCCGGAGGCCCGCATTTCCCCCGGTTGTGCCGGCATCTGGAATGACGAGCAAGTCACGGCCTGGCGACGCATCGTCGAGTTCGTTCACGCCAACAGCCAGGCCAGGATGGGCATGCAGATCGGTCACGCCGGACGCAAGGGATCGACCAAACTGGCCTGGGATGGCATCGACCAGCCGCTCGACGCGGGCAACTGGCCGTTGATATCGCCGTCACCCTTGCCCTATGTTGCCGGCGTCTCGCAGGTGCCGCGTGAAATGACCACCGCCGACATGGACAGGGTCAAGGCCGACTTTGTTGCCGCAACTCGGCGTGCCATCAGCGCCGACTTTGACCTGGTCGAATTCCACGCCGCGCACGGCTATCTGATGTCGTCCTTCATCTCGCCTCTGACGAACCAGCGCACGGATGAGTTCGGTGGCAGCCTGGAGAACCGCTGCCGCTATCCAATCGAGGTGTTCAAGGCGATGCGGGAAGCGTGGCCGCAGGACAAGCCGATGTCGGTGCGGATTTCTGCCCACGACTGGGTACCCGGCGGCATCACGCCGGACGACGCCGTCGATGTGGCGCGCCTGTTCAAAGCTGCAGGTGCCGACATCGTGCATGTCTCGTCGGGTCAGGTGAGCAAGGATGAGGCGCCGATATACGGCCGCATGTTTCAGGTGCCCTTCTCCGATCAGATCCGCAATGAGCTGCATGTGCCGACCATTGCCGTCGGCAATATTTTCGAAGCCGATCATGTCAATACCATCATTGCCGCCGGCCGTGCCGATCTTTGCGCGCTGGCCCGTCCGCACCTGGCGGATCCGTCGTGGACATTGCACGCGGCGGCGGAGCAGGGCGTCAAGGATATTGTCTGGCCCAGGCCGTATCAGGGTGGCAAGGTACAACTGGAACGCAATCTGGAGCGGGCGGCGCAACTCGCGCTGGTGGCGTGATCGGTCCGCATGGCCCCGGGGCGTCCAAGGAAAGATCATGAAAACTGAACTGCAACAGGTGTATCCCGTCCCAGGATCCTCGGACGTCGAGCAAACATCGGCAAATCGGGTGTTGCAGCCGCCCAGCTGGGCGCCGCCCAAGGGCTACTCCAATGGCATCGAGGCACGCGGGCGGATCATTGCCGTGGGCGGCCAGATCGGCTGGGACAGCCATTGCCGTTTCCACACCAGCGATTTTGCCGGGCAGGCGCGGCAGGCGCTGGAAAATATCGTCGCGGTGCTGGCCGAGGCCGGTGGCCGGCCCGAGCACATCATCCGCATGACCTGGTACGTGGTGGATAAGCGTGAGTATCTGGCGGCATATCCGCTGTTGGGCGGCGTCTACCGTGAGGTGATCGGGCGCAATTTTCCGGCGATGACGGCGGTGCAGGTTTCCGGGCTCATGGAAGATGCGGCGCGGGTCGAAATCGAGGCCACGGCCGTCATTCCGGACTGAGTCCGTTTCTTGCGGGTCACGGCGGCGTGAAGCATCGTCGCCAGCGCTAAAATGCTGCGATGAAAGCTTGCCGTTCCGAATTTTTCCAGGTGCGAAACCGGCGCCTGCACGTGCGCATCTGGGGTCCCGACGAAGCGCCGCCACTCTTCCTGGTGCATGGCTGGTGCGATGTCGCTGCGTCCTGGCAGTTCATGGTCGATGAACTGAAGCAGGAGTGGCGCGTGATCGCGCCGGATTGGCGCGGATTTGGATTATCGGAATGGAACCAGGATGTGTATTGGTTTCCCGACTACATCGCCGATCTTGACGCCCTGCTGCTGCACTACTCGCCCCAGGATCCTGTTCGCCTCGTCGGCCACAGCCTGGGCGGCAACGCGGCCTGCATCTACGCGGGCATCCGGCCTGAGCGCATCGCCAAACTGGTCAATCTTGAAGGCCTGGGCCTGCGCCGCTACCAGCCCGAGGAAGTGGCGGAGCGCTACGCCAATTGGCTCGACCAGTTGCGCGATACGCCGTGCTTTCGCTCCTACCCGGACCGCAAGGCGTTTGCCGCTCGCTTGCAGAAGGAAAATCCGCGGCTGTCGGACGCGAAGGCCGCCTATCTGGCAGAGCATATGGGCGAGGACGATGGCGCTGGCGGTATCCATCTTGCTGCCGATCCCTTCCACCGCTGGGTCAATCCCATCATTTATCGGGTTGAGGAGGCGATGGCGTTGTGGCGGCGGGTAAGCGCGCCGGTGCTGTGGGTAACGGCGCCCGATTCCTACGTCTTCAAGCAGTTGTTTGCGGTCGATTCCGACGAATACCGGACGCGCATCGCGTGCTTCAAGCAGATCCGCGAAGTGACAGTCGCCGAGTCGGGACATAACCTGCACCATGACCAACCGGCGGAGGTAGCACGGCTGATCGAAGAGTTTCTTGCGCAATGAAGCCACTCAACGCCGACCTGCATTGCCACTCCACTGTCTCTGACGGGCTTCTGGCGCCCGCCGATGTCGTCCGGCGCGCACACGACAATGGCACGGAACTGCTCGCCCTGACCGACCACGATGAGCTGGGGGGGCTTGCCGAGGCGCGTGCCGCGGCAGCCGATCTGCAACTGAATTTCGTGAACGGCGTCGAGGTATCGATTTCCTGGGGCGACGATCAAACAGTACACGTGGTAGGGCTCGGTGTCGATCCGGACAATGCCGAGCTTGGCGCCGGACTCGAGCAGATCCGTAGCGGGCGCGATTCCCGTGCCGCACGCATGGCCGCCGAACTGGACAAGGTCGGGATCCATGGCGCCTATGAAGGTGCTCTGCGGCATGTGAGCAATCCCGCGCTGATCAGCCGCGCGCATTTCGCGCGCTACATCGTTGAGTTGGGGCATGCCAGGGACGTCAAGTCGGTTTTCGATTTCTGGCTGGCGAAGGGCAAGCCCGGCTACGTGGATCATGCCTGGGCGACGCTTGAGGATGGGCTGCGCTGGATTCACGGGGCAGGTGGCATTGCCGTCATCGCTCACCCCGGGCGCTACCGTCTGTCGAAAGCAGAGCGCCTGGAGTTGTTCGGCGCCTTTCGCGATCTGGGTGGACAGGGAATCGAAGTGATATCCGGTGCCCACAAGGATGACGAGGTCGCCGAGTTCGCCCGGATTGCCCGACAATTCGGGTTTCTGGCCTCGCGCGCGTCCGATTTTCATGGTCCTGGCGAAAGCTGGATCGACATTGGCAAGCTTTCGAACCTGCCGGAGGATTTGACGCCCGTTTGGTCCCGGTTCTGATTTCCTGGCGTTTCCCCTGAGATTCACTGGCCCTGTGGCACGCCGGGCCGGTAAAATATCCGTTTTGGCTGTCCGCAGTCCGAATCCCGCATGGCCCAGCTTTTTCAACTCCATCCCGACCATCCGCAACCCCGTCTGATCAAGCAGGCGGCGGAGATTGCGCGCAGTGGCGGGCTGATTGCGCTGCCCACCGACTCCGCCTATTCGCTGGCCGGTGTTGCAGGCTATGCGCCCTTGCTCGACCGGATCCGACGGATTCGCGGGGTCGATGAACGTCACCATTTCACCCTGATGTGCCGCGATCTTTCCGAGATCGCCACCTATGCCCGGGTGGACAACAGCCAGTATCGCCTGCTCAAGGCCGTGACCCCCGGTGCCTACACCTTCATTCTTGAGGGCACGCGCGAACTGCCACGGCGTCTGTTGCACCCCAAGCGCAAGACGATCGGTCTGCGGGTGCCGAATTCGGCGATAGCGCTGGCCTTGCTTGAGGAACTGAACGAGCCTTTGCTGACATCGACGCTTATCCTGCCTGATGAGGATGTGCCCCTGACGGACGCTGACGACATCCGCGCGCGGCTGGAAAAGCAGGTCGACCTGATCATCGATGCGGGCCAGTGCGGTATCGCCATGACCACCATCATCAATCTCACCGGTGCGGAGCCGGAACTGGTGCGGGCCGGCCAGGGGCCGCTGGAACCCTTCGGGCTGGCCTAGGCCGGTCTGTTAAAATCGGTCCCCTCCATGAACGTCATCCAGACGCTGGCGATTTCCGCCTTGCCGATCATTTTCGCGATCACCCTGCACGAGGCGGCCCACGGCTACGCAGCGCGGCATTTTGGCGATCCCACGGCCTGGCAGATGGGGCGCATCAGCCTGAATCCCCTGCGCCACGTCGATCTGGTAGGCACCATCATTGTCCCGGCAGTGATGTTATTTTCGACAGGATTTTTGTTCGGATGGGCCAAACCGGTACCCGTAAATTTCGGCAATCTTCGAAGGCCAAAGCAGGACATGCTGTGGGTGGCCGCGGCAGGCCCTGCTGCGAATTTGATGATGGCGATTGGGTGGGCACTATTCTTGAAGCTAGTAGCGGTTTTGCCTGATCTTGGCTATTCCGAAGCCATGCGAGCGATGGGCTGGTGGGGTATCAGAATCAATGGCTCGCTGATGCTGCTAAATTTGTTGCCATTGCCGCCATTGGACGGTGGACGAATTGTGGTGAGTTTGTTGCCATCACGTGCGGCCTGGAAGTTTGCGCAACTTGAGCCATATGGCTTGTTCATCCTGATAGGAATGCTGTATTTCCGTATTTTGGACATGATCTTGGCGCCACTGTTTGATATCTATATCGCCCTGCTACGGGCTTCTATTGGTTTTTAACCATGTACGCTGAAAAAGTTCTTTCCGGCATGCGCCCCACCGGGCGCCTCCACCTCGGCCACTATCATGGCGTCCTGGCCAATTGGGTCAAGCTGCAGCACGAGTTTCCCTGCCTGTTCTTCGTCGCCGACTGGCACGCGCTGACCACGGCCTATGACGAGCCGGGCACCATCACCGACAACGCCATGGAGATGGTCATCGACTGGCTGGCGGCCGGCGTCGATCCCTCGCAGGCGACGATCTTCATTCAGTCCAAGGTGCCGGAGCACGCCGAACTGCATCTGCTGCTGTCGATGATGACCCCGCTGGGCTGGCTGGAGCGCGTGCCGACCTACAAGGATCAGCAGGAAAAGCTGACCCACAAGGACCTCACGACCTACGGTTTCCTCGGTTACCCGCTGCTGCAGGCCGCCGACATCCTGATTTATCGGGCCAACCAGGTGCCGGTTGGCGAAGACCAGGTGCCGCACGTTGAATTCACCCGCGAAATCGCCCGGCGTTTCAATCACCTCTACGGCCGCGAGCCTGGTTTCGAGGACAAGGCACGCGAGGCGGTGAAAAAGCTGGGCAGCAAGCGCGCCAAGCTCTATGACGAGCTTCGCAACCGTTACCAGGAGAAGGGTGAGGATGCGGCGCTGGAGCAGGCCCATGAACTGCTCAACGAGGCGCAGAGCCTGTCGCACGGCGATCGCGAGCGTCTGTTCGGCTGGCTCGAAGGCACGCGCAAGATGATCCTGGTCGAACCCGACGCCCTGCTGACCGACGCCTCGCGCATGCCGGGCCTGGACGGTCAGAAGATGTCCAAGTCTTACGGCAACACGATCACCTTGCGCGAGGACGCGGACTCGGTCACCAAGAAAATTCGCACCATGCAGACCGATCCGGCCCGCGTGCGGCGTACCGATGCGGGCGATCCGGAAAAATGCCCGGTCTGGCAGTTCCATGTGATCTATTCCGGCGAGGACGTGAAGATCTGGGTGCAGGCGGGATGTCGCAGTGCCGGCATCGGTTGCATCGAGTGCAAGCAACCGGTGATCGATGCCGTGCTGCGCGAGCAGGAGCCGATGCGCGAGCGGGCACAGATGTACGTCGATGATCCGCAGTTGGTCCGCAACATCATTGCCGACGGCTGCGAAAAGGCGCGCAAACTGGCGCAGGACACCATGCGCGACGTGCGTGACGCGATCGGACTGAGCTACCCATGAGCGAGCCCCAGGCTTTGGACGTGCAATCGTCGATGCCAGGCATCGCGGTCGCCGTGCTGCCAGCGCCGACTCTTGATGCCCATGAGCCGCACCTGCCCAAGGTGTATGGCGAGATCATGGCGCAAATGCCGCGCGACCTCTACATCCCGCCGGACGCCCTGGAAATCATCCTCGATTCCTTCGAAGGCCCGCTGGATCTGCTGCTTTACTTGATCCGCCGCGCCAACATCAACGTCCTCGACATTCCGATGGCGCCGCTGACCGCGCAGTACCTTGTCTACGTCGAGGCCATGCGCAAGGGCAATCTGGAACTCGCCGCCGAGTACCTGCTGATGGCGGCGATGCTGATCGAAATCAAATCGCGCATGCTGTTGCCGCGCCCGCCCAAGGCGGAAAACGGCGAGCCCGAGGACCCGCGTGCGGAACTGGTGCGCCGCCTGATCGAGTACGAGCGCATGAAAGCCTCCGCCGCGCGCCTGGACGAAATGCCGCAAGTCGGTCGTGATTACGAATGGATCACTGTCTGGATCGCCGACAAAATCATTGAGCGCCAGCCGGAAGTCAGCCTGAATGACCTTCAGATCGCCTGGCTGTCGCTGATGAAGCAGGCGCGTGTGCATCAACACCACAAGATCCATCGCGAAGAGCTCTCCGTGCGCGAACACATGAGCATCATCCTGCGCCGCTTGCAGGGCGGCGGCTATGTCCTGTTCGAGCAGCTCTTTGATCAATCGCTTGGCGCACAGGGCCTGGTGGTGAGCTTTCTGGCGCTGCTGGAACTGGCGCGTGAATCGCTGATCGAACTGACCCAGAACGAGGCCATGGCCCCGATTTACGCAAGGTTGCCCGATGCTTCAGCTCTATAAACCCGAAGACTACAAGCGCGTGCTGGAAACCGCGCTGCTGGTCGCCAGCGAACCGCTGCCCCTGGCCGAACTGAAAAAGCTGTTCGACCAGGAGTTCGACGACGACACTTGGCGCAGCCTGCTCGACGACCTGCGGCGGGACTGGGCGGATCGTGGCGTGGAACTGGTGCAGTTGTCTTCCGGCTGGCGCTTCCAGAGTCGGCCCGAATACCAGTTCTACATCGATCGCCTGAAAAACGAAAAGCCGCCCAAGTATTCGCGCGCGGTCATGGAAACCTTGGCGATCATTGCGTACCGCCAGCCGGTCACGCGCGGCGATATCGAGGATGTGCGCGGTGTGGCGGTGTCGCCGAATATCCTCAAGACCCTCGAAGGGCGCGGCTGGATCGACGCCGTTGGGCATCGGGATGCTCCCGGCCGTCCGGCGCTGTATGCCACGACCCGCAGGTTCCTCGACGATCTCGGCCTGCGCAGCCTGGCCGAATTGCCGCCATTGACCGAAATTGAAAAGGTGATCGACCTTGGACAAACCACACTCGCCGAAACCTCCCCGGTCCGGCCGCCGGTCGTCGCCAGCTCGGACGCCTTCGGAACCACAGGAGAGCCGACGCAGCGCACCGCAGAAGGCCAGCTCGACCTCGTCGCCGTCGCCGCGCAAGGAAGCGAGCCGATCCAGCCGCAAGGCTAGCCCCTTCCGCCCCTCGCAGGCGACGATTCGGGCCGCCGAGGAAGGCCGCCGCAAGGCAAGCGCAGCTGCGCCAGGGACGGGGCAGGGCAAGCGCGCCGGCCCGGTCTTCATCGATCCGCCGAAACTTCACAAGGCGCTGGCCGATGCCGGGTTCGGTTCGCGCCGGGAACTGGAAGAATGGATTCTCGCCGGCCGTGTCAGCGTCAATGGCGAGCCGGCGCACGTGGGCCAGCGTGTCGGTCCGACCGACCGGATCCGGGTCAATGGCAAACTGGTGCAACTCAAGTTCCAGCAGCGCCTGCCGCGCGTGCTGGTGTATCACAAGCCCGAGGGCGAGATCGTCTCGCGGGATGATCCTGCGGGACGTCCGAGTGTCTTTGGCAAGCTGCCGCGCCTGAAGAGCGGGCGCTGGATCTCCATCGGCCGGCTGGATTTCAATTCCTGCGGCCTCCTGTTGTTCACCAACGACGGCAGTCTCGCCAATCGCATGATGCATCCGCGCTACGCGATCGAACGCGAATACGCCGTGCGCGTGCTGGGCGAAGCCAGCCCGGAAGTGATCGAGCGACTTCGCCTGGGAATTGAGCTGGAAGACGGCCTGGCAACGTTCATCCATTTTTTCGAAGGTGGTGGCGAAGGTGCCAATCACTGGTACCGGGTCACCCTGGCCGAAGGTCGAAATCGCGAGGTGCGCCGCATGTTCGAGGCGGTCGGCCTCACGGTCAGCCGACTGATGCGCGTGCGCTATGGCCCCGTGCATTTGTCTCCCCGACTCAAGCGCGGTCAAAGCCTCGATCTTGAGGCGTCGGAAGTGCAGGCGCTGCTGAAGCTGTTGCCACCCGGTCACAAGACAACGCCGGCCGGCGGAGAAGCGGATTCGGCCCCTGAATTGTTCGACGATGATCTTCTCGGGGACGACAGCGATCGATTTGATTCGCCTGAGGAATAAGGCCTCTGGTATAATCGCTGGGCTTCGGTAGGTGCCGTCCTCGGAAGAGACAAGGAATGGGCTTTTCAGCCCATTTTCTATTTGTGCGATGTACTTGTGAGTGTGAATGCAACTGATTGATTTGATTGAGACCACTGTCAATGGTTTGGGCTACGAACTGGTTGAGTTTGAAACCAGTCCAAGGGCTCGCCTGTTGCGCGTCTTCATCGATCGGCCGGAATCGGAAGCCATGCAAAAAAGTACGATCGGCGTCGATGACTGCGCGATCGTCAGCAATCAGTTGACCCGTGTGTTCACCGTCGAAAACGTCGATTTCGATCGCCTCGAAGTGTCCTCACCGGGTCTCGACCGTCCCTTGGTGAAAGCAGCCGATTTCCGCCGTTTTGCTGGCCAGGAAGTCCAGTTGAAGCTGCGCGTGCCCTTGGGCAATCAGCGCAATTTCAGCGGGGTTCTCGAAGGACTGGATGAAACAGGCGACACAGAGACCGTCTGCCTGCGGGTAAATGAAACACAGCATCGTTTTGCGCTCGACAACATCGATCGCGCACGACTGGTGCCGAAGTTCTGACAAATGCTGGAGACCTGAAATGAGCCGTGAATTGCTACTGTTGGTTGATGCGCTGGCCCGCGAGAAAAACGTTCCGCGGGACATCGTGTTTGGCGCCCTGGAGATGGCCCTGGCGTCGGCGACGAAGAAGCGCACCAACGAAGAGGCTGATGTCCGCGTGGATATCGACCGCGATACCGGCGAATACGAGTCCTTCCGGCGCTGGCTGGTGGTGGCCGATGACCAGGTTGAGAACCCCGAGCAGCAGATGGGCCTGACTGCCGCGCAGCAGCAGCTTCCCGACATTGCACTTGAGGAGTTCGTCGAGGAGGAACTGGAGCCCGTAGATTTCGGGCGCATCGGTGCGCAGGCGGCCAAGCAGGTCATCCTGCAAAAGATTCGTGACGCGGAACGCGAGCAATTGCTGAATGACTTCCTCGATCGCAAGGAATTCCTCGTCAGCGGCACCGTCAAACGCATGGAACGCGGCAGCGCGATCATCGAGGCGGGGCGCATCGAGGCCTTGTTGCCGCGCGACCAGATGATTCCGAAAGAAAACCTGCGCCCCGGCGACCGCGTGCGTGCCTGGCTCATGAAGGTTGACCGCCAGGCGCGGGGTCCGCAACTGATTCTGTCGCGCACCGCACCCGAGTTCATCATGAAACTCTTCGAACTCGAAGTTCCGGAAATCGAAGACGGACTGCTTGAGATCCGGGCGGCGGCGCGGGATTCCGGAATGCGCGCCAAGATCGCTGTCAAGTCCAACGATCCGCGTGTCGATCCCATTGGCACCTGCGTCGGCATGCGTGGATCGCGTGTTACGGCCGTGACCAACGAATTGTCCGGCGAGCGGGTCGACATCATTCTCTGGTCGGCCGATCCGGCCCAGTTCGTGATCGGCGCACTAGCCCCGGCCGAAGTGCAGAGCATTCTGGTCGACGAAGAAAAGCATGCCATGGATGTCGTGGTCGACGAAGACAACCTGGCGATCGCCATTGGTCGCGGGGGTCAGAATGTGCGCCTGGCGTCCGAACTGACCGGCTGGACCATCAACCTGATGACGGTCGAGGAATCGCAGAAGCGTTCCGAATCCGAGCACAGCGTGATTCGCAGCCTGTTCATGGAAAAGCTCGATGTCGATGAGGAAGTCGCGAATATCCTGATCGAGGAAGGCTTCTCCACCATGGAAGAAGTGGCCTACGTTCCGCTGGCCGAGATGCTTGAAATCGAAGCCTTCGACGAAGTCACCGTCAATGAACTGCGCGACCGTGCCCGCAATGTGCTTTTGACCGAAGCCATTGTCGACGAAGAGCAGATGGATAAAGTTGCCGATGACATGCTGGCCCTGGAAGGCATGGACAAGCCGCTGGCGGCCAAGTTGGCCAAGAATGGCATTACCGATCGCGATTCGCTGGCCGACCTGGCAACCGATGAACTGGTGGAAATGACCGGTATTGATACCGAGCGCGCAACGGCGCTGATTACCGTTGCCCGCGCCCATTGGTTCGCGGAAGAGTGAGAGGTTCGGCATGGCACTGATGACTGTTTCCCAATTCGCCACCGAGCTGAAAATGCCGGCGCCGGCCTTGCTTGAACAACTGGCGAAAGCGGGTGTCAGCAAGGTGGCATCCAATGACACGCTGTCCGAACAGGACAAGACGCGCCTCCTGGATTACCTGCGCAAGTCCCACGGCGAAACGGCACCGAAGGCCAAGATTACGCTGACGCGCAAGCAGACCAGCGAGATCCGTGCATCGGATTCCACCGGCAAGGCGCGTACGATTCAGGTCGAGGTGCGCAAGAAACGCGTCTTCGTCAAGCGCGATGCGGCGGAACTGGCCGCCGAGGCGGCAGCCGAAAGCGCGCCTGAAGTGGTCGCCGACGTGCTTGCCGAGGTGCCCGCGCCGCAGCAGGAGCCCGCCCCTGCGCCGATCGTCGTTCCGGAGGCCAAGGCCGAGCCGGTGGCTCCGCCGGTTGACGTTGCGCCAACGCCTGCCCCGATGACGGAGCCCGAGGCGGTTATAACTTCCCTGACTCCGGCGTCACCGCAGGCGGTTCCGGCGGCTCCTGCCGCGACGACGAAGCTGGTCCTTGACCCGGCGCAGCTTGCCTTGCGTGAGGCCGAGGCCAAGCGGCAGGGCAAACTCTCGGCCATTCAGGCGGCAGAGTTCAGAGAGAAAGCCGAGCGCGAGGCCCGTGTCCGCGCCGAAGCCGAGGCGCGCCTTGCCGAACAGCAGGCGCAGCTGGCTGCGGCTGAGGCGAAGAAGGCCAGCGAGGCCGCCGGTGTTTCCGGAACCATCCACAAGCCCGCCTCCAAGCCGGAAGAGAGCAAGGCCAAGACAGCCAAAAAAGATGCCTGGAAAGAGGATGCCGCGAAGAAGCGCGCCATCAAGACCCGGGGTGATGCCGGTACCTCCGGATGGCGCGGTTCCAAGGGCAGTGGTCGCCACGGTCGTCATGGTCATGCCGAGGAAACTCAACCGGCGACACCGGTGGAAGCCATTGTGCGCGAAGTGCACGTTCCGGAAACCATTTCGGTTGCCGATCTCGCCCACAAGATGACCGTCAAGGCCACCGAAGTTATCAAGACCCTGATGAAGATGGGATCCATGGTCACCATCAACCAGGTGCTCGATCAGGAAACGGCGATGATCCTGGTTGAGGAAATGGGCCATAAGGCCTTTGCCGCCAAGCTCGACGATCCGGACGCCTTCCTGGCTGATGAAGTGGTGCACAAGGATGTGGAGCTGTTGCCGCGTGCCCCGGTGGTCACGGTCATGGGCCACGTCGACCACGGCAAGACCTCCTTGCTCGACTACATCCGCAAGAGCCGTGTTGCCCATGGCGAAGCGGGCGGCATTACCCAGCATATCGGCGCGTATCACGTCGAAACACCTCGCGGCATGATTACCTTCCTTGACACTCCGGGTCACGAGGCCTTCACGGCGATGCGCGCGCGCGGTGCCAAGGCGACGGACATCGTGATTCTTGTCGTGGCCGCCGATGACGGCGTGATGCCGCAGACGCGCGAGGCGATCCATCATGCCAAGGCGGCAAACGTTCCGCTGGTCGTGGCCGTCACCAAGATCGACAAGCCGGAAGCCAATCTGGAGCGCGTGAAGCAGGAACTGGTCGCCGAAGGTGTCGTGCCCGAGGAATACGGTGGCGATTCGCCGTTCGTGGGTGTGTCGGCCAAGAGTGGCCAGGGCATCGATGAACTGCTTGAACAGGTGCTGTTGCAAGCAGAGGTGCTGGAACTTACGGCACCAGCCGATGCGCCGGCCAAGGGACTGGTGATCGAAGCGCGTCTGGACAAGGGACGCGGGCCTGTAGCGACGATTCTCGTGCTTTCCGGGACCATGAAGCGCGGCGACGTGCTGCTGGCCGGTGCCGTGTTCGGCAGGGTGCGCGCCATGATCGACGAAAACGGCGCGGCGATCGATTCCGCTGGTCCGTCGATTCCGGTCGAGATCCAGGGCCTCACCGACGTCCCCGCTGCGGGCGACGAGGCGATGGTCATTCTGGATGAACGCAAGGCGCGCGAAATTGCACTCTTCCGTCAGGGCAAGTTCCGCGACGTCAAGTTGGCCAAGCAACAGGCGGCAAAGCTCGAGAACATGTTCGAGCAGATGGCCGAAGGCGAAGTCAGAACGCTGCCGCTGGTCATCAAGGCCGACGTGCAAGGCTCGCAGGAAGCCCTGGTGCAGTCGCTCAACAAGCTGTCCACGGCGGAAGTCAAGGTCAATGTGGTTCATGCGGCGGTCGGTGGCATCAGCGAGTCCGATATCAACCTGGCGGCGGCATCCAAGGCGGTGGTCATCGGCTTCAACACTCGCGCCGACGTCGGTGCCCGCAAGGCGGCGGAAAGCCTGGGCGTCGATATCCGCTACTACAACATCATTTACGCCGTGGTCGATGAGGTCAAGGCGGCGCTGTCGGGCATGCTGGCGCCGGAAAAGCGCGAGGTCATCATCGGTATGGTGGATATCCGCCAGGTGTTCCGTATTTCCAGGGTGGGTTCCGTCGCCGGCTGCATGGTTTTGTCGGGCATCGTGCGGCGCAATGCGGCCGTTCGCGTATTGCGTGCCAATACGGTGATCCATACCGGTGAGCTGGATTCGCTGAAGCGCTTCAAGGACGATGTCCGCGAAGTCAAGGAAGGCTTCGAATGCGGCCTTAGCCTGAAGAATTTCAACGACATCAATGAAGGCGACCAACTCGAGATCTTCGAGATCCAGGAAATCGCCCGCACGCTGAACTGAGCGTATTGCCATGGTGACCAAGCGCAATGCCGGTCACGGCTTTTCACGTTCCGATCGTGTTTCGGAACAGATTCGCCGCGAGTTGGCGGACCTGTTGCGCTTCCACCTGAAAGACCAGCGCATTGCCGCCAAAATGAGCCTGGTCACGGTTGCCGCTGTCGAGGTCACCCCCGACTACACGCACGCAAAGGTCTTCTATACCTCGCTGGCCGATCCTGCGCTGAATGATGCGATCTCCGAAGGACTGGCGCATTCGGCAAGCTATTTGCGACGCGAACTGGGCAAGCGGGTGCGGATCCACCATGTGCCGGAACTGCATTTCGTCTTCGATCCCTCCGTGCAGGAGGGCGCGCGTCTGTCGCAACTGATCGACGAGGCTGTCGAATCCGATCAGAAGTACCGCGACGAGTGAGCCGAAACCAACAGGCGGTTGCGCGACCGCCGCGCCGCCGCCTTGACGGTGTGTTACTGCTCGACAAGGCCATCGGGATTTCCTCAAATCATGCGCTGCAGGCCGCGCGCCGCTTGTTTCGCGCCGAGAAGGCGGGGCATACCGGAACGCTCGATCCTCTGGCCACCGGGCTGTTGCCGCTGTGTTTTGGCGAGGCAACCAAGTTTGCGGGCGAACTATTGGATGCCGACAAGGCCTATCTCGCGACCGTACAACTTGGGATAACCACGGACACCGCCGATGCTGAGGGGCGGGTGCTGGAGACCCGACCCGTAGCGGTTTCGCTTGAGCAGCTTCGCAGTGCGCTGAACGCATTTCTTGGTGAGATCGATCAAGTTCCGCCGATGTATTCGGCGCTCAAGCGTGACGGAAAGCCACTTTACGAGTATGCGCGGGCGGGCATCGACGTTGAACGCAAAGCCCGACGTGTGGCTATCCATAGTCTGGAATTGATGGATCCCGGGCACGCCTTGGCTAATGACCAATTCTCGTTCCTGGTGCGGTGTAGCAAGGGAACCTATGTACGCACGCTTGCCGCAGACGTAGGCGAGCGCCTGGGCTGCGGGGCGCATCTTGTTGCGCTGCGTCGCACCGCAATCGGGCCCCTCGCATTGCATCAGGCGCATACCCTTGCGGCGTTGGAGGCGCTGGACGCTGAGGCAAGGGATCAAGTGCTGTTGCCCGTCGATTTTCTGCTGGCCGATCTGGTAGCGGCGAAGCTTGACGCCAGGGCCGCCGCGCGTTTGTCGAACGGGCAAACCATCGAGTGGAGCGGGGTGGCAGAGCAGCGTGTCAGAGCCTACGACGACGAGGGCCGGTTTCTCGGACTTTGTCGGCAACTAGAGGGTGATCGTCTGAAACCGGTGAGGCTGGTCGCAGGCGGATAAACGAATGCCTTGGGACTTGATCAACCGGTGATCAAAAGGCTATAATTCTCAGTTCTCCAAGAGACTAATACAACAGGATTTCAAGGAAACCACAATGGCAATTTCCACTAACGACAAGGCCGGCATCGTCACCAGTTATCAGCGTGCTCAGGGCGATACCGGCTCCCCGGAAGTTCAGGTGGCGCTTTTGACGGCGCGCATCAATGACCTTACCGGTCACTTCAAGGCACACACCAAGGATCACCATTCCCGGCGTGGCCTGCTCAAGATGGTCAGCCAACGTCGCAAGATGCTGGATTACCTGAAGCGCAAGAATGTCGACAGCTATCGTTCGCTGATCGAACGTCTCGGTCTGCGCAAGTAATACGTCCAAACAAGCGCCGGTACGGGTTATCCCATCGCGCGATGCGCTCTGCGCCAGATACAGCGCAGGCTTGCTGAACAAGCCGATACAGCCGTGATGGCTGTATCGGCTTTTATTTTTTGTCGAAAGGAATTGTCGTGTTGAATCCGATCAAGAAGAGCTTTGCCTACGGTGCACACACCGTAACTCTGGAAACCGCTGAGATTGCCCGCCAGGCCGGCGGCGCTGTGATGGTGACGATGGAAGACACCGTGGTGCTGGCGACGGTTGTCGGCGCGAAGAACGCCAAGCCCGGGCAGGACTTCTTCCCGCTGACGGTCGATTACCAGGAACGGACTTACGCAGCCGGTCGTATTCCTGGTGGTTTCTTCAAACGTGAAGGCCGTCCGTCGGAAAAGGAAATTCTCACCTCCCGTCTGATCGATCGCCCGCTTCGCCCCCTGTTCCCGGATGCCTTCTACAACGAAGTCCAGGTCGTTTGTACCGTGATGTCCTGCAATCCGGAAATTGATCCAGACATTCCCGCACTGCTCGGCGCCTCCGCAGCGATGGCCATCTCCGGTATTCCCTTCGCTGGCCCGATCGGCGCCGCCCGTGTCGGCTATATCAACGGCCAGTATGTACTGTGCCCGACCAAAACGCAGTTGCAGAGCACCCAGCTTGATCTGGTGGTTGCCGGAACGGAAGGCGCCGTGCTGATGGTTGAATCCGAAGCCCAGCGCCTGTCGGAAGAAATCATGCTGGGCGCCGTGGTATTTGGTCACGACCAGATGCAAGTCGCGATCAAGGCGATCAACGAATTAGTCGAGGCCGCCGGCAAGCCCGAGTGGGATTGGCAGGCACCGGCCAAGAACGAGCCGCTGATCGCTCGTGTGGCTGAACTTGCCGAAGCCGAGCTGCGTGAGGCCTATCGCATTACCAGCAAACAGGCCCGCACCCAGAAGACCCGCGAGATCACTGCCAAGACCATTGCCGCCCTGACACAAGGCGTCGACAATCCGCCTGACTCGAATCTGGTGGGCAATACCGTGTTTGAACTCGAAGCCAAGATCGTGCGCAGCCAGATCCTCAATGGCGAGCCACGTATCGATGGGCGCGATACGCGCACGGTGCGTCCGATCATGGTGCGCAATGGTGTCCTGCCGCGCACCCACGGCTCGGCGCTATTTACCCGTGGCGAGACGCAAGCGCTGGTGGTTGCCACGCTGGGTACCGGTCGCGACGAGCAGATCATCGATGCCCTCCAGGGCGAGTACCGTGACCGCTTCATGCTCCATTACAACATGCCTCCCTATGCGACCGGTGAAACCGGCCGTGTCGGTACGCCGAAGCGCCGCGAGATCGGCCACGGCCGCCTCGCCAAGCGCGCGCTGCTGGCTGTGCTGCCTTCGCCGGAAGAGTTCGGTTACTCGATGCGCGTGGTGTCGGAGATCACCGAGTCGAATGGCTCGTCGTCGATGGCCTCGGTCTGCGGCGGGTCGCTGGCGCTCATGGATGCCGGCGTACCGCTCAAAGCACCGGTAGCCGGCATCGCCATGGGGCTGATCAAGGATGGCGGCCGTTTCGCCGTGCTGACCGATATTCTGGGTGACGAAGATCATCTCGGCGACATGGACTTCAAGGTGGCCGGTACCGAGGACGGTATCACTGCGCTGCAAATGGACATCAAGATCCAGGGTATCACCAAGGAAATCATGCAGGTCGCATTGGCGCAGGCCAAGGAAGCCCGTCTGCACATCCTGGAAAAGATGATGTCGTCGATGTCCGGCCCGCGCCAGGAAGTTTCGACCTTCGCGCCCCGCATGATCCACATGAAGATCAATCCGGAAAAAATTCGCGACGTGATCGGCAAGGGCGGCGCGGTTATTCGCGCGCTGACCGAGGAAACGGGTTGCGTGATTGATATCGAGGACGATGGTTCCATCACGATCTCGTCGGTGAATGCTGATGCCGCCCAGGTGGCAAAGAAGCGCATCGAAGACATCACTGCCGAAGTCGAAGTGGGAAAAATCTACGAAGGCACCGTACTGCGTCTGCTGGATTTCGGTGCCATCGTCAGCCTGCTGCCCGGCAAAGACGGCCTGCTGCACATTTCGCAGATCGCCACCGAGCGTGTCAACGCCGTATCCGACTACCTTAAAGAAGGTCAGCTGGTCAAAGTAAAAGTCATCGAGACCGACGACAAGGGGCGTGTGCGTTTGTCGATGAAGGCGATTGCTGCCGACGCGGCAACTCCGGCTCAGTAAGTCATCGGCAAAAGGTAAAAAAGGACGCTGCGGCGTCCTTTTTTATTGGCCATTTTTATGGCCGCAGAGAGCGCTTGTCTGACGTCTATTTGCCGACTTGCTTTTCCCGGTGTTCCTCAAGCGTTTTGCAGTCGATACACAGCGTTGCCGTCGGGCGGGCTTCGAGTCGCTTCAGTCCGATCTCCACCCCACATGAGTCGCAGTAGCCATACTCGCCACTCTCGATACGGGCAATCGACTCGTCGATTTTCTTGATCAGTTTGCGTTCGCGATCACGGTTGCGCAATTCCAGAGCAATATCCGATTCCTGACTGGCCCGGTCATTGGGATCGGCAAAGACAGTGGCCTCGTCCTGCATGGTGTGCACGGTGCGCTCGATATCTTCGCTGAGTTCATCCTTCAACGAGGCAAGAATGTCGCGAAAATGAGCGAGTTGCTTCGCGTTCATGTATTCCTCACCCTTCTTTGCGTGGTAGGGAGGGAACTGTTTCTTATGTAGCAGATCTTCGGCCATTGCGGGTTGCCCGTGACTTCTGAGAACCGGCTTTATAAACGAAACGGGGGCTAATCGCAAGTCGTGTGGCGGCAGTAGCGGCTCGGTGCCATAACGCTGGAATTCGGTTTGACCAGGCTCCCGTGCATTCGGTAGAATCACCTTGTTCGGGGTGTGGCGCAGCCCGGTAGCGCGCTTGCTTTGGGAGCAAGATGTCGAGAGTTCGAATCCCTCCACCCCGACCACCTTCTTCTGGAAGCAACCATGGCGAACCGGCTGTGCAGTGGCAATACGCATGTTTGCGGAGACTGCCCTGTAACGACAGCGTGCCATGGCTTTCCCACGATCAGTCGCAACCACAGAGGGTTGTCGTAAGCGTTGTCCAGCATGATTGAGTCTTTTTCCTCCTATCAGGTTCTTGCCCTGATACTGGCGCCGCTGGTGGCCGCTGGCCTGATACGCGTGTTGATGATTTTTGCCCCCGCATGGGGTCTGATCGACCATCCCGGGCATCGCAAGGTGCACCTGCATCCCACGCCCCTGGTCGGCGGGCTCGGCATGCTGCTGACCCTGATACTGTTGCAGATCCTCACCGGACGCTTGCCGTTCGAGAGTTTGAGTCTGCTCGTTGCCCTGGCGATCATCACCGGCATTGGTGTGGCGGATGATGCCCATGAACTCAGCCACCGCGCAAAGTTTGTCGCCCAGGCCTTGGGGGCCGGCGTGATTGTTTCCGGAACATCGGTGTGGGTCACCGGGCTGGGTGATCTGCTGGGCATTGGAAACATCGAACTGGGCAAATGGGCGATTCTGGTCACCATCATTTCGGTGGTTGGCGTCATGAATGCAATCAACATGATCGACGGACTGGACGGACTTGCGGCAAGTGTTTCGCTGATGCCGGTACTGGTGCTGGCCGCCCTTGCCTACCATGCCGGCCAAGCGGGTCCGGCCTTTGAGCTGGCCTTGCTTGCTGCGGTGATTTTTGGCTTTCTACTTATGAATTTGCGCTTGCCGGGACGCCCCCGCGCCTTGGTGTTCATGGGTGATACGGGGGGCATGATCATTGGCATGTTGATCGCCTGGTACTCCATCAAGCTCGGGGGCTCATCCAATGCGGCAGTTGCGCCGATCACCGCCGTCTGGATTCTTGCCATGCCATTGCTCGACATGGGAAGCGTCATGTTGGTTCGCCTGATGCAGCGCAAGAGTCCTTTCCATGCCGACCAGCAGCACATGCACCATGTATTGCTTCATGCCGGGTATTCCGTCAATCAGGTTGTCGGAATCATGTCCGCGCTGTCTTTGTGCCTCGGAGCGACAGGCATTTTTGCCGATCGCCATGGAGTGCCCCAGGCCCTGATGTTCCTTGCCTTCCTCCTGCTATGGGCGGCTTATGTCGTGGCGCTGAAACATCCGGCTGTGATCCAATCCATAGCACGGCGAGTCCTGTCCCCCTATACCCAAAGCGCTGGCTCAACGCGGTGATGTTGCGCTGCCTGGCCATCGTCCTTGCCTTGTTTTTGGCGGTACTCCCGGCAAACGCTGCAACACCGGTTGAGCAGAAGAAGGCCGCCAAATCCAAAGCAGCTGCGAAAGCCAAGTCGGCTGCAAGGCTCAAGGCGGCAACCAAAGCAAAAGCCGGCAGCAAGGCTGTGCCCAAATCAGTGATGGCACCGGCAATGCCCGTAACTCTTGCACGCTTGGGCAGGTTGCACACCGAGAATGAGCTCCAAAAAGCGGTCGCTGCGGCACGCACCGCGCTGGCAAAAGATCCTGCAAACCTTGAGGCCAAGGAAGTTCTTGCTCGCGCAGCAATACTCACCAGTGACTGGTTGCTTGCAGCCGAGGCGATCGGCAGCACCGCCAAGGCCGAGCGCCTGGGGGCCTCCTTGAAGCGCGATTTTTCTGATACTGGCGGGCGGGTGCGAATTCTTGCTCAGCAGGGTGATCCAAAAGCCAGGCAGGCCTTGGGGGTCTTTTACGGTCGAGGTGTCGTTCTGGCACCTGATATCGAAAAGTCGTGCGCCGAATTCAAGACGGGAGCCGATCGATTGCCTGGCGCCGGGTGGCACTGGGCGCAGTGTCTGCTTGACGCGTCACCCGAGGAAGCCTGGGCGCAGATGGAACGGGCCGCACTTGGCGGACACGCGGCGGCACAGGAATGGATCGGGCGTCGTTGCCTTGGTGAATTCGGTGCTACAGGCAAGGACTTTGCCTGTGCTCGCGAATGGTTGAGCCAGTCCGCCAGCCAGGGCCGGCCTCGGGCGCAGACCTTGTTGGCTTATTTGGTGGTCAGTGGGCAGGGCGGGGTGGTCGATGCGTCCCGAGGCTTGCGCTTGTATCAACTGGCAGCAGAAAATGGCGACCCCGACGCACAAAACAACCTCGGGGAAATCTACGAGTCCGGACGAGGGGTCGAAAAAAATCCTGCGGTAGCATTGCAATGGTACGAGCGTGGGGCCGAGAGCGGGCTTGGGTCCGCCCAGTTCAATGCCGGCAGGATGTGGGCCATCGGCGTTTCGGGCAAGAGCGATCCCGCGAAGGCGCGCGCGTGGCTGGCGCAGGCCGAGAAGAAGGGCATCACCCAGGCGCGACAGGTTCTCGATTGGCTGGACCAGCAGACGGTCACGGTCCCAGTTCCCGCAAGCAAAACCGGCATGGCGGAGCTCAACGAATCGAAGCCGAGGTGAGGGGCGTATAATCTGTCGTCTTTCACGGCAGGGCACGGATGATCCGACCGATTTTCACTCTGGTTGTACTTCTTGTTGCCATTTCAGCAAGCGCTGATGATGGTTTGAGCCTGCGCACACGCCATTTTTCCTACCCGGCATCGTTGATTGAAGGCATGGGCCCGGCGATGCGTCGCGAGGTATCCATCCCGCCGGCAATAGACCGCAGTCGTTCCTACCTTCTTGACATCACCGAGGAAGAGTTGGTCGGTCGCCCTCATGCCCCGGTGCGCAATGTCTGGGACCGGATACGCAACGGGTTTGCGATGCAAGCGCTCAAAGGGCCGCTCGTTGCCGAGCGCGAGCTTTGGTATCGGCAGCGCAAGGATCTGGTCGCCGCGATCAGCCACAAATCGAGACGTTACCTGTATCACATCGTTGAGGCTGTCGAAAAGCGTGGAATGCCCATGGAACTGGCACTCCTGCCCTTTGTGGAAAGCGGGTTTGAGCCGCATGCTTTGTCTTCAGCCCAAGCCGCAGGCTTGTGGCAGTTCATTCCAGGAACCGCGCAGCGCTATCGATTGAAACTTAACGATCACTATGACGCGCGGCGCGATATCGTCGCGTCGACCGAGGCCGCACTGGATTACCTTGAGTTTCTCAACGGCATCTTCAAGGATTGGCAGTTGGCACTGGCCGCCTACAATTGGGGCGAAGAGGCAGTGTTGCGGGCGATTCAGCGCAATCAGGCGCGCGGTCTGCCAACCGACTATGAAAGTCTCGTGATGCCGGAAGAGACTCGCTACTATCTGCCCAAGCTCATGGCGATTCGCAATGTCGTGCAAAACCCGGAGCTTCATGGCATCGAACTGGCGGATATCGACAATGTGCCGTACTTCACCGGCGTTGATGTCTCGGTCGAGTTGGACGTCCAAGCCGTTGCACGAATGGCCGGGCTGTCTGTCTCGGAAGTGCTGGCATTGAATCCTTCCCACAAGTCGCCATTGATTTCGGGCAAGGGCAAGCCGGCACTGCTGATTCCGACGAATCGGGTCGAGGAATTTTCCAGCAAGCTGGCAGCGCTTCCCGTCAAGGTTCGCGGCAAGATCAGGCACAGTCAGGCAAAACCGGTAGGCAGAGCTGTTGTCGGATTCAGGAATCCCGAGGACCGGGCGCTGTAGCCATGCGATCCTGGGTGGCTGCACTTGGTTTCCTGTTGGTTGGTGCCGCCGACGTTGGCCAGGCGGCGGATGCGGCTGGTGCGGCGGCTGGTCTGGTACTCACCTCCGAGCAAGCCGAAGATCGTGCCGCATTCGTTGCTACCCTGCGCAAGGCGCGGCAGGGGGATGCTGATTCACAATGGCAGGTGGGGCGTACCTACGCGCGCCTGGGCGAGGACGCAAAAGCGTTGCCGATGATCACGGCTGCGGCGGCCTTGGGGCACGTTGCTGCCGCCAGTCTTGCCGGAACATTCCACGAGGAAGGTCGGGGGACGGCCAAGAGCCGCGACGAGGCGTTTCGGTGGTATCGGCAGGCTGCGGAGCAGGGGGACGCGGCGGCATTGGCGGCACTTGCACGCCTGTTGCCGCCGGGGAACACGGAAGTGATGTCCTACCTGCACCGTTCGGCCAACGCTGGTAACCCGGACGGGCAGTATCAGCTTGGCCACTACCTGGCTGCGGCAGGAGTGTCACAGAATCTTGCGGAGGCCGGTGAATGGTTCAAGAAAGCGGCGGCCCAGGGTCATGTCGGTGCTCAAGTGGCCGCGGCGCTTCTGATGCTGGAAGGGCAAGGTGGAAAGCCAGACCGTCAGGCGGGAATGGCCGTTCTTGAAAAGGCTGCGGCGATGAACGATCCGGTGGCCAATTTTTTGCTCGGGCGAGAGCATTTGCAGGCCGAGAAATCGAATCCCGATGCTGCTCGGCGGCCGTTGCGACTGGCGGCGACGGCGGGACATCGGGAAGCGCAATACCTCTACGGGGCGCTTCTGGCCGATTCAAAGGCGGAAGCGGATAAACGCGCCGCACTCGAATGGCTCGACAAAGCCCAGCGGGCCGGCCATGTAGCCGCAATGAATCG
The DNA here is from genome assembly GCA_016215645.1 of Rhodocyclales bacterium. GTDB lineage: Bacteria > Pseudomonadota > Gammaproteobacteria > Burkholderiales > Rhodocyclaceae > Sulfuritalea. The sequence continues at coordinate 91,519 of JACRIX010000021.1, forward strand.
GCTCGGCGAGCTTTTGCGGGATTACGTCGCAGATCAGCAACATTTTGCGAACGCGCGAGAGCTTTTTTTGCTCGCAGCGGAGAAAGGAAATACCGATGCCATGTATAATCTGGCGCTAATGCAAAATCAGGGTCAGGGTGGGGCTCGTGATACGTTTTCCGCATTGAAATGGTTCAGCCGAGCGGCTGATGAAAAGCACGAAAAGGCCGCCGCCGTTTTGGAGTCGCTTTTGGGCAGTGCCCTGAAGACCTCGTCGCTGGGCTTGAAAGGGTTTTGGCAGCAATGAGTTAGAGTTTTGTTGTTTTTGTGCAACTCGTAGTGCTCGGGTGTGTGTTTGGCATTGACAGCGGGTTCCAAAAGGGGGAATCTCGCGAAAACGCGCCAAAACTTAAAGATGTTTGTCATGAGACGTTGATATCTAACTGTAGAAATTAAGAATTCTAGAAAACTGGGACGGCTAAATGATGAATAACAAACACGTATTCGATACGCGCCTGATAAGTGCTGCTGTGGCAAGCCTGTTCTGCATCGCTGTGCCGGCGATAGCGCAGGAGGACAGCAAGCCGTCGGGAATCCCGGTGGGGCCGATGGTGGCCTATCCGGAAGTCGACGTGACCTTCAAGTCCAACGACAACATCTATTCCCAACCGGCCTCTGGTACCCGCAAGAGCGCCAACATCACCGTGCTTGCGCCGAAGATCAAGCTGGAAGCCAAAGACGGCCCTCATACCTATGATGTCGGTTATCGCGTCGAGCATGGTTCCTACAGCGGTGTGTCTTCCGCCAACTACACCGATCAAGCGGTCAGCGCCAATGCCAACTGGGTGTTTTCCGGTCGAGCCGGCCTGAAGCTGGGTGCCGAGTACCTGCAGGGTCACGATGACCAAGGCGCGGTGCCCGGTGCCGCGACGCATGCCAATTCTGACAAATATCATCAGACCTCGTTCAATGCGCTCGGCGGCTACGGTGCGGAAGGTGCCCAAGGCCGATTTGAGATCGAGGCGGGTCTGATCAACAAGCGTTACGACAACTTCAAGCTGACTAACACAGGCCTTCCCGACAACACCAAGCGTGATCGCGATGACGCCAAACTGGGGGCGACCTTCTACTGGCGGATCATGCCCAAGACCCAGTTGCTGTTCCAGGCCGTGCAGACCAGGTACGACTACAAGCCTGCGTCGTTCGCGGGATGGACAACACTGGATAGCACCGAGCGCAAGTACAACTTCGGTGTGACTTGGGAGGCAGCAGCGAAGACCACGGGTATCTTCAAGATCGGCCATACCAAGAAGGATTTCAGCGATTCCAGCCTTCGGGATTTTTCGGGGTCCGGATGGGAAGGCCAGGTCAAATGGAGTCCATTGACATATTCCAACTTTGATTTCACCACCGGCAAGAACCCCGGCGAATCGACCATCGGAAATGCGTCGCTGGATAAGCGTTACGGGGTCAACTGGAACCATGCGTGGAACAGCCGCTTGTCGTCCGTGGCTTCCTACAATCGCACTGATACCGATTATCAGGGGAATGCTGGCGTTGCGCAAACGGACAAGATCAATGTGTACGGCCTGAAGCTGAATTATCAGTGGATGCGCACCATCAAGGTGGGTGCGGGTTACGAACGTACCGACAAGTCGTCCACCAGCGCCACCTCCGCTTACAAGCGCGACATCTGGAGCATCTTCCTGAACGCCGCGATCTGACCTGCGCTGTATCAGCGCCTAGTCATTTGGTAGAATCTGGAGGGGAATTTCCCCTCCATTTTTTTGTACGTATTCCATGAGAGGCAATGTTTCAATGAGCGGACTTTTCAAGTGCCTGCTCTGTGCGGGTCTTTGGATGGCCTCCCTATTTGCGTTTGCACAGGAACGCGTTTCGGTGGATAGGCTTCTTTCGACCTATCGGCTGGGAGCCGGAGACGTCGTCAGTATCCGCGTCCTGGGTGAGGACGACTTGAAGCGCGAGAAAATTCGCCTCAGTGATGCCGGCACGATTTCCTTTCCCATCATCGGTGAAATTCGTGTGCTCGGAAAGCGCGTGGTTGAACTCGAGACGCTGATCGCCGATGGCCTGCGCGGAAAATATTTGCTGAATCCAGTGGTCTCTGTAACGATCGAGGAGTACCGCCCGATTTTCGTCAATGGCCAGGTCGAAAAGTCCGGTGCCTATCCCTTTCAACCAGGTTTGACTATCCGTAAGGCAGTGTCCCTGGCGGGTGGTTTCAAGGAGCGGGCATCCAAGGAAAAGATCTTCGTTATCCGCGAAGACGACAAGACGCAGACTCCGGTCAAAGTGGATCAGTCGGCGTTGGTCAATCCCGGTGACATCATTACCGTTGAAGAAAGCTTCTTCTGAACATGAACCATCCTGCTCCGCCTGTGATTCCTCCCGTTGCTGCACCAATGCAACCTGTATTCGTCCCCATTGAGCGGCACGAACAGGACGCGGATCGACTTGCAGAGCAATTGCGCTTCTGGCGGCGGAGTATTTCAAAGCACAAGTGGAGTACGCTTGGCCTGGCCATGGCGATCGCGCTGTTGACGACGCTAATCGTGTTCGTCATACAGCCGACTTACCGATCCACGGCAACGCTGATGCTGGAATCCAACAAGAGCAAGGTCGTCAGCATCGAGGAAGTCTACAGCGCGATGAGCAGCAATCGCGAGTATTACCAGACTCAGGCGGAGATCCTCAAGTCGGAAGAACTGGCGCGCCGCATTGTGACTAAGATGAAGCTGGTGGATCACCCGGTGATGGATCCGCGCAAGCAGGCAGAGAACGGCTTCTCGTTGAAAAAGCTTGTCCCGGCAGCGTGGCTGGGCGATGACGATGCCGAGAAGTACACTCCGGAGAAGTTGCAGGCCGCCGTCATCGCTCGTTTCAAGAAGGAACTGACCATCGAACTGGTTCGTAACAGCCAGTTGATCAGGATCAGCTATGAAAGTCCGGATAAGCAGTTCGCGGCAGACGCAGCAAACTGGGTTGCCGAAGGCTTCATCGAGGCGGATATGGATGCCCGCCTCGCGATGACGCAAAAAGCCGGCGCCTGGCTCACGGAACGTTTGTCCGGTCTGCGCAAGAAACTCGAGGAATCCGAGCGCACGTTGCAACAGTTCCGCGAGCGCGAGCGCATTGTCGATGCCAAGGGCGTTGCCCAAAGTGGCGCGTCAAAGCAGCTTGAGCAGCTTTCCGAAGGACTGGTTTCAGCCCGCCAAAAGCGCGCCGAGGCCGAAGCCGCCTATCAGCAGGTGCAGGCCGCGCAGAAGTCCAAGATCGATGTCGAGTCGATCCCGGCGATTCAGAAAAATGCAATTTACATTCAGTTGAAGGCGGCGGAATCTGCCGCGGAAAGCCGGTTGGCTGATGCGGCAAAGAAGTATGGCCCCGAGCACCCCAAGCGCCAGACGGCCGATGCCGAAGTGCGTGCCGCCAAAGAGAACACACGGCGTCAGATCGACACGATCACCACCAGTATCACCAAGGAGTACGAACTGGTCCGTGCGCAGGAAAACGCAGTCGAACGGGCGTTGGCGCAGAGCAAGGGCGATATCCTGGGCATGAACCGAAAAGAGTACGAACTCGGGGTGCATGAGCGTGAAGTTGCGTCGAACAAAAGCCTCTACGAAATGTTTACCTCGCGCATGAAGGAGACCAATGTCGCCGGTGACTTGCAGTCGCCGATTGCCCGCGTGGTTGATCCTGCCGTTGTCAGCGGCGGTCCCTACAGTCCGAAAAAGGCCCGGATCATTGGTATCGCCGCCGTCGTTGGGCTGATCCTAGGCATCATGCTGGCGTTGCTGCTCGAGTATCTGGATAACACGATCAAGAATGCGGAAGACGTCGATTCCAAGCTGCGGCATCCCCTGCTCGGTCAGCTTCCGCGCCTGAAGGGCAAGCTTGAGTCCGGCGACTTGCAGATTGCCTTTGTCAAGGACAAGGATCCGGGATTTTCTGAGGAGATCCGTTCTATCCGTACCGGCGTTCTGCTGTCTTCGATTGATTCCCCGCACAAGGTGCTGCTGGTGACATCATCGATTCCGGGTGAGGGCAAAACCTCGGTCGCCACCAACATTGCATTGGCATTGGGCCAGGTGCGCAAAGTCTGCCTGATCGATGCCGACATGCGCCGCCCGACGGTTGCCAGGGTACTGGGCGTCGATACCACGAGCAAGGGTCTTTCCAACCTGGTTTCCGGCTCCGATCCGACCTCGGAGTGCCTGCATTTCAATAAAGAACTGGGCATCCACATCATTCCGAGTGGCGTTGTGCCGCCGAATCCCCTGGAACTGCTTTCCTCGGTACGGTTTGCCGAGGCGATGAAGTGGCTGGAAGACAGCTTTGATATCGTCATCATCGACAGCCCGCCCTTGCAACTGGTCAGCGATCCGCTGATCCTGTCGCAGTTTGCCAACTCGGTGATCTATGTGGTCAAGGCGGATTCGACACCGTATCAGGTTGCGTTGGGTGGTCTCGAACGTCTGCGAGAGGCCAAGGCGCATGTGCTGGGCGTGGTGATCAACCAGATCGATCGCGAAAAAGCCGATCGCTATTACGGCTACGGAAAGTACAGTGCCTACGGCTATGGCAAAAAGTACAGCTACAGCAGCGGGTACTCGTCCAAGCAGGCGTGATCGACCTTCACTGCCATCTTCTTCCCGGGATCGATGACGGTCCCGAAACCCTGGAATTGGCGCTGCAACTGGCGCGCCACGCGGTAGCCTCCGGTATTCGTGTTTCGACGGTCACGCCCCACATGCATGCGGGGCGTTACGAAAACCGCGCAACCAGCATCCGCAGGGCCGCTGCGGAGTTCCAGGCGGTACTTGATCGCGAGGGTATCGGCCTTCGCATCCGGGTTGCTGCCGAGGTCAGGCTGGATCATGAAGTGCTCTCGTGGATTGCCGAAGGGCAGGTTCCATTCCTCGGCCGCTGGCATGACGAAAATGTCATGCTTCTCGAATTGCCGCACAGCCATGTACCGGTCGGTGCCGACAAACTGGTCGAGTGGCTGCTAAGGCAAGGTATTCGTCCCATGATTGCGCACCCGGAGCGCAACAAGGACATCATGCGCAGCGTAGAGAAGCTGCTTCCCTTTGTCCGATTGGGATGCCTGCTACAGGTAACGGCGGGAGCCGTGGCCGGAAGCTTTGGTGACGGCGCACGGATCCGGGCCGAGGATCTCCTGGGAAAGGGTTGGGTGACCGTACTGGCATCCGATGCGCACAATATGGAATCGCGCCCTCCAGAACTGGAACCGGGCCGTAGTGCGGCGGCGGCCATCGTGGGCGAAGCCGAGTCCTGGAATCTGGTGCGTCACCGTCCGGCGGAAATCCTCGAGGTGAATGCATGAAACGCCTCATATCTTCGGCCGGAGCCGCCGCCATCCTGCTGCTGGGGGTGATTGGCGCAACGGCTTACGCAACTGCCATGCGCTTTGCCGCCGAAATGACGGCACAGGATGCACGCTACCGCTTCACGCGCTGGGAGTCAGGCAAAGACAAGCCGCCGGCCGAGGAGGTTACCGCCGCCGTTGCCGCACTGCGCGCCGCGCTGGCCTATGAGCCAGGCAATCCTAACCTTCATTCGGACCTTGGCCGGATCGACTACTGGCGGACCAGGTCTGGATCGCTGGTCGACGCGGAGTCGCGGGCCGGACGCGAGGCAGCACTGGCCAGCTTTCATCAGGCGGCATTGCTGCGCCCGACCTCAGGCTATACCTGGGCCAACATCGCGCTGACACGCTATGTGCTCGGCCATGTCAGCCTTGAGTTCGCCCTTGCCCTGGAGCAGATCCAGCGTTGGGCGCCCTGGCAGCCCCAATTGCAACTCACCGGGATTCAGCTCGGCCTTGCCACCTGGCAGGTGCTGACGCCATCCATGCAGCAACAGATTGCCGGGGCCATCCGGCGTCAGGCGGAATGGAAGCCGGCGGACCAGAAACCGGCCTTGATCCGGCTGCTGCGTGGCTACGGCCGCCGGGAGCTCGGCTGTCCCTGGGCCGGCGCGGCACTGGGCTGTCCCGGCGCCTGAGATCGCCGTGTCCCCAGCGCCGACTCTTGGCGCAAGCCGGACGCGATCCAGGCCAGGGCCAGCACCACCGCAATCGTCAGGCTTGTCGCCGGCATCTGCGCATTGAAATCGACGGCACTGTGGATCAGCAGCCAGCAGATCGCCATCGTTACACCGAAGGCGGTGCCCCGCATCAGCGGGTCGCGGCGCCGGCGCATCGCCACCAGTGCCTGCCACAGCGAGCCCAGAACCACCGATCCGCACAGCAGCAGCCCCACCGCACCGGTTTCCGCCGCGATCTGCACATAGTCGTTGTGGGCAAAATCGTAGAAGCCACTCAGCTTTTCATTGTGGTAGCCGGGAAACACGACATAAAACGTGCCGCCGCCCGACCCGGTGAGGCGAAAGTCGTTGAGGTAGGGCAGGGCGGCGCGGTCGACGTCGTCACGGTCCTCGGTGGGCAGCACGTTTTCGGCATTGGCTGAAACCTCGGTTGCCTGGATGCGCTGTGCGACCTGGTCCACGCCGAACCAGGTGCCGACGATCAACAGATCCAGCACCACCAGGCTGGCAAGGAACACGCTGGTCGAGCGCGGTGCATTGCGCATCAGCAACAGGCCAAGTGCACCGACGATCAGCGTGCCAGCGAAAAAGGCCGTGTTGCCCATGCGCGAACGCGTCAGTACCAGGCCGATCACCATCACGATCAAGTAAATGCGCAGGCGCGCCTTGTCGCCAAGCAGCAGGCGCGCCAGCGAGCGCAGGCGCTGGCGCCAGGTGTGGACCGCGTCGCCCCCCAGGCGGGCGATCATCAGCCCGATGCCGGCGGCAAGACAAATATTGAGATAGCCGGCAAGGTGATTGCGGTTCACATAGCTGCCGGTGGCCACGCCGAGGTTGTGGACCTTCTTGACCAGAAAGCCATACTCCAGGCCCGAGAGCACCATTACGCTGCCGTAGAGCGCCTGCAGCGTGCCGCAGATCACCAGCACCTTGAGCAGCAGTTCGACGCGTTCGCGACGATTGACCAGCAGCAAAGTCAGTGTAAAGGCCGCACTCCATGCCACGGATTTCATCAGGAAATCCAGGGTCGCGTGAGGGTCGAGACTCAAGGTCAACTGCGCCGGTAGTGGGGAATTCAATGCTGTCGCGGTCAGCGCGTGGATCTCGTAGGCCTTGGGGGAGAGCTGATGTATCCAAATGGCGGGCAGGGCAACCAGTTGAAGCGCGATCCACAGACACCAAAGCGCAAGAAAAGCCAGCGCCCAGCGGGCGCGGCGAACGGCCGGGGCAATCTCGCAGCGGCTGAAAAGCCACAGCACTGTCCAGCCAGCGGAAAGCAGGCATAGTGCGGCCACGACAAGGGTCCAGGCCCAGGTGGGGACGCTGCCCCTCGGCAATGGAGCCAGAACCAGGATCGCGAGAAGGCCAAAATACAGCCGACTGGACGAATCGCGATGGATTTCTGACATAGGAAGGCAGGTCAGCACCAAAGAAAATCGGGGCCAAAGCCCCGATTTTCTTTCAGGCAGCGCTACCGATCAGCAGGGACTTTGTCCCGCACCACCGCAGGTAGTGGGCGGTGCCGGTGGCGGCACGATGATGGTTGGTAGTGCATTCAAGATCACCTGCTGCTCAGCGGTAGGTGTCGGTGCCGGAGCCGCCGGTTGTTGCTGTAGCTGCTGCTGGACTTGCTGCTGTTGCTGCTGCGCCGCCTGGGTCTCCACCTGGGTGATCGCCGCCGCATCGAGCTTCTGTGCCGCCGGCAGGATGACGTTGATGGCCTTGATGGTATCGACGGCCTGCTGGGTCTCAGACTTCCCGACGGTAGCCTTCACGCCGGCGCCCGTACCACCACTGGTTGCCGGAGCGCCCGTAGCTGTTCCGCTCGTTGCGCCGGCATTGACGGCGGCCTGGATCGCCTGCTGTGTAGCCTGTAGTGCTCCTACTACGGCCTGCTGAACTTGTTGTGCGGCAGCGGCGGCGGCGCGTTCGGCCGCTGCTTTTTCCGCCGGCGGTGCAGTTTTGGCCGCTTCGGCAAGCTTGGTCGCGTTTTCTACCGCTTGCACCAGTGTCGCCTGTTGCTGAACGCCAACCGGGTTGGTACCGGGTACAGCTTTTTGTACGGCCGGTGCGACGGCGGCGAGTACGGCAGCGGACAGTTGTACAACAGGAACCGGCCGTGCCGGTTGGTTGGTTGCCCCGGCAGCACCTTGGCCCTGAACTACAGAAGCGGCAGGCTGGCCGGGCAAGCTCAGGACGATGCCACCATCCTGCACCGTTACTACGTAATTCACGCCTGCGATGTTGATCGCAAGGTCAGTGCCGCGGATACCGATGGTGGCGGTGCCAGCCCGCATCGCGATGGCGTCCTTGCGCGTACCGCCGATGACGCCGGTGACGAAACGCATGCCACCGGACAGCAGCGCCAGCACTACGTTACTGTCGGCGACTTTCTTTTTGTTGTAGTTGTATTTCTCGATCGCGAAGCGGGAATTTTCTTGCAGAACGACGATCTGGCCATCCTCGAATTTGAGGGTCATGGTGCCTTTGGCTACCGAGATCACGTCGCCGGATTCCAGCAGGCCGCCAACGGCAAGCGACCTTGATTGGCTACCGGTGGCGGCGGTACCGCTACCCGTCATCTCGTGAACGTAAGCGGCGGGGATGGCGAACGCCACGCTCGACACCAACATCAAAAACAAACCAAGGATTTTCCGGATCATGATGATTGCTCCCAAAAGAAACACCGATTGATTATACCCATTGAGGCAGAGGATAAGCTTGAAAGTTGTGGCAATTTGCAGCGTATTTCCGGCAATGGTGGGCTGGAGAGGACGGCATTGGGCTTTCGCTTGCGGCGGCGGTTCCATCCGGAATGGATGCGCAACTTCCATCGACTAGAATGCCGATTCAAATTAACTGTGATGATGCGAGTGATGCCAATGCAAACTCCCGTTTTCGGCGATGTTTCTGTTCGCCTGGCGATTGTTGGTCTGGGTTACGTCGGGCTGCCGTTGGCAGTTGAATTCGGCAAGACGATTCCCGTCGTTGGTTTTGACATCAAGCAAGGGCGGATCGAAGAACTTCGAGCCGGTCAAGACAGTACGCGTGAAGTTGATGCCCCAGAGCTGGCGTTGGCAAACCACTTGAGTTTCACGGCCGATTCCGCAGCATTGCGCGAATGCAATGTATTCATCGTGACCGTGCCGACACCTGTCGACAACGCGCAGCGCCCTGATTTGACACCCTTGATCAAAGCCTCCGAGACCGTCGGCAACGTCATGTCTGCCGGAGCCATTGTGATCTATGAGTCCACGGTCTATCCGGGTGCGACCGAAGAGGTCTGTGTTCCCTTGCTGGAAAAGTACTCCGGCCTCAAGTTCAACCAGGATTTTTTTGCCGGATACAGTCCGGAACGGATCAATCCCGGCGACAAGCAGCATCGATTGCCCACCATCAAGAAGGTCACCTCGGGATCGACACCGGAAGTTGCCGAGTTCGTGGATGCTCTTTACCGGGGCATCGTTACGGCCGGCACGCACAAGGCCAGTTCGATCAAGGTTGCCGAAGCCGCCAAGGTGATCGAAAACACCCAGCGCGACCTGAACATCGCCCTGATGAACGAACTCAGCCTCATCTTCCACCGCCTCGGCATCGACACCCTGGAGGTGCTCGAAGCCGCCGGCAGCAAATGGAATTTCCTGCCCTTCCGCCCCGGCCTGGTCGGCGGCCACTGCATCGGCGTTGACCCCTACTACCTGACCCACAAGGCACAGGAGATCGGCTATCACCCCGAAGTCATCCTCGCCGGCCGGCGCATCAACGACAGCATGGCCGGCTACGTGGCCGACGAAGTCATCAAGCTCATGACGCGGCGCAAGATGCAGGTGGTGGATTCGCGAATTCTGGTGCTGGGCCTTACCTTCAAGGAGGGCTGCCCAGATCTGCGCAACACCAAGGTGATCGACATCGTGCGGGCACTGACGAGTTTTCACGCCAAGGTCGATATCTACGATCCGTGGATCGACATCGCGGAAGCCGAGCACGAGTATCAGGTCACGCCGCTCACGCAGCCGCCGGTAGCGAATACCTACGATGCCATTATCCTGGCCGTGGCGCATCCGGAATTTCTGGCTCTGGGCGCAGCCGGGATCCACGCCTTGGGCAAACCGGGGCACGTGCTTTACGACGTCAAGTCCCTGTTGCCGCGCATTGAGTCCGACGGGCGCCTGTAATACTCCGTTTTCGTGGCTGCAACGCCTTTCGCTTGGGAGTAAAGCAATGACGCGCAAGGTTCTTCCCGTCACCCGGCCCGATTTGCCGCCACTGGAGGAGTTCATTCCGTATCTTGAGCAGATATGGGAGAACAAGTGGCTTACCAACAATGGTCCCTTCCATGTCCAGCTCGAGCAGGCGCTGGGCAAATACTTCGGTGTGGATCATCTGGCGCTATTCGCGAACGGTACCCTGGCCCTGATTACCGCGCTTCAGACATTGCGCATCTCCGGCGAGGTGATTACGACACCATATTCTTTCGTCGCCACCAGCCATTCACTGCTGTGGAACGACATGCAGCCGGTCTTCGTGGATATCGATCCGCTGACGATGAACCTCGATCCGCGCCGGATCGAGGCCGCCATCACGCCGCGAACCACCGCGATCATGCCGGTACACTGCTACGGATACCCCTGCGATGTCGATGGCATCCAGCGCATCGCCGACACCTATGGCCTGCGGGTGATTTATGACGCCGCCCACGCATTTGGTGTCCGGTATCGCAATGAAAGCCTGCTCAGGCACGGCGATCTCTCGATCCTGAGCTTTCACGCAACCAAGGTATTCAATACCTTCGAGGGCGGTGCCATTGTTTGTCCGGATGCCAAGACCAAGCAGCGCATCGACTACCTGAAAAATTTCGGATTTGCCGACGAGGTGACCGTCATGGCGCCCGGTATCAACGGCAAGATGAACGAGTTTCAGGCGGCGCTGGGGATGCTGCAATTGACGCGGGTCGAGCATGCAATTGCAAAGCGCAGGGAGCTGGATCGAGCCTATCGCGAGGGCTTGGCCGGAGTGCGGGGGATTACCCTGTTGCAGCCACCTGCCGCGACGGAGCACAACTGCGCCTACTTTCCTGTCCTGGTGGAATCCGAATTCCCGATCAGTCGCGACGATCTCTACGCCCGAATGCGGCAGGCCGATATTCTTGCGCGGCGTTACTTTTTTCCGCTGATCAGTGACATGCCCATGTATCGGGGCCTGCCGTCGGCCAACCCGTCGAACCTGCCGAACGCGCAGTCCGTGTCGCGGCGAATCCTGTGTCTCCCCATTTATCCCTCGCTCGATGTCGCCGATCTTGAGCGGGTGATCGACGTCATCGCGGGGATCTGAGCGCGAGCAGCATCAAGGGGCATCGATCGCGATGAGACTGCTTTTCCTCCACCAGAACTTTCCCGGCCAGTTTCGCCACCTTGCCGGGCATTTCGCCGCCGATCCGGGCAACCGGGTGCTGGCCATCGGCGAAGCCTCGAATCTTGAGGCGAACGCGAAAGTTCATCCGCGTATCGAACTTCATCCGTATGCAACTCCCCAGCCAGCGAATGCAGCCACTCATCGCTACGCACAGCCGTACGAGGCCGCCGTTCATAGAGGGCTTGCTGTTGCAACGCTCTGTGAGCAATTCAAAAGCGCTGGCTTTGTTCCGGATCTCGTCATGGCGCACCCCGGTTGGGGGGACGCACTGTTCGTGCGAGATGTTTTTCCCGAATCACGCCTGATTCAGCACGCCGAGTTTTACTACCATCCCGCCGGATCCGATGTCGGCTTTGATCCGGAATTTCCTGCAGCGGCAGACAGTGCCTTCCGCCTGCGGGTAAAGAACACGACGCAGATGATGAGCATGGAACAGGCAGACATGCTTTTCGCGCCCACCGAGTGGCAGAAAAGTCGCCTGCCGGAACTGCTGCAAGCGCGGTCCCAAGTGGTACATGACGGAATCGACACGACGCTGGTGCAGCCGAATCCTGCGGCACGGATCACCCTGGCGCGGGCTGGAATAACGCTGAGCGCCGGAGACGAGGTGATCACCTACGTCGCCCGCAATCTGGAACCCTATCGTGGGTTCCACATCTTCATGCGGGCCTTGCCTCACGTGCTCAAGCTGCGTCCCAAGGCGCGCGTCCTGATTGTCGGTGGCGACGCCGTCAGCTACGGTTCCAAGCCGGCAGACGGACGTACATGGCGCCAGACCCTGATGGACGAGGTCGGCGCGATGCTGGATCCTGGCCGCGTGCACTTTCTTGGCAGGCTGCCCTATGCCGGGTACCTACAAGTGCTGCAAGTGTCTTCCGTGCATGCGTACCTGACCTATCCGTTTGTCTTGTCGTGGTCATTGCTGGAGGCCATGGCGGCGGGCTGCATGGTGGTCGGTTCGCGAACCGCGCCGGTGGAAGAGGTGATTACGGACGGCGAGAATGGTTGGCTGACAGATTTTTTCGATCACCGCGCCTTGGCCGGGATGCTTTCCAGGGCGCTGGAACAGCGAGGTGACCTCAACGACATTCGCGATGCCGCGCGCAAAACAATAGTCGACCGCTTCGATTTGCGCGGCATCTGTCTGCCGCGTCAGCTTGAACTGTTGCAACCCCTGGTTCGCTAGCCGAATTCTTGCGCGCCGAGGCGCGTCAGGTTTCGCGCAACGATTTCCGAATGCCACCGATCAGCGGGTCAAGCCAAATGTCCAGCGGCGTACGCTCGCGGGTCTTGATATAGGCGGCGACGGGCATACCGGGGCGGGGCTCGAAGCTGAGCGGAGTCGCCGGGGTCAGCTCGACGCGGACGACGAAGTACTTTAGCTGGGCATTGGCCGGATCGGTGATCAGGTCGGAAGACACCACCTGTACCCGTCCCTTCACCAGGGAAGTGACTCGCCGGTTCATGCCGCTGAACTCGACTTCGACGTCCTGTCCGGAACGCACTTCGTCAACATCGGCCGGACTGATGCGAACCTCGGCGATCATCCCCGAGCTTTCCGGCGTAATTTCGAGGATGGTTTCGCGCGGGGCGATCACGCCACCCTCGGTATGGACGCGCACGGCATTGACGGTTCCGGTGGCCGGGGCGGTCAGAATGCGTTTCTTCAGGCTGTCCTTGAAAGGCAACTGGCGCTCCTGAAGGTTAAGGATGCGCGTTTGTGCCTCGACCATGTCGCGCGAATTGTCCGCATAGCGGCCGGTATTGATTTGCCCCAGCCGCAGTTGGACGTCGGCCAGCTTTTGTCGGGCCTGCGAGCGCAGCGCCTCGTATTCGAACTTCTTTTCTTCCTTTTCCGATACCTGCCGTCGCGCATCGAGCATGCGCACCGGTGCCACGAAATTCTTTTCGACCAGCCCCGCATACGAGGTTTCCTGCTCGCGCAGATATTTCAGCGACTGGTCGGCCGCCACCAATTGACGATCCAGGCTGGCGATTTCGGCCTCGGCCTGGCGCTTCTGCTCCTGCAACTTGTCGACTTGTTCACGCAACTGCACGTTGCGGGCGCGGAAATGATCGTCTTCGCGTTGGAGAATGCGGGCCACATCGGGGTCGCTCTTTCTGGCCAACAGAGCGTCGGGAAATCGAACGCGCGGCGCGTTGTCGATCTCCGCCTGCAGGCGCGCCAGCCTGGCTACCTCGGCATCGAACTGGCTATTGACGATCGCCAGCGAGGCATTTGCTTCCGTGTCCTCGAGTTCGACTACGGCTTGTCCGGCGGTGACGTGCTGTCCATCCTTGACCAGGATCCGACGCACCACGCCACCTTCCATGTGCTGGACCAGCTGTGCGTTCGATTCGACCTTGATCACGCCCTGGGCGATCACCGCCCCGGAAAGCGGCGCGAGTACCGACCAAAGTCCGCCGACGCCGAAGGCGATCGCCAATGCGATCGATGCCAGCCGAACCGAACCCTGAAGCTCTGCTTCGGTGTCGGCACGGGAAAAGGCGGGATCCGCTTCGGTCGTGCTGAGCTTGGCAGACATGGCTGGATCAGGCATTGGAGCGTTGCGGCGGGTTCGCCTCCGGCAGGCGCTTGACATTCGCCGTGCCGCCAGCGCCGACTGTTGCCGCCTGACGGGCCAGTAGCTTGCCGCTGCCATCCTGCAAAAGCAACAGGCGATCCATGCGATCGATGATCGCCGGTGTATGCGATACCACCACCAGTGTCGTATTGCCTTGCTCGCGCAAGCTCAGCAGCAGCTTCAGCAGTTGTTCCTTGCCCGTCTGGTCGAGGTTGGCATCCGGTTCATCGAGTACCACGAGGCGCGGCGACCCGAACAGGGCACGCGCCAGGCCCACCAATTGGCGTTGTCCGCCCGAGAGATTCGCGCCGCCTTCGGCAATCCGAGCGTTGAAGCCGTCCGGAAGTCGGGCCACCAGCGACGTCAGGCCCACCAGTTCGGTAACGCGGGTGATTTCCGCCGAATGCTCTGCCGGATCCTGCATGCGGGCGATATTTTGCGCCAGGGTGCCGGGAAACAACTCGACGTCCTGCGGCAGAAAGCCGATCTGGCGCCCCAGGGCGCTGCGCTCATAGTGATTGACGTCGTAGTCGTCGATTCGAACCTTGCCCTGGATCGGGGCGACGAGTCCCAGCATGATCCGCGCCAGGGTTGATTTGCCGCTTCCGCTAGGACCTACGAGCCCCATTGCCTGTCCTGGCTCCAGCTTCACGGATACTCCTGAGAACAGCATGGCGTTCGGTCCGAAGCCAAAACTGACGTGCTCCGTTTCGATGCCGCCATCGATGGCGGGAAGCGCCACGCTTTGTGCGGCCGTACCCAGGGGTTGGTTCTTGAGAAGCAGGGCTTCCAGTCGTTCGTAGGCGTTGCGCGCCTCGATAAAGCCTTTCCAGCCCGAGATCGCCGTTTCCACCGGGCCGATGGCACGCGCAACGATGATGGTTCCCGCGATCATGATGCCGGGCGACAGGTTTTGCGCGATCACCAGCCAGGCACCCACCCCCAGCATGGCGACTTGAATCAGGGTGCGGACTGCCTTGGTCGTCGCCACCATGGAATGGGAATGGTCCTGCGCCCGCTTGAGGTGGCCCAGTGCACGGTTTGTCAGCGCCTGCCAGTGGGCCAGCATGGTTGGCTTCATGCCGAGGGCGTGGATGATCTCGGCGTTGCGGATCGAGGTTCCGGCCATGTGCTGGGCTTGCGCCGCCGACTGGTTGGCACGAGTGAATAGCGGATAGGTGAGTTTCTCGTCAATCAGGGCCAGCACCAGCAATACCACGATACCGACCAATGTGACGACGCCCAGCACCCAGGAAAAGGCAAAGATCAAGGCGGTGAACAGCGGCGCCCACGGGGAATCGAAGAACGACGTCAAGTGCGGGCTGGAAAGATAGTTTCTGAGCGTCGACACGTCCCTGATCAACTCGGCGCCGCGTCCGTCGTGAACCTGCAACTGGAAGTCATGCACCTTGTCGAGCACCCGGGGCCCCAGGTCCTGTTCCAGCACATACCCGGCCCGCGCCAGCAATCTGGCGCGAATCAGGTCGAAAAACGCCTGTGCTCCGACCATCAGCACCGTGATCAAGGTCAGCATGCCCAGCGTGGCCATGCTGCCGCTGACCAGCACCCGATCGAAGATCTGCATCATGTAGATCGGGCTGGTGAGAATGAAGAAATTGATGAAAAAGCTCAGAAACCAGGCGAACGCCAGCCAGCGCTTGATCGGCGCGAGCAACTGAAATCTGGGCAAACCAAGGTTCATCAACGAGTCATGCTGGCAGCAAATGTGAAAACGTGAGCGTGATTTCTACCTCCGGAAGCACATGCATCCGCGCGAAAATGCCCGATATTTCATCAAGGTCAATCTGCATTCTATTCCTTGAGAGCGGTGTAGTAGAACCTGCCTTGTAGATGTCGAGTTCGGGTTGTATGATTTAGGAAGATTCGGGTCGCTTGGGCACGGATTCGGTGGCTGTCCGCATGTATAGAACGGCCACGCCAGATCCGCCAGCCCGAAGCAATAGCAGACAGTAAAAATTGGGAGCCAAATCATGACCGTCTACACCTATTCCACTCAGATCTTCAACGGCCAGTCTTATACGCTTGGGGCCGGGGACTCCATTCTTTTTGATGCTGGTGTCAGCGCGTTCAATCTGAATTTCGAGCCCAGCGGCTCGGACATCTTGTTTACCATCAAGAATGATTCTGGCGTCACTTTGAAGTCGTTCACGCTGCTTGGCCTGTTTCCCTACCAACTTTCCAGCAGCGTTCTGACATTTCAGAACGGTAGCGTGTTTCGCATTGGTGACGACACGACCGGCGCTGGCAACGACGATACGGCAACCGGAACGTTGAGCGGCACCTCGGGCAATGACATGCTCATCACGGCCGGCGGGGCGCAACTGGTCGAGGGTGGTCTTGGCAATGATAGTTTGGCCACCGTGGGAGCAAACGGAGGGCAGAACCCTGGCGGCGGCACCGGCGCCGACACACTGGATGGCGGTGGCGGTACTGATTGGTTGAGCCTCGCGGGTGTGTGGGGTGCCGAGAAATACACCTTGACGCTCAATGGTGGCACGGACGCAACGCTGGCTATTCTTGGCACAGGCGATGTCCCGGTGACGAACGCCTCTGCGGTCGTGCGCAACATTGAGAACGTCGAAGGCTCGGATGTGATCGATGTCATCACGGGTGATGACAACGCCAACCGTCTGGCTGGCAATGCCGGCAACGACACCTTGAGTGGTGGTCTTGGTAACGATACCCTGGTTGGTGGTCAAGGTGCCGACAATCTGTCGGGTGGCGGTGGCACAGACACCATTGACTATAGCGGTGACCAAAATCCGGATGGAAATGGTCTTGGCGTGGTAGTGAATTTGTCCGGCGCTGCACAGACCAATTCGTGGGGTGGAGTGTCGTTCGGTCCTGTTGCCATAGGCACGGCACTGGATGGTTGGGGCACTACCGATACGTTCGGCAATCGCGATGAGATAGAAAACATTCAGGGGTCGAGTTACAACGATTTCCTGATTGGCAACGGATTTGCGAACTACATCTACGGTGGTGACGGTTCCGATTTGCTGGTCGGCCTGAATGGCAATGACACCCTCGATGGCGGCACGGCGGGACCGAGCGCGTACTTCGATTGGGTATCCTATTCGAGCGCGGCGCAGAATGGCACTACTGGTGTAACCGGCGTAACGGTCAATCTCGGACTGACAACGGCTAGCGGCAAGCCCAGCCCGGGAACGGGGTCGATAGATACCGATACGCTGCTGAATATCGATGGAGTGATTGCCAGTGCATTCAATGACAGTTTAACGGGCGGCAGCAACAGCCAGTGGTTCAACGGCGACAAGTACGAATGGTTCCAGGGTAACGCTGGAAACGACACCATTGATGGCGGTCGCGCCAACAATGCAGTGGCGATGGATGCGACCAGCCTTGAGTACAACTGGGCTCGGTATTTCGGCGTGGGCTCGCAGGTCATTGTCGATCTTGCCAACAATACGGCCACATCTGACGGACAAGGTGGCGTCGATACGTTTGTCGGCATCAATGCCGTTTGGGGAGGTAGCGCCGGTGATTCACTGACTGGCGGGAATGCGTTATTCGACTATATAGAAGTGTTCAACGGATCTGGCGGAAACGATACGATTTCCGGAGGAAGTGGGAAAGATGTGGCTGCGTATCGTGATGCAACCGTTGGCGTGACGGTTGTTCTCGATACCGATAACAACGCTGGCAATGGCTATAGCGGTACCGCTTCGGATGGTTTGGGTGGTAGCGATATCTTGTTCGACATCGAGGCTGTGGCCGGATCGGACTTTGATGACACGATTACCGGGGGCGGGGGCGACGATCTTTTCCAAGGGCGCAAGGGAGCTGACAGTCTGACGGGTGGCGCCGGTAACGATACAGCCGACTACCACGGCGATGAGAATGCCAACTCGGATCAGTTGGGGGTAGTGGTTAACCTCGGCGGTGCCACCGGCTCGGCCACCTGGCAAGGCGTAGCCTACAACGTCGCCGGCAGCACGGCGCAGGACGGCTGGGGCAACACCGATACGCTCACCAGCATCGAAAACATTCGTGGCTCGATCTACAACGACGTCCTGATTGGGGATGGCAATGCCAACACCATCACCGGTGGCCAGGGCAGCGACAAAATCGATGGTGGCGCGGGTACCGATATCGCCGCGTATTCAGGGGCAAAGGTGCAGTACACCGTTACCGACTTGGGTGGTGGCGTCTGGACTGTTTTGGGTGATAACGGCGCAACCGATACCCTGTCGAACATCGAAACCCTTCAATTCTCCGATCAGAGCCAAAGTCTTGTCGGTGGTGGCCCGGCCAGCTACAACTTTGACAGCATGACTGACGGGCAGGCGGTGAGCTTTGATCCGTCGAGCGACACCTTCACCTCGCCGACGTACGGCATTCAGAGCTTTGACATTGGTCCGATCGAATCGGGTGGTAACGCGGGACGTGGCCTTGAA
>JACRIX010000022.1 GCA_016215645.1 Rhodocyclales bacterium
CAGCCGTCAAATCCACCCGCCACTTGATCTGCATGTCAGCCTCCCGTCACGAAAGGCTTCAGCGTATGACTCCCTGCCATTCACCACTCGCCGGAACCGCAGCAGTTTCCCCTATCAATTCCTCGATGACTGACTACTAGTAGGCCCGCTTGTACGTGCTGGCGGGATCCTTTGCCGGCGGAGCCTCGCCTGGCTGCGCGGCACGAGCCTCGGCCACCAGTCGCGACACGTTGTCGCCGGTCAGCGTGCCGAGAAAGGCGACCAGCGACTTCTTCTGGGCGACGTCGAGTCCAAGCGGCTTGAGCAGGGGATCCTTGTGGGGATTGTCGATGCCGCCGCGGTCGTAGAACTCGATCACGTCCCCGAGGGTGGCGAGCGAACCATCGTGCATGTACGGGCCGGTCAGCGCCACGTTGCGCAAGCTTGGGGTGCGATAGGCCCAGGAGTCGGCGGGATCGAGCGTGACCTCATAGCGTCCGACATCCGGCTGCCGCTTCTCGAAGGAGTCGAGCGCCTTGTCCTCGATTTCCACGAACTTGCCGGGGGCCAGCTGCACCCGATGGCGGCGCGGCACGTCCATGCTGTTGGCGTAGCCGATGCCGGTGTTGTGGAAGCGGTTGTCGGCAAACAGCGCGGTCTGTTCGTCGACATGGTGACAGGCGACGCAACCGGCCTTGCCCGTGAACAGCGCAAAACCCGCCTGTTCCTCGGCGTTCAGCACGCCAGCCGTGCCGCCATAGCGCCAACTGTCGAAGCGCGATCCGGCCGATACCAGGGTGCGCTGGTAGGCCGCAAGCGCCAGCCCGATCGTCAGCACGTCGGGACCGCGACCGTCGAAGGCGGCCTCGAAGCGGCCCGCGTACTCGGGCAGTGCCTTGACCTTCTCGACCACATAGCCGATCGAGGGATTGGCCATTTCATTGCCCGCCAACAGCGGCCCCCAGGCCTGGTTTTCCAGACTGAACTCGCGGCCGTCGTGGAACAATTGCTCGACATAGGCGACGTTGTAGATGGTCGGCGAATTGCGGCGGATGGTCTGGCCTTCCAGGCCGATCGCGGTGCCCAGTTCGTTGGAAGTGAAACCTTGCTCCGGTACGTGGCACATTCCGCAGGACAAGGTGTTGTTGTGCGACAGGCGGCGATCCATGAACAAGTTGCGGCCAAGCTCGATGCGTGCCTTCAGCAGCGGTGCGTCGGGCGGCACCGGCACGGCCGGCAAGCCCAGTGGCGCAGGTACCGTCACCGGCGCGGCGCGGCCGCATGCCGCCAGCGCGACCAGCCCTGCGAGCGCGGCACGCCGGGCGAGTTTCATCGCAGCCCCACCCCGTCCTCGATCAGCAAGGTCTTGATGTCGTTGAGCACCATGGCCGGCAACAGGTATTCGGTCGTGTAGATCTCGCGTACCGTGCCGCGCCGGTCGATCAGGAATACCTTGAGCACATGGCTGTAGGTGCCAATGGCCTTGCCGGTGGCGCGGTCCACTTCGATGCCAACGTCCTGGCCCCAGTCCTTGAGGATGGGTAGCAGCTCGCGGCGCGAGCGCGTGGTGAGGAAGTCCCACGCGACGTTGCCGGGCGCGGCATGCTGGGCGCCGTAGAGTCCCAGCATCGTCGGCGTGTCGCGCTCGGGGTCGAAGGACAGGCTGACGAAGCCGACGCGACCGCGAACCGACGGCAGCTTGTCGAGTTCGCTTTTCAGCATGTGCATTACGGACAGGGCATAGGGGCAGCCGTTCGGATCGGCGCAAGAAGCGTACATGAATGCCAGCAGCGTGACCCTCCTGCGGGTGAATTCGTGCAGTCGTCGCCGCTTCCCGGCCGAATCCAGTACCGCTCCGTCGCCGGCCGTCTGGATCCGCTCCAGCCGGTAGCTGCCCGCTGCCGGCGGCGTGAAATCCATGACCGGCGCCGCGCTCACTGCGGACGCCAGGCAAAACACGAAAAGAAGCCCGCCCCAGAGCGCGGGGCGGGCCTGGCCCAAAAGCACCTGAATCTCCCGCCGGACGTCTAGCGGGATTGCGCCAGCAGCGGGAGCGTGGCTTGCGCGGATTCGAGGGGCTTGAGGGTGGACAGATCGCGGGCCTGGAACTTCATGTGGTGGGCGCGACCGAGCTTCTCTTTGTAGAAGTCGATCTCGAAAGCCAGCTTGAGGTCCTTGCCGTCCCAGTTGAAGACCTTGAGGAACTGCTCGTCGTCCTTGCCCTTCTTGTCCCAGTTACCGAGCAGCGAACTCGTGAAATAGACGCGCTTGCCGTCGAAGCTCTGCGACACCATGTTGACCTGCGACCCGATGTGCCTGGAATACACCTCCTTCGGCTTCATCGGGTCCGACATGTCCCAATAGCGTGCCGTGCCGTCCATGAAGGTATTGATCCACATGCCCTTGGCATCTGCGGTGATGCTGATGTCGACCGGCAGCGGAATCTTGGCCGGGTCGCCGATGGTGCCGACATCCTTGACCTGCCACTCACCCTTGGCATCCTGCTTGTACACCCAGATCTTCGAGGTCAGCGCCGTGGTCGTGACGGCCCAGTTCTCGCCGGATTTCCATGACCAGCGTACTTCCAGCGGCGCGCCGGGGGTCTGGAACACCTTGATGGGTTTCATGGTCTTCATGTCCCACATCACCGAGGTGTTGCCGAAGCGCTTCATCGCCTCGCCGTCCTTGACCAGCTTGCCGAGGTCCATCATGTAGTTGTTCCAGCCAGTGAAGGACGAGGTGAGGAACACGTTCTTTTGCGGGTTGATGCCGACGTCGTAGCCGTAGCCGTCACCGCCTTCCTTCGGCATCGCATGGTGGGAAACGTACTCGCCCTTGTTGTTGTAGACCGCGATGCCGGTCTCGCCACCGTGGTCCTTCTTGTTCGACAGGGGAGTGATCAGCATGCGACCGGGCATGGCAATGAAGGAGTGCGGACCAACGAAGCCGGTCTTTTCGACGAAGTCGGTGATGGTCTTGATCAGCTTGGGCTTGGCCGGGTTGCTGCCGATGTCGAAAATGAATATCTTGTTCGAGTCGAGCGCGCCGCCCCAGAGGAAGCGCCTGTCGTCCGACAAGCCGACGTGGTGGATTTCGCCGCGGCCACCGACGGACAGCTTGTGGATCACCTTGCCATAGCTCTTGGACTTGGGATTGACGTCCACCGTGACCAGTTTGTCGGCGCCGTCGCCGACTCCCTTGACGCCGAGCGTCCAGACATACACCAGGTCTTCCTGGCCCTTGATCAGGGGAGTGAATGGGGAACAGCTGGTTTCGTCGGCAATTGCCGGCGGGCCGGCCGCGATGGCGACGGCGGCGAGGACCGTCAGGCAGAAGTGGGACCGCCGGACAACGTGGCTTGGCTTCATGATGTTGATTTCCTCCTATCAGGGTTGTACTCTGCGGCGGCCGACACCCCGTGCCTGCCGCCGCCAGTCAAGGCGCGGCGAAATGCCGCGCTTTCGGTTTCAACTTGTTATTCTTCAAGCAATTTACTTGAAAGCGCGCGCCGGACAATTGGGGAGATTACCTAGTCGCCACGTGAATCTTCCCTATTGACCCCGGAGGCCCCGTAGCTAGAGTGGACTGGCTAAATCGATGAGTGCCGCCGACATGCTTCCTGCCAGTGACATGCTGTGGCTCGCCCTGGTGGTCCTCGGCGGAAGCCTGACGGCCGTCCTGATTGTTCTCGGCGTGGTCCTGGCGCGCCTGCGCGATGCCGAACGACGGCTGGACGAAAGGGAGTCGCGGCACGAATCCATGCTCGACCGCCTGCAGGAAAACGAGTACCGCCTGCGCACCATCATCGAGTCGGAACCCGAGTGCGTGAAGTTGCAGGCGGAGGACGGCACGGTGCTGGAGATCAATCCGGCCGGCTTGCGCCTGGTGGATGCCAATCAGCCGGCCGATATCATCGGACGCAAGATATTTTCCGTGGTGGCACCGGAATACGTCGACATCTACCGGGAAAACATGCGCCGCGTGTTCGCCGGCGAAGCGATGGTCTACGAGTTCCGCGCGATCACCCTGAAAAACAGGGTGGCGTGGATGGAAACCCACGCCGCGCCCTTGCGCGACGCGCGCGGCAATATCTACGCGCTGCTGGGCATCACCCGCGACATCACCGAACACAAGCAGGCCGAGGAACAGGCGCGGCGCCACCAGACCGAACTGGCTCGGGTTGCGCGCCTTTCGACCATGGGCGAAATGGCCACCGGCATTGCCCACGAACTGAATCAGCCGCTTTCCGCGATCGCCAATTTTTCGCGCGGCTGCATCCGCCGCCTGCGCTCGGGCGGCATGAGCCCGGTGGAGCTGATCGAACCACTGGAGGAAGTCTGCGAACAGGCCGAGCGCGCCGGCGACATACTGCGCCACGTGCGCGATTTCGTGCGCAAGAGCGAGCCGCACCTGAAGCCCATGGACGTCAATCAAATCGTTCGCGCGGTGGTCAAGTTCACCGAACACGAAGCGCGCCAGCAGCGCACGCTGGTACGCTTGAATCTCGATCCCCTGTTACCCAAGGTGGCCGCGGACGCCATCATGATCGAGCAGGTGATGGTCAACCTGGTTCGCAACGCGATCGAAGCCATGAGCGAAGCCAATTCCTCGCGGCGAGAGATCACGATTTCCAGCCGTCTTTTCGAAACCGACTTCGTGGAGATCGAAATCGTCGATACCGGGCCGGGCATCGATGGCAGCCTGATCGACCAGGTTTTCGACCAGTTCTTCACCACCAAACCCGAGGGGGTGGGCATGGGTCTGGCCATCAGTCGCTCGATCATCGAATCGCACGGCGGCACGGTGCGGGCCGAGTCGAGCCGCGACGGTGGCGCCATCCTGCGCTTTACGCTCACGATCAACACACAACAATCCAGTCGCCGTGAACGAGCCGACAGTATTCATAGTTGATGACGACCAGGCCGTTGCGCGCAGCTTGCGCTGGCTGATCGAGTCGGTGCGGCTGCGAGTCGAGACCTACGCATCAGCGCAAGCCTTCATCGACGGTTACGATGCCGCAAGGTCCGGCTGCCTGGTGCTCGACGTGCGCATGCCGGGCATGAGCGGGATCGAGTTGCAGGAAAGGCTTGCCGCGCAGCGCATCCGCATTCCGATCATTTTCATTACCGGCCATGGCGACGTGCAGATGGCGGTGCGCGCGGTGCAGGCAGGCGCCTTCGACTTCATCGAAAAGCCCTTCAACGACCAGGATCTGCTCGACCGCATACAGCGGGCCATCGCCCGCGACGCGGAACAGCGTGACCGAGACCAGCAACGGGCCCGCCTGCGAACCCTGTTTGCCAGCCTGACACCGCGCGAAAGCGAAGTCCTCGACCTGGTGGTCGAGGGACTGTCCAACAAGGCCGTCGCCAACGCGCTCGGGCTCAGCGCCAAGACCGTTGAAGTGCATCGCGCCAAGGTCATGGAAAAGATGCACGCGCGCTCCGTCTCCGACCTGGTCAAGATGGCCATGCAGAGGCAAGGCTGGGGCTAGCGCGCGCAGCGCGCCATGGTCGGCAGATCGGTGCAAGTACCCTGCGCCAGATGCGCCGCCATGCCTATGGTTTCGCCCAGGGTCGGATGCGGATGGTGGATCTTGCGGCCGATATCGTCGGCGCGGCAGTTCTCGCTGATCGCCAGCGCGATTTCGCCGATCATGTCGCCAGCCCCGCTGCCGACAATCGACCCGCCCAGGAGGCGGCCGCTGTCCTGCGCGAACAGTAACTTGGTCATTCCGTGCTCGGCGCGGTTGGCAATGGCCCGCCCGGAGGCCGCCCAGGGAAATTTCGCCACGTCGACCGCGATCCCCTGACGTTTTGCGACGTCCTCCGACAGACCGACCCAGGCGATCTCCGGATGGGTATAGGCCACGCCAGGAATCAGCGACCCATCATGGTTCACCTCCAGGCCGGCGGCGCACTCGGCGGCGACATGGGCCTGATGCAGCGCCTTGTGCGCGAGCATGGGCATGCCGACGATGTCGCCGATCGCGTGGATGTGTCGAACATTGGTCCTCATGTGCTTGTCGACACCGATGACGCCATCGGCACCGACGGCGACCCCCGCCTTGTGCGCATCCAGCTGCAGGCCGTTGGCCTTGCGTCCCACGGATTGCAGGATCATGTCGTAGCGGACCAGGCCTTCCGGGGATGCCGGCCCCTCGAAGCCGACCCAGACGCCATCGTCCCGGGTCACCACGGCCGCGATGCGCGTGCCCGGCATGATGCGATCGAAGCGGTGCCGGTTCTGCTCCTCCCAGATTCGCACCAGGTCGCGGTCCGGGCCCGGCATCAATGCGTCCTGCAGTTCGACGACATCGATCCGTGCTCCGAGCGCCGAATAGACGGTGGCCATTTCCAGACCGATGATGCCGCCGCCCACCACCAGCATGCGGCGCGGAACCGTGGGCAGCTCGAGCGCGCCGGTGGAATCGACAATGCGCTCGTCCCGGGGCAGCAGGGGCAGGCGCAGCGGATGGGAGCCCGCGGCCACGATGCACTTGGCAAAGCTGACCGACTGCTGTCCGGCGTCATTGGCTAGGTCGACCACGACACGGTGCGCGTCCTCGAAGCGGCCACGACCGTGCAGCACCCTCACGCCACGGGCGCGGGCCATCCCGGCGAGGCCCGCCGTCAGGCGCGCAACGGTGCCTGCCTTGTAGGCGCGCAAGCGGTCGATATCGACTTCGGGGGCCGCGAAACGGATGCCGCAGTCCGCCATGCCGGCGGCTTCCTCCATGCTCCCGACGAGATGCAGCAGGGCCTTCGACGGTATGCATCCCACATTGAGGCAAACCCCGCCGAGCGATGCATGCTGCTCGACGAGGACGGTATCCAGCCCCAGGTCGGCGGCGCGAAAGGCCGCCGAGTAGCCCCCCGGCCCGCCGCCGATCACCAGCAGGTCGCAGCTCGTCTCCGGCACGGTTGCCGCCGGGGCCGACGCCGCCGTGAATGCGGCGAACAGCGAAAAGCGGGCCGGCGGCACCTCGCCGCCGTGCTCCGGGCGCCGACTCTTCGGGCGCTGCTCGAGGCTTTCCTCCAGCACCACGACCGTCTGTCCGGAGACGACGAGGTCTCCGGCGGCAACCCTGACCTCGACGATCCGGCCGTCGAACTGCGCCACGATATCGAGCGTCGCCTTGCCGGACTCGACGACCAGCAGCGGATCGTCGGCGAACACACTGTCGCCCGCCCGGACCATGATCTCGGCTATCGACAGCGTCCCCTTGTCGCCGACATCCGGAACGAGGACCTCGCGACACCGGTCCGCCGTAGACATCAGGCCACCACCGCGGCGCCGTTGATCGTAACCTTGCCGGTGACCTCGATCGGACGCACCAAGGTATCCAGCACCGGGCAGTGGCTTTCCACCGCTTCGATCAGCTTGCGCAGCTCGGCCTCGGGCGCCGTGCTCCTGAGGATGGTCTCGTAGCTGATCTTCTGGTAGCCGGGCGGTACCGAGGGATCCATGCCGAACAGGCCCTTGAGGTCGAGCGAGCCCTTGAGGTCCACTTTCACTTCGTCGAGCTTGATGCCCATCATCGAGGCCATTGCCGCATACATGATCTCCTGGCAGGAGCCGAGGGACACCAGCAGCAGTTCGACGGGGTTGGCGCCCTTGTCGCCGCCCCCAAGCTCAGGCGGCTCATCGACCACGATGGGCGCGAAGCCGCGCACCTGGCCG
This sequence comes from Rhodocyclales bacterium, assembly GCA_016215645.1. GTDB lineage: Bacteria > Pseudomonadota > Gammaproteobacteria > Burkholderiales > Rhodocyclaceae > Sulfuritalea. The sequence continues at coordinate 7,663 of JACRIX010000022.1, forward strand.
GTGCAGCGCACGTTCTCGACCAGAGCGGTCTGCGCCTCGAACACCACCTTGGACATCACCGGGTTCTGCTGTATTCCCTGCACCGTCTTGCTCAATGCTTCCTTCAAGGCCTGTTGCGACATGGCTGTTCCTCCGTTCGGGTTGGGGTTGCCGTCGCCGGCCGTGTCGAATGCCGGCCGGCTGACGGCGGGTGCCGGCGGAATGCCGCCTGCAGCCCGTTGCCACTCTGGAACAATCTGTCGCCGATTCATATCCGGAAGATTCCCCAACGGATAGGGGCTTTCCCCAAGCACCGCCACCCTATTAGGGCAGGTAGTGGTCAATCAGGAGGGAAGCGAACAGCAGGGACAGGTAAGCGATCGAGTAGCGGAACGTGGCCTGCGCCCTGGCATCGCTGTAGTCGCGCCAGAGCCGCCAGGCACGGAAAATGAATCCCGCGTTCAGCACCAGTGCCACCGCCAGGTAGGAGACCCCGCTCATGCCGACGGCGAACGGCAGCAGCGTCACCGCGCCCAGCGCCAGCGTGTAGGCGAAAATGCTGCGCTGGGTATATTTCCTGCCATGAACCACCGGCAGCATGGGCATGCTCGCGTCGGCATATTCCCTGGCACGGTACAGGGCGAGGGACCAGAAGTGTGGCGGCGTCCACAGGAATATGATCAGGAACAGCAGCCAGGCCTGCTCCGGCGTCTGCCCGGTCGCGGCCGCCCAGCCCAGCACCGGCGGCATCGCGCCGGAGGCGCCGCCGATGACGATGTTCTGTGGCGTCAGCGGCTTCAGGATCACGGTGTAGATCAAGGCATAGCCGATGAAGGTCGCCAGCGTCAGCCACATCGTCAGCGGATTGACAAAGGCATGCAGCAGTAGCAGGCCGCCGCCGCCGATCCCGGCCGAGAACATGAAAGTTTCGAGCACATCGACTTCGCCGCGCGGCAGCGGGCGCCCCCGGGTGCGCGCCATGATCGCGTCGATGCGCCGCTCGATCAGGCAATTGACCGCCGCCGCCGATCCGGCCACCAGGGCAATGCCCAGCGTCGCTGCCAACATGGTCGGCATCGGTACGCCATCGGGCGTCGCCAGCAGCATGCCGATCACGGCACAGAACACGATCAGCGACACGACCCGTGGTTTGGTCAGGCGCAGGTAGCGACGCAACCTGGCGCCGGTGCGCGGTCCGGCAAGAACGATCTCAGTCATGGCTCCTCCCTGGTCGGAATGGCTTACCGGCCAAAGTCTGGAACCGGCACGACTTAACCGCAATCCGGAAAAACCTTGCAACTGGTAGGTAATCATCCCAATTGCCGACCACTGGCGGAGGGCCTATCGTTGCGAAAACGTGGGGGGCTCGAGTCGCCTACACGTGGCCGAGCGCCAGGATCCGGGACGCGCGGCGCCCGAACAACGGATCAAAAGGAGGGATCGCATGCTGGACTTTCTGTTTTCTGGATGGGGCGCGTTCTGGGTGACGATGGGCATGCTGCTGCCCTTCGCCGGAATGTTCTGGTACGTGATCCACCGCAAGTCGGTGGTCGATTCCGGACCCGGCACCACGCCGCCGGCGACCCTGTCACGCCTGGAGGGCTATTGGCTGACGGCGGTATTCGTCATTTTCGTGACCATCAACCTCGCCAGCCTCAAGTTCATGCCCATCATCGCCACCGCGCGCGCGGCGACCGCCGGCCTGCCCGTCCAGGAAGTCCAGTTCACGGCGACGTCATGGAGCTATGAAATGTCCACGCGCGAGGTCGAGGCCGGCAAGCCGGTGCGCTTTGCCGGCCGCGCCAAAGACACCCAGCACGGTTTCGCCGTCTATCACCCCGACGGCCGCATGCTGTTCACCCTGCTGATGATGCCCGGCGTAGCGAAACCGACCAGCGTCGTACACACCTTCACCGACCCAGGCACCTACAAGATCCGTTGCCTCGAATACTGCGGCATCGCACATCATGGCATGCAGGACGTACTGACCGTCGTCAAGAGCAAGGCCGCCACCTGATCCGAGGAGAATCCGAAATGACCATCGCCACCGCCATCGTGAAAGGCACCCCGGTCTTTGGCCGGATGTTCAGCGTCGACAAGAGCACCGGGCTGGAGGAAATCAATGCCTGGCCCGCGCTGATGATCATGGCCTCCTTCATCTGGCTGGCGGTCGCCGGCCTGCTCGGCCTGGTGATGCCGGCCACCCAGATGTTCGCCCTCGACTCCGGCCATTTCTATACCACGCTGACGCTGCACGGCGCCGCGCTGGCCTTCCCCTTCTCCTTCCAGCTCATGGTCGGGGTCGGCCTGCACCGCTCCGGCGGCTGCGTCGGCAAGCCGATCACGGGCTGGCTGCCGGCGATGTGCTTCATCACCATGAACCTCGGCGCCGCCCTGCTCACCGTCGCCGTGCTGATGGGCTTCAAGGTCAGCCTGGTGGTGATGTTCCCCTTGCCGCTGGTCGGCGCGCAAATGGGCATCTGGAGCATGAACACGGTGATCCTCGGCTTCACCGGCATCTACCTGGTGCTCGCCTGCATGATCCTGCTCTACCCATTGCTCGGGCTCTCGATGCTGTTCTTCGGCAAGAAGCGGCACGATCTGGTGCTCTCCGAGCGCTCGCTCAACGACCCGGGCATGCTGGGCATGACGCTTTCCGCGCTGACGCTGCTGATCGCCGGCCTGCCGCTGGTGGTCGTCGGCACCACGCTGCTGCTCGCGCTCTACGGCGTGATTCCGATGTCGATGGCGGCCTGGGCCGCCGAACCGGTGGTGTTCCAGTATGTCTTTTACATCTTCGCGCACAACCTGATGGAGGCGATGGCGCTGATGGTATCGAGCGCCATGTATGCCACGCTGCCGCTCTACCTTGCCGATGGCACGCGCAAGCTGTTCAGCGACAAGCTGGCCAATACGGCATTGTGGATCCTGCTGCTGACCTCGATCACTTCCTTTCTCCACCATTTCATCACGGCCTACCCCAACCAGCCGGCGTCCCTGTCCTACTGGGGCAACATCATGAGCTGGGGTACCGGCATCGGCGCCGCCATCAGCATCTTCACCGTGCTGGCGACGATCTGGCAGCACGGCCTGCGCGCCGAGCCGGGCATCATCGCGGTGCTGCTGGGCTGGGCGCTGTATATCCTCGACGGCGCCAGCGCCATCGTCACCTCCAATGTCGCCTGGGCCTATGTGCTGCATGGCACGATGTGGCAGAGCGGGCACACCATGACGGTGATCCTGGCGATGTCGCTGATGTGGATGGGGGTGCTCTACCACCACTACCCGGTGATCACCGGGCGCAAGCTCGATCCCGTCCTCGGTACCTGGTTCGTTCGGCTCTTCACCGTCGGCGGCTTCGGTGCCGCGATCGCGATGCTTGCCGGCGGAGCCGCCGGCATGCCGCGGCGCTTCGCCGACTGGAACCAGGAGGGCTGGATGCTCTACGGCCACCTGATCATGGTCTTCGGCCTGATCCTCGGCGCGTCCTTCGTGGTCTATGCTTACAACCTGCTGCAGTCGCGGGAACTCAGCGAGCCGATGGGGCAGCCGGTGGGGGCCACCTAGCTTGTCGTCGCGCGGCGATGGCGCCGCGCCTGCCTCGGCATTCCCGGTGACGGCGGCGGCGCAAGCCCCGCCGTCCCGCTTGTGAACAGCACGAGGAACGCCATGCACTGCAAACTCTGCGGCCTGCCCAACCCGAAATCGCCCTTGTGCGACGCCGG
>JACRIX010000104.1 GCA_016215645.1 Rhodocyclales bacterium
AGATAGACATCCTGGCCAAGGGCCAGCACTACGGAGTCGGCTTCGAGGGTTTCGAATTCGCCGGTCGGCTGCGGGAAGCCCTTGTCGTCGAGCGCCATATATTCGATGGTGATCTCTTTGTCGCCGGCCTGCTTGATGGTCGACAGCCACTTGACCATGACGCCTTCCTGCAGCGCTTCCTCAATCTCGAAATCGTGGGCCGGCGCCTTGTCGCGGGTACGGCGGTAGACGATGATCGGCTCGGCGCCCATGCGCTTGACCGAGCGCGCGACGTCGATCGCCGTGTTGCCGCCGCCATAGACCACCACGCGGCGGCCGAGCATGGGCTTGTCTTCACCTTCCATGCTGCGCAATACCGAAATGGCATCGACGATCTTGGCCGCGTCGCCGGAGGGGATCATGGCGCGCTTGCCGATGTGGGCGCCGACGGCGAGGAAGGCGGCGTCGAACGCGCCCGCCTTCATCTGTTCAAGGATGTTGTCGACCTTGCTGTTCAATTTGACCGTGACGCCCATGTCGACGATGCGCTGCATCTCGGCGTCGAGCACTTCGCGCGGCAGGCGGTACTTGGGGATGCCGAAGCGCATCATGCCGCCCATGTAGGGTCCGGCGTCCATCACCGTGACGGCGTGGCCCATGCGGCGCAAGTGGTAGGCGGCCGACATGCCCGAGGGGCCGGCGCCGACGATCAGCACCTTCTTGCCGGATTCCTTTGTCGGCGCGGCGAATTGCCAGCCGCGCTTGATCGCCTCGTCGCCGAGGAAGCGCTCCACCGAGTTGATGCCGACGGCCTCGTCGATCTTGCCGCGGTTGCAGGCCGACTCGCAGCTGTGGTAGCAGACGCGGCCCATGATCGCGGCGAAGGGGTTGTCGCGCGTGAGATGCCGCCAGGCGGACTCGTAATTGCCGGATTCGGCATGGAACAGCCAGCCCTGGATGTCTTCGCCGGCGGGGCACTGGTTGTTGCAGGGCGGCAGGCGGTCGAGGTAGACCGGACGCGCGGTGCGCCAGGAGCCGGTGTGGTTGGCCAGCGAGGAGCCGGGGTTGAGGGTGATTGCAAAGGGCTTGTCCATCATGCTGCCTCCGTCGGGCCGCCCCAAGAAGGCAGCGAGTCATTGGCCGGACGCCGCATATGCGGCGGAACACGGATCGCCCCCTTTCTCGGAAAGGGGGATGGGGGGAATGTGCTCATGATGCCTCCTTGGCAAGCAATCCATATCTGCGGATGTTCTTGTCCGCCTGGGCCTGGATGCGGGCAATGGTGTCGACGGCGGGGTTCTTGCCGAACAGGTGGGCGAAGCGCTTTTGCGGCTTGAGGTAGTCCTCCACCGGCAGCGGTCGCCGTATCGCCAGCGCCGACTTTACTTCCCCATACTCGGCTTCGAACACCGGGAAGATGCCGGTTTCCTTGGCCAGGCGCGCCATGCGGATGGTGTCGTGCGAGGCCGTGCCCCAGCCCAGCGGGCAGGGCACCAGGATGTGGATGTAGCGCGCGCCGCGAATGCTCATTGCGTGGGTGACCTTGTTCTCCAGGTCGCGCAGGTCGGCCACGGTGGCGGTGGCGACGTAGGGGATTTCGTGCGCCATGGCGATGGCGGGAACGAACTTGCCCTGGCCGAAGGGATTGCCCGGTTCGGGGCCGATGGGCATGGTGGTCGCCGTACGCGCCGCCGAGGGCGTGGCGGAACTGCGCTGCACGCCGGTATTCATGTAGCCACCGTTGTCGTAGCAGATGTAGAGCACGTCGTCGTTGCGTTCGAACATGCCGGAGAGGCAGCCGAAGCCGATGTCCGTGGTGCCGCCGTCGCCGCCCTGGGCGACCACGCGCACATCCTGGCCCTGGCCCTTCTGCTGCTTGACCTTGATCGCCGCGGCGATGCCGGTGGCGACCGCCGCCGTGTTGCCGAACAGCGAGTGGATCCACGGGATCTGCCAGGAGGTTTCGGGGTAGGGCGTGGAAAACACTTCGAGGCAGCCGGTGGCGTTGGCGGCGATCAACTGGCGGTTGGTGGCGTTCATCGCCGCGTCGATCGCGTAGCGCGCGCCCAGCGCCTCGCCGCAGCCCTGGCAGGCACGGTGGCCGGAGTTGAGCGAGTTGGTGCGCTGCATGTTGGCCTGCACGCTGCGCTCTTCGGGCGCCAGCAGGCGGTTGCCGACGGTGAAGGTGCCGGTCTGGTAGAACTTGACGGTCTGGAGTGCGGACATGGTTCCCCCCGGTTCTCAGTAATTGCGGGCTGCCACTGCGCCGATGTCGCGCAGCATGGCTTCGGCGGCCGGGCCCGTGCGGCGCTTTTCGCGTTCGCGCTCAAGCTGCTTGTTCACCACCTTCCAGTCGAGGTCGAGGAAGGTGACGAGGTCCAGTTCATCGCGCCCGGCCTTTTCGAACAGGCCGGTCAGCGACTTCATGGTGATGGCGCGGCCGCCGAGGCCGGCGACCACGGTGTAACCCTTGAGGCCCATGCCGGTGACGGCCATGCGCACGTTGGTGGCGACGATGCCGCCGATGCCGACGGCGAGGCTCTTTTCCAGCACCACGAAACGCTTGCAGTGCTTCAGTGCGGCGGCGACCTCGACCAGCGGGAAGGGACGGAAGCTGGTGATGCCGAGCACGCCGATCTTGTGACCGGCCTCACGCATCTCGTCGACGGTGTCCTTGATGGTGCCCAGCACCGAGCCCATGGCGATGACGATGGTCTCGGCATCCTCGGTACGGTAGGTACGGATCAGGCCGCCGCTGTCGCGGCCGAACACGGTCTTGAATTCCTGCGCCAGTTGCGGGATCAGCTCCAGCGCCTGCATCTGCTTGGCATGGGCGAGGTAGCGCACCTCCATGAAGGCCTCCGGGCCGACCATGGCGCCGATCGACACCGGCTCATTGACGTCCAGTACCTGGCGCGGCTCGTAGGGCGGCAGGAAGGCATCGACCTGTTCCTGCGTCGGCATGTCCACGCGCTCGTAGGCATGGGTCAGGATGAAGCCGTCCATGCACACCATCACCGGCAACGAAATCTCCTCGGCCAGCTTGAAGGCCTGGATGTGCAGGTCGAGCGCTTCCTGGTTGGTTTCGGCGAACAGCTGGATCCAGCCGCAGTCGCGCTGCGAGAGCGAGTCGGAATGGTCGTTCCAGATGTTGATCGGGGCGCCGATGGCGCGGTTGGCCACGGTCATCACGATCGGCAGGCCCAGGCCGGAGGCGTTATAGACCGCCTCGACCATGTAGAGCAGGCCCTGCGAGGCGGTGGCGGTGTATGTCCGCGCGCCGGTAGCCGAGGAGCCGATGGCCACCGACATGGCGGCGAATTCGGATTCGACGTTGATGAATTCGCAGTCCTTGAGTTCGCCGCCCTTCACCATTTCGCCAATGCCTTCGACGATGTGGGTCTGCGGCGAGATCGGATAGGCGCAGATCACTTCCGGCCGGCACAGGGCGACGGCCTCGGCCACCGCATGGGAACCTTCGCATTGCTTAAGCATGATGCAGTGCCTCCTCCATCTCTCCACGCACGATGTTGTAGGCCTCGGTCGCCGCGGCGATGTTGCCGTCGGCCACCTTGCCGGAGAACTTGTCGCGGATCGCCATCGCCACCGATTCCAGCTTGATGATGCCGGACACCGCGGCAAAGCCGCCCAGCAGCGGCACATTGGGCACCGGACGACCGACATGCTTGATGCTGAGTTCGGTGGCCGACACCGTGCACAGGCGCTCCGGGTGCCAGTCGCGGATGAAGTCGCCGAGGCCGAGCTGCTCGAAGGTCTTGGTGGTGTTGATCAGGATGTAGCCGTCCTTCTTCAGGCCGGCGAAGACGTCGACCTGGTGCAGCAGGGTCGGATCCTGGATGATGATGGCGTCGGGCGCCATGATCGGTTCGCGCAGGCGGATCTCCTTGTCGGCGATGCGGCAGAAGGCCACTACCGGCGCGCCGGTGCGCTCGGAACCGAAACTGGGAAAGGCCTGCGCGTGGCGGCCCTCCTCGAAGGCCGCGATGGACAGCATCTCGGCCGCCGTGACGACGCCCTGGCCGCCCCGGCCGTGAATTCGAACCTGGAACATGATTCCCCCTTGTTTTGGCAAGCCGAATGACTTTACCCCCTGCGCGGCCGGATGGGAACTAGGGAAAACCGCAATTCGCAGGCGCCGTCGATTGGCGGCCGGTACAATTGCCCCTTTTACCGCCTCCAGGCCTGCCATGAAACACGTAACCGATGACGTCCGCATCCGCGAGATCAAGGAACTCTCGCCGCCCGGACACATATTGCGCGAATTCCCCACCACCGATGCCGCGGCGGAAACCACTTACGAAGCGCGCCAGGCCCTGCACCGCGTGCTGCACGGCGCCGACGACCGCCTGGTGGTGGTGGTCGGTCCCTGCTCGATCCACGACTACGACGCGGCCATGGACTACGCCCGGCGCCTGCGCGAGGCCGCGCCCCGCCTGGCCGAGGACCTCCTGGTGGTGATGCGCGTGTATTTCGAAAAGCCGCGCACCACGGTGGGCTGGAAGGGGCTGATCAACGATCCGCGCTTGGACGGCAGCTTCAAGATCAACGAGGGCCTGCGCCTGGCGCGCAAGCTCCTGTGGGAAATCAACGAACTGGGCCTGCCCTGCGGCACCGAGTTCCTCGACACGATCACGCCGCAATACACGGCCGACCTCATCAGCTGGGGCGCCATTGGCGCGCGCACCACCGAATCGCAGGTGCATCGCGAGCTTTCCTCCGGCCTGTCTTGCCCGGTCGGGTTCAAGAACGGCACCGACGGCAACATCCGCATCGCCGTCGATGCGATCAAGGCCGCCGCCAGCCCGCACCATTTCCTGTCGGTCACCAAGGCCGGGCACTCGGCCATTGTCTCCACCAACGGCAACGAGGACTGCCATGTCATCCTGCGCGGCGGCAAGGCGCCCAACTACGATGCCGCCGCCGTCGATGCCGCCTGCGGCGAACTGGCCAAGGCCGGCCTGGCCTCGCGCGTGATGATTGATTTTTCCCACGCCAACAGCAGCAAGCAGTTCAAGAAGCAGCTCGATGTGGCGCGCGACGTCGGTGCCCAACTGGCGGCAGGCGAGGACCGCATTTTCGGCGTCATGATCGAATCCCACCTCAAGGAAGGGCGCCAGGACCTGAAGCCGGGCAAGGCGCTCGACTACGGTGTTTCGGTCACCGATGCCTGCATCGGCTGGGAGGATACGGTGGCGACCTTCGACATCCTGAGCGATGCCGTCAAGGCGCGTCGCGTCGCACTCGCGGAAAAGTAAACCCCGGTGACCGGCCGCCTCTTCGCCGCGCTGCTGGTCCTCACGCTGGCCTTCCGCTTCTGGCTGGGGGCGGCTTTTCCCATCACCGGCGACGAGGCGTATTTCGTCTGGTGGGGCTGGATGCCCGACTGGGGTTTCTACGACCACCCGCCGATGATCGGCTGGTGGCTGGCGGCCCTCTCGGTCGTCAGCAAAGCGGAATGGTGGCTGCGTCTGCCGGTGATCGTCCAGCCGGCGCTGCTGGCGCTGGCCGTGTATTGGGCCCTGCCGAAACTTGTGTCGGGCGTGGGCGAGCCGCGTCGCCTGTGGGCCGCGACCCTGGTGCTGCTGGCGCCGGTGAATGTCTGGAATGTCTTCATCACCACCGACACGCCGCTGATCTATTTCAGCGTGCTCTCGGGCCTGGCTTGGATACGCGCCGCACGGGACGACAGCCCGCACTGGTACTTCGCTGCCGGCCTGCTGCTGGCCGGTGCCGTGCTCTCCAAATACTTCGCCGCCATCCTCGGCTTCGCCTACCTGGTCGATGTGCTGCGCCGCCGGCGTGCCGGTGCCGCCGCCGGGCTGGCCATCGCCTATGCCTGCACCCTGCCGGCCCTGGCGCTGATGGCCTGGTGGAACAGCGCCAACTGCTGGCCGAACTACATGTTCAACTTCGTCAATCGCCATGGCGATGCCGGCTGGTCGCTGAAGACGCCGTTGCTGTATGCCGTGACCCTGATCTACGTGCTGGGGCCGCCGGTGCTGTGGCTGGCGCTGAAGAATCGCCGTAGCGTGAGCGCCGACTCTTGCTTGCCACCCTCCCTGGGCACCCTCGCCTGGCTGCCCTTCCTGCTGTTCGCACTGCTCTCGGGGGTAAAGCAGATCGGGCTGCACTGGCTGCTCTCTTTCGTGCCCTTCACCCTGATCTGGCTGACCCTGCGCCTGCAGCCGGCGACCCTGCAAAAGCTTGGCCTGTTCGTTGCCGCCTTCGCCACTTTGCACATTGCCGGCATCCTGGTCGTCTCGCGCGTGCCCCTGGAAGCCTGGCAGAAGACCCGGCTCTACGACGGCATCGTGCTGACCTTCGAACACGACGCCCTGGCGCGGGAACTGGAACCCTTCAGAAAGGACTGGGTGCTGGCCATGGACGGCTATTCCAATGCCGTCACCCTGGGTTACAACCTGCGCCAGTACGTGGTGGTGTTCGGCGAGGCATCGAGCCATGCGCGCCACGACGACCTGGTCACCGACTTTCGTAGCTTGGCCGGGCGCAACTTCCTCATCCTGAGGAAGTCGGAACCGGGGCTTGACGACTACCGCAAGTACTTTCGCCGCGTCGGCGTCGACAGCGTCGAGATTCGCGGCGCGCGTTTCTGGCGCGTCAAGGGCGAGGGCTTCGATTACGCCGCCTATCGCGACGGGGTACTCGCCGGCGTTCGACGCAAGTACTATGCGATTCCGACCTGGTTGCCGCAGAGGGCCTGTTACATGTGCGACCGCTATTTTCAGGGAGAGCCATGCCGCCGCTGATCCGACTCCTGCGTCCGCACCAGTGGCTGAAAAACGGCTTCGTTTTTCTCGGCCTGCTGTTCGGCCATGCCTGGTCTGACCCGGTCAAGCTCGGGCAGGCGCTGGCGGCCTTTGCCGCGTTCTGCCTGCTGGCGTCCGCCGTATATGTAATGAATGATCTGATCGACCGCGAACAGGATCGACTGCATCCGAAGAAGAAGGACCGACCGCTGGCAGCGGGCACGGTCGGTGTCGGTCCGGCGCAGGCGCTGGCCATCGCCTGCCTGGTCGGCGGCGGTGTGATCGCCTGGTTCTGGGCCGGCTCGGCGCCGTGGATCTTCCTTGCCTACGTGCTGCTCAACGTCGGCTACAGCGTCGGCCTCAAGCACGTGGTGATTCTTGACGTGTTCATCATTGCCGCCGGTTTCATGCTGCGCATCCTTGCCGGCACGCTGGGCATCGGCATCGCGCCTTCGCAGTGGCTGCTGCTGTGCGGCCTGATGTTGACCCTGTTCCTCGGCTTCGCCAAACGCCGCGCCGAGCTTAACGCCTTGCACAGCGAAAGCGCCGGCCATCGCCGTGTGCTGGAGCAGTACACGGCGCCCATGCTCGACCAGTTCATCGGCATTGCCGCCGCCGGCACGGTGATTTCCTATGCGCTGTATACGGTCAGCGCCGAGACCGTGGCACTGCACGGTACGCGCGCCCTGATCGCCACCGTGCCCTTCGTGCTCTATGGAATGCTGCGCTACCTGTGGAAACTGCATGCACGCGGCGGCGGCGACCCGGCCCAGGAGTTGCTGCGCGATCCGCACCTGCTGGCGGCAACGGCTGGCTGGCTGTTGCTGGTACTTATGCTGCTCGGCGGCCATACGCTACAATGACGCAACCATGAACCTCATCGAAAAGGTCCCTGACATCAAGAACCTCGGCGATGCCGTCCCCTTCGTAGAGCGCATTCGCGAGATTATCGAGGTGATCCAGCTGTTCGAGGATTTCGAACCGCCGGAGCTTGAGGCCTTGGCGCGTTACATGCGCGCCTATCGCGCGCCGCTGGGCGCCGAAGTGATCCGCGAGGGTGATGACGGCGACTTCATGCTGCTGATCCTTGAAGGCAGCGTCGAGATCGTCAAGAAGGACGTGCGCGGCCAGGCGCAGATCATGGGCTCGGCCGGGCCGGGCAAGACCCTCGGCGAAATGTCGCTGATCGACGGCGAGCCGCGCTTCGCCAGTTGCGTGGCGCTTGAGCCGGTGACCTTTGCCGTGCTTGACCGCGAAAGCCTGTCGCGCATCCTCGCCGAAGAGCCGCGCCTCGGCGTCAAGCTGATGATGGAACTGCTGATGCTGTTGAATCAGCGCCTGCGCAGTGTCAGCGCGCAGCTCATGGAGTGCATGGAAGCGCGCCGTTCGCGCATCCGCTAGGCCGGTATCGACGCCCTCGCCACGGGGCGCAGCACGAAAACTTCCGGGTCGTCGCCGTGTTCCAGCAGCAGCTTGCGGACGCGCTCCTGCCAGCCGTCGCGGAATGCGGTGGCTTCTTCCGCGCTGGCCGTTCCGTCCAGGCATTTCTGCAACAAGGCCGGTGTTTGCGGCGCAAATGGAACGCCTTGCAGTTCGGCGCGGACGTCCACAGCGGCCCCCGTATCCAGGCGCGTAAAGCGGATCTCCTCGCCGATGTCGGCCAGGAAGTACATCCGCTTGCGCCGGTCGAAGCGCCCGGCAAGGCCCTTGAAACCGGTGTCGTGAGTGGCGCCGGTGATCAGCGTGACCACGCTGGCGATGACACCGGTAACACCGGACAGACGGTCGGCGCGAAAGTCGGTGCGAATCGCGCCGCGTTCGGGCAGGGTATCCGGATACAGCGCCAACAGCGCCCGCCGCGTCATGCCGTAGGCGGCGGCCACCGTCGGGCAGGAATGACCGGCCAGGCGCACCGCATCGACATAGCGATACTCGATCAGCCCGCCCTCCGTCGCGCCGAGGAATTCGGCCAGCGAATCATGCAGGACGATGCCCGGGATGGCGTCGAAGAAAGCCGGCGTCTTGATGGCCTGGCCTACTGCGTCTTGACGAAATCGATGACGATGCTGCCCGGCTCGCGCTGGCGGTAGCCCACTTCGATCGCGGCACCATAGCGCTGCGACAACTGGTCGAGCAGCGGCAGGGGGTCGTGGTCGTTCACGAAGCGCATGGTTTCGCCGGCACGCAGCGCGTCGAGTGCGCCGAAGATGGCGGCGTGGCGGAAGCGCTTGGCGATGCCGCGCGCATCGAAGGGGTAGATCGAATCGGGCGAGAGATGGAGGTGCATGGCGAGTTTCCTGTTTGTCGAGGGGATGTCGCCACTATGCAGCCCGAGGACTGTCCAAAAATTGATGTAAATCAGTTTAAAAACATAAACTTAAAACCATACTCCCAACCTTGGTTTTTCACGCATCGGCAGCGTCAGGCGTGCTTGCCCTTCTGCCAGAGCACGTCACCGCTGCCGGCGACCCTGTTGAGCCAGCGCGCGAGGACGAAGAGCAGGTCGGACAGGCGGTTCAGGTATTGGCGTGCCGCATCCGAGATGGCCTCGTCGTGCGCCAGTACCACCACGGCGCGCTCGGCGCGACGACAGACGGTGCGCGAGTGATGCGTCAGCGCGGCGGCGCGCGTACCGCCGGGCAGGATGAATTCCTTGAGCGGTTCCATCTCGGCGTTGAATCGGTCAATCGCCATTTCCAGGCGCCCGGGCTGGCTGTCCTTGAGGAAGCTGGCGCCCGGTACGGAGAGTTCGCCGCCGAGGTCGAACAGGTCGTGCTGCACACCCGTCAGCAATTCCCGAACCTCGTCGGGCATGACTTCGCCTAGCAGGACGCCGATCGTCGCATTCAGTTCATCGACGTCGCCCAGGGCGGCGATGCGCGGCGCATCCTTGCCGACCCGCGAACCGTCGCCGAGGCCGGTGGTGCCGGCATCACCGGTACGGGTGTAGATCCTGGAGAGGCGATGTCCCATGGCGGGTGTCCGAGTCGGAGGGAAGCCTTGGATTATTGCAGAAAGTCGCGCTCAGGCCAGTTGGGCAAAGGCCTTGTTCTGGTCGCGGGCTTCCGCGCCAAAGCGCACCAGCAGCACTGCGCAGGCCAGGCCGCCGATGATGCGATCCGGTGCTCCGCCGGAACCATGTTTGCGCCCCAGCACCACGAGATCGGCGCCAAGTTCGGTGGCAAGCGCCGGGATCGCCAGCTCGGGCGAGCCTGCGACCACGCGGGTGTCGCAATCCACACCATCAACCCGCATGCGCCCGGCCTTGAGTGCCAGATCTTCGGTGGCCGACGAGGTGTCCTTTTCCCCGCCAATCACGGTCACGAGCGTGACCGGCGCACGGGTGATGCGACCAATCAAGGCGGCGAGGTCGGCCACCTGGTCGCTTTGCTCCGAGCCGTCGCAGGCGACGAGGATGCGATGCGACCACATCCTGGCCTGCCAGCCGGCCACCAGCACATGGCAATGGGCACCGGCGATGATCTGCGCGGCGATGTCGCCCACCAGGCGTTCGCGCAGGTCGCCGCGTGGCGGACGCCGGCCGATGACGAGGATGTTGGTATCCATGGACCGCGCAGCGGCCAGGATTTCCTGCACCGCCTGGCGGCCCTGGCGCAGGATCGGCTCGGTATCCACACCGGCGGTCAGCGCTGCGCGGGTTGCCACCGCCAGCCTGGCGCGCGCCGATTCTTCATCGTCTACCGTTGGTACCGTCGTCATGACGTCGAGGGTGACGCCGAAACTTTGCGCCAGCGCGATGGCGATTTCCTGCGGCGCCTGGCTGAATTCGCTGCCGTCGGTGGCCAGCATCAGGCGCTGGCGGCGGAAGCCGTCGGGCAGCAGTTTGCCGGTGCAGGGCTTGAAAATGCGTGTCTTGCAGCGGCGGCATACATCCGGATCAAGGGTCCAATAGAGCGCGGCCGTGACGTCGGTCATGACCGGAAAAAAGGCGCCCTCGCCGATTTCGTGCGTGTAGCCGCCCTGGCGCAGGAAGTGGTAATTGGGCTGGTTGAGCCGGTAGAAGTAAAGGCCGCCGCCGAGCCGCCGCCGCCGCCGTGCCTCCTGCGCCAGCACTTCGGCACCGGCGATGTCAATGGTATTGAGGCTGTTGGCGGCGATCAGCACCGATTTCTGCAGCGGGTTCTCTTCGTCGATCTGTTGCAACGCCGATTGCACATAGCTGGCGGCGCCGAAATACACCGAGCCGTTGATGCGCACGATGCGCAGTTGCGGGCACTCCGGCCGGCCTCTGGCGCGGGTGAAGTGATAGGCCCCGGCCTCGGCGGCCGGCACCAGGGGCACGATCTCCGGCTTGGAAGAGCGATACAGGTACATCACCAGCGACAGGAACACGCCGATGAAAATCCCGGCTTCGAGGTTGAACAGGGTGCCGACCAGGGTTGCAGCGAGGATCGCGGATTCCGCCTTGCTGCTATGCCAGATGTGCTTGATGTGATCGACGTCGATCAGGCCCCAGGCGACAAGGAACAGGATGCCGGCCATGGCGGCATCGGGCAGGTAGGCGGCGAGCGGCGCCACCAGCAGCAGCACCAGGATCAGGAAGAGCGTGGCGAACACCGAGGCCAGCGGCGTGCGTGCCCCGGCTTCGTAATTCACGCCGCTTCGGTTGAACGAACCAGAGGAGGCGTAGGACGAAAAGAAGGCGCCAACGATGTTCGACAGGCCCTGGCCGATGAACTCCTGGTTGGCGTCGATGCGTTGCTCCGAACGCACGGCGATCGCACGTGAGATCGAGACCGCCTCGGTCAGCGCCAGCATGGTGATCACCAGGGCCGGGCCCAGCGCATGCTGCAGTGTGCCGAGCGAGAAATCCGGCAGCGACAGCGGTGGCAGCGTTGCCGGCAGGGCGCCGACCGTGCGTATGCCGCTGGCCTCCTGGCCGATCCAGAGGACGATCGCCTCCGCGGCGAAGCTGCCGACGACCATGGCGGCGATCATGTAGGGCAGCTTCCTGAAATGGCGCCGGGTGAGAATGCCCGATGCCAGGGTGACCAGGCTGACCGCCAACACCCAGGGATTGATGTGGGAGAACTGGATCACCAACTGGCGCAGGATTTCATAGAAGGGCGTGCCGCGCGCGATCTCGATGCCGAAGAAGTTGCGCACCTGGCTGGCCGCGATCAGGATCGCGGCACCGGTGGTGAAGCCGATCACCACGGTATGCGAAATGAAATTCACCAGCGCACCCATGCGTGCCAGGCCCAGCACCAGTTGAAACACGCCGACCAGGAAGGTCATGGTCAGCACCAGGTTGATGTACTGCGCGGAACCCGGTTCGGCCTGATGCGAGAGTGCGGCAAACACCGCGATCGATATGGCCGTGGTCGGGCCGGATACCAGGTGCCAGCTAGACCCGAAGAGCGCGGCGACCACGGCGGGAATCATCGCCGCGTAGAGGCCGTATTGCGGTGGCAGGCCGGCAATGGTGGCAAAGGCCACACCCTGCGGCAGTACGATCAGGGCACCGGTGAGCCCGGCGAGCAGGTCGTCGCGCAGGCTGTTGCGGTTGACCAGCGGCCACCAGAGCAGGAAGGGAAACAGTTTTGCCAAAAGGCCGACAGGCGGTTTCATCTGGGCAGGCGCCGGCATGGCGACACCCGGCTGCGGGGGAAGGGATGGCATCTATATTAGCAGAGTGCGATGTACGTCCGAGGCTCGGCAGCCTTGGAAATCTGGCCGGATGCTAACGGGTACTGCGTGAAGCCAGCGTCAAGCGGCCCTGAAGCGGATGTCGATCCTGGTACCTGCGGGTGCGTCACTTTGCAGTGAAGCCGTCCAACCCAGCCGATCGCAAATGCGCTGGACAAGGAACAAGCCAATGCCGGCGCCCTCGCTGTCGGTACCGCGGTAAAGGCGCTCGAAGACCCGCTGCTGCTCGGCTTCTTCGATCCCGCTACCGTTGTCGCGAACGGTAAGCGAGGTTGCCTCGAGCGTGATCGCGATGCGCCCGTTCAGGGTGTGGGCAATGGCGTTCCTTACCAGATTGGCAAGAACGATGGCGAATAGCGCCGGTGGAGCCGCGAGCGTCACCGGTGATGTCGCCGTCAGTGTCATGACGGTACCGCGCGCCGTCGCCTGGCCGCGATAGCGTTCGATGCATTGGCGGGCGATATGCCGCGCATCGCAGGCTTCCCCGGCTGCCGGTTCGTCTTCGCGCGCCAGCAACAGCAGGGCCTCGACGAGCTGGGTCATCTCCTCGCTGGCGCGCTCGATCCGAGCCAGGCGTTCGCGCAGTTCGGGATCGAGGCCGGGTTTGGCCGCGATCACGTCGACGGCACCGCGGATCACCGTCAGCGGGGTACGCAACTCGTGGCTGGCATCGGCGGCGAAGCTTCGCTCACGCTCGACAAACAGCCGCAGGCGCATCAGGTAGCGTTCGAAGGCCCGCGCCAGGTCATCGACTTCGTCGCCGGGGGTGCCGGCGGACGGGATGGACAACAATGGCGGCGGCTCGTCCGGGCGGGCATTGGTGACAGCGCGGGCGAGTTCGGTGACCGGGGCGATCACGCGTCCTGCCAGCCACCAGCCTCCGCTTGCAGCGAACAGGGTCATGGTCAGGGCACCGATCACCAGGTAGGCAAGGAAGCGTTGCTCGCGATGTTTCTGGCGGACTTCGTCGAACAGGATCACATAGCGCCGGCCGTGCTCGTCGGCGACCGCGACACGGTAGGGAATGCCGTCCAGGTCGATCTCGTGCTGGCCGGGTGCGAGTTGCCGCAGCGGCGGCGGCAATTCGGTGATGGCCGCGTCGGTGGTCGTGTAGTAACCGCGCAGGCTGGCGGTCGCCGGCGGCAGGGATCCGGGATTGCGCGCATGTCGGGCCATGTAGTCCTCGAGTTCGGCGCGCAGCGTCTGGTCCATCAGCCGCTGCGAGACGTCGCGCGCCGCAAACCAGAGGCTTACGCTGAGCAGCATGCTCAGCGCCGCGCCCAGCGAGGCAAAGCCGATCGCGACACGCAGGCGCAGGCTACGCCGCGGTCCCATCCGCCCCTTCCCCGGGCGGCGCAAGCCGCCAGCCAAGTCCGCGCGCGGTGTGCAGCATCGGCTGACCGAACGGCTTGTCGATGGTGGTGCGCAAGACGTGCAGGTGGCTGCGCAAGGCATCGGAGTCGGGCGGTGCATCGCCCCAGATGGTGCGCTCCAGCTCTTCGCGGGCCAGAACTCCTGGCGCGGCTCGCATCAGGGCTTCCAGCAGGCGTAGCGGAATTCGCGGCAGGGAAAGTTCCTGACCGCCGCGGCGCACGCTGAGGCTGCCGGTATCCAGCGTGAGGTCGCCGACACACAATACCGGTCCGATCATGCCCGGGCGGGAGCGTCGCGCCAGGGCCTGGATGCGGGCCGCCACCTCGCGCATGGCAAAGGGTTTGACCAGATAGTCGTCGGCGCCTGCCTCCAGCCCGGCGATCTTCTCGTCCAGGCTGGCGCGGGCCGTCAACATCAGGATTGGTGTTGCCTTGCCGTGTTGGCGCAGGCGACGGCAGATATCCATTCCCGAGAGATTCGGCAGCATCAGGTCGAGCAGTATCACGTCGAAATGCCCGCGCTCGGCAAGCCGCAGTCCGCTCAGGCCGTCGCCCGCGGCATCGACCAGGTGGCGCTGCGCCGCGAGGAAGTCGATCAGGTTGGCGGCGAGATCGGGGTTGTCCTCAACGACGAGGATTCGCAAAGGGGCATCCATGCGCCGATTATGGGGCCGCGAGACAGGCGTCAATTTCGGTCCTGCGCGACGAGTTCATGTTGCAATGCAAGATACGTGGTCCTGATCGGACAATAAAAAGCTTGTGGGGTCACGTGAAATTGACCCTGTTAATATCATGCGCTTCGTCAAGCGAGCGTGAAGAAATGGGGTAGACCACCGCCCCGGAGGCGCCCGCAAGAATCGCCCGACATGAGCCCGTCCCCGCTGCTGCAGCGCTTTCTGCCTTTCCTGCGTTGGTTTCCCTACAAGGGCGAAACGCTGCGCGCCGATTTTCTCGCCGGCCTGACCGTCGCCCTGGTGCTGGTGCCACAGTCCATGGCCTATGCGCAACTGGCGGGCATGCCGGCCTACTATGGGCTGTATGCCGCCTTCCTGCCGGTGGCGGTGGCGGCACTGTGGGGCTCGTCCAACCAGCTCGGCACCGGCCCGGTGGCCGTGGCTTCCCTGCTCACGGCATCGTCGCTGACGCCGCTGGCAGCGCCAGGTTCCGAGAGCTTCATCGCCCTGGCCATCCTGCTCGCCCTGCTGGTCGGGCTGATACAACTGACGCTGGGCGTATTCAAGCTCGGCGTGGTGGTGAACTTTCTCTCGCACCCGGTGATTGTCGGCTTTACCAATGCCGCCGCCATCATCATCGCCTTGTCGCAAGTCAACAAGCTGCTGGGCGTGCCCATGGGGCGCTCGGAATCCTTCCTGGCCGACATCTGGGGTGTGGCAAATCTCTTTGGCGAAACCCACCTGCCGACCCTGGCGATGGGCCTGGCAGCGATCGCCCTGATCTGGGTGATTCGCAAGAAGGCGCCCAAGCTGCCTGGCGTGCTGATTGCCGTGGTGCTGACCACGGTGGTGTCCTGGCAGATCGGCTATGAACGCAATGCCACGGCAGCGCTTGCCCAAATTGCCGACGCCGAAGCGCAAAGCCTGCTCGGCGAGTTCATTCGCACCGAGGCGCGCATCCGCGAAATCAACGGCGAGATCATCGCCAGGAGCGGCGAAATGAAGGCGCTGCAAAAGCGCAGCGGTGAGCAGGCCCACGAAATCGCCACGCTGAACTACGAAGTCGAGTTGCTCAAGCTGCAGCTCAAGGACCGCGAGGACGAGAATCGCCGGCGCAATCGCGCCGTGCGCAGCATGGTGTTCGAGCAAGTGCCGGGGGCGGCAGGCGACGCGCCGAAATACGTTGCCGCCGGCCGCGTGCCGGCCGGGGTGCAGACCGATGGCCGGCAATGGCACATCGCCCGCGCCGCCAGCGGCAGCCTGAAGCTTACCGGCGGCGGCGAAGTGGTCGGCAAGGTCCCCGAGGGTTTGCCGTCCATTGGCCTGCCAAAGTTTTCCTGGGATATGTTCGGCAGCCTGCTGGCGTCGGCCATCGTGATCTCGCTGGTCGGATTCATGGAGGCGATCTCGATTGCCAAGGCCATCGCCGCCAAGACCAAGCAGAAGATCGATCCCAACCAGGAACTGATCGGCCAGGGCCTTGGCAACCTGGTGGGCGCGGCAACCCAGTCTTTCCCGGTATCGGGTTCGTTCTCGCGCTCGGCGGTAAATATCAATGCCGGGGCCAGGACCGGCATGTCCTCGGTGATTACCGCGGCCTTTGTCCTGCTGACCCTGCTGTTCCTCACGCCCCTGCTTTACCACCTGCCGCAGGCCGTGTTGGCGGCAGTGATCATCATGGCCGTGATCGGCCTGGTGAATTTCGGTGCGATCAAACACGCCTGGCAGGCCAATCGCCACGACGGCGTGGCGGCGGTGGTGACCTTCCTCGCCACCCTGGCGTTTGCGCCGCATCTTGACAAGGGCATCATCGTCGGCGCCGGGCTGGCCATCGGCCTGTATCTCTACCGCACCATGACCCCGCGCGTGGCGATCTTGGGGCGGCATCCGGATGGCACGCTGCGCGACGCGGCGGTGCATAAGCTGCCGCCCTCGAAAGTGGTCACCGCGGTGCGCTTCGACGGCCGGCTGTATTTCGCCAACGTCGCCTATTTCGAGGACGCCATCCTCGAAGCCGTCGCCGCCAATCCGGAGGCTCGGGCGCTGCTGGTGGTGGGGGAGGGCATCAACGAGATCGATGCCTCGGGCGAGGAGGTCATGCACCATGTGGTGCAGCACCTGCGCGACGCCGGTGTCGAGGTGGCCTTCTCCGGGCTGAAGAAGCAGGTGGTCGACGTCATGCGCGCCACCGGCCTGCTCGGCTTCATTGGCGAGGGGCGGCTGTTTGCCACGGCGGACGCGGCGCTGGAAGCGATTCACGCCGAGGCGGCGGCGCGCGGCGAAGACCACGCGACGAGCCCGCTGCGTCCGGTACCGCAACAACGCTTTGCCTGAGGCCCTGTGCACGTCGTGGGTTTTGAACGTTAAAATGTCAATGATGCATCCATCTTCGCCGCGACCCGGAATCCGGCGCCGGATCCGGAAATCACTGCGCGGAAACCACTGAGCAATGCCTGGCCTCCTGTCACTCGATCTGTTGCTGATCGCCGCTGCGGCATGGCTGGCGATCGGCCTGTGCGGGCTCCTGGCGGCGCGCCATCAGGCCCTGGTCAGCCAGGTGCTGTTCCCTGCCGGCGCGCTGGTCGGCCTGTGGGTGGGGGTGACAGGAATCGCGGCGCTGGGCGGCGATCCGCAAACCGCGGTGCTGGCAATCGGCCTTCCCGACCTGCCCTTTCATTTGCGCCTCGACAATCTCTCGGCGACCTTCGCGATCCTGCTGGGCCTGACCTCCGCCGGCATTTCGGTGTATTCCGCCGGCTACTTCGGCAAGGGCGATGTTGCCGGCCTGGGCACGCTCTGCCTCGAATACCACCTCTTTCTCGCCAGCATGCTGATGGTGCTGCTGGCCGATGATGCCTACGCCTTCATGGTGGCCTGGGAGTGCATGGCTTTGTCGTCGTTCTTTCTCGTCACCACCGACCACAAGCACGAGGAAATCCGCAACGCCGGTTTTCTCTATCTGCTGATCGCCCATATCGGCGCCATCGGCATCCTGCTGTGCTTCGGCGTCATGACCGGCGGTGCCGGCGATTACAGCTTCGCCGCGATGCGCAGCCAGGAACTCGCGCCCTTCTGGACCTCGGCCGCCTTCCTGCTGGCGCTGGCCGGCTTCGGCGCCAAGGCCGGCCTGGTGCCCTTGCATGTCTGGCTGCCCGAGGCGCACCCGGCGGCGCCCTCGCCGGTGTCGGCGATGATGTCCGGCGTAATGCTGAAAACGGCAATCTACGGCTTGCTCCGGGTCAGCTTCGATCTGCTGCACACGACGATCTGGTGGTGGGGTGTGGTCGCCCTCGTTGTCGGTCTCGTCACCGCCCTGTTCGGCGTGCTCTATGCCACGGTGCAAAACGACATGAAGCGCCTGCTGGCCTATTCCTCGATCGAGAACATCGGCCTGATCGCCGTGGCCATCGGCCTGACCCTGATCTTCCACGCCTATGGCATGGATGCACTGGCGGCGCTGGCCATGACGGCCGTGCTCTACCACTGCCTGGCCCATGCCGGCTTCAAGAGCCTGTTGTTCCTGTGCACCGGTTCGGTGCTGCATGCCACCCAAGAGCGCAACCTCGGCAAGCTGGGCGGCCTGATCCATCCCATGCCCTGGGTGGCCTGGCTGGCCCTGGCCGGGATCATCGCCGGCGCCGGCCTGCCGCCGCTCTCCGGCTTCGTCTCCGAATGGCTGCTGCTGCAAGGCTTCCTCTTTTCGCCGGGACTCCCTCATCCCTGGCTCAACATGGTGGTGCCGGTGGCCGCCGCCCTGGTGGTGCTGGTCGCGGCGCTGGCCGGCTTCGCCATGGTCAAGTTCTACGGCATCATCTTCCTCGGCCAGATGCGCGAGCCGGCGCTCAAGGATGCCCACGACGCCGGTCCATGGGAGCGGGTGGGGCTGGTCTGGCTTGCCCTGATCACGCTGTTCCTGGGCGTCATGCCCTCGACGGTGATCCTGCGCCTGGATGCTGCGACACGCCAGCTGCTCGGTGCCGGGCTGTCCGATACCCTGAAGGAGCAGGGCTGGTGGATGCTGGCGCCGATCTCGGCCGAGCGCGCCAGCTACGAGCCCATGCTGGTGCTGGTGACCATCGCCGCGACACTGCTGTTGTCGCGCTGGCTGGTGCGCAGTCTTTACCACGGCCGGGTGCGGCGCAGTTCGCCCTGGGATTGCGGTTACCACTTCGAGGGGCCGCGCGCCCAGGACACGGCCGAGGGCTTCAGCCAGCCGATCCGCCGCATCTTCGAGCCGGTATTCCGCATGCAGCGGCACTTCCCTGCCGCGCGCGACACGCAGCCCTTCTACAGCGTCAAGGTCGAGGATCATTTCTGGTACTGGTGCTATCTGCCGATCGCCCGGCTGGCCAACTGGATTTCTGCCCTGATCGTGACCTTGCAAGGTGGGCGCATCGCGATTTACCTCATGTACAGCTTCATCACCCTGCTGGTGTTGTTGATGGTGGCGAGGCCATGAGCAAGGCACACCTTGCTCATGGCCTTGCCTTGCCGGCCCAATTGGGGGCACCCCCTCCCAACCGCCCACGGCAGGCTTTGCAAAGCCTGCCGGCTGCGGCGGCGCAGAGCAGTGCTCTGCGAAACCCCGCCTTCGCCCCCCGCCGAGCGGGGGAGGCGACCAGTGAGCCCTGCCAGTTTGGCAGGGCAGGGTTGGGCAAATGATCAGCATTTCCGGATTCCTCGGCCAGGCCTTCGCCATCCTCCTGGCGCTGTTCCTTGCGCCACTGCTTTCGGGCTGGGTGGGCCAGTGCCGCGCCTGGTTCCAGAGCCGCACGGCGCCGCCACTGCTGCTGCCGTATTACATGTTGCAGAAGCTGTTCAACAAGGATGTGGTGCTGGCACACAACGCGTCCTCGCTGTTCCGCGCCGCGCCCTTCGTCATCTTTGGCTGCATGGTGTTGGCCTGCGCCATCGTGCCGACCCTGTCCACCGACCTGCCCTTCGCGCCGGCGGCCGATGCCCTGGCCCTGGTCGGCGTCTTTGGCCTGGCGCGCATTTTCATCGCCCTGGCGGGCATGGACATCGGCACCGCCTTCGGCAGCCTCGGCGGGCGGCGCGAGATGCTGGTCGGCTTCCTCGCCGAGCCGGCCCTGCTGATGGTGTTTTTTACCCTGGCGATGATTGCCCAGTCGACCTCGCTGGCCACCATCGTCGAGACCCTGGCCCATCGCGAACTGGTGATCTACCCGAGCCTGGCGTTTGCCGGCGTCGCCTTCACCTTCGTTTCGCTGGCCGAAAACGCCCGCGTGCCGGTGGATAACCCGGCGACGCACCTCGAACTGACCATGATCCACGAGGCCATGATCCTCGAATACACCGGCCGCCACCTGGCGCTGATCGAGTGGGCCGCCAGCCTCAAGTTGTACGCCTATTCCTGTCTCGGGCTGGCGCTGTTCTTTCCCTGGGGCATTGCCCCGGGCGATGACATCGTCGCCCTGATTGCGGCGATTCCGCTGCTGGTGTTCAAGCTCGCCATCGGCGGTTTCCTGCTTGCCGCGATTGAGACCGTCAACGCCAAGATGCGCATCTTCCGCGCCCCCGAGTTCCTCGGTACGGCCTTCATGCTGGCGGTGCTCGGCCTGCTGGTGCGCCTGCTGCTGGAGGTACGGACGTGACCGCGTCCATACCCCTGTCCGCGCAGCTGATCAACCTGTTCGCTGCGGTGATCCTGCTGCTGGCCTTTGCCATGCTGGCGCAGCGGCGCATGCATTCGCTGGTCAATCTGTTCGCCCTGCAGGGCCTGGCCTTGTGCCTGGCGACGCTGGTGGCGGCGGTCTCCACCGGACAGGTGCATCTTTACTTCTCGGCGGGACTGACCCTGCTGCTCAAGGTGCTGGCGCTGCCCTGGATCCTTTACCGCCTGGTACGCCAACTCAACATCAAGGGCGACGTCGAAGCGCTGATCAACATTCCCACCATCATGCTGGTCGGCATCGGGCTGGTGATGGTGGCCTTCAACGTCGCGCTGCCGATTTCGGAGCTTTCCCACACCATCACCCGTGGCACCCTGGGCATTGCCCTGGCCGTGGTCATGCTGGCCTTCCTGATGATGATCACGCGACAGAAGGCGATCAGCCAGGTGGTCGGTTTCCTTTCGATGGAAAACGGCTTGTTCCTCGCCGCTACCAGTGCCACCTACGGCATGCCCATGGTGGTCGAGCTCGGCATCGCGCTCGACGTGCTGGTCGGCATGATCATCCTCGGCGTGTTTTTCTTCCAGATCCGCGACCAGTTCGACAGCCTGGACATTCGCCACATGGAAAAACTGAAAGATAGCTGAGGTCATGGATTTCTTCATCCTCATGCTTTCCATTCCCCTCGTCAGCGGCGCGCTGCTGACGATCGTGGGCGAACGCGACTGGGCGCCCAACCTCAATGTCATCGCCAGCCTCGGCACCTTCCTTGCGGCCGTCGGCCTCACCGGCGAGATCGTCGCCAACGGGCCGCGCTTTGCCGTCGGCGAGCAGTTTTTCATTGATTCGCTGAACGTCTTCTTCGTTGCGCTGACGGCCTTTGTCGGTTTGACCACCAGCATTTTCTCCGGTCCCTACATGAGGATCGAGCGCGATCGCGGGCGTCTGACCAAACCGCGCCTGCGCCTCTACAAGAGCATGTACCAGCTCTTCATGTTCACCATGCTGGCGGCGCTGACCACCAACAACCTCGGCATCCTCTGGGTGGCGATGGAGGCGGCGACGCTGACCACGGTGCTGCTGGTTTCGCTCTACCGCAGCCCGGCCAGCCTCGAAGCGGCGTGGAAGTACTTCATCCTGTGCGGCGTCGGCATCGCCCAGGCGCTGTTCGGCACCGTGCTGCTCTACTTCGCCGCCGAGCGTGTGCTGGGCGCGGCGGGCAATGCGCTGCTGTGGACCCACCTGGTCGATGTCAAGAGCCAGCTTGAACCGACCATCATGGCGCTGTCCTTCATTTTCCTGCTGGTCGGCTACGGCACCAAGGTGGGTCTGGCGCCATTGCACAACTGGCTGCCCGACGCCCACGCCGAGGGCCCGACGCCGGTGTCGGCGGTACTTTCCGGCCTGCTGCTGAACGTCGCCCTGTACGCCATCCTGCGCTGCAAGGTGCTGGCCGACGGTGCCTTGCCCGAGGGCTATGCCGGCAATTTGATGATCGGCTTCGGCCTGTTCACCCTGCTGCTCGCGGCCTTCTTCCTGTCGCGGCAGAAGGACGTCAAGCGCATGTTCGCCTACTCGTCGATCGAGCACATGGGCCTGATCACCTTTGCCTTCGGCATGGGCGGGCCGATCGCCAACTTCGCCGGCCTGCTGCACATGACCATGCATTCGCTGACCAAGTCGGCGATCTTCTTTGCCGTCGGCCATGCCACGCAGAAGACCGAAACCCAACTCATGGAACACATCCGCGGCCTGATGAAGATCAACCCGCTGATCGGCTGGGGCCTGATGCTGGGCACCCTGGCGATACTCGGCATGCCGCCCTTCGGTGTCTTCGCCAGCGAGTTCATGATCCTGACCCACGCCATGAAGCATTTCCCCTGGACCACGCCCATCCTGCTGCTGGCGCTGGGCGTCGCCTTCGCCTCGATCTTCAGCAAGGTGCAACCCATGGTCTTCGGTGAGACCGAGGCGAAGCGCCTGCCGCATGCGCCGGCGATCACGCCGGTGTTCCTGCATCTGGGCATCGTGCTGATGCTGGGCCTCTACATTCCGCCTTACCTGACGCGCTGGTTCCACGAAGCCGCGCGCATGCTCGGCTAGCCATGCAGATCTGTTCCTTCCCCGCCATCGACTTCAGCCGCCAGCCGGGAATCGGCGCGCCGGTGTGGCGCGGTCGTGCCGCCAGCGGTGCCGAGCTGCACGATTTCGCTGGGGCGGCGAGAGAAGTCGGCGCCCGCATCACGGCGATCTGGGGCAGCGACCGTCGCGGGCAGGGGCAGGGATTCCGCCTGCATTGCGTGTTCGGCATCGAAGCCGGCCATGCCTGGGTCAGCCTCGACTTGCCGGCCGCGGCGCCGAGCTATCCGGATCTCGCGAATGTGTTCGCCGCCGCCAATCGCATGCAGCGCGCCACGCGCGACATGGTCGGCATCGGCATTGACGGCGGCGACCAGCGACCCTGGCTGCGCCACGGCGGCTGGCCGGCGGACTGGTTCCCGCTGCGCCACGATGCCGGTGAGCCGCCAGAATTCGCGAACCTGCCGACCGACTACGATTTCGTCAAGGTGGGCGGCGAAGGCGCGCACGAAATCCCGGTCGGCCCCATCCATGCCGGGATCATCGAGCCGGGCCACTTCCGCTTTTCGGTGGTCGGCGAACGCGTGCTGCGCCTCGAACAACGTCTGGGTTACCAGCACAAAGGCGTGGAAAGGCTGTTCATCGGCGCCGACATCGCGCAGGGTGCGAAGCTGGTCGGCCGTGTCTCCGGCGATTCCGCCTGCGCCTTTGCCTGGGCCTATGCCGATGCCGTCGAAGCCGCCTGCGCAACCGCCGCACCGCCGCGGGCACTGGCCTTGCGCGCGCTGATGCTGGAGCGCGAGCGAGTCGCCAACCACCTTGGCGACCTTGGCGCGCTGGGCAACGACGCCGCCTTCGCCTTCGGCCTGACGCACTACCTGCGCCTCAAGGAAGACTGGGTGCGGCTCAACGCCAGGCTATTTGGCCATCGCTTCCTGTTCGACCGCATCGTTCCCGGCGGCGTCGCCTGCGACATCGATGCGGCGGGTCTGGCCGCCATCGTCGAGCAATGCGGCGCCATCGAGACTGCGGTGAAGGCGCTGCGCGAACTGTACGACGAGCACTCCGGCCTGCAGGACCGCTTCGTCACCACCGGCATCATCGACAGCGACCTGGCGCGCGAGCTGTCGCTTTCCGGCATGGCGGCGCGCGCCACCGGCATGCTGCTCGACGGCCGCGCCCATCGCCAGGGCTATACGCCGCCGCCGCCCTACACCGGGCTCGGCGTGCGTCCCGCCACCGACGAGCGCGGCGACGTCGCCGCCCGTGTTGCGGTGCGCTTCGACGAGATTTTTGAATCCCTGCGCCTGCTGCGCCTGCTGGCGGTGGGCATGCCCGGTGGCGCCACGTGCATCGATGTCGCCCCGGTCGCCGGTGGCTCTGGCCTCGGTGTCGTCGAAGGCTGGCGCGGCGAAGTCGCGGTGGGTGTCGAACTCGACGGCGCGGGCCGCCTGGCGCGGGTGCATCCGCATGATCCCTCCTGGCAGGCCTGGCTGGCGCTGGAGTTCGCCGTGCTGCGCGACATCGTTCCCGATTTCCCGTTGATCAACAAGTCCTTCAATCTCTCGTATTCGGGGGTGGATCTGTGATTCCGCTCATCCGCCACATCTTCCGCACCGGCATCCTCACCGAGCCGCAGGCGCCTGCCACGGACGGACCGCAGCGCGAGGTCGAACGCCTGCACGACGAACTGCTCGGCATCCTCGGTCGCGCCCTGACCATCCGCGAAGTCGATGCCGGCTCGTGCAACGCCTGCGAGCTGGAAGTGCATGCGATGAACAACCCCTATTACAACCTCGAAGGCAAGGGGATCAAGTTCGTCGCCAGTCCGCGCCATGCCGACATGCTGCTGGTCAGCGGCCCGGTGACCAAGAACATGGAAAACGCCCTGCGGCGCGCCTGGGAATGCACGCCCGATCCCAAGCTGGTGGTGGCGATCGGCGACTGCGGCTGCGATGCCGGCGTGTTCGGCAA
Source organism: Rhodocyclales bacterium (assembly GCA_016215645.1). Classification (GTDB taxonomy): domain Bacteria; phylum Pseudomonadota; class Gammaproteobacteria; order Burkholderiales; family Rhodocyclaceae; genus Sulfuritalea. The sequence goes on from JACRIX010000104.1 coordinate 24,171, forward strand.
GAGCTACGCCAGCTGTGGTGGCGTAAGCGACGTGGTGCCGGTCGATGTGCGGGTGCCGGGCTGCCCGCCGACGCCGCTGGCGATGATGCAGGGCATCCTCGCGGCGGTGCGCAAGGCGAGGTAGGGCGCCACAAGAGTCGGCGCTCACGACACGGCGATTTTCAGCCCGGCAGGGCGCCGCGGTCGAGCGAGCGTACGTCGGTAACGCCGGTCAGCGCCAGCGCGACGTCCATTTCCTTCTTCATCGTCGCCAGTACATGGGCAACACCGGCTTCGCCGCGTGCGGCGACGGCATAGCCCCAGGCGCGGCCGATCATGCAGGCGCGGGCACCCAATGCCAGTGCCTTGACCACGTCGAGTCCGCTGCGCACCCCGCCGTCCATCAGCAGCTCGATCCGGTCGCCGACGGCATCGGCAATGCGTGGCAGGGCGGTGATGGCGGCCTCGACGCCGTCGAGCTGGCGCCCACCGTGGTTGGAAACGACGATGCCGTCGGCGCCGACGCTCGCGGCCTGGCGCGCATCCTCGACGTCGAGCACGCCCTTGAGCACGATCTTGCCGGGCCAGTTCTCGCGCACCCAGGTGATGTCATTCCAGGTCACGGCCGGGTCGAACTGGCTGTCCACCCAGGCCTTGAACTCGGGCAGGCTGCGCGCATCCGGTACTGCACGGGTGAGGTTGCCGAAGGTCAGCGGCTTGCCGCGGATGCCGACATCGAGCAGCCAGCCGGGGTGGGAGAGGATGTCCCAGGCCTTGCACAGCTTGCCGCCCAGTGAAAGACCGCCGGCCATGCCGTTGCGGATGTCGCGGTAGCGCGCGCCCATCACGGCGAGGTCCACGGTCAGCACCAGCACCGGGCAGCCGGCGGCGTGGGCGCGCTGCATCAGCTCACGGGCGAAGCCGCGGTCGCGCATGACGTAAAGCTGGTACCAGAAAGGAGAGGCAGTGGCGGCGCGGACTTCCTCGATCGAGCAGATCGACACCGTGGATTCGCAGAAGGGAATCCCGGCGGCTTCGGCGGCCCGCGCCGCCTGTACTTCGGCACGGCGGGCGAAGGCGCCGGCAATGCCGATCGGCGCCAGCACCACGGGCATGGCAAGTTCCTGGCCGAGCACGCGGGTCGACAGCTTGAGCGAGGAAACATCGCGCAGCACACGCTGGCGCAGCTTCAGGCGCTGGAAGCCGCGCAGGTTCTCGCCGGCCGTGACTTCGTCATAGGCGGCGCCATCCATGTAGTCGAACAGGTGGCGCGGCAGGTGCCGGCGCGCCAGTTCCCGGTAATCGGCGGCTGTGGCGGGGGCGAGGCCCATTCCGCGGGTATCGGGGTTCATCCGGACTCCTCCTTGGCGGTGGGCAAGCACTTATTCGGCAAGCCTGTGTTCGACGGCATAGCGGATCAGGTCGGCGTTGTTTGCCAATCCGAGCTTTTCCATCAGGTGGGCCTTGTGGGTGGTGACGGTTTTCGGGCTCAGATGCAACTGCTCGGCAATCTGCGCCAGTGGAACACCTTGCGCGATGAGGCGCAAGACCTGCCATTCCCGCGGGCTGAGCATGTGTTGCGGGTCATCGTGGTCGAGCGCAATGGCGTCGAGCGCCAGGGATTCGGCCAGCGTCGGGTCGATGTAACGTTCGCCGGCGGCGACGCGGCTCACCGCCGTGAACAGCACGTCCGGGCTGGAACCCTTGGTGATGTAGCCCGAAGCGCCCGCCTGCAGCGCGCGGCGTACCGTGCCCGGCTCGTCGTGCATGCTCAATACGAGAATCGGCAGCGCCGGACATGCCTTGCGAATTTGCTCGATCAGGCTGGTGCCGGTGGCACCCGGCATGGTCAGATCGAGGACGATCAACTCGGCCTCATCGCGCTGCGCCGCCGCGAGGGCTTCCGTGGCGTCTATTGCCTCCCTCACGACCTTGAGCCCGGCGAAGGAGTGCAGCATTTGGCGCAGGCCGACCCGAAACAGGGTGTGGTCGTCGGCGATGATGATGCGGATCATGCGGTGCCCCCTGGTTCTGCCGGGAACGGCAAGCACACCGACAGGCGGGCGCCCGCGCCCGGGCTGCTGTCAATCTCAAGTGTGCCGCCGAGCGCGGTGACGCGCTCTGAAATCCCCAGCAGGCCGAAGTGCGTCGAATGGTCGACGCCATCGGCGTCGAAGCCCTTGCCATCATCCTCGACCAGTAGATGCAATTCCGCGTCGATCCGGCCGAGGGTGATATGCACGCGCCTGGCCCCGGCGTGGCGCACGGTATTGTTGAGCGATTCCTGGACGATGCGGAACAGGGCGATGGCGTGGCTGTCATCCAGCCGGTCTGCAGTGGGGGTGATCGATACCGAATAGCCGATTCCGGCAGGCGCCAGCACCCGACCGGCAAGCCATTCGACCGCAGCGGAAAGGCCAAGGTTGAGCGCGGCGGGGCGCAGGTCGGAGGCGATGGCCTTGACGCTGCGGCTGGCCTCGCCAATCATTGCCTCGATATCCTGCGCGGCCGCTCGTGCATCGGTGGCATCGGCCGGCAACTGGCGTTCGAGCAGTTGGGCGTGCATGCGCGCGGTGGTCAGCACCTGCCCCAGTTCATCGTGGAACTCGCGCGCCAGGCGGGCACGCTCCTGCTCCACGCGTTCCTCGCGGTGGCTGGCGAGGCGGCGCAGTTCGTCGTGCGAGCGTTCCAGATCCTGCTGGGCACGCTTGAGCGCGCTGACGTCCAGCATCGCGCCGTGGATCGCGCGTTCGCCGGCGGCGGTGACGCCGGTGGTGGCGCGAATCTGCAGCCAGCGTGGCTCGGCGGCGGCGATCAGACTGCGGCCTACCCATTCGAAATCCCGCACCGGCGCTGCGCCGGGCGCGCGCCAGGCCAGGCCATCGACGTCATCGGGGTGGATGCCGGCGAAAAATACCGAAGCGTCTTTGAGGATTTCTTCGGCTGTACCCGGGAGCAGGCGCGCCACGCCTTCGCTGATCGAGTGAAAGCGCGGCGGAGACGCCGGCAAGTACTCGAAAATTGCCACCGGCAACTGGCTCGACACCTGGCGCAGGCGTTCCTCCGAGGCGCGCAAGGCGATCTCGGCCTGACGTCGCCGCGAGGCCAGGCCCTGGCGTCGCCGCCAGGACCAGAAGGCGAACGCTGTCATCAAGGCCAGCGTGATCGCGATCAGGACCATGGCCGAAAGCGTCAGCTGGCGTGACGAGGCGACAGTGATGTTCTCGGCGGCGTGGGCGAGTGACAAGGCCGGTGGCTCCCGGGGCGGATGGTCGGCCGATTATAGACACGGCGGATTTGGGGCGAACCTGACGTGCTTCCTTGGCACCGAATGGTGGTCGCGTGTAGTCATTATTCGACTCTTGTATAGATATTGCTGTAGATAAATCGGGGATGCCCTATGGCTGTCCTCGCCCCTGCTTCCTAGACTCTGATCAAGTTGCGGAGCGTCTGTCGACACTTCGACCGAATCCAACCAACACGTTCCGGGAGCGTCTGCACATGAAATCCAACAACTCCAGCCGCGGTTTTTCCTTGGTCGAACTCATGGTGACCGTGGCGGTTATCGGCGTGCTGGCGGCGGTCGCGATGCCCCAGTACGATTCCTACGTGACGCGCGGGCGGCTTGCGGAAGGCATGTCGCTACTTTCGGAACTGCAGATCCGGCAGGAGCAGTATTACCAGGACAATCGTGCCTACGTGAACGGCATGGCACCGCGGGTGGCCGGGCAATACTGGGGAGGCACCTGCACCACTTCCGCGACAACCACCCCGAATCAGCTTTTCACCTGTACCGCCACCCCCACAGCTTCGTCTGGAATCGGCTACATTTTCACCGTAGATCAGGCCGGTACGAAAGCCACCGGGCTGCCAACTACGCCGGTTACTGGATGGTCGATTCAACCGGTGGCGCCCGCCACAACGGTCCCTTGCTGGCTTAGGACCAAGAACGGGACGTGCTGAAAATGCCCCCGCGAGGCTTCAGCCTGATTGAAATGCTGGTGGTGGTTGCCATCGCCGGCATTGCGCTGGCCATTGCCGTGCCCTCGTTTCAGGAAACCATGGTCAATGGTCGTTCGCGCGGCGTTGCCGAATCCATACAGTTCGGCCTATTGAAGGCACGCTCCGAAGCCATCAGCCGCAACGCACCCATGCGCTTTCAATTGGTGAGCACACTGGACGCGACCTGTACGGCAAGCGCCAGCTCGCGGCTCTGGGTGGTCACCCAATATGTGGGCCTCACCGCACCGGCCAATACGCGAGGTGTGCCGGCCGGCCGTTGCAACATCGCCCCGTATGTGCCTCCCGATCAGGAAGAGCCCTGCCCGACCACGCCGGCCTATACGGTGAATACATCGGCGACGCCGCCGACCGCACCGAGTTGCATCACCGACCCTTTCATTTCCGACAAGAGCCCGGCCGATCGCGTTCCCGACATCGATGTCACGGCGACACCGACCATGGGCACGCCGGCAGGATTCATTGTCACCTTCGGCGCGCTCGGGCAATTGCTGGCCAACCTGGAGGGTGCCGTTCCGGTCGGTTCACCTGCCTACAGGGTACTCATCGCCCCGGCTGCCGGCGTCACCGGCCGCAGCTACTGCGTTGAGGTCAATTCCAACGGCAACACGCGGCTGTGCACCATGGCCTGTCCCTGTACCTGAGCGAGTATCCGCATGACGCTGCGCCATTCCCAGCAAGGCTCCTTCATCATCGAGGCCATCATCAGCCTGATCCTGTTCGCGGTCGGACTGATCTCGTTGATGTCGCTCTCGGCCCAGGCCCTCAACCAGGTCGGACAATCGAAGGCGCGCAACGACGCCAGCTACCTGGTTGGCGAACTGCTGTCCGAGATGTGGGTCAGCGGCACCGTGAACGTGACGGCCTGGAACACCCGCCTGCAAACCGTGTTGCCGGATGCCACGGGCCTGGTCTATCTGGCCAATTGCGACCATACGGCGACCAGCGGCGCCGACCTCTGCCCTGCGGCGACCTCCGGTACCGCGGTGGCGATCGGAAACTCTCAGGCGGTGACGGTGGTGGTGACCTGGACCGATCGCCGCGATCCGACCTATCCGCGCCGCTACCAGGCCAGCAGCATGATTACGCGGAACTCGCAATGAGCATCCTCTTGCCAACCGGATCGCGAGCACGGCGCCGCAGCCGCGGCTTCAGCCTGATCGAACTCCTGATCGGCCTGGTCATCAGCATGATGGGCCTGGCAGCCGTTGCCACGATGATGATGAACTTTTCCAAGAAGCGCACCAGCATCACGCAGACCCTTGCTTCCCAGGACAACGGCGTCATGGCGCTGTATCGGCTGGAGCGCGACATCGGCCAGGCGGGCTATGCGTTGCTGCCCTTGCAGGGTTGCGCGACGATCGTCAATGGCGCCAGCGCTTCGTTCGCTCCGTATCCGGTGCAGATCACGGATGGCGGTACCGGTTCGCCGGACGTGATCACGGTGCGCGGTGCCAACCCGGCTTCCGGAATTCCCGGAACGGAACTCGATGCCAGCAGTGGCACCTCGATGACCAGCAATCAGTACAACGTCCGCTCGAGTCTTGGCTTCAGCGTCAATGACATTGTCGCCGCGACCCAGACCTGCACCATGACCCCCATCAATAGCGTGGCCGCCACTGCGCTTGGCTATAGCTACACCACGAGCACCTTGCCAACCTCCAGCGCCACGGGCTATCTGGTCTATTTCGGCCAGGCTGGCGAATTCACCAATCGCCAGTACGCCATCGGCCCCAGCGCCCTGACCGTTGCCGACTACCCGGCCTTCGTCACCAACAACCTGGTGGACAACATCGTGTTCATGAAGGCGCAGTACGGCCTGGCGGGCTCCATCACCGGTAGCCCGGCGACGGTCAGCCGGTGGGTCAGCGGCGCGACGACGCTGGACGGCAGCAATTGTCTGGGTACCTCGGTCCACCCGAACTGCGTGGTGGCAGTCCGCGTCGGCGTGGTCGCACGCAGCGCCAGCGCGGGCCCGGAGACGGTTGATCAGCCCAGTTCGTTTGCGGTATTGCCCCAGATTCTGTCGGGCGCCACCGAGATCGGTGCCGCGGTGACCTACAGCGTCACGGCGGCGAACAGCACGGTGCGCTACCGCGCTTACTCCACCATCATTCCCTTGAAGAACGTGATATGGGGCCGCTGAACCACCGAAAAGATGTTACCCGCGCTGCCTTGCAGGCGCGTGCGTGCCGGGGCCGTGGTGGCCAGGGCGGCTTCATGCTGGTGATCGCCCTGATCATCATGGTCATCATGACGCTGTCGTCGATCGCCATGGTCGTCAGTTTGCGTGGCGGAATTTCCGCCTCGGCCAACATCGCGTTTCGTCAGGCGGCCTCGCGCAGCGCCGACGTGGCGGTGGACAGCGCCTATCAATGGGTGAGCACACAAATGGGGGGCTCGACCACGGCCCTCAACAACGATATCGCCCCGGCAAATGCGGCGGCGGCGACCAGCACCGCGCGCTACTACGCCACCATGAATGGCGCCGATTCCGGCTGCAAGAAAGATGGCGTGGCTGACGTCTTCACGCCGACGACCTATCGATTCAGTGACAGCATCAACGGCGGTGACGGCTTTCCCTGCGCCGCCAGGGTTTCCGGCAATCCGGCCGGCTACACGCTCTACTATGTCGTGCACCGCATGGCCAACACCAGCGAGGCGGTCTGCCTGGCAGGGGGCGGCGCGGCCGGCTGTGGTACCTGTCCGACCGCCGGCTGCCTGGCCCCGGCAGTTACCCTGACATCGAGCGGCACCGGCTCATCCCAGGACGCGACCGGGCCAATCCTTTCGAGCAGTTCGTCCACCAATGCCGCGGTCTATTACCGCATCACCGTCAAGGTGGTGGGGCCGCGCCAGAACAACCGCTATATCCAGGGCTTCATCTTTTAGCGTGAAGCCGGAATCGCACCGAGGTACGATCATGAATACCCATTTTCTGCGCAAGTCCATTGCCTGGTTGCTGATCGGCAGCTTCTGCCATGCCCAACTGGCCCAGGCAACGAGCCTGAGCCTGGCGTCTACGCCCTTGGCTGCGACCACCACGACCGTGGTGCGTCCGAACCTGATGTACGTGCTCGATGATTCCGGCTCCATGGGCTGGGATTACACGCCGGACTACATCAACGACAATCCGATTACCGATGCGACCAATCCGCTATACGGCCCGAATGGCTCGTCAGGCGACATCGGCAATGTCACCATCGCTGGCGGGGTCATTACCGCGATCAGTGCCGTTGGTGCCAACATTTACGAGCACGCCACGCCCACTGTCCTCATCCAGGGTGACGGCACGGGCGCGGCCGCGACCGTGACCATGAATGCCAACCGCACGATCGCGTCGGTGACGGTGAACAACGGTGGCACGGGCTACACGGCGGCCAATACCTATGTCACCTTTCTTGGTGGCCTGAAGACCGCGGGTTGGGGCATGTGCTGGGGTACCACGGGCACCAGCAACCAAGGTGGCGCACCGAAGGATACATCTTCGTCTCCGGCCTGCACCACGCGCTCGCAGATGCCCTACTCTACCGCCAAAGTTAACTACCAGTTCTACGACCCGGTAGTCCGCTACCTGGCACCGCTGAAGGCCGACGGCACCAGCTATGCCGCCTCCGTGTCGACCGCGGCCAAGACCGATGGTTTCGCTGGCACCGGGTCGACCAATCTGACTACCTCCTACGAGCACGAGATCTGGTGCAGCACGGCCACACCAAGCCCGACGCCGAGTGCCGCCAACATCGCGACGCACACCCAGTGCAAGGAGAACTCGGACACCACGAACAACAACCTGTATCCGAACGCTACTTACACCTTCCGCAAGACCTACCTCGGGCCGGCTACCTACTTCACCATGGAGCCGTCCGAGTATTGCACCAGCACGGACTATACGAATTGCATCACCCGCGACCAGGCGTTGGCGGCGATCCCGGCCTTCGTCGTTGGTGGCGTGACCTTCAACGTGCCGTCCTATTTCCGCTGGTGCGCCTACTACAATCCGAAGGCAAAGGCATTTGGCAACTGCCAGGGTAGGCGCGATCTCGACCACTACATTCCGAATTACCTCGGCGGCTGGATCAGTACCGGCTCTGCCGGCACGCAGTCGACAGCCAGCCTGGTAATCAACGCCACCACCGCCGGGCAGCAGTTGACCAGCGTGACCATCGGCGGCGTGGACGTTGTTGGCGGCACCACCTTCACCTCGGCGGCCAATGGTGACCAGAACACCGTGGCGACCAATGTATGCAACGCGATCAAGGCCAACACCGGCACCACCGGCTACAGCTGCGCGGCGACCACCAATACGGTGTCCATCCAGACCGCGATTCTTGGTACCGCTGCCAACGGACTGCCTGTCCTGGCAACGGGGCCGGCCGATGGCGTGGCCGTCAATTCCACCGGCGAAATCCGTGTCACCACCGCCACAGCGGGCCTGACCATCACCTCCATTACGATCAACAGCAACCAGCTCCTCAGTGCCACCATTACCGCCAACGGCAGCCAGGCCGACACCGCGCGCATGATTTGCGAGGGGATCAACTCCGGCGCACAGCAGGGCGTGTACATCGCACGTTCCGGTTCCCAGGCAGGCGCCGCGGCTGACTCCTATGCCTTCGGCACGTGCGGCACAGATGCCGATGCCTATGTTCAGATCAAGCGTATCCCGGCCGACACGACCGACAATGGCCAGGCGATCACAGTCACGGGTCCGGCGACCGCGACCATCAGCAGCGGTTCGATCCAGATCAATTCGACCGCCGGGGCCACCACCATCAGCGACGTAACCAAGGCCGGCGTGTCGATCATGACCGCGCCCGCACTGTCGATCGCCGACGGAACCCAGACCACGACGATCGCCACCTCGCTGGCGGCGAAGATCACCGGCAATGGCGGTTGTACCGCGACGGCATCCGGAAACCTGATTACGATCACCGGCTGCGCCGGAGCCCTGGCCGTGGTATCGAGCAGCGCGCAGGCGACGGCAACGATGAAGGTCACCAGCACCACCCACACCTATGGCGCCGACCTTGGCGGCGTTCAGGTAAGCGCCACCAGCATCGCCGCTGCCATCGGCAGTGGCACGCTGAGCAACGGAACCTCGGTGTCGACCAACGCGACCGCGATCCGCACGGCAATCAACAACGGTACCGGCACCCACGGCTTCACCGCTGCCGCGCCGACCGCCAACGGGGACGGCACCTATAACATGGTGGTCACGGCGCCGGTGGGTACCGCCTACAACGGTCAGTCCTTTACCTTCCAGAACGGCACGGCGGTGGCCGGTGGCGTGTCCACCAGCCCGACCTGGAGCTTCGGCATCTCCGGCGCCAGCAGCGACAGCAAGCTTATCGACTACCTGCGCTGTAGTGCGGCTTACATGGTCAGTGCCGATGCCAGCACCGGCACCACCAGTGGTTGCGGAACCAATAACCTTGATTGCACCACTGCGCTGGCTACCGGCCTCAATGGCGCCGGCATCAACGGTTACAGCTATTCTTGTACTTACGACACGGGGACTCAAAATAACCAGGATTGCGTGGTCACCGGGCCAACCGGCGCCAGCGCCTGTACCAGCGATCTCGTATTTACTAACGACGCGGAAATCGCGATCATCAATAGCAGCAAGACCGGCGGCGCACCCGCGTGCAGTGGCCTTACGGCACCAGTCTGGACCTTCCGCATCCAAGATGCCAACGACAAGAACAAGAAGATCAGCTCTATCAAGTGTGGCAGCACCAATACCATCACTACCAATACTGTCGCCTCGGGATCGAACGACACTGAAAGCGTTCGTCGGGAGTCCCTGGCCAGCGGTTTGGAGACAAACGGCATCAACGGCTACACCTACTCCTGTACCAACGTCAGCAAGCCGATCTGTACCGTCACCGGCCCCTTAGCTGCGGCAGAATGTACCAGTCTCACCTATTCCTATGATGGCAGCATTACCCTGGACACGCGTACCTTCACGCAGACCTGCCCGGGACCAACCTTCCCGACGGTGGCGACATCGTCCACGTGGCAATTTACTATCGACAATGCGACGGCGCTGGCCAAGAAGATCAACAGCATTACCTGCGGCGGCGTCAATACCATCACCACCAACAGCGTGAACACCGGTGCCGTCGCTGCTGACCCGATCTCGGCCCGGATCAACAACCTGACGACGTCGCTGATGGCGAACGACATCAATAGTTATACAGTGTCCTGTACCACGGCCACCAGCACTACCCAGAGCTCGTCATGCACGGTGACAGGCCCGGCGGGGGTGAATGCCTGTACAGCGGCGGATTTCGATTGCCCGGCCGGATCGATGCGCATCGCCCACGACAGCACGATCAGCCTGACGGGCGGCACAGTCGCCGGCGATGTCGGCTCTACCCCGCCCAAGCGCTACTGTGTTGCGGCGACGTCGAACGGCAGTTCCGGTTCCACTGCCATCGACGACTTCGCTCCCTACCTGTTTACCGTCAGTGCCTTCTCAGGCGGCTCACCAGCCCAGGGCACGACCATTACCCAGATCACCAGCAACGACGTCGGCACGATAGGTACGACGACGACGGCGATGTCCAACGGCGCAGCTTCCTCGCTCAATGCCGTGCCCACCAATGCCACGGGCACCGCGCCCAACGTGCTGACCATGACCGGTGGCACCAATCCGGATACGTCGGCCAATAAATGGACCAAGGTGGGGATCTTCAAGCGTGCCGACATCATCAATGACGGGCGCACCTTTACCCGCGCCTCGACCCGTACCGATTGCGCCGGTGCGACCTGCAGCTATACCGAGGAGATGCAGAATTTTGCCAACTGGTACAGCTACTACCGTACGCGCATGTTGATGATGAAGTCGGCCACTACCCTGGCATTCACCCAACTCGATGGCAACTACCGGGTCGGATTCGACAACATTTGCCAGGCGACGGGTACGACGGTGGACAATCCGGTCAGCCAGTTCTCGGGTGCCAATCGCACCGCGTGGTGGACCAGCCTGACCGGTGCGACGCCCGCCTGTGCCACACCGCTGCGTGCCGAAACGGCCAAGATCGGGCGTTACTATGCCTACAAGCTCAATGCCACCCAGGCCGATCCGATGGAATATTCCTGCCAGCAGAATTACATGTTGCTGGTGACGGACGGTTACTGGAATGAAAGCGAGAGTTCGACGATCAAGCGTGTCGACGGCAGCGACATCGCCAACACCGACAACACCGAAGCGACGGCGGCGCGGCCCTACTACGATGGCGCACAGAGTTTGACCACGTGTCCGGCGGTGGGTAGCGGACGCGGGTCGACGGCGTACTCCTGTCGCACTCTGGCGGATATCGCCTACCACTACTACAGTACCGACCTGCGCACCTCCGCACTTGGGAATGCCACCAATACGGCATTGGGTCGCGACGTCGCGACCAACAATGTGCTGACCACGGCGGACGACAAGAATCTCACCCAGCACATGAACTTTTTTGCCATGGGTCTCGGCATCGAGGGCAAGCTCGCCTTCCGCTCCGACTACCTGACAGCGGGCCTTGGCGATTATGCGGACATCGTTGCCGGCACAAAGAACTGGCCGGCAGTCGCCAACCTTGACCCGACCGGCGTGGACGACCTCTGGCACGCGACGGTCAATGGGCGTGGCAAGTATTTCAGCGCGCGCAACGTGCCCAACGTGGTGGCTGGACTGCGCGAGGCCTTGAACAAGATCGGTGCCCGGGTCGGTTCCGCCGCCGCTGCCGCGACCTCGAACCTCGAGCCGGTGCCGGGCGACAACTTTGCCTACGTCGCCAGCTACCAGACCCAGGATTGGGTCGGCGACCTGCAGTCGCGTTCCATCAACGTCAGTACCGGCGATGTTTCGCCCGAGACCAACTGTACTGCCAGCGGGGTACAGACGAGCGTCACCGGCACCCTGGGTGCAAGCACCATCACCGTCGGCGATGCGACCGATCTGGTCGTCGGTGCTGCCGTGACCGGTACGGGTATCGCCACGGGGGCCGTGATCACGGCGATTTCCGGACTTGGGGTCACGCTTTCCCAGGCCAATACCGCGACGGTCTCCGGCACCGGCACGTTCAAGTACGGCTGCCAATGGTCGGCGCAGACCAAGCTCAACGACACCACCTGGTCCGCCCGGCGCGTTTATGTCAAGCCGAGCTCGGGTGCGAGTGGTGACCCGCTGCGCGCCTTCACCTACGGCAACCTGAGCGGTGCCGAGCAGGCCTACTTCAATCCCGGGCCGGATGCGTGCGTCGGCGCCGCCAATCCGGCCCTGACCACCAACCTGAGCCAGTATTGCCCGCTCGGTGGTGTGACCTCGGTCCCGGAGATGACGGCCGCCAACCTGGTTGACTTCCTGCGTGGCAACCGGGGCCTGGAACAGGACGGCGAGCTGGGCCACGCCCAGGTCTGGCGCAACCGTGCGTTTGTGCTTGGCGACATTGTCAATACCCAGCCGATCTTCATCAAGGCGCCCAGCGCTGCCTATACCGACACCGGCTATTCGGCGTTCAAGACCGCCCAGGCCAGCCGCAAGCCGCTGGTCGTGGTGTCTTCGCAGGATGGCATGTTGCATGCCTTCAACGCCTACTCGGCCAGCGTGGATGTCAATGGCACGGCGGTTGCCCCGGGTGAAGAGATGTGGGCTTTCATGCCGACGGAGGCCATGCAGAACATGAAGTGGCTGGCCGACGCCAATTACAGTCACCGCTTCCTGGTTGACGGTCTGATCGCGGTCGGCGACGTCGACTTCGGCAGCAACGACTGGCGCACCATCATGGTCGGCGGCCTCGGTTCGGGCGGTTCCTCGTACTACGCGCTGGACATCACCGATCCGACCAATCCCAAGTATCTCTGGGAGTTCAGTCATGCCAACCTGGGCAAGACCTATTCCAACGTTGCCATCACCAAGTTGCAAACCGGTGAATGGACCGTGATGTTCAGCTCCGGCTACAACAACACATCCAACGGTGGCGATGGCGCAGGCCATTTGTTTGCGATCAACCCGAGGACCGGGGCCATGATGTCCGGATTTCCGATGACCAACCTGTCGGGTACCAGCGGCAGCCCGAGCAACCTGGGCAAGATAACGCCCTGGGCGGACAATCCGGCGACCAACAACACAACCCAGTTCGTGTATGCGGGGGACACCAACGGCGACCTCTGGCGCTTCGACATGGATCCCACCGGTACCGGCCATACCGGCACGGCGGTGTTCAAGTTGGCGCACCTGGAAAACGCGGGCGTCCCGCAACCGATCACCACCAAACCTGATCTGACCTTGCTTCAGGACGATGTCCGTCTGATCATGGTGGGCACGGGAAAATATCTCGAGGTGAGTGATCTGACCAACACCGATATCCAGGCTGTCTATGCGATGAAGGACACCATGGGCGCGGCGAACCTGGGCGGAGCGAGCCAGTTGACTTGGAATCCGACCACCGACGTATTGCCCAGCGATGCGACCAAACCGATGTTCCTTGAGCGCAAGCTGATCAGTGTCGATCAGAACAGCGATCCGATTACCCATACGGATTCCTATGGCGTGACCAGTGTGCACCGCAAGATCTGCGCCGGGTCGACTCCGACGGTGACGTCTTCGGGGTCGCCGCCCAATCTCACCTATACCTGTACCGGTGTGGATGGCACTGCGATTGATTATTCGGTGCATGGTGGCTGGTTTGCGCGCCTGCCGGATTCTGGAGAACGCATCAACGTTGATCCGCGAATTGTCAGTGGAACGCTGATCTTCGCCTCCAACGTTCCGGCGGCCGACGCGTGTACGGTAGGCGGGAACGCGTGGTTCACCGCCGTTGATGCCGCGACGGGCCTGGCAATCGAGGAATTCGCCTCGACCAAGGTGTCCGGCGCACTGGTCGTCGGCCTGACGGTGATTCGTCTCAGTAGCGGCGAATACAAGGCGATTGCCACGCGTTCCGACTACAAGCAGGAGACCCTGTCAGTCCCCGTCGCTGCTGCCGCCGCCGTATCGAATACCTTCCAGAGCAAACGTGGCCTCTGGCGCGAGTTCGAGGCCTACTGATGCGGATGGCACGGCCCGGGAATGTGGTTCGTTAGCGAGGAAGACGAGCAGCGCTTCGGCCATGCATTGCTCGCTTCCCTGCTGGTTCATTTGCTGGTCCTGGGCTACGTCAAGGGCGTCGAGCCCTTGCGCAAGCCGGGTTACGGCGGTGCGCTAACGGTCAACTTCCGGGCGTCGGCCGCAGTCGATGACAAGCAGGGCATTGCCACGCCACCGCCTGTAGCAGTTCCGGCACCGCCCGCCGCAACACCCGCCATGACCCAGGCGCAGACCCTGGCGCCACCGCTGCCTGCAAGCAAGCCTCGGCCACAGCCGCCGCCCGCGGCAAGCCGCATCGGTATGCCCCAGCGCGCGGCCGCGCCGGAACGCGCCGCGGAGAACGGCGTTCGTGGCACCCGGGTGGCGTCGAGTCGCGGCCCCGGCGTGGTGGACGTCCTGCTGGTGATCGGCGCCGACGGACATCCGCAGGGGATCTACTGGGACGTGCTGCCGGCGCTGACCAGAGCGCAGTTCGAGCAACTGGAGGGGATACTTCGTCGCCAGGTCTATGCCTCATCCACCGGGGCGCGCCTCACCCAGGAGATCGACGTCTTCGGCTTGCTCGGCATCGGCCGCGCGCCGATTCCGGTCACACCAGCCCCGACCGCCGAGGGCCTGCCGGCGCAGTAGGATTTCTCTGGTCACCCGCCGGTTCGAGGGGGACATACCCGCAAGGGGATACCGTCCCCGCCCTTCGGTTGGGGACATACCCCGCAAGGGGATACCGTCCCCGCCCTTCGGTTGGGGACATAAAAATATTGGAATCGCAGGGCGGCCCGGCTTGGCTATATTGGTGGCCATGAGCCAATGGCTGACCCTTTCGCGCGCGGCACACATCCTCGGCCTATCGCGCGTGACCCTGCAAAAGCGCATCCGCGAAGGTGAGCTGCCCTCGTTTGACGGCATGGTCGACGCCGAAGACCTGCAGCGCGCCTGGCCGCAGCTGGACCTCGATGCCTCGGGCAGCTTCGAGAAGACCCGCGCCATTCGCGAGGACGCCTTCGCCAAGCGCCTGCGCGAACGGGTGCTGCCCTCGCAGGAGGCGCTGGCCCAGCGCCTCTTCGCGCAGGGCCAGGAGCTGGCCGAGTTGCAACGCACGCTGACCCGCTACCACCGCCTGGTCGAGGATTTGCGTGGTCGTCTCGGCAGCCTGCCGCGGCCGCTGGCCGCAGACCTGGGACGCATCCTCGACGAGGGGCTGGCGCGGGCCATATCCGCACCGGCACCGCGGGAAGACCTGCGCGCGCTCGATGCTATGCTGAGGGTCATGTCGGCCCACGTCACGGTCAAGCCCTCCGGACACGAGTTCTTCGTTGAAGGCTCGGAAACCCTGCTCAAGGCGGCGCTGCGCGCCGGCCTGTCGCCCAACTACGGTTGCGGCAACGGCAACTGCGGCTTGTGCAAGGCGCGCGTGGTGTCTGGCGAGGCCCGTGCGGTGGCGCCGTCAGACTACTGCTTCTCCGAAGCCGAGAAGGCGCAGAACCATGTGCTGATGTGCACCTGCACGGCGCACAGTTCGGACCTCGTGATCGAGGTGCTCGAAGCCGGCCTGCCCGAGGACATCCCGGAGCAGCGCATCGTCACCAAGGTACGTGCCGTCGATGCGCTGGGCGAGGACATGATGCGCCTGCACCTGCAGACGCCGCGCAGCAATCGCCTGCGCTTCCTTGCCGGCCAGCGCGTGACGCTGGGAATTTCGGCCGGTGTCGCAAGCGGCGACGATCTGCATGCCGAGTTGCCTGTGGCGAGCTGTCCCTGCGACGATCGCAACCTGATCTTCCATGTTCGCCGTCCCGCCAGCGCCGACTCTCAAGATCACGAGGCCAGTCACTTCGCTGCCTGCCTGTTTGCCGGCCTGGTCAAGCCCGGCGCCGAGGTTTCTGTCTGGGGTCCCTGGGGGCGCTTCGTGCTGGAACGCGAATCCATGCGCCCGCTGGTCTTCGTCGCCATCGACGAGGGCTTCGCGCCGATCAACAGCCTGATCGAACATGCCATTGCCGTCGATGCCGCCGAGTCGATCACACTCTATTGGGCGACGACGCAGGCCGGTGGTCAGTATTTGCCCAACCAGTGTCGCGCCTGGGCGGCGGCACTCGACGAGTTCCATTACCGGCCGCTGGATCTTGCTGCGCTGGAGGCGGCCCTGGCTGCGGACAGCACGCTCGCCGCCAGCGATATCTACCTTGCCGGTCCGGCGACGCTGGTGTCATCCGTCGAGAGTACATTGCGTGCCACCGGTCTGCCGGCCGCACAACTGCATGTCGAGGCCTTGTAGAGTCATGGCCGAAGCCCGACGCCAGATTCCCATCCTGCCGCAGGCCGCCGACCCGGCGCTGGAAGCCTGCGCCGCCGCCGAACCCTTTGCGCTGATGGTGCTGGGCGACTCCATGGAACCGGAGTTCCGTGAAGGCGAAGTGATCCTGATCGAGCCGGAAGGCCTGGCTACCGATGGCTCGTTTGTGCTCGCGCAACTCGGCGGCGAATGGATCTTTCGTCAGTTGGCGAAAGCGGGCGAGGCCTGGCAATTGCGGGCCTTGAATCCGGCGTATCCGTCGGCAGATATACCTGACCTCGCCGCCGTCAAGGGCGTGGTCATCCAGAAATCCCAGCCCGGCCGGCGCCGGGCCAGCAAACGTTACGTGGAATAGGAGCCTATGATCGGGCGCGCTGCCACGTTGTCGGTCGCTAACATGGATGCACCATGCTGCGCTCCCTCCGCCTCGCATCGCATCCCAATGCCAGGTGGCGCGGGGCACGATTCCCACTGACATAGGCTCCAGCCATGCCGTATTACCTCTATCGCATTACCCAGACCGGCCCGATCCGGCAACTGAGCAAGCTCACCCAGTTCGATGTGTTCAAGGAGGCATCGAACGAGGCCAAGCGCCTGCGTCGCGAGACCGAACTCGGGCCCGGCGACGCAATCAAGACGATGTTCGCCGCCAACGAGCTCGAGGCGGAGGATCTGCTCAATCAGCCCCCGAAGGAAGATCTGACCACGGGGGAGGACTACTAAGGCCGTGGACGAGACCGCCTATCGCAACGCGAAAGGCGAAATCAACCGCCTGCCTTGCGTGTTTGAACGCGCGTTGCTGGCGCGCCATGCGGTGTGCGAACTCGCCGCCAGCCACCAGATCGCCGAGCGCGAAACCGTGGCCTGCTCCCAGGCGGCGGCCCATGCCGACTGCACGCGACTGGCAGAAATGCTGCGCGCGAAATCGGCCTTCGCGCTGGGTGTCACCGATACCCACGGCATCCTGCCCCACGCCATGCTGATGAAAATCCAGTGCGGCGGCCTGGACGGCATGAAACGCGTCTTCGATCCGGATGCCCTGGCGGCCAACGTGCGTCGCCTGCTGCGCCTGGCGCAGGACCAATGCGGCGGGCTTGAGTCACTGCCCTTTTCCGAGATCGTCAAGGGCGTCGCGGCCTGGAAGGGGCGTCGCCGTCGCGCGGGAGATCCGTCATGATCCAGGGTATGGCCGCGCTGGTGAGCGCGGTACAGAACAATTGCGACATCGCCGATGCGCGCCATGCGCGCGATGTCAGCCTGTGCACCTACCTGCTGGGCATGCGTGAGTTTTTCCGCTGGGAGCATCAGTTGCCCTTCGGCGTGGCGCCGCCGCGCGAGGAGGTGGGGCGCTGGATCGCCGCACGCGAAGCGCGCTGGGATGAATTGGCGCACGGCGATTTCATTGATCTGCCGGTGGCGGGCAGGAAGCTGGATCCCTTCGATGCGGAAGCGGTGAACGCCGCCCTGGTCGGCAGTGGGCTGGTCTATGGAGCCGGCATCGGCCGCTTCCGCAAGCCGCATTTCTTCCTGGGTGAACTGGCGCGCGACGAGCAGCGTGGCGAAGCGCACCTGCTGGTCTGCGGCTGCGAATATGCGCGCGATGCGGCGGCAATTCCGGCGGCCTCGCAGGGCAGCACCGTGATCGTGCGCCGCGAGGCCTTGCGCCAGTGGCTGTGGGAAAAGGCCGATGGCTGGAACCACAAGCAGCAGGACGGCGCGCTGAAGTCGGCTTTGCTGGCCTACGGCTACGATGTCGATCCGCAAGCCGCGATCGAACGCATGACCGAAAGCGAGATCGAAACCCTGATCCTGCACGAGGAGGGCGAATTGGCTGCCGGTCGCCTGTTGGGCAATGCCTGGCCCGCCATGCTGGACCGCATCGGCGGCAAGCGTGCCGAGATTTTTGCCCGCGCCGTCAAGGACAACCTTGCCGATTGCCTGTTGACGCTGCCCGGTTTGCTGGCGCGCGAGGGCGCGGATTCCCTGCATTTCTGGTTCGCGACCTTCGACGGCCTGCGCCGCGAGATGTTTCCGCGACTGGTGGCGGCCTATGGTTCAGGAGTCGGCGCCGGCGGTACGGCGATTGCCGCCGCGGCGGCGGCGGGTCGCGAACATTTCGCCGCCCTCGCCAAACGCGTGCTGGAAATGGACGAGAGCGCCATCGAGGCGCTCTCGCACG
Source organism: Rhodocyclales bacterium (assembly GCA_016215645.1). Lineage (GTDB taxonomy): Bacteria > Pseudomonadota > Gammaproteobacteria > Burkholderiales > Rhodocyclaceae > Sulfuritalea. The sequence goes on from JACRIX010000104.1 coordinate 42,717, forward strand.
AGGTCGGCACCATTGCCCTGTAGGCGGCGCCGGGGGATGCTTACTCCTTGACCGCCTCGACAGCGATCGACAGGGTCACTTCGTCGCCAACATAGGGCACGTTCTTGCCCATGTTGAATTCCGAGCGCTTGACCTTGGCCACGGCGTTGGCGCCGATGGCATCCTTCTTCAGCATCGGGTGCGGCATGGAATGGAAGTGGGTCAGCGTCAGGGTCACCGGCTTGGTCACGCCCTTGATGGTCAGATTGCCCTCGACCGCCATCGGCTTGTCGCCGTCGAACTTGACCGAGGTCGATTTGAAACTGATGCTGGGGAATTTCTCGGTGTCGAAGTAGTCCTCTGCCTGGATGTGCTGATTGAACAACGCATAGCCGGTGTTGACCGACTTGGCGTCGATCGTGACCTCGACCGACCCCGTCTTCGCCGCGCGATCGAGCACGATCTTGCCGCTGGTCTTGTCGAAGCGGTGCTGCTGGAAGGAATAGCCAAGGTGGCTGTACTCGAAGCGCGGCAGGGTATGGCCGGCGTCGACATTGAAGGTCTCGGGCGCGGCAAAGGCGCTGGCGGTGAGGGCGGAAAGCGTGGCGGCGAGTGCGAGTGGCTTCATGGTGTCTCCTGTCGTGAGGTGGGTTATTTCGCGGCAGTTGCCACGATGCGGAACTTGATCTGGACTTCGTTGGCGACGGTACCGAAATCGGCCCAGACGCCGTCGCCGATGCCATAGTCGGCGCGCTTGAACACCAGGGCGCCGTCGAAGCTGGCACTGTTGCCCTCCTGCGTGACGGTGAGCGGGGCGACGAGATCAAGGGTCTTGCCCTTGATGCTCATCTTGCCGGCGAGTTCGTAGCGATTGCTGCCCAGCGGCTTGACGGTGGTCGACACGAACTTCGCCACCGGAAATTCCCTGGTGTTGAACCAGGGTTTGCCGGCGACCTCGTCGTTGGCTTCTTTCGATCCGGCGTCGATGCTGGCGAGGTCTATTTCGAGTTCAGCCTTGGCCGCGGCGGGTTTCGCCGGGTCGAAGGCCAGCTTGCTGCGGAAGCTCCTGAAACGGCCGTCGACCGGCACGTTCATTTGCTTCGAGACGAAAGACAGTGAGCTCTTCGCCGGCTGGAACTGGTTGAATTCGATGGCCTGTGCCGGCGGCGCAAGGAACAGCAGGGTGGCTAGTGCGAGCGTGGTTTGGCGGGTATTCATTTGGAGGCTCCGGTGCCGGGTTTTCCAAGAAAGGGCAGCATGCGTGAGAGTATGTCGTCGCGGTCGAGGACGTGATGCTTGAGCGCCGCGCCCAGATGCGCCAGCACCAGGCCGGCCATGCTGAAGTTGAGGATCATGTGCACCTGCTGCAACAAGTCGCCAAGTTCGGTGTCCTTGCTCAGCAGGTCGGGCAGGGGCAGCACGCCGAACCAGACGGTCTGGAAGCCCTTCGCCGAACTCATCAGCCAGCCGGACAGGGGCACGGCGAACATCAGGACATAGAGCAGCACATGCGTGGCTTCCGCGGCCAGGCGCTGCCAGGCCGGCATCAGGACGGGCAAGGCCGGCGGGCGATGGCCGAGGCGCCAGACCAGGCGCAGGATCACGAACAGGAAGATCGTCACACCGGCCCATTTGTGCCAGGAATAGAGCTTGAGCTTTTGCGGCGACAGCGGCAGCTCATGCATGTAGAGGCCGAGTCCGAACGTTCCGACCAGCGCGAAGGCAATCAGCCAGTGCAGGGCGATGGCGGTGTGGGTGTAGGTGGAAGGCAGGCGTGCCGGAGAATTCATGAAGCGCGACGAGAACAATGGAATTGACGAGTCCTGAACTCTACGCTGTGTCAGGCGATGAAAAAACACGTGCGACTTCAATTGATTGATGCATCGTTTGCAACAATGGCACCGTTTTCTCGGGAACTTTTCCGCGACATATCCCACAAGGGGATACCGTCCCGTCACTGTGGTGCCGGGACAAATCCCGCAGGGGGATACCGTCCCGTCACTGTGGTGCCGGGACAAATCCCGCAGGGGGATACCGTCCCGTCACTATGGTGCCGGGACATATAATCACCTGATGCCCCGTTTTGCCGCGAACCTGTCCTTCCTGTTCACGGAGCGTCCGTTTCTGGAACGCTTCGGCGCGGCTCGGGCCGCCGGCTTTGCCGGCGTCGAATTCCACTTTCCCTATGCCTTCGATCGCGCCGCACTGGCCGAGGTGGTGCTGACCTCGGGCCTGGACGTGGTGTTGTTCAATCTGCCGGCCGGCGACTGGGGCGCGGGCGATCGTGGTATTGCCTGCCATCCGCGGCGAATTGCCGAGTTCCAGGATGGTGTCGGCCTTGCCATCGAATACGCCCGCCTGCTCGGCTGTCCGCGACTCAACTGCCTGGCCGGGATCGCACCACAGGAGGTCGGCGTCGAGCGGGCGCGCGAGACCCTGATCGAGAACCTGCGTTTTGCTGCCGCCGTAACGCAGCGCGCCGGCATTGAACTGCTGGTCGAGCCGCTCAACACGCGCGATACCCCGGGTTTCTTCGTTGCCACCAGCCGTGCCGCGCTGGATCTGATCGAGAAGGTTGGTCACGCCAACCTGAAGCTGCAATACGACATCTACCACGCCCAGGTGATGGAAGGCGATCTCGCGCGCCGTCTGCAAGAAGCGCTGCCGCGCATCGGCCACATACAGCTGGCCGACAATCCGGGGCGCAATGAGCCCGGCACCGGCGAGATCAATTTCCCTTTCCTGCTGAAACACCTCGACCGCATCGGTTACGTCGGATGGGTGGGTTGCGAATACAGGCCGAGCGGCGCGACGGAAGACAGCTTCGGCTGGATGGCGCCCTGGAAATGAGCTATCTGCACCAGCGTGCCCTGCTGCGCGATCTTTTCGATGCAGCAGTGGGCGCGGCCGATCCCGCGCATTGCCTGTCAACCTGCCTGCCCGATCCACCCAGGGGGCGCACGGTAATCGTCGGCGCCGGCAAAGGCGCGGCCGCGATGGCGCGTGCCGTCGAGACGCATTGGCGCGGTGATGTCGGCCAGCTCTCCGGACTTGTCGTCACGCGCTACGGCCACGGTGCGCCGACAAGTCGCATCGAAGTTGTCGAGGCGGCGCATCCGACACCGGATGCCGCCGGGCAGAAGGCGGCGCAGCGCCTGCTGCAAACGGTGCAGGGTCTGACGGCGGATGACCTGGTGCTGGTGCTGCTCTCGGGTGGCGGCTCGTCCCTGTTGGCGGCGCCGATGCCCGGCATCACACTCGACGAAAAGCGTTCGGTGACCAAGGCGCTGCTGGCCTGCGGGGCCAGCATCGCCGAGATCAACTGCGTGCGCAAACATCTGTCGACCATCAAGGGCGGCCGCCTGGCCCTGGCGGCGGCGCCGGCGCGGGTGGTCACGCTGGCGATTTCCGATGTGCCGGGAGACGATCTGTCGACCATTGCCTCGGGGCCGACCGTGCCCGATCCGACCACCTGCGCCGACGCACTGGAGATTGTCGATCGCTACGCCATTGAACTGCCGGCGCCGGCGCGTGCGGCACTTGAGCGCGGCGCCGCGGAAACTCCCAAACCGGGCGATCCAGGCTTCGCCCGCTGCGCATCGCACATCATTGCCACGGCCCAGGGCTCGCTCGCGGCCGCCGCGGCGCTGGCGCGACGCCAGGGCTTGACGCCGCTGGTGTTGGGCGATGCCATCGAAGGCGAGGCGCGTGAAGTGGCGCGCGTGCTGGGCGGCATTGCCCTGTCCTGTGCCGAGCATGGCGTGCCGCTGGCCGGCCCCTGCGTGCTGCTTTCCGGCGGCGAAACCACGGTGACGGTGAAGGGACGGGGGCGTGGCGGGCGCAACCTTGAGTTCCTGCTTGGACTGGCGTTGGCGCTCAATGGCCATGCGCGCATCCATGCCATTGCCGGCGACACCGACGGCATTGACGGGTCCGAAGACAATGCCGGCGCGATGCTGCTGCCGGACACCCCGGCGCGCGCCGCGGCCGATGGAATTGATTTGCGCGCGCGGCTGGTCGACAATGATGCCTACGGCGTGTTTTCCGCCCTGGGCGACCTTGTTGTCACCGGGCCGACGCGCACCAACGTCAATGATTTCAGGGCCATCCTGATCGAACAACCATGACAAACTTCCCCCCAGCCCCCTTCCCGAGGAAGGGGGTGACCCTGGTTCAGCCGCGTTGCGGCTTCGGTGTCATTGTCATGTTGTATCCTTGGGGCGGCCCTGCGGAGACAATCCAGCCATGAACCAGCGAGAACACTCTGCCGACGTCGCTCAGGATTTTTCCGGCATTGATCGCGTCGCACTGGTTGCCGAGCTGGCGCGCCATCTGCCGGCGAGTTCCTTGCTGCACGCCGACGAGGATCTCAAACCCTATGAATGCGACGGGCTTTCCGCCTACCACCAGCTGCCGGTGGCCGTGGCCCTGCCGGAAACCGAAGCGCAGGTGGTTGCGGTACTCAAGGCCTGCGCGGCTGCCGGCGCGCCCATCGTGCCGCGCGGCGCCGGCACCGGGCTTTCCGCCGGGGCCCTGCCGCATCCTCAGGGCGTGGTGCTGAGCCTGGCGAAGATGAAGCGCATTCTTCATGTCGATCCGATGGCGCGGGTTGCCGTGGTGCAACCGGGTGTGCGCAACCTGTCGATTTCCGAGGCGGCGGCGCCCCTGGGCCTTTACTACGCGCCGGATCCGAGTTCGCAGATTGCCTGTTCCATCGGCGGCAACGTCGCCGAAAACTCCGGCGGCGTGCATTGCCTGAAGTACGGACTGACCTTACACAATGTCTTGCGCGTGCGTGCCGTGTTGATGAACGGCACGATCGTCGAGATCGGCAATGCCGCGCTGGATGCCCCGGGCTATGACCTGCTGGCGCTGGCCATCGGTTCCGAGGGCATGCTGGCCATCGTTACCGAGGTCACGGTGAAGCTGGTGCCCAAACCCGAGATGGCCCAGGTGATCATGGCCAGTTTTGACGACGTCATGAAGGCGGGCGAGGCCGTGGCGGCGGTGATTGCCGCCGGCATCATCCCCGCGGGGCTGGAAATGATGGACAAGCCGGCCACCGCCGCCGTCGAACCCTACGTCAAGGCCGGCTACGACCTGAATGCCGAGGCCATCCTGCTCTGCGAATCCGACGGCACGGCGGAAGAAGTGGCGGAAGAGATCGGGCGCATGAAGGCAGTGCTGGAGACCAGCGGCGCCACCGAAATCCGTGTCTCGCAGTCCGAGGCCGAGCGCCTGCGCTTCTGGGCCGGGCGCAAGGCGGCCTTCCCCGCCGCCGGCCGCATTTCGCCGGACTACTACTGCATGGATGGCACGATTCCGCGCAAGCGCCTCGGCGAAATGCTGACCGCGATCACCGCAATGGAAAAGAAGTACGGACTGCGCTGCATCAACGTCTTCCATGCCGGCGACGGCAACCTGCATCCCCTGATCCTCTACGACGCCAACGTACCGGGCGAGTTGGAGCGCACCGAGGCCTTCGGCGCCGAGATCCTCAAGCTGTCGGTCGATCTCGGTGGCACCATCACCGGTGAACACGGCGTCGGCTACGAGAAAATCAATTCCATGTGCGACCAGTTCGGCAGCGACGAGTTGCGCCTGTTCCACGCCGTCAAGAGCGCCTTCGACCCGCAGGGGTTGCTGAATCCGGAGAAGGGCGTGCCGACGCTGCACCGTTGTGCCGAGTTCGGCCGCATGCACGTGCATGGCGGCAATGTGAAGTTCCCGGAATTGGAGCGCCTGTGATGAGTGAACACAGGCTGGAGGCCTTTCGCGCCCGTATCCTCGAACGCAAACCCCTGCGTATTCGCGGCGGCGGCAGCAAGGATTTCTACGGCGGTACTTCCAGCGGCGAACTCCTGGAAACCAGCGGTCACGCCGGCATCGTCAATTACGAGCCGACCGAACTGGTGATCACGGCGCGTTGCGGCACGCCTTTGGCGGAACTGGAGTCGGCGCTGGCGGCACGGCGACAATGCCTGCCCTGCGAGCCGCCGCACTTCGGCGCTGCGACGGTGGGTGGCGCCGTGGCCGCCGGCCTTTCGGGGCCGCGTCGAGCGGCGGTCGGCAGCCTGCGCGACTTCATCCTCGGCGTGAAGCTGATGGACGGTGAAGGCCGCGTGCATCGTTTCGGCGGCGAGGTGATGAAGAACGTTGCCGGATTCGATGTCTCGCGGCTGATGGCGGGAAGCCTGGGAACCCTGGGCCTGATCCTTGAAGTCTCGCTGAAGGTCTTGCCGATACCGCCGGGCGACGCCAGCCTGCGTTTCGAAATGCCGCAGGACAAGGCACTGGAAGCGCTCAATCGCTGGGCCGGCCAACCCCTGCCGATGGTGGCGAACTGTTGGCAGGACGGCATCCTGAGCCTGCGCCTTGCCGGTGCACAGGCCGCCGTTTCGTCGGCCTGTGCCAGTTTGGGCGGCGAGGCGATTCCGGAACTGGAAGCGCAAACCTTCTGGCAGGGCTTGCGTGAGCAGTCCGCGGAATTCTTTGCCGGCCCGGATAGCCATGGGCCGCTCTGGCGACTTTCCTTGCCCTCCGTGGCGACACCGCTGGATCTGCCCGGCGATCAGCTCATCGAGTGGGGTGGCGCGCAGCGCTGGACCCGGGGTGATGCCGATGCCGCGCGCATGCGTGAAACTGCGGCGGGTGCCGGCGGGCATGCCACGCTGTTCCGAGGCGGCGACAAGGCGGCCGGCGTGTTTGCCCCGCTCCAGCCCGCCCTCATGGAAGTCCATCGCCGGCTCAAACATAGCTTCGATCCCTACGGCGTGTTCAATCCCGGCCGCATGTACCCGGAATTCTGAGCATGGAAACCCACCTCGCCGACTTCATCCGCAATACGACTGCCGGCCGCGAGGCCGAGGAAATCCTGCGGCGTTGCGTGCATTGCGGTTTCTGCACCGCCACCTGCCCGACCTACCAGTTGCTGGGCGACGAACTGGACGGGCCGCGCGGCCGCATCTACCTGATCAAGCAGGTGCTGGAGGGCGCCGAGCCGACCGAGAAGACGCGCCTGCATCTCGACCGCTGTCTGACCTGCCGCTCCTGCGAGACCACCTGCCCCTCCGGCGTGCATTATTCGCGCCTGCTCGACATCGGCCGCGAGGTGGTGGAGCACAAGGTGCCGCGCGGTGGAAGCGACGCCATGATGCGCGGGGCATTGAAGACCCTGCTGCCGCGCCCGATGCTGTTCGGTGCGGCGATGAAGCTGGGCCAGTCGGTACGCATGCTGTTGCCGGGTGTGCTGCGTGCCAAGGTGCCGCCGCTGTCATCTGCGGGGCCGCGGCCCCGGCGTACGCAGGCGCGACAGGTGATCGCGCTGGCCGGTTGCGTGCAACCTTCCATGTACCCCAACATCAATGGTGCGACGCGCCGCGTGCTGGACAAGCTGGGCATCGAAATGATTGAATCCAGGGGTGCCGGATGCTGTGGTGCGGTGCGCATGCACCTCAACGAGTCCGAGGGTGCGCGTGAGGATGCGCGGCGCAATATCGACGCCTGGTGGCCTCTGCTCGACGCGGGCGCCGAGCATGTGGTGACAACGGCCTCGGGTTGCGGCACCCAGGTGGTCGACTATGCCCACCTGCTTCAGGAAGACCCGGACTATGCGCTCAAGTCGGCGCGCGTGGTGCTGGCGACGCGCGACGTCAGTGAAGTCCTCATCGCCGAAGTCGAAGCACTGAAAGTTCTGCTGGCGGCCTGCCCGCCCTTGCCGGAGAGCGAGCGCCTGCTGGCCTTTCATTCACCCTGCAGCCTGCAGCATGGGCTCAAGATTCGCGGCCCGATCGAGACGCTGCTCACGGCGGCCGGCTACACGCTGACGCCGGTGGCGGATTCGCACCTGTGCTGCGGTTCGGCCGGTACCTACTCGGTGCTGCAACCGGAAATCTCGCAACGCCTGCAGGCCAACAAGCTGCATGCGCTGACGGCCGGCCGGCCGGCGGCAATCGCCAGCGCCAATGTCGGCTGCATCGGCCACCTCGGCAGCGCCGCCGAGATACCGGTGCGCCACTGGATCGAACTCATCGACGCGCGCTTGTCCGGCTAGGATGAAACAGCCCCCACGCTCACTGCATTCGCTGCCCCCCGGGGGGGCGTCAGTACGCTTGGGGCGGCCCGGCGCGGACTGACATGGACGGAATGCATCTCGACGCCACGGCGCGCGACTGGCACGCCCTGCATTCGACGTTCCGCTGGAACGTTCCCGAGCGCTACAACATCGCTCGCGCCTGTTGCGGGCGCTGGGCCGAAGACCGTAGCCGCTTCGCCCTGTATTACGAGGACGAGGCCGGTCACACCGAGGCCTGGAGTTTCTGGGACGTGCAGCAGGCTGCCAACCGGCTGTCGAATGTGCTCGGTGCCATGGGCGTGATGGCCGGCGACCGCATCGCCATCATCCTGCCGCAGCGACCGGAAACCGGCATCGCCCACATGGCCTGCTACCAGATGGGTGCGATCGCCTTGCCGATCTCGCACCTGTTCGGCGCCGACGCGCTCGAGTACCGGCTCTCGCATGCCGAAGTGCGCGTTGCCATCATCGATCAGGGAGGCCTGGAAAAACTCGACGCCGTGCGTGCCAGGCTGCCCGACCTCACGCATGTGATCGGCGTCGATGGCGCCCGGGAATCCTGGGTGCGCGAGTGGAATACTTTGCTGCCGCTGGCGTCGTCGCGCTATGTGGCGCGCGATACCTTCGCCGATGATCCGGCGCTGATCATCTACACCAGCGGTACCACCGGCAATCCCAAGGGTGCGCTGATCGCCCAGCGCAGCCTGATCGGCAACCTGTCGGGCTTCGTCTGCTCGCACGATTTCTATCCGCAGCGCGGCGACATGTTCTGGTCGCCTGCCGACTGGGCCTGGACCGGCGGCCTGTTCGACGCGCTGCTGCCAAGCTGGAATTTCGGCCAGCCGATACTGGGCTACCGCGGCCGTTTCGACCCGGAAAAGGCCTTCTGGCTGATGGAGAAGTACGGCGTTCGCAACAGCTTCCTGTTTCCGACGGCATTGAAGATGATGATGAAGGCGGTGCCGCAGCCCAGAGAAACATACGACCTCACCCTGCGTTCGATCATGAGCGCCGGCGAGACGGTCGGCGAGGCCGTCTGCGGCTGGGCCCAGGAAGCGCTGGGCGTGACGGTCAATGAAATGTACGGCCAGACCGAGATCAATTACATCGTCGGCAACTGCGCTGCCGTGACGCCGCCGAAATTCGGCGCCATGGGGCGCGGCTATCCGGGACATCGGCTGGGCGTGCTCGATGACGAAGGCAATCCGGTGGCGCCGGGCGAGATGGGTGAGGTCTGCGTCCAGCGCAGCTGCAATGGCGAGATGGACCCGGTATTCATGCTCGGCTACTGGAAGAACCCGGAAGCGACCAGGGAAAAGTTCTTTGGCGACGGCATCGATGACCGCCACGCCTGGGGCCGCACCGGCGACCTGGCGAAAATGGACGAAGACGGCGTGCTCTGGTACCAGGGCCGCTCGGACGATATGTTCAAGAGCGCCGGCTATCGCATCGGCCCGGGCGAGATCGAGAACTGCCTGGTCAAGCACGAAGCGGTGTTGAATGCGGCGGTCATCGGTGAGCCCGACGCGACCCGTGGCACCGTCGTCAAGGCCTTCATCGTGCTGCAGCCGGGGCAGAAACCCTCGGCCGCCCTGGAAGCATCGTTGCAGGACCATGTGCGAAAATACCTGGCACCTTACGAGTATCCCAGGATCATCGAGTTCATCGACGCCTTGCCGATGACCACCACCGGCAAGGTGCAGCGTCGCCTGTTGCGGCAACGCTGCGAAACCTGAAATAGAAAGCGAGACCATGACCGACCCCGCCAGCGGCGCCGAACGCCGCAGCAATCCGCATCTGCGCACGATCTTTGTCGAAGCCTACGATGTCTTGAAGCCCTTCTTCGACCCGGCCAACGATTGGGGTGGGCAGACCCATGAGCATCTGGCCTACCGCGCCTTGCATGAGCAGTTTCCGGGATTGACGGCGCAGGAGGTGTTTATCCTGGTGGCGGCGGCGAAGCGGGTGTTCCACAGTTCGGGAACGCTGGCGCCCTGAACGCTATTTCAGCCAGCGCCGGCGCCAGAAAACGATCGAGAGCGTGGTGGCGACGGCCGCCATCAGGCCGATGGCGACCAGAAAGCCGCTTGGCCAGTCAAGCAGCGGCATGAGCTTGAAGTTCATGCCGAAGATACCTGAGATCAGCGTGGCCGGCATGAATATGATGGCGACCACGGTGAGCGCACGCACTTCCTGATTGACGCGGTTGCTGACCGCCGAAAGATAGATGTCGAGCATGCCGGCGATGACGTCGCGGTTGGCTTCCAGCGATTCGATGGCATGCACTGTGTGGTCGTATACGTCGCGCAGGTAGGGGCGCGTTTCGGGGCGGAAGAAGCGGTCGTCGGCGCGGGTCAGGTTGTTGATCACTTCGCGCAGCGGCCAGATCGAGCGGCGCAGCGACAAGGTTTCGCGCTTGAGCTGGTGCACGCTGTGCAGCATTCCCGGCCGCGGATTCGCCAGCATCATGTCCTCGAGTTCCTCGGTGCGCTCGCCGATGCTTTCGAGGATCGTGAAATAGCGGTCAACCACGGCATCGATCAGCGAATAGGCCAGGTAGTCGGCGCCCAGCTTGCGGATCTGCCCGCGGTCCTGGCGCAGGCGCCCGCGAATCGGGTCGAAACGTCCGCTGGGCCGCTCCTGGAAGGTCAGGACGAAATTCCTGCCGAGGATGATGCTGACCTGATCCGACCCGATCTGCCCGGATTGGGTCTCGACCTCGAAAAAACGCGCGACCAGGAACAAGTAGTCGCCATAGTCATCGACCTTGGGCCGTTGATCGGTATTGAGGATGTCTTCCAGCACCAGCGGGTGGAGGTTGAAGCGGTGACCGATCTCGGCCATGACCTCGGGTTCGTGCAGTCCATGCACGTTGAGCCAGAGTACCGGCAGGCGCGGCTGGTAGCCCTGCGAATCGGCCAGCGAGGTGAATCGGTGCTCGATGATTTCACCGGTGCCGTATTCGATCAGCGTGATCGCCGCCTGCTCGGTTTTGCGCTCGCCGAGGTGGATCAGCGCCCCCGGCGCCATGCCGACCTTGGCGGCATTCGAGAGTCGTTTGGCGGCGCGGGCGCGGGCTCGATTCGGCTTGGAATTCGGCATGATGGCGGGTGAAAGGCGGTATCATAACGCCGGTAGGGTCTTGGCGCCGGCGAGGTGCCGACAGGCCCGGACGGGGGCAGGCAGAACCGTCCTACCAACCAACTCGAAAGAAAAATGGAATGGGAGCATCATGGCGCTGACAATCGGAGTACCCCGGGAAACGCTGGCCGGCGAAAAGCGCGTGGCCACCGTGCCCGAAGTCGTTGAAAAGCTCATCAAGCTGGGTTTCAAGGTCGCCATCGAATCCGGCGCCGGCGATGCAGCGAATTGCAATGACGATACCTATCGCGCCGTCGGGGCCGAGGTGATCGCCGGGGCTCCCGCGCTTTTTGCGGCCTCGGACATCGTCTTCAAGGTCGGCGTGCCGACACCGGAGGACGTGGCGCACTTGCGCGAAGGCGGCACCCTGATCGGCTTCATCTGGCCGGCGCAGAACCCGGAACTGATGCAGCAGTTGGTCGCCAAGAAGGCCACCGTGCTGGCCATCGACGCGCTGCCGCGCCAGCTTTCCCGCGCCCAGAAGATGGACGCCCTGACGTCCCAGGCCGGCGTTGCCGGCTACCGTGCTGTCATAGAGGCCGCCAACGCCTTCGGCCGCTTTTTCAACGGCCAGATCACCGCTGCGGGCAAGGTGCCACCGGCCAAGGTCTTCATCGCCGGTGCCGGCGTCGCCGGCCTGGCGGCGATCGGCACGGCCGCCGGCCTGGGTGCCATCGTGCGCGCCAACGATACCCGCGCCGAAGTGGCCGACCAGGTCGTGTCCCTGGGCGGTGAATTCGTCAAGGTCGACTACGAAGAAGAAGGATCCGGTGGCGGTGGCTACGCCAAAGTCATGAGCGAGGGCTTCCAGCAGGCCCAGCGCGAGATGTACGCCAAGCAGGCGCGCGAAGTCGACATCATCATCACCACCGCGCTGATCCCCGGCAAGCCGGCGCCCCGGCTGATCACCGCCGAGATGGTGCAGAGCATGAAACCGGGCAGCGTGATCGTCGACATGGCGGCCGAGCGCGGCGGCAACTGCGAACTGACCGAGCCCGGGCAGGCGGTAGTGAAGCACGGCGTCACCATCGTCGGCTACACCGACCTGACCTCGCGCCTGGCCAAGCAATCGTCGACGCTGTATGCCACCAACCTGTTCCGCCTCACCGAGGAACTGTGCAAAACCAAGGACGGCCTCATCGACGTCAACATGGAAGATGACGCCATCCGCGGCCTGACCGTGATCAAGGACGGCGAGGTTACCTGGCCGCCTCCGGCGCCCAAGGCGGTCGCCGCCCCGCCCGCGGCGAAGCCTGCCGCCGCGCCCGCGCCCGCGCCCGCGGCGAAAAAGGGCGGCCACGGTCACGGCGCCGCCAGCGAACCCATGGCGGCCGGAAGCCTGGCCATCATGTTCGCGGTCGCCGCGGTACTGTTCTGGTTTGTAGGTGCCAACGCTCCGGCGGCCTTCCTCGCCCACTTCACGGTCTTCGTGCTGGCCTGCTTCGTCGGCTACATGGTGGTGTGGAACGTGACGCCGGCACTGCACACGCCGCTGATGAGCGTGACCAACGCCATTTCCAGCATCATCTGCATCGGCGCCCTGGTGCAGATCGCGCCGCCGCTGGCCGGCGGCCTGCCGCCGGAGCCGTGGATACGCTGGCTGGCCGTGGGCGGCATCGCCCTGACCGCCGTCAATATGTTCGGCGGATTCGCCGTGACCCAGCGCATGCTGGCGATGTTCCGCAAGTAAGCAGGAGACACCGAAATGTCTGGAAATCTGGCAACTGTCTCCTACATCGGAGCCATCATCCTCTTCATCCTCAGCCTGGGCGGACTGTCCAACCCCGAGACCTCGCGGCGCGGCAACCTCTACGGCATGATCGGCATGAGCATTGCCGTGCTGGCCACGGTGTTCGGCCCGCGCGTCACGGCAGCCGGCATCCCCTGGATCATCGGTTCCATGGTGGTTGGCGGCGCCATCGGCCTTTACGCGGCCAAGGTCGTCAAAATGACGCAGATGCCCGAACTCGTCGCCTTGATGCACAGCCTGGTCGGCCTCGCCGCCTGTCTGGTCGGCTTCGCCAGCTACATCGACACCTCGGCGCCGCTGGCCGGTGCCGAGAAGACCATCCACGAGCTTGAAATCTACATCGGCATCCTGATCGGGGCGGTGACCTTCTCCGGTTCGCTGATCGCCTTCGGCAAGCTCAACGGCAAGATCGGCGGCTCGCCGCTGCTGCTGCCGGCGCGCCACTGGCTCAACCTGATCGGCCTCGTGGTGGTGATCTGGTTCGGCGGCAAGTTCATCAACAGCCATTCGATTGCCGACGGCATGACGCCGCTGATCGTGATGACGGTGATCGCGCTGCTGTTCGGCATCCACATGGTGATGGCGATCGGCGGCGCCGACATGCCGGTGGTGGTCTCCATGCTCAACAGCTACTCGGGCTGGGCGGCCGCAGCCACCGGCTTCATGCTCTCCAACGACCTGCTGATCGTGGTCGGCGCGCTGGTCGGTTCCTCCGGTGCGATCCTGTCCTACATCATGTGCCGGGCCATGAACCGCAACTTCATCAGCGTGATTGCCGGCGGCTTCGGCACTGGCGGCGGTACCCCGGCACCCAAGGGTGACGCAGCGGTGCCAGCCGGCGAAGTCGTGCCCATCAGTGCCCTCGAAACCGCGGAACTGCTGAAGGACGCCAAGAGCGTGATCATCGTTCCCGGCTACGGCATGGCCGTGGCGCAGGCCCAGCACACGGTGTATGAAATCACCAAACACTTGCGCGAGAAGGGCGTCAACATCCGCTTCGGCATCCACCCCGTGGCGGGGCGCATGCCGGGTCACATGAACGTGTTGCTGGCCGAAGCCAAGGTGCCCTACGACATCGTGATGGAAATGGACGAGTTGAACGACGACTTCCCGACCACCGACGTCGCCATGGTCATCGGCGCCAACGACATCGTGAACCCGGCGGCGCAGGACGACCCGACCAGCCCGATCGCCGGCATGCCGGTGCTGGAAGTGTGGAAGGCCAAAACTTCGATCGTGATGAAGCGTTCGATGGCTTCCGGCTACGCCGGTGTCGACAACCCGCTCTTCTACAAGGAGAACAATCGCATGCTTTTCGGCGATGCGAAGAAGATGCTGGACGAAGTGCTGGTGGCGCTGAAGAGCTGATTGCTTCGGCCGCTACTGGTAAAGCGCCACGGTTTGCCGTGGCGTTTTATTTCCAGGGTGCGGCAAGCCCCGCATCCGATTTCATGAAAGTCGGCGACGGCGGTACGGCGTTTTGCGGCGAAAATACGCACCATGAAACCTGATCCGAACGCCCCTCAGCAACTGGTCAGCCGCACCCTGGGTCATTACCAGGCGCGGGCCGAAGCCTTTTGGGAGGGTACCCGCAACCACGACGTAAGCCAGAACATTGAAGCGCTGCTGCGCCATATCGCCGCCGAGCCACCTTTGATGTTGCTGGATTTCGGCTGCGGGCCGGGCCGTGACTTGCGCGATTTCAGCCGGCGCGGCCATTGCGTCATCGGACTTGAAGGTACTGCGGCACTGGCGCGGATGGCGCGTGAGTACAGCGGCTGCGAAGTCTGGGAGCAGGATTTCCTGAATCTCGATCTGCCGGCCGGCCATTTCGACGGCATCTTTGCCAATGCCTCGCTGTTCCATGTGCCCAGACCGGAACTGCCGCGCGTGCTGGGGCAATTGCATGCAGCGCTGAAGCCAGCCGGCGTGCTGTTCAGTTCGAATCCGCGCGGCGACAACCAGGAAAGCCTGAATGGCGAGCGCTACGGTGCCTACTACGACCTCGAAACCTGGCGTGACTATGTGAATTCGGCTGGATTCGAGGAGCTTGAGCACTACTATCGTCCAAGCGGGGTGCCGCTCGAACAGCAACCCTGGCTGGCCACTGTTTGGCGACGGGTTGGCAATCCGGTCGCCCGGCCGCGGTAGTTGCCTGGCGACATGGCCAGGATTCCGTCCGGCACTCCACCCCGGACATAAAAAAAGCGGGCCGTAGCCCGCTTTTCTGGGAAAGAGCGCCGATTACTTCTTGTCAGCCTTCTTCTCTTCTTTCTTCTCTTCCTTTTTTTCTTCTTTCTTGTCAGCCTTCTTCTCTTCCTTCTTCATTTCCTTCTTTTCAGCCTTCTTCTCGTCCTTTTTCTCTTCCTTCTTTTCAGCCTTCTTCTCGTCCTTTTTCTCTTCCTTCTTCTCCATCTTCTTGTCGTCCTTGGCGGCGCCAGCGTGTGATGCGGCAAAAGAACCAGCGGAAACGGTAGCGAAGGCGGCAGCGATCAGGATGGAAAGTAGCTTGCTCATGTGTAAACTCCTAAGGATTATTGGAAAGCGTGACGCCCGTTTGGCGAGCACGAAGCACTTAACGCCTATGCCCTTCGCCAAGTTGACTCGTTTTGCGGCGGTTCGCGCGCAACTATTGATTTCAGCCGTGTTTCTGCTCGCTCCAACTGTTGATGCTGCGCCGCGCAAACCGACCTCCGACACCGAAGTGATCGAACGTTTGCCGGTGCGCGCCAACGACAGCACCGTGCGGGAGCTTGTTGAGTTGCGTCGTGCGCAGACGGCGGCCGGACAGAATCCGCAGCTTGCGGCGCAACTTGCCGAGCGCTATTTCGACCTTGCCATGGCGCGCGGCGACCCACGCTACGTGGGCTATGCGGAGGCAGTAGTCGCTCGCTTTGCGGAACCGTTGCCGCCCTCGCTGAAGGTCGTCCGGGGCCTGTCGCGCCAGTATCGGCACGATTTCGCCGGTGCGCTCGACGATTTCGCCGCCGCCCTGGTGCTGGACCCGGACCTTGCCACGGCCCATGCCTGGCGCGGTGCGATCTTCCTGGTTCAGGCCGATTATGTTGCGGCGCAAAAGGAATGCGACGCCCTGCAAAGCCTGAATCGTGACGTCTTGCAGGGGGCATGCACTGGTTTGGTGCTGGCCTACGTCGGCAAGCTCGAGTCCGCCTATCAGACCTTGCAGGCGGCGCTGGCTAAAACGGGCGACCCCGGCAACCGGCTTTGGCTGCTGACCCATTTGGGCGAAGTGGCTGACTGGCGCGGCAAACCCGACCTGGCCGAAAAGCATTTTCGCGCAGCCCTTTCCCTGGGCCGTGACGATGTCTACCTGCTCGCCGCCTGGGGAGATTTCCTGCTCGATGCGGGCCGGCCGCAAGACGTGCTCAAGCAACTCGCCGGCTGGGAATCCTCCGACAACCTGCTGCTTAGGCTGGCGGAGGCCGAGGCGGAAGTGAAGGGCGCAAACGCGACACGGCTGGCGCAGATGCTGGACGATCGCTTTGCCGCCGCCAGGCAGCGCGGCGACACCACGCACCAGGCGGAGGAGGCGCGTTACCAGTTGCGCCTGCGCGGCAACGCGAAGGAGGCACTGCGCCTTGCCGCCGACAATTACCGGGTGCAGCGCGAACCGCGCGACGCCCGCATCCTGCTCGAAGCCGCGATTGCCGCCGGGGAGGCCGCGCCCGCGCAGGTCGTGCGCGAATGGCTGGCCAGCAGCGGCTTCGAGGATGCGCGATTGCGCGACCTGGGCCAAAAGCTATGCAACGCGGTATCCCCTTGCGGGACGGCGCTGGCGACACGGCGATGATGCGGCGCTGGTGGCTGCTGGCCCTGTTCCTGCTGTGCTCGTTGCCGGCCCTGGCGCACAAGGCCAGCGACAGCTACCTGATGCTCGACACCAAGGGCAAAGAGGTGTCCGGGCAGTGGGACATCGCCCTGCGCGACATCGATTTCGCGCTCGGGCTGGATGCCGACGGCAATGGCGAGATCACTTGGGGCGAGGTGCGCGCGCGCCATACCGACATCGCGGCCTGGGCACTGGCGCGCCTGGTGCTGCGGCGCGGCGGCGAGTGCACGCTGCAAGTTGCCGACCACCTGGTCGATGACCACACTGATGGCGCCTACGCGGTGCTGCGCCTGACCGGATCCTGCCCGGCAGGCGGCGGCGACCTGCAGATCGACTACCGCCTGTTGTTCGAGCTCGATGCGCTGCATCGCGGCCTGTTGCGGCTGGGTCTGGACGGCACCGCGCAAACGGCAGTGTTCGCGCCACAACGCGCGCAGCAGCGGTTCGCCGCCGCCGAAGTCTCGCGCCTGGCACAGTTTGGGCAATACCTGGTCGAGGGCATATGGCATATCTGGATCGGCTTCGACCACATCCTGTTCCTGCTTGCGCTGTTGCTGCCGGCCGTGCTGGTGCACGAAGTGCGGCGCTGGCGCGGTGTGGCCAGCTTCCGTGTCGCGCTGGTCGAGGTGCTGTGGGTGGTGACGGCCTTTACGGTGGCGCATTCGATCACGCTGTCGCTGGCGGCCCTCGGGCTCATCGAACTGCCTTCGCGCGTGGTCGAGTCGGCAATCGCTGCATCGGTGGTGCTGGCGGCGGCGAACAATCTCAAGCCGCTGGTGGAACGCCGTCGCTGGCTGGTGGCCTTTTGTTTCGGCCTGATCCACGGCTTCGGCTTCGCCAGCGTGCTGGCGGAGCTTGGACTACCGCAGGAGACGCTGGTGCTGTCGCTGCTGGGCTTCAACCTCGGGGTCGAAATCGGCCAGTTGGCGATCGTCGCCGTGTTCCTGCCCTTCGCCTGGTTCTTGCGTGATACAGCTTTCTACCGGCGTGGAATTTTCGTCGGCGGCTCGCTGCTCACGCTGGCCATCGCGTTGGTCTGGTTCGTCGAGCGCGCTTTCGACCTGAAAATCATCAGCGCCTGAGATTCGCGCCTATTTCATGCGCAGATCGTGTTCCGCCCACAGGGCGCGGGCGAGTGTCTTCCAAATTGGGCCGCCGTGGGTGTGAATCTGGTCGTCGGCGCTCTCCTTCATTACCTTCAGCATCAGCTGGATGATGCCGAAGAGTTCCAGCCGCGACCGGTCCTGTGGGTCGTCGGGTTCGCAATCGATCGCGCCGATGCGGCAGTCCATGGCCTGGCGGGCCAGTTCGCGAACTTGCACGGGGTCGTCCCAGTTGATGCCGAGGATGATGCCCTTGGTCGCGATCTCGTGCTCCAGATCCCGGGCTTCCCGCGCATAGTTCTCGAAGGCGCTCATGCGGCGGCCTTGCGCTTCCCGGCTGGTTTGGGTTTCGCCGGCGTCGGCCGTGAGGCAAGGAAGCGCGCGAGGTAACGCCCGGTGTGGCTGCCCTTGGCCCGTGCCACGTCTTCCGGCGTGCCTGTCGCGATGATGCGGCCGCCGCCGTCGCCGCCTTCCGGGCCGAGGTCGATGATCCAGTCGGCGGTTTTGATGACGTCGAGGTTGTGCTCGATCACCACCACGGTATTGCCGTGGTCGCGCAGCCGGTGCAGCACCGAGAGCAGCATCTCGATGTCCTGGAAATGCAGGCCGGTGGTCGGTTCGTCGAGGATGTAGAGGGTGCGCCCGGTGTCGCGCTTGGAGAGTTCCAGCGCCAGCTTGACGCGTTGCGCCTCGCCGCCGGAGAGCGTGGTCGCCGATTGCCCGAGCTGGATGTAGGACAGGCCAACGTCCACCAAGGTCTGCAGCTTGCGCGCCACCACCGGCACCGCGTCGAAGAATTCGCGCGCCTGCTCCACGGTCATCTGCAACACCTCGTGGATGGTTTTGCCCTTGTAACGCACCTCCAGGGTTTCGCGGTTGTAGCGTTTGCCGTGGCAGACGTCGCAGGGCACGAAGATGTCGGGCAGGAAATGCATCTCCACCTTGATCATGCCGTCGCCCTGGCAGGCCTCGCAGCGCCCGCCCTTGACGTTGAAACTGAAGCGCCCCGGGCTGTAGCCGCGCTCGCGCGATTGCGGCACGCCGGCGAAGAGTTCGCGGATCGGCGTTAGCAAACCCGTGTAGGTGGCCGGATTCGAGCGCGGCGTGCGGCCGATCGGTGACTGGTCGACGTTGATCACCTTGTCGAAGAATTCCAGGCCCTCGATCTCGCGATGCGGGGCCGGTTCCACGGCAGAGCCATAGAGGTGGCGAGCGGCAACGGCGTAAAGCGTATCGTTGATCAGCGTGCTCTTGCCCGAGCCGGAAACTCCGGTGATGCAGGTCAGCAGGCCCACGGGAATCGCCAGGTCGACGTGCTTCAGGTTGTTGCCGCTGGCCTCGCGGATTTTCAGTTCGCGCAGCGCATTGGGCGGCGTACGTTTTGCTGGCGTGGCGATCTCGCGCCGGCCGGCGAGAAAGGCGCCCGTGACCGAGGCGGTGTTGGCGGCCACCTGTTTGGGCGTGCCCTCGGCGACGACGCGGCCGCCGTGTTCGCCCGCGCCCGGGCCCATATCCACCAGATAGTCGGCGGACTCGATGGCTTCCAGGTCGTGCTCGACCACGATCACCGTATTGCCCAGGTCGCGCAGGTGGAACAGGGTTTCCAGCAGGCGCGAGTTGTCGCGCTGGTGCAGGCCGATGCTGGGCTCGTCGAGCACGTACATCACGCCGGTGAGGCCGGAGCCGATCTGCGACGCCAGGCGGATGCGCTGCGCCTCGCCGCCGGAGAGCGTCTCGGCCGAGCGGTCGAGCGAAAGATAGTCGAGGCCGACATTGATCAGGAAGGAAAGCCGCGAGGTGATTTCCTTGAGGATCTTTTCGCCGACCTGGGCTTTGTGCCCTGCGAGTTGCAGCAGGTTGAAGAAATCGCGGCAATGGATCAGCGACAGGCGGCTGATGTCGGAAATGTTCTTGCCGCCGACGAAGACGTGGCGCGCCTCGCGGCGCAGGCGCATGCCGTCGCATTCGGGGCAGGGCTTGTTGTTGAGGTACTTGGACAACTCCTCGCGCACCGCCATCGAGTCGGTCTCGCGGTAGCGGCGTTCGAGGTTGGGGATGATGCCTTCGAAGGCATGGGTGCGGTCAAAGCGGGTGCCCTTTTCATTCAGGTAGCGGAACTTGATCTGGTCGCGTCCCGAGCCGTAGAGCACGATGTTGGCGGTGGCCTCCGGCATTTTTTCAAAGGGCTGTTCGGTGTTGAACTTGTAATGCGCCGCCAGCGATTCGATCATCTGGAAGTAGAACTGGTTGCGCCGGTCCCAGCCTTTGATGGCGCCGGCCGACAGGCTGAGATGCGGGTAGGCGACGATGCGCGCCGGATCGAAGAACTGGATCTGGCCCAGGCCGTCGCATTGCGAGCAGGCGCCCATCGGGTTATTGAAGGAGAACAGCCGCGGTTCCAGTTCCTGCAGCGCGTAGTTGCACACCGGGCAGGCGAACTTCGACGAGAACAGGTGCTCCTTGTCGGTGTCCATTTCCACCGCCAGGGCGCGGCCTTCGGCATGTCGCAGCGCCGTTTCGAAACTTTCGGCCAGGCGCTGGCGCATGTCTTCGCGCACCTTGAGCCGGTCGACCACGATGTCGACGCTATGCTTCTGGGTCTTGGCCAGTTTCGGCAAGGCGTCGATGTCATGCACCTTGCCGTCGACGCGCAGGCGCACGAAGCCCTGCGCCTTGAGTTCGGCGAACAGGTCGAGTTGCTCGCCCTTGCGATTGGCCACCACCGGGGCGAGGATCATCAGCCTGGTGTCGGCTGGCAGGGCCAGTACGTGGTCGACCATCTGCGAGACGCTTTGCGCTTCCAGCGGCAGGTCGTGGTCGGGGCAATGCGGCGTGCCGGCGCGGGCGTAGAGCAGGCGCAGGTAGTCGTGGATCTCGGTGACGGTACCGACGGTGGAGCGCGGGTTGTGGCTGGTGGCCTTCTGTTCGATGGAAATCGCGGGACTCAGTCCTTCGATCAGGTCGACGTCCGGCTTTTCCATGAGTTGCAGGAACTGCCGGGCATAGGCCGAAAGGGATTCGACGTAACGGCGCTGACCCTCGGCGTAGAGCGTATCGAAGGCGAGCGAGGACTTGCCCGAGCCGGACAGGCCGGTGATCACCGTGAGGCGGTTGCGCGGCAGGTCGAGGTTGATGTTCTTGAGGTTATGGGTTCGCGCGCCGCGAATCTTGAGGTTTTCCATGATGCGGATTCGGATTGGGGAACCGGTGAATATACGCCGCTACGCTCGGCAGAGCGCAGCCGCCGTTCGGGCGAGATTTGTCGCCGTGGCCTAGGCGCCGCCGCAAGGGATACCGTCTCCGGCGTTGCCGGAGCGATAGCGCTCAGCTTGCCCGCAGGCCGTGATACAGGATGCTGAGTCCGCCAATCGCAATCAGGACCTCGATGATGGCGATGTGCAGCTTTTGGCCCATGCGGCGCACCAGCAGCGAGGCGACCCAGGAGCCGGGCAGCGAGGCCAGGCCGATGACGCCGCCGAGCAACATGCCGGACATGTCGATCAGGTCCAGCTTGCCGAAGATCAGCACACGGACGAGGTCCACCACAATGGTGATCAGCGCATCGGTGGCCAGCACCGCGGTTCCGGAAAGCCCGGCGCCCAGCAAAAGCGAAATCAGCACCACGCCCATGCCCGAGGCGATGCCGTTGAGGAAGCCGAAGAAGCCGCCGCCGATGCTCAGTCCGCGGGCGCCGAGATGCAGGTTGTGCGCCTGCAACCAGCGCCGCGCCGGCAGCGCCGCCAGCACCACGAGGCCGATCACGATGGCCAGCGGCGCCGGGTCGAGATGGCGATAGATCAAGGTGCCGCCGACCAGACAAAGCAGTGCCGGCGGCAATACCAGTTTCACGGCGCGGCGGTCGAAATCATGGCGATAGAACCAGAAGCGGCCCAGATTGATGATGATGCCGGCCAGCGCCAGCAGCGGCACCACCGCCTTGATGCCGAGAATGGGCGTCAGCGTCGCGGTGAGGATGATGCCGGTGCCGAAGCCGCCCATGCCCCCGACAATGGCGGAGCCGAAGGCGACGAACATCACCAGGATCAGCAGGCTGGGGGGAATATCCATGGAGGGCTCGTTGACGGCGGTTGAATCGCCGTGCCGTCAGCGCCGACTTTTGGCCCGCTTCAGCGCATGCGGTCGGCGGCGTGGCAGCCGACGGCGCTTGCGGTCAGATTGGGCAGCAGGGCAAGGGCCCGTTCGCGGTCGCCACGCGGGGCGGTGGCGAATTCACTGGCGGCAGCCAGGATTACGTTCAGTGCGGCCAGGAGGTCGAGCATTTCCTGGCGCAATGCGGCCCGGGCTTCGGGGCTGAGGCGGGCCAACTGGCGGTTGTCCTCGGCAATGGCGCCCGAACTGAGGAACATGGCGAGCGGGATCAGGTACCTGGCTTTCATGGCGGATCGCTTTCGGGCCGTGATGAAGGGTCACTTTCAGTTCGTGTGGCCGCATTATGCAACGCGGCCGGATGCACGGCGGCGGCTGGCAGGGCTTGCCCATTCGTGTTCTAATGCTCCGCTTTCCGCCGGTCCGCCGGCGGTCGTCCGCCGCGCGGGTCGCCGCGGATGATTCAAAGCCCGGCGCCAACGACAGAACCCATGCTTTCCCCCACTCCCGATGCCATGAGTCGCGACGAAGTTCGCGCCGGAGCTTCCCTGGCGTCGATCTTCGCGTTGCGCATGCTGGGCCTGTTCCTGATCCTGCCGGTATTTGCGATTCACGCCCAGACCATTCCCGGCGGCGACAACCTGACCCTGGTCGGCATCGCGCTGGGCGCCTACGGTCTGACCCAGGCGATGTTCCAGATCCCCTTCGGCATGGCTGCCGACAACTTCGGCCGCAAGAAGGTGATCATCATCGGTCTGTTGATCTTTGCCTTCGGTTCCGCCGTGGCGGCGCTATCGACCGATATCTGGTGGGCCATCATCGGTCGCGTGCTGCAGGGCGCCGGGGCCATCTCGGCCGCCGTGACGGCGCTTGCCGCCGACCTGACCCGCGAGCAGCACCGGACCAAGGTGATGGCCATGATCGGCTCGTCGATCGGCCTGATGTTCGCGCTCTCGCTGGTGGCTGCGCCGGCGCTGTATGCCGCGATCGGCATGGGCGGAATCTTCTGGCTGACGGCGATCCTGGCGCTGGGCGCGATTGGCCTCGTCACCCATGTGGTGCCGCCGGCGCCGGCCCTGCCGCCCGGTCCCAAGCCGGCGTTCCGCGAAATCCTGTTCGACCGCAGCCTGCTGCGCCTGAACCTCGGCATCTTTACCCTGCATGCCGTGCAGATGGCGATGTTCGTGGTGGTGCCCAGCCTGCTGGTGCGCTACGGCGACATGCCGGTGGCGTCGCACTGGAAGATCTACCTGCCGACCGTACTGGCCTCGTTTGTGCTGATGGTGCCGGCGATCATCATTGCCGAAAAGCGCAACCAGGTGCAGCCGGTGTTTGTCGGCGCCGTCGGCCTGCTGTTGCTTACCCTGGCGACGATGTGGCAGGGCAGCACCAATTTCATGATCATTGCCGGCGGCCTGCTGACCTTCTTCGTCGCCTTCAACATCCTCGAGGCCATGCTGCCCTCGCTGATTTCACGCATTGCACCGGCGCGCGCCAAGGGTGCCGCGCTGGGGGTGTACAACACGACCCAGGCGCTGGGCCTGTTCGTCGGCGGCGCGCTGGGCGGCTGGTTGGTGGAGCACTACGATGCCGCCACCGTCTTCCTGTGCGACGTGGTCATGGTCACCCTCTGGCTGGCGGCGGCGCTGACCATGCCGCCGTTGCCGGCGCGCAGGAGTGCAGGCTCGCCGCCATCCCCACGGCATGGCATACTTGAAACAAAACCCTGAGGAGAAATCAGCGATGGCATCGGTTAACAAGGTGATTCTGGTGGGAAATCTCGGCGCGGACCCGGAAATCCGCTACTTGCCGAGCGGCGAGGCGGTGGCCAATCTGCGCCTGGCGACCACCGATACCTGGAAGGACAAGGACGGCAACAAGCAGGAAGCCACCGAGTGGCACCGCGTCAGCTATTTCGGTCGTCAGGCCGAGGTCTGCGGCCAGTACCTGAAGAAGGGTTCGCAGATTTACGTCGAAGGCTCGATCCGCACCCGCAAGTGGCAGGACAAGGAAGGCCAGGACCGCTATTCGACCGAGATTCGCGGCGATCGCATGCAGATGCTGGGCGGCCGCCAGGGCATGGGCGACGCGCCGCCGCGCGACAGCGGCGGTGCCTCGTCGAGCGGCGGCAGCCGTCCGGCGCCGGCGCAACAGCCCGCCGGTGGCGGTTTCAACGATTTCGAAGACGACATTCCGTTCTGAGGCGGCACTAGAACTCGCGGGCCCGGCCTGCCCGGAGTCCCCGGCAGGCCGGGCCTGGTCCGAACCGAATGCCCGAGCGGCTGAAACTACTTTCCTGGCGCGACGTCCTCAGCATCGCGCTGCCTTCTCTGCTGCTGGCGGTCGGCGCGTTCTGGCTCGCGGCGCAGTTCGTCAAGCCGGCACCGCCCGCGTCGCTGGTGATCAGCACCGGAGGCGAGGGTGGCGCCTACCAGATCTTTGCCGCCCGCTACCGCGACGTATTCGAACGCTACGGCATCAAACTGGTCGAGAAGCCCTCGGCCGGCGCGACGGAAAATCTCGCCCGCCTGCGGGATCCGAAATCCATGGTCGATGCCGGCTTCATCCAGGGCGGCACCGCGCGTCCCGCCGAGAACGACGAACTGGTGACGCTGGGTGACTTCTACCATGAGCCGCTGTGGATCTTCTATCGTGATGCCACCCTGCACGGCACCGACAAATTGCTCGACCTGCGCGGCAAGCGCATTGCCGTCGGCGGCGCCGGCAGCGGCACCAATCACCTGGCCCTGGCCTTGTTGGCGGCGAACGAGATTGACGCCAAGAATTCGCGCCTGATACCGGTGGGCGGCATGGCAGTGCTGGAACGCTTCGAAAAGGGCGAGATCGATGCCGCCTTCGTGGTCGGGCCGACGCAGTCGTCGCTGGTCTGGTCGCTGCTCTATACCCCGGGCATCCGCCTGATGAGCCTTACACATGCCGAGGCCTATACCAGGCGTTTCGCCTACCTGGCCCATCTGCTGTTGCCGCGCGGCGCGATCGACCTGACCATGGACCTGCCGCCACAGGACATCCATCTGGTATCGCCGATGGCGACCTTGCTGGTGCGCGAGTCGACCCATCCGGCGCTGATCGATCTGCTGATGCAGGCGGCTGCCGAGGTGCATGGCGAACCCGGCGTGTTCCAGAAACCGCGCGAGTTTCCCCGCGCCGGGCACAGCGACTTTCCCCTGTCCAGGGAGGCCGAGCGCTTCTTCAAGTCAGGGCGGCCCTTCTTGCAGCGTTACCTGCCGTTTTGGGCGGCGACCCTGATCGACCGCATGGTGGTGATGATCGTGCCCTTGCTGGCGGTGCTGATCCCGCTGTTCAAGTTCGCGCCGGCGATCTACGGCTGGCGGGTGCGCTCGCGCATCTACCGGCGTTATGGCGAGTTGAAGTTCCTCGAAAACCAGATCAACGAGAGTCCGGCGCTGCATACCCGCGCTGAATGGCTGGAGCGCCTGCAGGGCATCGAGAACGATGCGGCGCGCATCCGTACGCCGCTGACTTTCTCCGACATGTTGTATACCTTGCGTGCGCACATCGACCTGGTGCGCGAGTCGATTTTGCGCAAGACGGCGGCGTAGGAAAGATTCGGGCGGCGAAATCGGCGCCGCGCCGGCGCCGACTTCCTGAAGATCATAGCCGGCGGATCTTCTCCAGCAAGGCCGTGGTCGAGCGTTCGTGGATGAAGGGGATGGACTGCACGCTGCCGCCCCAGTCCGTCACTTCCCGGTAGCCGACGATTTTTTCCACCGGCCAGTCGCCGCCCTTCACCAGCACGTCGGGATGGCAGTCACGGATGCGCGCGATGGGCGTGTCGTCGTCGAACCAGGTGACCAGCGATACGCATTCCAGGGATGCCAGCAGCGTCATGCGATCGGCCAGCACATTCACCGGCCGCTCGTCGCCCTTTCCCAGGCGACGTACCGAGGCGTCCGAATTGGCGGCGACGATCAGCGCTGCGCCCAGCGCGCGGGCCTGCGCCAGGTAGGTGACGTGGCCGCGATGCAGGATGTCGAAGCAGCCGTTGGTAAACACCAGCGGTCGCGGCAGTGTGGCGATACGTTGGCCAAGTTCCGCCGGCGCGACGATCTTGGCCTCGAAGGCCGGTGCCGCATAGCTCAATTCGCGTGTCCTATTTGCTGCCTGTGGCCGGCGTGGCCTCGGGGGCGGGTGCCGGCTTGTTGTCGATGGCCCGGGCCTGCTCGGCGCTGATGATCTCGAACACGCGCACCACCTTCTGCACGCCGCCCGTGGTGCGGGCGATTTCCACCGCGTCGTTGGCCTCGGCCTGGGTCACGATGCCGAGCAGGAAAACCACCCCGGCCTCGGTCACCACCTTGACGTGGTTGGGAGAAAACTTGTTGGCATCGACGAAGCGAGCCTTGACCTTCGACGTGATGTAGGTGTCGTTGCTGCGGCCGCCAAGGCTGGACGGACCGGCAATCGCCAGCTCATTGCTGATCGATTTGACGCCGGGCACGCCGGACGCCAGTTTTTCGATGTCGGCCTTGATCTCGGGGCTGGGGGCTTCGCCGGTCAGCAGCAGCATGCGGTTGTAGCTGGTGACATTGACATGGATCTTGTCGCGGTACTTTTCGTCGATCCGATTGCCGGCGCGCAACTCGATGCCCTGGTCGGTAATGTAGGTCTCCGAAATCCGGCGATCGGTCAGCACCAGCGCCCCGGCGCCGACACCAACCGCGGCGGCACCGAAGCAGCCGGCCAGCACTGGCAGGCAGAGCGCGAGCAACAGCAGGTTGCGGCGCGAGCCGGATGTCATGGATTGCGTGCTCATGTGGTTTCTCCCAGTATCAGGGCATCGATGCCATCGCACAGGCAATGGATGGCAAGCAGGTGGACTTCCTGGATGCGCGCCGTGCGTTCGGCGGGCACGCAGAGGTGGATGTCGCCCGGGGCGAGCAGGGCGGTCATCTTGCCGCCCTGTTTGCCGGTCAGCGCCACGACGGTGATGCCCTGGGCGTGCGCCTTGTGGATGGCTTCGATGACATTGGGCGAATTGCCCGAGGTCGAGATCGCCAGCAGCACGTCGCCTTTGCGGCCCAGTGCCTGCACCTGCTTGGCGAAGACATCCTCGTAGCGATAGTCGTTGGCGATCGAGGTCAGGGTCGAGGTGTCGGTGGTCAGGGCAATCCCGGCCAATGGTGGACGCTCCTTTTCGAATCGGTTGAGCAATTCGGCGGCGAAGTGCTGCGAATCGGCGGCCGAGCCACCGTTGCCGCAGGCCATGATTTTGCCGCCGGCCCTGAGGCTGGCGACCATGGTGCGCACGGCCGCCTCGATCGGGCCGGCCATGGTGGCCAGCGCCTGCTGCTTGGCCTGGGCGCTGTCGGTGAATTGTTGCTGGATGCGTGAGGCGAGAGTCATGAAACTTCCAGAAAATGGATTGCGGACAAAAGGATAGCCTCTCAACCCGGCCCGGCGAGCCGCGAATAAGAGGCTTAGAGGACGACAAATACTTCGATCAGCATTCTCTGCCAAGGGTTCCTGTGCTGGCGAAGTTTCGCGATCCGGGCGTCAACTTTGTCACCATTGTCCATTGCCGCCGCCACGGCGCGGTTCTCGGCGCGCGGCAGGTAGCCGAGTTTCTGACCGCGCCACTCGACGCGGATGGCGTTGCCGTCGTGCGCGTTGTCGGCCTCGCGCACCAGGGCCAGGCGGTCGCCCTCGCGCATTTCGTGCCAGAGCGATTCGCCGGCATGGTACTTGAAGCCGGCGAGCGGCGAGCTTTGCACCAGGATGCGGACATCGGCCGCATTGGCCACGCCAAGCGCCAGCGCGCAGGCCAGCAGCAGTGCCTCAGTCAGCCGAAAACGCATCGCGCAGCCATTCGATCTTTTCGCCCTGCGGTCCCTCGATCAGCACGCAGTCGAAGCGGCAGGGGCATTCGCCGTGGCGCAGCAGCCAGTGGCGCGCGGCAAGGATCAGGCGTGCCTGCTTGGCGGCGGTGATGCTGGCCGCCGCGCCGCCGTAATCGGACCGGCTGCGGCGGCGGACCTCGACGAACACCGTGCTCGCGCCATCACGGCAGATCAAGTCGATCTCGCCGCCGCGCACGCGGAAGTTGCGCTCGATCAGTTTCAGGCCCTGGCGCTGCAGGTAATCGGCGGCGAGCCGCTCGCCGGCGGCGCCTTTGGACTGTGCAAGAATGCCGGACATGGAAAGCGCATTGTATGTCGTCGGCACACCGATCGGAAACCTCGGCGACATCACGCTGCGCGCCCTGGAAACCCTGCGCGGCGTCGACCTGGTGGCCT